>JAQDPW010000001.1 GCA_027659245.1 Streptococcaceae bacterium AM104-57
CTTCGTTTGTAAGTTTCATAACTACTATTATAAGATGTTTTTTGATTTTAGTCTAGTATCAGCTTGAATATAAGGAATATAAATGAGCACAAGGCAAGGGGATAAATGTCTACTCTTGTCTTATTTTTTATTGAAAAATCAAGAAAAAAGCGCTACAATGGTAGTTGGAAAAATGTTGTGAAAAAACACAAGCGATACATAAATACTGGAGGAAATCATGTCTTTTTCTGATTTAAAGCTGTTTGCCCTTTCTTCAAATAGAGAATTGGCAGAGCGTGTGGCGCAAGAGATTGGGATAGAGTTGGGAAAATCGACTGTACGTCAATTTTCAGATGGAGAAATTCAAGTTAATATCGAAGAATCGATCCGTGGGAAACACGTCTTTATCCTACAATCAACTAGCTCACCTGTAAATGACAATCTGCTAGAAATTTTGATTATGGTAGATGCTTTGAAACGTGCCAGTGCAGAATCTGTCAACGTTGTTATGCCTTACTATGGCTATGCACGTCAGGATAGAAAAGCGAGAGCGCGTGAGCCAATCACTTCAAAACTTGTGGCAAATATGCTAGAAGTGGCTGGAGTGGATCGTTTGTTGACGATTGATTTGCATGCTGCACAGATTCAGGGATTTTTTGATATTCCTGTCGATCACTTGATGGGTGCTCCTTTAATTGCAGACTACTTTGAGCGTCGTGGCATGGTTGGTTCTGACTATGTGGTTGTCAGTCCAGACCATGGTGGGGTGACTCGTGCTCGTAAATTGGCAGAGTTTTTGAAAACTCCGATTGCCATTATTGACAAACGTCGTAGCGTGGACAAGATGAATACCAGTGAAGTGATGAACATCATTGGTAAGGTAGAAGGCAAGACTTGTATCTTGATTGACGATATGATCGATACAGCTGGAACTATTTGCCATGCTGCTGATGCTTTGGCTGAAGCAGGAGCAGTTGAGGTATATGCAAGCTGTACGCACCCAGTTCTTTCAGGGCCTGCTATGGATAATATCCAAAAATCAGCTATTAAAAAATTGGTTGTTTTGGATACTATCTACCTACCAGAAGAGAGATTGATTGATAAGATTGAGCAAATCTCTATCGCTCATCTCTTGGCAGATGCTATCATCCGTATCCACGAAAAACGTCCTTTATCTCCATTATTTAGTATTGAGAAAAAAATCTAATTCATTCGTTAAATAAAACAAAACTCCTAACAAAGTGATAGATCTTGTTGGGAGTTTTTTGGTAGCAGAATTCTGCAAACCCTTTCAAAATATGCTATACTGATGAAAAAGGAGGATTTTTATGACTCAAGAATTTATCAATCCAAGTGATGGCGTGATTCGTCAGTATCTAGCAAGCAGTAAAACTCTAGCAGTAGTGGGCTTGTCTGACCGTGAGGAGACAACTAGCAATCGAGTGACAAAGGAAATGCAGGCTCGTGGCTATAAAATCATACCAGTAAACCCTAAGGCTGCAGGTGGTGAAATCTTGGGAGAAAAGGCTTATGCCAGTCTAGCTGAGATTCCTTTTCCTGTAGATATCGTCAATGTCTATCGTCGTAGTGAGTTTCTACCTGATGTGGCGCGTGATTTTCTCAAGGCAGATGCCAAGATTTTCTGGGCGCAACTAGGACTTGAAAGTCTAGAAGCGGAAGAAATCTTGCGTGCTGGAGGTTGCGATGATATTGTGATGAATCGTTGCATCAAGAGAGAACATACACGTTTAATTCTTGAAAAATAAAAAGGTAGCTTGCGGGCTACCTTTTGTCTTAGAAAATACCGATGAGCGTTTGCATACCGAGACTGGTGAGGATGATGGCAATCCAGCAGATGGCTCCGAGAAGAATGGATTTACCGCTGGACTTAATCATAGCAATGAGGTTGGTTTTGAGACCGATAGCGCTCATGGCCATGATGATGAGGAATTTAGACAGTTGTTTGAGAGGTGCAAAGAAGCTACTGCTGACACCGAAGGAAGTAAGGACGGTGGTTAGGAGAGATGCGAGGATAAAGTAAAGGATAAAAAGCGGGAAGACTTTTTTTAGTTGCAGTCCTTGCTTATTTTTTTGTTCACGACTTTGCCAGTAGGAGAGAAAGAGAGTGATGGGGATAATAGCCAGAGTACGTGTGAGTTTGACAATGGTTGCGGATTCGAGGGTATTGGTCTGGTAGAGACTGTCCCAAGCGCTGGCTGTGGCGGTTACAGAGGAAGTGTCATTGACCGCAGTCCCTGCAAAGAGAGAAAAGCCCTCGTTTGATAGGTGAAGCCAGGTTCCTAGAGTTGGAAAGATAAGTGCGGCCAAGACATTGAAGAAAAAGATAACGGAAATGGCTTGAGCGACTTCTTTTTCCTTGGCATGGATGACAGGAGCGGTCGCTGCAATGGCAGAACCTCCACAGATAGAGGAACCAACACCGATCAAGGTAGCTAGCTTTGTATCTAAATCAAAAAATCGTTGGAAAAGATAAGCTACAATCAAGGCTATAGAAATGGTAGATAGAATGACAGGAAGGGAAGATTTTCCTACTGCAAAAACTTGAGAGATATTGAGTCCAAACCCAAGCAAGATAACGGCATACTGGAGCAATTTTTTAGAACTAAAGGTCAATCCCGCATCCAGTTGTTTGTAGGGAAAGAGAAAAGGGTGGAGAACCATTCCAATAAAGATGGCAAAAACTGGTGCTCCTACAACCGGCATGAAGCTTCCTAAAATCCAAGAAATGATAGATATGATAAGACAGACCAAAAGTCCTGCCCAATTTTTTGATAGAAATGACATAAAAACCTCCAAATAGAATCTGTTACCATTATAGACCTGTAAAGAGGAAAAGTAAAATAGAAAGTGGAGCTAACAATTATTTGACAAGGAGCGCTAATCATGTGATAATAATCTTACAAGAACTGTAACGAAGTCTTGGCAAAAACAAAGATACTAGAGCTCCACCTCTGGTATTTTTTTGTCGTGCTTATCTAACCACTTTCTGACTATCCACTCAGAAATGACATTACCGATCTAGTAATCAATAATGGTGCTAGAATAACTGTAACGAAGATTAGCAAAAACTCAATACTCGTCGAAAATCTCCTAATACGTTGTCATATTCGGCTTACCTAACTTTAGTTATGCTTTCACCTCGATTCTTAGTTTCATGAGATTTTCATTGAGTATTCTAAAAACATAGTGTTGTAATGAATTTAAATGAACATACATAAGTTGCTTATGCTAGTGTGATTTTGCGGTCGGGGGGCTTTTGTAGTATAATAGAGATACGTTTTTACAGTAGGAGGTATCTATGGATTTAACTAAGCGCTTTAATAAACAGTTAGATAAGATTCAAGTTTCGTTGATTCGTCAGTTTGACCAGGCTATTTCGGAGATTCCTGGGGTCTTGCGTTTGACCTTGGGGGAACCTGATTTTACAACGCCAGATCATGTCAAGGAGGCGGCCAAGCGAGCGATTGATCAGAACCAATCCTACTATACAGGGATGAGTGGTCTGCTAACTCTACGTCAGGCGGCCAGTGATTTTGTTAAGGAAAAGTATCAACTGGACTATGCTCCTGAAAATGAAATCTTAGTTACAATTGGGGCGACAGAGGCTTTATCTGCTACTTTGACGGCTATTTTGGAAGAGGGGGACAAGGTGCTCTTGCCAGCTCCTGCTTATCCGGGTTATGAACCAATTGTCAATCTAGTTGGGGCAGAGATTGTCGAGATTGACACAACTGAAAATGGGTTTGTCTTGACACCAGAAATGCTAGAGAAAGCTATTCTCGAGCAGGGGGACAAGCTCAAGGCGGTTATTCTTAACTATCCGGCTAATCCGACAGGAATTACCTATAGTCGAGAGCAGTTGGAGGCCTTGGCAGCTGTTTTACGCAAGTATGAAATTTTTGTTGTCTGTGATGAGGTTTACTCAGAATTGACCTACACAGGCGAAGCCCATGTGTCTCTGGGAATCATGTTGAGAGATCAGGCTATTATTATCAATGGTTTGTCTAAATCGCATGCTATGACCGGTTGGCGTTTGGGTCTGATTTTCGCTCCTGCAGCCTTTACAGCCCAGTTAATCAAGAGTCATCAGTACTTGGTCACTGCCGCAAATACCATGGCTCAACATGCTGCGGTGGAAGCCCTGACGGCTGGTAAGAACGATGCAGAGCCGATGAAGAAGGAGTATATCCAACGTCGGGACTACATTATCGAGAAGATGACTGACCTTGGTTTTGAGATTATCAAACCAGATGGTGCTTTTTATATCTTTGCTAAGATTCCAACAGGCTACAATCAAGATTCCTTTGCTTTTCTGAAGGATTTTGCCCACAAGAAGGCTGTTGCCTTTATCCCTGGTGCAGCCTTTGGGCGTTACGGGGAAGGTTATGTGCGTCTGTCTTATGCGGCTAGCATGGAGGCTATCAAAGAAGCCATGAAACGACTTGAGGAGTATATGAGAGAAGCATGATTCAGTCTATCACGAGTCAAGGCTTGGTGCTCTACAATCGCAATTTTCGGGAGGATGACAAGCTAGTCAAGATTTTTACAGAGCAGGCAGGCAAGCGCATGTTTTTCGTTAAACACGCTGGTCAATCAAAACTGGCTCCTGTTATTCAGCCCTTGGTGCTAGCTCGTTTTCTCTTGCGCATCAATGATGATGGGCTCAGTTACATTGAGGACTATCATGAGGTGATGACTTTTCCCAAGATTAATAGCGATCTCTTTGTCATGGCTTATGCGACTTATGTTGCGGCCTTGGCTGATGCGAGTTTGCAGGATAATCAGCAGGATGCTCCCTTATTTGCTTTTTTGCAGAAGACATTAGAGCTGATGGAAGAGGGCTTAGATTATCAGATCTTGACTAATATTTTTGAAATTCAGATTTTGACACGGTTTGGGATTGGTCTTAATTTTAATGAGTGTGTCTTTTGCCATCGGGTTGGCCAGGCTTTTGACTTTTCTTTCAAATATGGAGCCTGTCTTTGCCCAGAGCATTATCATGAGGATGAGAAACGATGTCATCTGAATCCCAATATCCCTTATCTACTCAATCAATTTCAAGCCATTGATTTTGATACTCTGGAGACTATTTCGCTCAAGTCAGAAATTAAGCAAGACTTGCGCAAGTTTATGGACCAGATTTACGAAGAGTACGTCGGGATTCACCTAAAATCAAAGAAATTTATTGATTCCCTAGCCGATTGGGGACAATTACTAAAAGAGGAAGACAAATGAAAAAAATCGCAGTAGATGCAATGGGTGGCGATTACGCACCTCAAGCTATTGTAGAGGGAGTCAATCAAGCTCTTGCTGACTTTTCAGATATTGAGATTCAACTTTACGGAGATGAAAGTAAAATTAAGCAATATCTAACAGCTACAGATCGCATCAGCATTATCCATACAGATGAAAAAATAAATTCTGATGATGAGCCTACAAAAGCTATCCGTAAGAAGAAAAATGCCAGTATGGTCTTGGCGGCCAAGGCTGTCAAAGAAGGCGAAGCAGACGCTGTTCTCTCAGCTGGGAATACAGGCGCTTTGTTGGCTGCTGGATTCTTCATCGTGGGTCGTATCAAGAACATCGATCGACCTGGACTTATGTCAACATTGCCGACTGTAGATGGGAGAGGTTTTGACATGCTAGACCTCGGTGCTAATGCAGAAAATACAGCCCAGCACCTCCATCAATATGCAGTTCTAGGTTCTTTCTATGCTAAAAATGTCCGTGAAATTGCGCAACCACGCGTCGGCTTGCTCAATAACGGAACAGAGAGTAGCAAGGGCGACCCGCTTCGTAAGGAAACCTATGAATTACTGGTGGCTGATGAAAGTTTAAACTTTATCGGAAACGTGGAAGCGCGTGATTTGATGAATGGCGTTGCGGATGTTGTTGTGGCAGATGGTTTCACGGGAAACGCTGTGCTCAAATCCATTGAAGGTACAGCCATGGGAATCATGGGCTTACTAAAAAATGCTATCACAGGTGGCGGTTTGCGAGCTAAATTAGGTGCTCTTCTTCTTAAGGATAGTCTTAGAGGTTTGAAAAAGCAACTCAACTATTCTGACGTTGGAGGTGCAGTCTTGTTTGGTGTCAAGGCGCCGGTTGTCAAGACTCATGGATCAAGTGATGCCAAGGCTGTGTACAGTACGATTCGTCAGATTCGTACTATGCTAGAAACAGACGTAGTTGCCCAGACTGCGCGTGAATTTTCAGGAGAATAAAAGAGATGACAGAAAAAGAAATTTTTAACCGTATTGTGACCATTATCCAAGAGCGACAGGGAGAGGACTTTGTCGTGACAGAATCCTTGAGTCTGAAAGACGATTTGGATGCGGACTCCGTTGACTTGATGGAGTTTATCTTGACACTGGAAGATGAATTTAATATCGAAATCAGTGATGAGGAAATTGATCAACTGCAAAGTGTGGCGGATGTATTAAAGGTCATTAAAGATAAAATCTAACATAAAGCAACATGCAAGTCATGTTGTTTTTTTGTTTCTCGAAAACAGATAAAATGTTGAAATTTTACAGTTGAGTTTACGAATAAAGAGATGAGAAGAAAAAAGGAGGATTGTTGATGTATGTGACAGGTCTTTATCCGTGGTTGATCAAGTGGTTTTTAAAATAAATTTGACTTAGTTTTTTATTTTAAAATTGTTTATCGAATAGATAAGTGAGAAGAAAAGGAAAGGAGATTGCTTCATGTTTATGCCAAGCTTATATCCATGGTTAATTAAGTGGTTTTTAAAATAAATTTGATTTAACTATTTATTTTAAAATTATTTCTCGAATAGACAAGTGAGAAGAAAAGGAAAGGAGTCTGGTTTATGTTTATATCAATGTTCTACCCATGGTTCACTGAGTTATTTTTTAAATAAATTTAATTTAGTTGTACATTTTCGAAATTTTTTTTCGAATAAATAAGTAAGAGGAAAAGAAAGGAGATTGCTTCATGTATCTACCAATTTTCTATTCATGGTACATTAAATTATTTTTTAAATAAAATTTAATTTCATTGTACATTTTCGAATTCTTTTTCGAATAAATAAGTAAGAGGAAAAAGAAAGGAGTCTGGTTTATGTATCTACCAATCTTGTATCCGTGGTTCATTAAATTATTTTTTAAATAAAATTTAATTTCGTTGTACATTTTCGAATAAATAAGTGAGAGGAAAAAAGAAAGGAATAAAATAATGAAAGAACATTACTATGGATTTGTTGAGCTAACTTCGGAAGAATTGACCGATATTCAAGGTGGAGAAAATTGGGCGAAGACCCTTGCAGATTGGTGCCTTGGATTTCGTAGAGGTTTAGGTTTTTAGGAGGATAAGCGATGAATGAAATGAATGACAAGTATACTATTGAAGTATTAAAGGAAAGCGACTTAGCCTTGCTGGTGGGTGGTAGCAAGGAAAGTTATCAACGGGGTCTAATTACAGGTCTATTGTTACGCGGTGTATTTATTGGAACCCCATTTTTTAGAAGATAAGATTTAGAAAAAATAGAACAAGAGGAGAAAAAGATGACAAATTTTGACAAAATGGAACAGAACTTTGTAGCTCTTACAGAAGAAGAGTTGGTGAATGTAGATGGGGGGATTGCACCAATTATTATTGGTGGTGTAGTTATTGGTTGGAAATTAATTGGAGGTGTAGCTGCGCTTGCTACAGTTTCAGCAGGTGCGGGCATAGCTGCAGGATATTATGCTAATCGACCATAATTTTGTAGATATATATGAAATTTGTTAAATTAATGTTGAAGATTTGGCCTGAGCTTATGGTATTACTTAGTTCAATATCTTATACAATTATCAGGTTGGTAGCTGATGTGAATAAGCTACCCTTACCTACATGGTTTGATGATTTTAATATACCAACAATTTCATTGTTTTTAATGGTATTCATTTTATTATATAGAAGTAAAGGAGAAAAGAATGGATAAATTTCAAGTAGTTGATGAGAAAGATTTGCAAGTAATTGAAGGAGGAATTGAACCTATTTCGATTATATTTGGCCTAAGTGCTATTGCATTTGGCGCATTTGGGGCTGGTTACACATTTGGTTCAGATTTGGCTCGTCGTGGGCGTTAGATAACGAATAATCGCAACCTTAATCTTAATACATTGTTACCTAAACTAGCCACTATATTTCCTTTATTGGGAATAACTCTTAATGTCGCGCTTCATGTGATTCGTACAGGTTCGTTAGCATCCTTTAATTGGCAATGGACTTTGGTTGGTTTGCTTTTCTCAGCATATTTTGGTATTTTTCGCAAAGATTTGTCAAAAAATAATCAAAACTATAAATGAAGAACATGAATCAAAAGGATTTTGTGTATATGAATGGTAGCGTTTTTCCGACATTCTTGTCAGGTAATTAGGAGTTTCTTATGAAAACATTTTTATTAGGTTTTGCTGAGGGTTATTTTACCGTATCACTCATTATCTACATCGCAACGTATTTGATTTTGAAAAATCCAATCAATACCCTATTTTATCCAGAAATTTACCCTGTTTTATTTGGGCTCTTTTATCTAGGATATAAGGTCAATAAAAAGCAAGTAGAGTAAGTAGCTAAGAATGACTTTTTAGTTTGCACTGAAAATGGTTAGGGTAGAATCTAAGAATGCATCACATCGGAGTTTGATATGAAATTCGTTAAATCAATACTGAAAGTTTGGTCTGAAATCATGGTATTACTTAGTTCAATGTCTTATATCATCATCAGATTAGTAGCTGACATAAATAAAGTATCTTTACCTACTTGGTTTGATAGTTTCAATATACCAACGATTGCATTATTTATGATGGTATTCATTCTTTTATATAGAAGTAAAGAAAAAAGAATGGATAAATTTGAAGTAGTAGACAATCTATGGGTAAATAGGAGTCTTGTAGTAACGAATCAAAAAAGGAGTAACTATGAATCGTAAATTAGAACGGTGTTATCTATTCTGACTAGGAATAGATCATACCAGAGGTGGCTCAGAAATAGCAGGGACATTAGTAATTGAAGTAATATATAGGATGTCGTAAATGTTACTATCAATGATTTATTTGTTCCAAGCTTGCCTAGGGTGACAGTAAAAAATCAATTTCCTTTCATACCATATTTTTAGTAGGTAGGACGTTTGTTCTGCCTATTTTTTTATCCCAAAAGTGCATTTGGGAGGTAGATAGGCGCATTTGGGGAGGAAGTCTAGTTTTTGTTTGGGGATT
Source organism: Streptococcaceae bacterium AM104-57 (assembly GCA_027659245.1). Lineage (GTDB taxonomy): Bacteria > Bacillota > Bacilli > Lactobacillales > Streptococcaceae > Streptococcus. The sequence goes on from JAQDPW010000001.1 coordinate 9,222, forward strand.
GGGGTAAGATAGTTGTTATCAGATGAGTTTATACTCTTCGAAAATCAAATTCAAACCACGTCAACGTCGCCACCGTATATATGTGACTGACTTCGTCAGTCTTATCTACAACCTCAAAACAGTGTTTTGAGCAGCCTGCGGCTAGTTTCCTAGTTTGCTCTTTGATTTTCATTGAGTATTAGGAAAAAGGAGATGAAGATGAAATTTGGGAAACGTCACTATCGTCCGCAGGTGGATCAGATGGACTGCGGTGTAGCTTCATTAGCCATGGTTTTTGGCTACTATGGTAGCTATTATTCTTTGGCTCACTTACGAGAATTGGCAAAGACGACCATGGATGGGACGACGGCCTTGGGCTTGGTCAAGGTGGCAGAGGAGATTGGTTTTGAGACGCGAGCAATTAAGGCGGATATGACGCTTTTTGACTTGCCAGATTTGACTTTTCCTTTTGTTGCTCATGTGCTTAAGGAAGGGAAATTGCTCCACTACTATGTGGTGACTGGGCAGGACAAGGACAGCATTCATATTGCCGACCCAGATCCTGGGGTGAAATTGACCCAACTGCCACGTGAGCGTTTTGCGGAAGAATGGACAGGAGTGACTCTTTTTATGGCACCTAGTCCAGACTACAAGCCTCATAAGGATCAAAAGAATGGCCTGCTCTCTTTTATCCCTATATTAGTGAAGCAGCGTGGCTTGATTGCCAATATCGTTTTGGCAACACTCTTGGTAACCTTGATTAACATTGTTGGTTCTTATTATCTGCAGTCTATCATTGATACCTATGTGCCAGATCAGATGCGTTCAACGCTTGGGATTATTTCTATTGGGCTGGTCATCGTCTATATTCTCCAGCAGATCTTGTCTTACGCTCAGGAGTATCTCTTACTTGTTTTGGGGCAACGCTTGTCCATTGATGTGATTTTGTCTTATATCAAGCATGTTTTTCATTTGCCCATGTCCTTTTTTGCAACACGACGGACAGGGGAAATCGTGTCTCGTTTTACAGATGCCAATAGTATTATTGATGCGCTGGCTTCGACCATCCTTTCGATTTTCCTAGATGTGTCAACGGTTGTCATTATTTCCCTTGTTTTATTTTCACAAAATACCAATCTCTTTTTCATGACTTTATTGGCACTTCCTATCTATACAGTGATTATCTTTGCTTTTATGAAGCCGTTTGAAAAGATGAATCGGGATACCATGGAAGCCAATGCGGTTCTGTCTTCTTCTATCATCGAGGACATCAACGGTATTGAGACTATCAAGTCTTTGACCAGTGAAAGTCAGCGTTACCAAAAAATTGACAAGGAATTTGTAGATTATCTGAAAAAATCCTTTACCTATAGTCGAGCAGAGAGTCAGCAAAAGGCTCTGAAAAAGGTTGCCCATCTCTTGCTCAATGTCGGCATTCTCTGGATGGGAGCTGTTCTGGTCATGGATGGCAAGATGAGTTTGGGGCAGTTGATTACCTATAATACCTTGCTTGTTTACTTTACCAATCCTTTGGAAAATATCATCAATCTGCAAACCAAGCTTCAGACAGCGCAGGTTGCCAATAACCGTCTGAATGAGGTTTATCTGGTAGCTTCTGAGTTTGAGGAGAAGAAAACAGTTGAGGATCTGAGCTTTATGAAGGGAGAGATGACCTTCAAGCAGGTTTCCTACAAGTATGGCTATGGTCGAGATGTCTTGTCGGATATCAATTTAACCGTTCCCCAAGGGTCTAAGGTGGCTTTTGTGGGGATTTCAGGGTCAGGTAAGACGACCTTGGCCAAGATGATGGTTAATTTTTACGATCCAAGTCAGGGAGAGATTAGTCTGGGTGGTGTCAATCTCAATCAGATTGATAAAAAAGCCCTGCGTCAGTATATCAACTATCTGCCTCAACAGCCCTATGTCTTTAACGGAACGATTTTGGAGAATCTTCTCCTTGGAGCCAAGGAAGGGACGACTCAAGAGGATATCTTACGGGCGGTCGAGTTGGCAGAGATTCGGGAGGATATCGAGCGTATGCCCCTGAATTACCAGACAGAGTTGACTTCGGATGGGGCAGGGATTTCAGGTGGTCAACGTCAGAGAATCGCTCTGGCGCGTGCTCTCTTGACAGATGCGCCGGTCTTGATTTTGGATGAGGCAACTAGCAGTTTGGATATTCTGACAGAGAAGCGGATTGTAGATAATCTCATGGCTTTAGACAAGACCTTGATTTTCATCGCTCACCGTTTGACCATTGCTGAGCGGACAGAGAAGGTGGTTGTTTTGGATCAGGGCAAGATTGTTGAAGAAGGAAAGCATGCTGATTTGCTTGCACAGGGTGGATTTTACGCCCATTTGGTCAATAGCTAGAAAGAGGAGAGGATGAAACCAGAATTTTTAGAAAGTGCGGAGTTTTATAATCGTCGTTACCATAATTTTTCCAGTCGGGTGATTGTCCCCATGTCCCTTCTGCTTGTGTTTTTGCTTGGATTTGCAACATTTGCAGAGAAGGAGATGAGTTTGTCTACTAGAGCTACTGTTGAGCCTAGTCGAATCCTTACAAATATCCAGTCAACTAGCAACAATCGTATTCTTGTCAATCATTTGGAAGAAAATAAGCTGGTTAAGAAGGGGGAGCTTCTGGTTCAATATCAAGAAGGGGCAGAGGGTGTCCAAGCGGAGTCTTATGCCAGTCAGTTGGACATGCTCAAGGACCAAAAAAAGCAATTGGAGTATTTGCAAAAGAGCCTGCAAGAAGGGACGGATTACTTTCCAGAGGAGGATAAGTTTGGCTACCAAGCCACCTTTCGCGACTACATCAGTCAAGCAGGCAGTCTTAGGGCTAGTACATCGCAACAAAACGAAACCATCGCGTCCCAGAATGCAGCAGCTAGTCAAACCCAAGCTGAAATCGGGAATCTCATCAGTCAAACAGAGGCTAAAATTCGCGATTACCAGACAGCTAAGTCAGCTATTGAAACAGGTGCTTCCTTGGCCAGTCAGAATCTAGCCTACTCTCTCTACCAGTCCTATAAGTCTCAGGGAGAGGAAAATTCGCAATCTAAGGCACAAGCAGTTGCGCAGGTTGAAGCACAGCTTTCTCAGTTAGAATCCAGTCTTGCTACTTACCGTGTCCAGTATGCAGGTTCAGGTACCCAGCAAGCCTATGCGTCAGGCTTAAGAAGTCAATTGGAGTCTCTCAAATCCCAACACTTGGCAAAGGCTGGTCAGGAATTGACCCTTCTAGACCAGAAAATCTTGGAGGCAGAGTCAGGCAAGAAGGTTCAGGGAAATCTTCTAGACAAGGGGAAAATTACGGCTAGTGAGGATGGGGTGCTTCACCTTAATCCTGAGACCAGTGATTCTACCATGGTAGCAGAAGGCGCCTTACTAGCCCAACTCTATCCGTCCTTGGAAAAAGAAGGGAAAGCCAAACTCATAGCTTATCTAAGTTCAAAAGATGTAGCAAGAATCAAGGTCGGTGATTCTGTTCGTTATACGACGACTCATGATGCCAAGAATCAACTTTTCTTAGATTCCACTATTACAAGTATTGATGCGACAGCTACCAAGACGGAAAAAGGGAATTTCTTTAAAATTGAGGCGGAGACGAATCTAACTTCGGAGCAGGCTGAAAAACTTCGGTACGGGGTGGAAGGTCGCCTACAGATGATTACGGGCAGGAAAAGTTATCTACGTTATTATTTGGATCAATTTTTGAACAAAGAGTAATGTTCGTGTTTTTAGAGTTAAATGATTTTAAAACTGTGAGAAAGATTCTTCTTGCAGTTTTTTCTTTACGATTTTCGAAGCGCGTCCGTTATTCATTCGGTTAAATTCTTGTAATTTTAGGTTTTTTATGGTAGAATGTGCTCAAGTAATACGAAAGGCGAACTTTAAAATGTCAAAACAATTGATCTATTCGGGAAAAGCTAAAGATATCTATACAACTGAGGATGAAAATCTTATTATTTCAACTTACAAGGACCAGGCGACTGCTTTCAATGGTGTTAAGAAGGAGCAGATTGCAGGTAAGGGAGTGTTGAATAATCAGATTTCATCTTTTATTTTTGAGAAATTAAATGCGGCTGGTGTGGCGACTCACTTTGTGGAGAAGCTTTCAGATACAGAACAACTCAATAAAAAGGTTAAGATTATTCCTTTGGAAGTCGTGCTCCGCAACTATACTGCTGGTTCTTTTTCAAAACGTTTTGGTGTGGATGAGGGAATCGCCTTGGAGACTCCGATTGTTGAATTTTACTACAAAAATGATGATTTGGATGATCCATTTATCAATGACGAGCATGTGAAATTTCTAAAGATTGCGGATGACCAGCAGATTGCCTACTTGAAGGAAGAAACTCGTCGAATCAATGAACTTTTGAAGGTCTGGTTTGCTGAGATTGGGCTTAAGTTGATTGACTTTAAGCTAGAGTTCGGTTTTGATAAGGATGGCAAGATTATCTTGGCAGATGAATTTTCACCAGATAACTGCCGTTTGTGGGATGCGGATGGCAACCACATGGATAAGGATGTTTTTCGTAGAGGATTGGGAGAACTAACAGACGTTTACGAGATTGTTTGGGAAAAGTTGCAGGAATTGAAATAATCTGTTAGCAACGGAAGACCTTCGTCTCTCAACTAAAAGAACTCAGGCTGAAAAGGTCCCCCAGACCTTTTCACTCCGTAGGGGATTAGGAGAACTAACAGATGTTTATGAGATTGTTTGGGAAAAGTTGCAGGAATTGAAATAACAATCTCAAGGCTGTTTGGGAACATTGCAAGAGCTGAAATAAAGGAATAAGAATTGATGGATAAACGTATTTTTGTTGAAAAAAAGGCTGATTTTCGTGTGAAATCTCAGTCTTTAGTAAAAGAATTAAAGCATAATCTTCAGTTGAAAACTTTGAATGATCTTCGTATAGTGCAGGTTTATGATGTCTTTGATTTGGCAGAGGGCTTGTTTGCGCCTGCAGAGAAACACATCTTCTCTGAGCAGGTGACCGATACTGTTTTGGATGAAGCTGCGGTTAAGGCTGATCTTGAGAAGTATGCTTTCTTTGCTATCGAAAGTTTGCCTGGTCAATTTGACCAACGTGCAGCATCTTCACAGGAAGCCTTGCTTTTACTAGGAGGTTCGAGTGATGTAACGGTTAATACTGCTCAACTTTACTTGGTGAATAAAGATATTGATGCGACGGAGTTGGAAGCTGTCAAAAACTACCTGCTCAATCCAGTTGATTCTCGTTTCAAGAACATCACAACAGGGATTGCCAAGCAAGAATTTTCAGAGTCAGACAAAACCATTCCCAAATTGACTTTCTTTGAAAGCTATACAGCAGAAGACTTTGCCCGCTACAAGGCCGAGCAAGGGATGGCTATGGAAGTGGATGATTTGCTCTTTATCCAAGACTACTTTAAGTCAATCGGGCGTGTGCCAACTGAGACAGAGTTGAAGGTGTTGGATACTTACTGGTCTGACCACTGCCGTCATACAACTTTCGAGACTGAGTTGAAACACATCGACTTCTCAGCATCTAAATTCCAAAAACAATTGCAGGCGACTTATGACAAGTACATTTCCATGCGTGATGAGTTGGGACGTACAGAAAAACCTCAAACTTTGATGGATATGGCGACTATTTTTGGTCGTTATGAGCGTGCCAATGGCCATTTGGATGACATGGAAGTGTCTGATGAAATCAATGCCTGCTCAGTAGAAATCGAAGTGGACGTTGATGGTGTGAAAGAACCATGGCTCCTCATGTTTAAAAACGAAACCCACAATCACCCAACTGAGATTGAGCCATTTGGTGGGGCGGCTACTTGTATCGGTGGTGCTATTCGTGACCCATTATCAGGTCGCTCATATGTTTACCAAGCTATGCGTATCTCAGGTGCGGGTGATATTACAGCACCGATTTCGGAAACTCGTGCTGGTAAATTGCCACAACAGGTCATTTCTAAGACAGCGGCTCATGGTTATTCTTCATATGGTAACCAGATTGGGCTTGCGACGACCTACGTTCGTGAGTATTTCCACCCAGGTTTCGTTGCTAAGCGTATGGAGCTAGGTGCTGTTGTCGGTGCAGCTCCTAAGGGCAATGTTGTCCGTGAAAAACCGGAAGCGGGAGATGTCATTATCCTGCTTGGAGGTAAGACTGGACGTGATGGTGTCGGTGGTGCGACAGGTTCTTCTAAGGTTCAAACAGTTGAGTCTGTGGAAACTGCTGGAGCTGAAGTTCAAAAAGGGAATGCCATCGAAGAACGTAAGATTCAACGTCTTTTCCGTAATGGGGAAGTAACACGTCTGATCAAGAAATCAAATGACTTTGGTGCTGGTGGCGTCTGCGTAGCGATCGGTGAATTGGCAGATGGTCTTGAAATTGATCTAGATAAAGTGCCATTGAAATACCAAGGCTTGAATGGTACAGAAATTGCCATCTCTGAATCTCAAGAGCGTATGGCTGTGGTGGTTCGTCCAGAAGACGTAGATGCCTTCATTGCAGCATGTAACAAAGAAAATATTGATGCAGTTGTCGTTGCAACAGTGACTGAAAAACCAAATCTTGTCATGCACTGGAATGGTGAAACGATTGTTGATTTGGAACGTCGCTTCCTTGATACAAATGGTGTGCGTATCGTCGTAGATGCTAGGGTAGTTGACAAGGATGTCAAGCTTCCGGAAGAACGTCAAACATCTGCCGAAACCCTTGAAGCGGATACTCTTGAAGTCTTGTCTGATCTCAACCATGCGAGTCAAAAAGGATTGCAAACCATCTTTGACTGTTCGGTCGGTCGTTCAACGGTCAATCACCCACTTGGTGGTCGTTACCAACTCACATCAACTGAGGCTTCTGTGCAGAAATTGCCAGTTCAACACGGTGTGACTCACACTGCGTCAGTCATGGCCCAAGGATTCCATCCATATGTGGCAGAATGGTCTCCATATCACGGTGCTGCCTATGCAGTAATCGAAGCGACTGCTCGTTTGGTGGCTGCTGGTGCCAACTGGTCTAAGGCTCGTTTCTCATACCAAGAGTACTTCGAGCGGATGGACAAGCAAGCTGAGCGTTTTGGTCAGCCAGTAGCAGCTCTTCTAGGATCTATTGAAGCTCAGATTCAGCTTGGCTTACCATCTATCGGTGGTAAGGACTCCATGTCTGGGACCTTTGAAGAATTGACAGTACCACCAACTTTGGTTGCTTTTGGTGTCACAACTGCAGATAGCCGTAAGGTTCTTTCTCCAGAATTTAAAGCTGCTGGTGAAAATATCTACTACATTCCTGGTCAAGCTTTGGCACAAGAAATTGACTTTGATCTCATCAAGTCTAACTTTGCTCAATTTGAAGCCATCCAAGCTGATCACAAAGTGACAGCAGCATCAGCTGTCAAATATGGTGGTGTCCTTGAAGCCCTTGCCCTTGCTACATTTGGTAACCATATTGGTGCCACTGTAAGCCTTGAAAATCTTGAGACTGTCTTGACAGCTCAATTGGGTGGATTCGTCTTCACATCGCCTGAAGATATTGCAGGGGTTGCCAAGATTGGACAAACAGCAACCGACTTTACACTTACTGTCAACGGTGTAATGCTCGATGGACACAAACTTGACAGTGCCTTCCAAGGTAAATTGGAAGAGGTCTACCCAACGGAATTTGCACAAGCAACTGAGTTAGAAGAAGTACCTGCAGTGGCGTCAGATGCTATTATCAAAGCCAAAGAAACAGCTGAGACACCAGTGGTTTACATCCCAGTCTTCCCAGGAACCAACTCAGAATATGACTCAGCCAAGGCCTTTGAAAAAGAAGGTGCGAAAGTCAACTTAGTACCATTCGTGACCTTGAATGAAGAGGCGATTGTCGAGTCTGTTGACACCATGGTTGACAATATCGAAAAAGCTAACATTATCTTCTTTGCAGGTGGCTTCTCAGCCGCCGACGAACCAGATGGATCAGCTAAATTTATCGTTAATATCTTGCTCAATGAAAAAGTACGTGCAGCTATCGATAGTTTCATCGAAGGTGGTGGTTTGATTATCGGTATCTGTAACGGATTTCAAGCTCTTGTCAAATCAGGTCTTCTTCCATACGGTAACTTTGAAGATGCAAGCAGTACTAGTCCAACCCTCTTCTACAATGATGCCAACCAACACGTGGCTAAGATGGTTGAAACACGTATTGCCAACACGAACTCACCATGGCTTGCTGGCGTGAAAGTTGGTGACATCCATGCCATCCCAGTATCACACGGTGAAGGGAAGTTTGTCGTGACAGCTGAGGAATTTGCAGAGCTTCGTGACAATGGGCAAATCTTTACCCAATACGTTGACTTCGAAGGCAAACCAAGCATGGATTCTAAATACAATCCTAACGGTTCTGTCAATGCGATTGAAGGTATCACAAGTAAGAATGGTCAAATCATCGGTAAGATGGGACACTCAGAACGTTTCGAAGACGGTCTTTTCCAAAATATTCCTGGAAATAAAGACCAACACCTCTTTGCATCAGCGGTCCAATACTTTACTGGGAAATAGGACTAGAGATGACTAGGACGATTGGTGTGTTTTGAGAAGTAAAAGAAAGCTTGTGAAGTATTTGAATAAATTAATTGATATACCTGATGTTGAAAAAAAGATTCAATTGAAAAAATCGTTATCTAGAGAGATGAGAGTAATGAAGGAGGACTTAAAGCCAAGAAAGTGTTTACTTTGTGATAAAGATACTACAAGTTTTTGCAACTCTCACACCATTCCACAGTTATCGTTAAAAAATATTTCTGATTCTGGCATGTTGACTCAAGCTGGTTATTTAATAGGGAGTGATCTGTCAGATAATGATAAGGGAGTGAGCAATTCGGGAACGATACAAATTATCTGTCGTAAATGCGATTCATTTTATTTTCAGGAATATGAAAATGAAATGAATCTTACGTCTTATCCTAGCGATAAAATGTTGTCACAAATTGCATTGAAAAATTTCCTTTTAGAACTAGTTAGAAGGAGGGAGGAAAAATATTATTTTGAAAAATCAATGTCTGATAATACAATCAAGAAGGCTTTATACTTAAGAATACCTGAGATTTCTAATAAAACATTAGAGAACACATCTCAAAAAATAAAAGATCTTCATAATTCTTTTGATTATGATATTGAAGATTTTCAAAATGAAATTTTACTCCATAAAACTGCTATTGAAGACAATCTTAAAGGAGCATATCAAATTATTTTTCATGAGGTGCTCCCCTATAAGACACCGATAGCGTTTCAAGGCTCATTAACGTTGATTAGAGATATGTATGAATATCCAGTGAATGATACGAGTAACCATTCAAAAAATAATCGTATTCAGAAGTTGCATCTAGCAATATTACCATTAAAAGAAAAGACGATGGTGCTAGCTTTTTATCATAAAAGGGATTGGAAATATAGATCTCTAAAAAGTCAGTTTAATAGTAGCGATCGATTGAAGAAACTGGATTTTCTTAATTATTTAATATTTGCTTACACTGAAAACTATTACTTTAGCCCGACAATTAAAGAAAAAATTAGAACAAATGAGAAGCTTGTGCTACTTAGTCAAGAACTTTTCGGTGAACCTAATTTGGGTCAGTGTGTAGGAGTTGATAGTTATAAAAGAGTCGAGCCAGATGAAATTCCTAATTTTCTTTTAGAAGAGTGGGCTATAATGTAAAAATAAAAGGTATATAAAATGACATACGAAGTAAAATCTCTTAATGAAGAATGTGGTGTTTTTGGTATCTGGGGTCACCCAGACGCTGCCAAATTGACCTATTTTGGACTCCATAGTCTTCAGCACCGTGGTCAGGAGGGGGCAGGAATCCTCTCCAATGACCAAGGGAAATTGAAGCGTCATCGTGATATGGGGCTTTTATCAGAAGTCTTCAAAAATCCTGCGAATTTGGATAAATTGACAGGAACTGGAGCGATTGGGCACGTGCGTTATGCGACTGCGGGAGAAGCTTCTGTAGACAATATCCAACCTTTCCTCTTCCGCTTTCACGACATGCAGTTTGGTTTGGCTCATAATGGGAATCTGACCAATGCAGAATCGCTCAAGCAAGAATTGGAACAAAGAGGAGCGATTTTCAGCTCAACCTCTGACTCTGAAATCTTGGCTCACCTTATTCGCCGTAGCCACAATCCAAACCTGATGGGTAAAATTAAGGAAGCCCTCAGTCTTGTTAAAGGTGGTTTTGCTTATCTCTTGATGTTTGAAGATAAGTTGATTGCAGCGCTTGACCCAAATGGCTTCCGTCCTCTGTCAATCGGGGAAATGACGAATGGAGCAGTAGTGGTTTCATCTGAGACCTGTGCCTTTGAAGTAATCGGTGCTGAGTGGATTCGCGATGTGAAACCAGGTGAGATTGTCATTGTTGATGACAATGGCATCCAGTATGACAGCTATACAAACGATACTCAGCTGGCAATCTGTTCCATGGAGTATATCTATTTTGCCCGTCCTGACTCCAACATCCACGGAGTCAATGTTCATACAGCTCGTAAGCGAATGGGAGCTCAACTGGCACGTGAGTTAAAGCATGAAGCAGATATTGTAGTTGGTGTGCCAAATTCCTCACTCAGCGCAGCCATGGGCTTTGCCGAAGAATCAGGTCTGCCAAATGAAATGGGGCTTATCAAGAACCAATATACCCAACGAACCTTCATCCAGCCGACCCAAGAATTGCGCGAGCAAGGGGTTCGGATGAAATTGTCTGCCGTCTCTGGTGTCGTTAAAGGCAAGCGCGTGGTCATGATCGATGACTCGATTGTACGAGGCACAACATCTCGTCGTATCGTAAAATTGCTGAAAGAAGCAGGTGCTACAGAAGTTCATGTGGCGATTGCTAGCCCAGCTCTGGCTTATCCATGTTTCTATGGAATTGATATTCAGAGTCGTGAGGAATTAATTGCGGCCAATCATACGGTTGAAGAAACCTGTCAAATTATTGGTGCAGATAGCCTGACTTATCTTTCTATTGAGGGCTTAATTGACTCAATCGGTATTGAGACAGATGCACCAAATGGCGGTCTCTGTGTGGCTTACTTTGATGGGAAATATCCAACTCCTCTCTATGACTATGAAGAAGAATATCGTAGAAGTTTAGAAGAAAAAACTTCATTCTATTAGAAAAGGGTTAGTGGTGAAAATAGAAAATAAAATTACTGAGTTTCTGCTGTACCTTGAAAAAAATTCGGAAAAAGATTTTTCAAGATGGTTAACGGGAGTTAATATTTTTGAAATTTTAGGGATAACTAGTGCTGAAATTCGTCATAGTCGAGTATTAGCTTGGTTGCTTGATCCCAGAGAAAGTCATAAATTGGAAGATAAGTTTTTCAAAAAAATATTGATGAAAGTGTTTGATAATAATCTATCTTTTGCAACAATTAAACCAACTGAAATAATATTGAAAGATTTCTCAAAAGCAGAAGTATATAGAGAAAGTAAAAATAATATTGATGTTCTGTATACAAATAAAGAACATCGAATAAATTTAATTATTGAAAATAAAACTTTCACCTCCGACCATGACAATCAGTTGAGAAAATATAGAAAATTTATTGAAAATTCTTATGTTGGTTATCGTAATATATATATATTTATCTGACACCAAATGGAGATGCACCGATAGATGCTGATGTTGAGGAAAGGCAATTTTGGAGTTTACTTTCATATCAAGATATTTCAGATATACTAGAAGAATTGTATGTGGATGAGATTGATAATGAGAAAGTTTCTTACATTCTTAAAGAGTACAATGATAATATTAGGAGAAATATTTTGAATGATATAGAGTTGAAAGAGTTAAGTGCTGAAATTTATTTTAAATATAAAGAAGTTTTAGATCTTATTTTTGAAAACAGACCTGATACGCAGATGCTTCGTGAAAAATTAGTCGGTGTTTTAAATTATCTAAATGAACAGGGAAATTTAATTTTCGATGAAAAATATTGTTCAAAAACTTTTTTACGTTTTAGAACAAGACGGTTAGATAATTTTATTGACAATGTTGTTAAAGAGGAAAATACAGAATGGTCTACTGGTTCAGCCTATTTTTATGAGATAACATATAGTAATTTTCAGACAGATGTTTATTTATCAATATCTAAAAAAAATTTAACAGACATACAGTCTCGGCAATTTAAACTTTTGACATTTGACAGATATAGTAAATATGGTTTTAATACTTCTAATAAATTTCTAAATTTTGATGCTTCAGATGAAAACTTGTTGTTATCTGAAGCAACTCAAACACTCATTGACTTTCTATTAGAAAATCTTCAACAAATAGATGAATTTGAAAAGGTATTTATTGAAACTTGGAATGAAAAGGAAAAGGAAAAAACAAATGACAAATAAAAATGCTTACGCAAAATCTGGTGTGGATGTTGAAGCGGGTTATGAGGTTGTTGAACGGATTAAAAAGCACGTGGCTCGTACGGAGCGTGCAGGTGTCATGGGAGCTCTTGGTGGTTTTGGTGGTATGTTTGACCTTTCAAAAACAGGTGTCAAAGAGCCAGTTTTGATCTCAGGAACAGATGGTGTTGGTACTAAGCTGATGCTTGCTATCAAGTATGACAAACACGATACCATCGGTCAAGACTGTGTGGCCATGTGTGTCAACGATATCATCGCTGCAGGAGCAGAGCCTCTTTACTTCTTGGACTATATCGCAACTGGTAAAAATGAACCAGCTAAACTAGAACAAGTCGTTGCTGGTGTGGCCGAAGGTTGTGTGCAGGCAGGCGCTGCCCTCATCGGTGGGGAAACGGCTGAAATGCCGGGCATGTACGGCGAAGATGACTATGACTTGGCTGGTTTTGCGGTCGGTGTGGCTGAAAAATCTCAAATCATTGACGGTTCAAAAGTGGCAGAGGGAGATGTTCTTCTTGGACTTGCTTCAAGTGGGATTCACTCAAATGGTTACTCTCTCGTCCGTCGTGTCTTTGCGGACTACACAGGTGAGGAAATCTTGCCAGAATTGGAAGGCAAGCAACTCAAGGACGTTCTTCTTGAGCCAACTCGTATCTATGTCAAGGCTGTCTTGCCACTCATTAAAGAGGAATTGGTGAATGGTATTGCCCACATCACAGGTGGTGGTTTCATCGAAAATGTCCCACGGATGTTCTCAGATGACTTGGCTGCTGAAATTGACGAAAGCAAAGTGCCAGTCCTTCCAATTTTCAAAGCTCTTGAAAAATATGGCCAAATCAAACATGAAGAAATGTTTGAAATCTTCAACATGGGTATTGGTCTTATGCTTGCGGTTAAACCAGAAAATGTTGAACGTGTCAAAGAACTTCTTGACGAACCAGTTTATGAAATCGGTCGTATTGTGAAGAAGACAGATGCAAGTGTGGTGATTAAATAATGGCTAAAAAAATTGCTGTTTTTACCTCTGGTAATGGCTCAAATTTTCAGGTGATTGCAGAACAATTTCCAGTAGAATTTGTCTTTTCAGATCACCGGGATGCCTATGTCTTAGAACGTGCCGAAAAGCTAGGGGTTTTATCTTATGCCTTCGAACTCAAAGAGTTTGAGAATAAGGCAGACTATGAAGGAGACATCGTCGAACTTTTGGATGAACACAAGATTGACTTGGTTTGTCTAGCAGGCTACATGAAAATCGTTGGACCAACCTTATTGGCGGCTTATGAAGATCGAATCATCAACATTCATCCAGCCTACCTGCCCGAATTTCCAGGCGCTCATGGTATTGAGGATGCTTGGAATGCAGGCGTTGACCAGTCTGGCGTGACTATTCACTGGGTGGACTCTGGTGTTGATACCGGTAAGGTCATCAAACAAGTCCGTGTGCCAAGATTAGCTGATGATACGATTGACAGTTTTGAAGCTCGCATCCATGCCACCGAGTATCAGCTCTATCCTCAAGTGTTGGAGAGTTTAGAGGTGGGTAGAAGATAAGAAGTAAATCAAGTTTTGATTTTGCAATATTACTAGGAGAAAAAATGATTGAGATAAAATTAGTAGATGAGAGCAGTTTTCAGGCAGTGCTGGATTTGAAAATATCTGAAGCTGATGAACGAGCACGTTTCGTGGCTCCAAATGTACGCTCTTTAGCTGACGCATGGCTCTACCGAGAGAATGGGGATGTGTTTCCAATGGCAATTTATTGGAATGAGCTTGTAGTTGGTTTTCTCCTGTTGGAAATAGATAAGGATGAAGCGGAATACTTTATCTGGCGGATAATGATTGGCCAGCAGTACCAAGGAAGAGGTTATGGACGAAAAGCTGTGGAAGTTCTGATTAAAAAGGCTCAGATGGATAGCACTTGCAATCATATTATCGCAGATTATGTGGTTGGAAATGAAAAAATGAAGCACCTGTTGACTAGTTTGGGTTTTCAGGAAACAGGATTTATAGAAGAAAATAACGAAGTCGCTATGCGCTTGGACCTAAAGAAAGAGGAATAGAATGACGAAAAAAGCCTTAATCAGCGTCTCAGACAAAGCGGGCATTGTTGAATTTGCCCAAGAACTCAAGAAACTTGGTTGGGATATCATCTCAACAGGTGGTACCAAAGTTGCCCTTGACAATGCTGGTGTTGATACCATTGCTATCGATGATGTGACTGGTTTTCCAGAAATGATGGACGGTCGTGTGAAGACCCTTCACCCAAATATCCACGGAGGGCTTCTTGCTCGTCGTGACTTGGATAGCCACTTGGAAGCGGCTAAGGGCAACAATATCGAATTGATCGACCTTGTTGTGGTCAACCTCTATCCATTCAAGGAAACCATTCTTAAACCAGATGTGACCTACGCTAACGCGGTGGAGAACATCGATATTGGTGGTCCATCAATGCTTCGTTCGGCAGCGAAAAATCATGCCAGTGTTACAGTTGTGGTAGATCCTGCTGACTACGCTGTGGTTTTGGACGAATTGGCAGCAAACGGCGAAACAAGTTATGAAACTCGCCAACGTTTGGCGGCTAAGGTTTTCCGTCACACTGCGGCTTATGATGCCTTGATTGCAGAATATTTCACAGCTCAAGTCGGAGAAAGCAAGCCAGAAAAACTGACCTTGACTTATGACCTTAAACAAGCTATGCGTTACGGTGAAAACCCTCAACAAGACGCAGACTTCTACCAAAAAGCCTTGCCAACAGACTACTCTATTGCATCTGCTAAACAGCTCAACGGTAAGGAATTATCCTTCAACAATATCCGTGACGCTGATGCAGCGATCCGCATCATCCGCGATTTCAAAGAACGTCCAACAGTTGTAGCTCTCAAACATATGAACCCATGTGGGATTGGTCAAGCTGATGATATCGAGACTGCTTGGGACTACGCTTATGAGTCTGACCCAGTTTCTATCTTTGGTGGAATTGTCGTTCTCAACCGTGAGGTGGATGCTACGACAGCTGAGAAGATGCACGGTGTTTTCCTTGAAATCATCATAGCACCGAGCTATACGGATGAGGCGCTAGCCATTTTGACCAACAAAAAGAAAAACTTGCGCATTCTTGCCTTGCCATTTGACGCACAAGATGCTAGTGAAGTGGAAGCAGAATATACAGGTGTTGTCGGTGGACTCCTCGTTCAAAACCAAGACGTGATCAAAGAAAGCCCGGCTGACTGGCAAGTGGTGACCAAACGCCAGCCAACTGAGACAGAAGCGACTGCTCTTGAGTTTGCATGGAAAGCCATCAAGTATGTCAAATCAAATGGAATCATCGTGACTAATGATCACATGACACTTGGCGTTGGCCCTGGTCAAACCAACCGCGTGGCTTCCGTCCGCCTTGCCATTGACCAAGCTAAAGACCGTCTTGACGGTGCTGTCCTTGCTTCGGATGCCTTCTTCCCATTTGCGGATAACGTGGAAGAAATCGCCAAAGCAGGAATCAAGGCCATCATCCAGCCAGGAGGCTCAGTACGTGACCAAGAGTCTATTGAAGCTGCTGATAAATACGGCTTGACCATGGTTTTCACAGGTGTGAGACATTTTAGACATTAAGAACTTACAAAGCATCCAAGGAATTGGATGTTTTTGTTTTATAAAATCATTGAGCTGAAAAATTGGATTTGATATAATATAAAATAAAGAGGAGAATAATATGAATTTCATAAAAGATTTAGATTTTCTTTTAAATCAAGAAAAGGAAAAAGTTAAAACACGATTTGGAGACAACAGTATCGACAATGATTACTTCAGTATAGATAGGAATTTAGAGGTTAGTCATGGAGATAAGGTTTATATGTTTTTAATTAGAAAGAATGAAAAAACTAGATTCTTGGTAAATGAAAATAATGTACGAGTTTATTTAAGTGATTTTGATATTTTAGAATTGCTGATTGATAATGTTCAAAATTATGGTATTGAAATCATTGAGGAAATTATTATTTTTTTAAATGATAAAGTAAAAACACCATCAAGTGGAGAAAGATATAAGATTAAAATATCTGATGAATTTTCAACGGAAGAACATTATATAACTGGTATGAAATTAAAAGATGATGATGTCTACTTACGCAACAAGTTTGATCTTCAAAATTTTAGTTTAAATTCTCTCATAGTATTAATCAATTTAATACTTTCTAAGGATATACTTTCAAAAGAGTTGGCAGAAGAGGCTCCAAGTTATTTAAAAAGAACAGCATATAAATACATAATAATATTAAAACTAGCGGTTTTTGAAGATAAAAAAGTAGAAGAAGCTCTGCGTAGTAGAGGGTTTTCTAATCCTAATAGCAAGAAGTTAAGATGGAAAAGTATTTTGCATTATAAAAATGAAGAAGGACAGAAATTTTTTAATAATATTGAAGAGATAGAAAAAATGCAAATTTTATGATACAATAAGGTAGAGCCCTAGAAAAATAACATATCATGTTATTTCCTTTGGTAGTTCCAAAGGTTGAGTATTTTAAATAGAGTAAAATTTGTTACTCGACTTCGTCGAGAATAGTAATTACTTACTATGAGGAAATTACGAAACGTCGCACTTAGAACCTCTCGACTTACGGCGAACTCGCCGTAAGTCGTCGAGAACCTATGTTCTCCATTTCGTAACAAGTAAAGCTTCTACAAATTTTAGTAGGGCTCTTTTTATATGGAGTAGTTATGGGAAAGTATTGTTTCAATCTGGAATACAGTGGATCTTTTTATAAATTAATTTTTTTGTGTGGCTCCAAGTATGTTGGGTCTAATAAAAGTGATAAAAGAAATGTTTTGAGGAAGCATTTATTGGAAAAAAGTCCATTGTATAGACCTATAATTTTAGAAGATAATTTTATATTTTCGAAGAAAACAACATTTCTTGCCTATGGCGATATATACATGAGAAATTTATATGATGTAGAATTTTTAGTCTCTCTTTTATCAGATGCTATTCTAATATTTCATGAAAGTATTTCAACAGGTGCAGAAGCGGGTTTATTTTTAGGGGAGTATTCTAACAAACATAAAACCTGCTTAATAATCCCCAATAAAGAAGCTGTTGAAGAAGATAAACTTGGCGCTTTTTTGAGACTTTCTTTCTTTAAAGGAGAAAACTCTGTCAAACAAATTACCTATTACCCGAGCATACAGAATAATATTACCTCTGTTAATCTTCGGAATCTCCATACAAGTTTTGTGAATAATTCAGTAGGCGAAGTATTAAGTAAAAAAATATTGAACTTTATTGGGAATAAAAAAAAATCGTTGAGTGGACAGGGATTTTCACTTTATTGTTCAAAAGATAAAAGACAGTTAACTGCAAGAATTTCTTCAGAGAAAATATTGCTTTGTGTAGCAGCAATGATGTCAAAAGATTTTTTAGCTGAAAAATTATTTAATAAAAAGTTAACAATGCAAGAAGCTATAAATATTATTAAAGAAGAAATGGGAAAACTAATAATATGGACGTATGAAGAACGATACTATTATAAGTTTGCAACTGTTCCTGAAGTTCATTTTGAAAATAAATTTGGAACAATCGAGAAGGTAATAGGAATGTCACTTTATTTGTTTAGTGCGGCAGAGTTTATTGAGATAAGAAAAGATGAAGGATATGAAGAAAATAGCGAAGTTGTTATAAAAAGAAAAAAAGATAACGGGAAATACTACTTTACTACATATTCTGAATTGGTTAAGCAGGTTGAGGAAGACAAGAATTGGAACGAATAAAGAATGAGACCAAATAAAGAGTTTAAAATATTTAAATTTAAAAAAAACAAAAAAGTTAGAAAAATAGTTGCATATACTAATGGTAGTAATCTTAGACGTGAGCATGAATTAATTAATAACTATTTAAGAGAAAGAGTTAGATATTCTAAATTCACAAAAGGTTACAGAAAAGGAATTTCTATTTTTGATAATGCTAAGGCTCATATGTATAATGATATTTTTATTCAATTTGATATTCAACGATTTTTTCCTTCTATTAACCATCGTAAGCTGACAAAGCTTTTATACCGAGAAGTAAAATATAACAAATACAATCTAAGCAAGAGCCAGTCTTATGAAATTGTAAAAAAATCAAGTCAAGGGCTGGAGGGGTTACCTTTGGGATTTGTGACTTCTCCATTATTGTCTAATATTTATTTAAAAAGATTTGACAATATTTTATATAGTCATTTAAAGAATGAAGAATTAGACAATGTAATTTATACTCGATATGCAGATGACATTACGATCTCTTTTCGATGTATTGCAAATAAAATTGATTATTCAGACATAAAAAGTAGAATAGAGAAAATAATATGTGATTTGTTAAAAGGATATAGTCTTAAACTTAATAATAAAAAAACTAGATTGACAAATTTGTTGGAGTCGGGCAATGTAAAAGTAACAGGTGTATATATAGTAAATAAACAGGATAATATTCGACGTTTAACAGTTGGAAGGAGCTTTAAGAAAAAATTATTATGGGATGCTATTCAAAGTATAGATAATATTGAAAGAGATGATATTTTTATTAAACAAATTAAAGGGAAATACTCATTTGTGCTATCGATAGAAAAAGAAGGTATCGAGAATATGTTAAGCCCATGTATGAGAAGAATACTCAATGGAAAAAACATATCTAGTATTGACGAATTATTTTCAGCTTTATAGTTACGATTTATTATATCGAAAATATTTATTCTTGGCTCAGTACGTGACCAAGAGTCTATCGAAGCTGCTGATAAATACGGCTTGACCATGGTCTTCACAGGCGTGAGACATTTTAGACATTAAGAAAATAAAAGGGAAGAAAACAGTTTCTTTCCTTTTTTTGCTTTAAAAGCGAAACGAAACAAGATTAAAACGAACGTTTATGGTATAATATTAGTAAATAATTCGCAAAAGAGGTTGAGAAATGAAACTGTTGGTTGTCGGTTCGGGTGGTCGTGAGCATGCGATCGCTAAGAAGTTACTTGATTCAAAAGGAGTTGAAAAGGTTTTTGTAGCTCCTGGTAATGACGGGATGACTCTGGATGGTCTGGAATTGGTGGATATCTCTATTTCCGAACATTCTAAGCTTGTTGACTTTTCAAAGGACAACGATATCGCTTGGACCTTCATTGGGCCAGATGATGCCCTTGCGGCTGGGATTGTGGATGAGTTCAATGCAGCTGGTCTCAAAGCCTTTGGTCCAACAAGATTGGCATCGGAGCTGGAGTGGTCCAAGGATTTTGCTAAGGAAATCATGGTCAAATATGACGTTCCGACAGCAGCCTATGGGACCTTTTCAGATTTCGAGGAAGCCAAGGCCTATATCGAAGAAAAAGGCGCTCCAATCGTAGTTAAGGCAGACGGTTTGGCCCTTGGGAAAGGTGTCGTCGTTGCGGAGACAGTCGAGCAAGCAGTCGAAGCCGCTCACGAGATGCTTTTGGACAATAAATTTGGTGACTCAGGTGTGCGTGTGGTCATCGAGGAATTCCTTGAAGGAGAAGAGTTCTCTCTCTTTGCCTTTGTCAATGGGGACAAGTTCTACATCATGCCAACGGCTCAGGATCACAAGCGTGCCTACGACGGGGACAAGGGTCCCAATACTGGGGGAATGGGTGCCTATGCGCCAGTTCCTCACTTGTCACAGAGCGTGGTTGACACAACGGTTGACACCATTGTCAAGCCAGTCCTCGAAGGCATGATCAAAGAAGGTCGTCCATATCTTGGTGTCCTTTACGCGGGTCTTATCTTGACAACTGACGGACCCAAAGTCATCGAGTTTAACGCTCGCTTCGGAGATCCTGAAACGCAAATCATCTTGCCTCGTTTGATATCTGATTTTGCGCAAAATATCACGGATATTTTGGATGGCCAAGAGCCGGCCATCACTTGGGCGGACAAGGGTGTGACACTGGGCGTAGTTGTAGCATCGAATGGGTACCCACTAGACTACGAAAAGGGCGTTGAGTTGCCAGCTAAAACTGATGGCGACATCATCACTTACTATGCCGGTGCTAAATTTGATGAAAATAGCAGAGCACTGCTATCAAACGGCGGACGTGTCTATATGCTCGTCACCACAGCAGATACCGTTAAAGAAGCCCAAGAAACCATCTATCAAGAACTCTCCCAACAAAAAACAGAAGGCCTCTTTTACCGAACAGATATCGGAAACAAGGCGATAAAAGATTAACAGACACAAAAATTGTTATGGTGAGCGAAAGCGAGCCAAACTAAGATAATGGTCGTTTGATTGCGAGCATGAGCGAGCTAGTATAGGATAATCGTCGCAGTAGTGGAACTCCTAGTGGCAGAGCTACTAGGAGCGGAAAACTGGAGACTTAGGCTCCAGTTTTAGTAATGGAACGCCCTAGGCGGTCGCTTACGTCCGCACTACAATAGACGATTATAAAAAAGAAAAAATAAAAATTCACCACCTAAGACCATTATCAAAAAAGAAGAAAAAGGAAAAGAAATGAAACCAATTATTTCCATCATCATGGGCTCAAAATCCGACTGGGCGACCATGCAAAAAACAGCCGAAGTCCTAGACCGCTTTGGTGTAGCCTACGAAAAGAAAGTTGTCTCCGCCCACCGTACACCAGACCTCATGTTCAAACATGCCGAAGAAGCACGTAGCCGTGGCATCAAGGTTATCATTGCAGGTGCTGGTGGCGCAGCCCATTTGCCAGGCATGGTAGCAGCCAAAACCACTCTGCCTGTTATTGGTGTACCAGTCAAATCACGCGCGCTTAGTGGCGTGGACTCGCTCTACTCTATCGTTCAGATGCCGGGTGGAGTACCAGTCGCAACCATGGCGATCGGTGAAGCGGGTGCGACTAATGCAGCCCTCTTTGCTCTCCGCCTTCTTTCAGTAGAAGACAAGGCCATTGCGGACGCACTTGCTAACTTTGCTGAAGAACAAGGAAAAATCGCAGAGGAGTCTACAAATGAGCTCAACTAAAACTATTGGTATCATTGGTGGTGGTCAGCTAGGTCAGATGATGGCTATTTCTGCTATCTACATGGGGCACAAGGTTATCGCGCTGGATCCTGCGGCGGATTGCCCAGCCTCCCGTGTGGCGGAGATCATCGTGGCTCCTTATAATGATGTGGACGCTCTTCGCCAGTTGGCGGAGCGTTGCGATGTCCTCACTTATGAATTTGAAAATGTTGATGCAGACGGTTTGGATGCGGTTGTCAAGGATAGGCAACTTCCACAAGGTACAGACCTGCTTCGTATTTCGCAAAATCGTATTTTTGAAAAGGACTTTCTTTCAAATAAGGCTCAAGTCACTGTGGCACCCTACAAGGTTGTGACCTCAAGCCAAGATTTGGTAGATATCGACCTATCGAAAAACTATGTCCTCAAGACGGCGACCGGTGGTTACGATGGCCATGGTCAGAAAGTCATTCGCTCGGAAGCAGATTTGGAAGAAGCTTATGCATTAGCAGATTCAGCCGACTGTGTTTTGGAGGAATTTGTCAACTTTGACCTTGAGATTTCTGTCATCGTATCAGGAAATGGCAAGGATGTGACGGTTTTCCCAGTTCAGGAAAATATCCACCGAAACAACATTCTGTCTAAGACCATCGTACCAGCCCGCATTTCAGAAAGTCTAGCTGAGAAAGCTAAGGCTATGGCCGTGCGAGTCGCTGAACAGCTGAACTTGTCTGGAACACTTTGTGTGGAAATGTTTGCGACTGCTGATGACATCATCGTCAACGAGATTGCCCCACGACCACATAACTCTGGACACTACTCGATTGAAGCCTGTGATTTTTCTCAGTTTGATACGCATATTTTGAGTGTTCTCGGAGCACCATTACCAGCTATCCATTTACATGCGCCTGCTGTCATGCTCAATGTTCTCGGCCAGCATGTCGAGGCTGCTGAAAAATATGTCACAGAAAATCCAAGCGCCCACCTCCACATGTATGGTAAAATAGAAGCAAAGCACAACCGTAAGATGGGACATGTCACTTTGTTTAGTGATGTGCCGGATAGTGTGGTTGAGTTTGGGGAAGGGATTGATTTTTAAGTGAAAATAGCGATTCTAGGACTTGGAGTTATGCCTACGCCTTCCAAAAAGCAGACCATCAGGTGGAACACGTACTTAGAGATAGTAAGAAAAACAATGCTCTCAAGGAGTTGTCGGTTGATCTGCTAGATGGTCGCTATCATTCCAAAGGTGAGAACAAGCATGATACCTATGAGGTTCATGTGGCGGAAGCTCATTCGGAATATGATTTTATTTTTCTCAGTGTGCGTCATGGTTTTGTCAAAGAAGCTGTGGAAACCTTGCGAAAAAATAATATCAAAGGCACCCTTGTTTTCTTCTGTAATTTCTGGGATACTCGAAAATAGGTCCAAGAGTGGGCAGGGGATTACGACTATATTTTGGCCTTTCCGACAGCGGGTGGTCACATGCAAGAGAACCATTTGGATGGTGTCTTGTTCGACCATTTAATGCTAGAAGGTGAGCAAAAAGCACAGATTTCTAATTATGCTGATCTAACGGCTTTACTAGCTTCTGCAGATTTGAAGTGGGAAGTTCCTCATGATATGGTTGAGTGGATTTGGATTCACATGGCGATTAATGCAGGTGTCACTTCGACAGCTGCGCGTTCGGGGAATTTGGAAAATCCAGAACAGCTGGCTCTGAACTTGATGAATAGTTCTTCGGAATTATCATTGGCCATCAAGGCCATTCGAGAGGCTTTGAAAGTCGTAGAAGCACGTGGTGTAAATTTGAAGCTTTATAAAGCTGAACTCTTACCTTACAAAATTCCCGCTTGGATTGCAGGAAAAGCCATGAAAATCATGTTTGCGAAAAATGAGCTGACACGAAAAATCATGACCTTACACAATGATAAGCAGGATATTTTCTACTGTTGTCAAAGTGTCTATCAGACCGGTCAGGAGTTAGGTGTGAAGATGCCTATTCTGGAAGCAAATATGAAGGGGATTTCGATTTAGGAGGTTTTTATGATCCAACTTATCGTCAACGCATTTGTTGAAAAGGATAAGACTGGAGCAGTTGTCGAAGTCTTGTTTGCTAGTGCTGACCAAGATAAGGTACAAGCTAAATATGAAGAACTAGCTGCACAATATCCTGAAAACTATCTAGCCATTTATGATTTACCATTGGATACTGATCTCAATGAATTACCACATTATCCATCTGTATTTATTGGAAAAGAGGAGCTTAATTAGTTATGAAAACTATCGGTCTGATTGGCGGTATGAGTTGGGAAAGTACCACATCTTACTACCAAATTATTAACGAAACCATCAAAAAAGAGCTGGGAGGTCTACATTCAGCTAAAATTTTGCTCTACAGTGTAGATTTTGCGGAGATCGAGCATTATCAGGCTGTTGGAGACTGGGAGAAGAGTGCTCAACTTTTGACAGATGTTGCTCAGCGCTTGGAACAAGCAGGTGCGGATTTCATCGTTATTTGCACAAATACCATGCATAAAGTTGCCCCACAGATACAAGAAAAAATTACAATTCCAGTCTTGCATATTGCAGTTGCAATTGCTCAGACCTTGTTGGCTGATGGTATTCAAAAAGTCGGTCTGCTAGGAACTAAGTACACCATGACCCAAGATTTTTACAAAGAGAAATTGATAGAGTCTGGATTAGAAGTGCTGATTCCAGACCAAGATGGAATTACAGAGGTCAATCGAATCATTTATGACGAGCTCTGTCTAGGTGATATCAAAGAAAGTTCAAAGCAGACTTATCTTGCCGTTATAGATGATTTGAAAAAAGCAGGCGCTGAAGCTGTTATTTTGGGTTGTACCGAGATTGGTCTCCTGGTCAAACAATTCGACACCGACCTGCCCCTCTATGACACAACGGTGATTCACGCAGAGAAAGCGGCGGAGTGGAGTATAGAGTAAGATGTTGAAATGAACAGTGTTATTAAATTTAGATTCACTTTAAAGGGGGAATATAATGATACCTGAGTTATTAAAGAGCGTTGAGAGTAAATATACGATTGAAACTGATGGATTAACAATAAAAAATAATGCAATTATCACTAGAAATAATAGTATTCAAATATCAAATTTATCCATGTTAAGTAAAAGTGAATTTAAATCACCAGTCACGCTACGAGATATATTTATTCTGATAATTCTATTTATGATTGGATTGATCCCACCATTTTTAGGATTAATATTATTTGGTTTATATGCATGGTACGTTTATAATAAACACCAAAATCATTTGAAGTCAAAATATTATATAGTATTTAATTTGGGATCAAGTCAAAATTATTTATTGTATTTCGAAGACGCTAAATTTAGAGATACTGTTTTTAATATTATTACGGAATCTTTTGGTAATAAAGCGGAAAATATATACATTGATATAAAAAATCAAAATATAGAGAATTATGATAGTAAAAATATCTATGAAAAGGAAGTATCTCAAACAACTGTATCAGGTAATGATAATGTAGTTGGAAATGATTTTGGTTCAGGTAATAATGTCACACTTAATGGGGACAACAATGTTAACTCAAATATTGTTACAGATTCTATTTTAGAAAAATCTAATATGAATGTTGAGTTTCCGTGGTCGGAACTTTCTAAACAACTTCAACAGATTGTTAACAATGCTTCTGTTCTATCTGAGCAATCTATCGAAATTTTAAAGGACTTACTTGCTGCAACTGACAAAAATAGCGAGTCTGAATTTACTGTAATTGTTAAAGAAAATGCTTCATTTTTCAATCAACAATTTATTAAAGATATAATATCAGGAACTTTAGGCGGAGTTATTTCATCATTACTATCAGGCAGATAAAATTATAGGAGAAACAACATGATCAACCGTTACTCTCGCCCTGAGATGGCGAACATTTGGAGTGAAGAAAATAAATACCGTGCTTGGCTTGAGGTGGAAATCTTGGCTGACGAGGCATGGACTGAGTTGGGAGAAATCCCTAAGGAAGATGTGGCTTTGATTCGCGAAAAAGCGGACTTTGACATCGACCGTATTTTGGAAATTGAGCAGGAGACTCGCCACGATGTGGTTGCCTTCACGCGTGCGGTTTCTGAAACTCTTGGTGAAGAGCGTAAGTGGGTCCACTATGGTTTGACTTCTACTGACGTAGTCGATACTGCCTACGGTTACCTTTACAAACAAGCCAACGACATCATCCGCAAGGATCTTGAAAACTTCACCAACATCATCGCTGATAAGGCTAAGGAGCACAAGTTCACCATTATGATGGGTCGTACCCACGGTGTGCACGCTGAGCCGACAACCTTTGGTCTCAAATTAGCGACTTGGTACAGCGAAATGAAACGGAACATCGAGCGTTTCGAGCATGCGGCTGCTGGTGTGGAAGCTGGTAAGATTTCTGGTGCGGTTGGAAACTTTGCCAACATCCCACCATTCGTTGAGCAATACGTCTGCGACAAATTGGGTATCCGTGCCCAAGAAATCTCTACACAGGTCCTTCCTCGCGACCTTCACGCTGAGTACTTTGCAGTTCTTGCTAGCATCGCGACTTCTATCGAGCGTATGGCAACAGAAATTCGTGGTCTACAAAAATCTGAGCAACGCGAAGTGGAAGAGTTCTTTGCCAAAGGGCAAAAAGGGTCTTCAGCAATGCCTCACAAACGCAACCCAATCGGTTCTGAAAATATGACTGGTCTGGCGCGTGTCATCCGTGGTCACATGATTACGGCTTATGAAAACGTAGCTCTTTGGCATGAGCGTGATATCTCTCACTCATCAGCTGAGCGTATCATCACACCAGATACGACTATCTTGATCGACTACATGCTCAACCGTTTTGGAAATATTGTCAAAAACTTGACAGTCTTCCCTGAAAACATGATCCGCAACATGAACTCTACATTTGGTTTGATATTCAGTCAACGTGCTATGTTGACCTTGATTGAGAAAGGTATGACGCGTGAGCAAGCCTATGATTTGGTACAACCTAAGACAGCCCAATCATGGGACAACCAAGTAGACTTCAAACCACTGCTAGAAGCAGATCCAGAGGTGACATCACGTTTGACACAAGAGGAAATCGATGAAATCTTCAACCCTCTTTACTACACTAAACGAGTGGATGATATCTTTGAACGTCTTGGTTTAGGATAATTAAAATAAAATCGAAGTTCTATTACTCTATTTACTGGAGTAGAAGAACTTCGATTTTTATTTTTATAAAAGCGACTTTAATAAAAAATTACCTATATTTTAGTAAAATTTAAAACAAATTTATACTCAATGAAAATCAAAGAGCAAACTAGGAAGCTAGCCGTAGGTTGCTCAAAACACCGTTTTGAGGTTGTGGATAGAACTGACGAAGTCAGTAACACATATACGGTAAGGCGACGCTGACGTGGTTTGAATTAGTATTAATCGATCTTCATTGACATATAGAAAATACAGTTTTGATGGGATATAATAAGCATTGAAAAAGCCCAAGCGATGAGGCTCAGGCTTTCTTCTTAGTGATCGCGATCACATGAAATAAACTTGATCTTATAGAAATCAGAACGTTTGTAAGTTTCAATGTATTCCAACACTTGGCCAGTTGACTCAAGTTTAGTTGTCTTGGTTTGGAGAACAGTTGGGAACTGAGAGTCGATTCCTAGGATAGAAGCAGCATGTTCTGGAGTTGGAAATACAATTTCATTGATTTCTTCAAAATGCTCGTCATTCATGTGAATGTGGTAGTCCAATTTGAAACGATTATAGATAGAACTATAGTATTCAAGATTTGGATAGTTTGCATTGATGTATTGTTCAGGGATATAAGATGTGTGGTAGATATAAGTAACACCGTTAGATTCACGGATACGTTCGATTTTGTAATAAAATTGATCGCCACGCAATCCTAATTTTTCTAAGTAGTTAAGATCGTTACCGCGTTCAATAGAAAGAACAGTGACTTTATCGTCCTTTGTTTCAAAAATTTCTACATCAGAAAATTCTACGAGTTTGTGCTTGCGAGCGCGAGCCACAAAGGTTCCCTTACCTTGTTGACGGACAATATAACCGTCTTTAGCAAGGTCGTTTAAGGCGCGAACAACAGTGATTGAACTTACGTCATACATTGCAATCAATTCTGCTTCAGTGTAGAACTTGTCGCCACTTGCAAATTGACCTGAAATGATTTTGTTTTTCAATTCATCTTTGATATATTGATACTTTGGAATTGCCATATTTTCACCTCATTTTTTCCTTCTCTATCTTTGATTTTACCATACTTAGTTTGAAAATGATAGTAAATAATGTAAAAAAATAAAATAATATTCTAAGTGATTGACTTATATATTTTTTACTATTAAAAATTCAGGAAATCAAGTAATTTAGGCGGAAAAAATTTAATATAAAATACTTTTTACAAGAATTTTAGAAAACAATTCAGTAAAAAAAGAAAAAATTTAAATAATTTTCGAAAAATCTATTGACAAGATGGATTCATTAGTTTATAATTTATTATAACAACAAATGAAAGCGCAAACAAAAAAGTATGAGGTGGTAAAATGACAAGGTTTAAAATTGAGGATGATTTTTACCTAGATGGGGAACCATTCAAAATTTTATCTGGTGCCATTCATTATTTTAGAATTCCTGAAGATGACTGGTATCATTCATTATACAATCTCAAGGCTTTAGGTTTTAACACTGTTGAAACCTACGTCGCTTGGAATTTGCATGAGCCAACTGAAGGAAACTTCAATTTTGAAGGCAATCTTAATATTGACAAATTTCTTCAGACAGCTCAGGACTTAGGCTTGTATGCTATTGTACGACCATCTCCTTTCATCTGTGCAGAGTGGGAGTTCGGTGGTTTACCAGCATGGCTTTTAAATAAAGACATGCGAATCCGTTCCTCTGATCCAGCCTTTGTAGAAATGGTAGGACGCTACTATGATCATTTACTTCCACGTCTTGTTTCAAGATTGTTGGACAATGGTGGTAACATCCTCATGATGCAGGTTGAAAATGAGTACGGTTCCTATGGTGAAGACAAGACATACTTGCGTGAGATTCGCCGATTGATGGAAGAACGTTCAGTTACTTGTCCGCTCTTTACATCTGATGGACCATGGAGAGCTACTTTGAAAGCTGGAACCTTGATCGAAGATGATCTCTTTGTAACAGGGAACTTTGGCTCGAAAGCTAACTTCAACTTCTCGCAAATGCAAGAGTTCTTTGATGAGTATGGTAAGAAATGGCCGCTCATGTGTATGGAATTCTGGGATGGATGGTTTAATCGTTGGAAAGAACCGATTATCACACGGGATCCAAAAGAGTTGGCAGAAGCTGTACACGAGGTTTTAGAACAAGGCTCTATCAACCTTTACATGTTCCACGGTGGAACCAACTTTGGTTTTATGAATGGTTGTTCAGCTAGAGGAACCATTGATTTACCACAAGTAACATCTTATGATTATGATGCTCTTCTTAATGAAGCTGGAAATCCAACTGCTAAATACATGGCAGTTAAGGAAATGATGGCGACTTACTATCCTGAGTATCCACAGTTGGAACCCCTCTACAAAGAGAGTATGGAGTTGGATGCTATTCCACTGGTTGAAAAAGTTTCCTTGTTTGAAACCTTGGATAGCTTGTCTAGTCCGGTAGAAAGTCTCTATCCTAAAAAGATGGAAGAACTTGGACAAAGCTATGGCTACCTACTCTATCGAACAGAGACAAGATGGGATGCAGAAGAAGAAAGACTTCGTATCATTGATGGTCGAGATAGGGCCCAGCTTTATGTCGATGGTCAGTGGGTTAAAACCCAATATCAGACAGAGATTGGGGAAGATATTTTTTATCAAGGTGAAAAGAAAGCGCTATCTAGATTGGATATCTTGGTAGAAAATATGGGGCGTGTCAATTACGGGCATAAGTTCCTAGCAGATACACAACGAAAAGGGATTCGTACAGGTGTCTGCAAAGACCTACACTTTATGCTGAACTGGGAACACTATCCGCTTCCACTAGATAATCCTGAAAAGATTGATTTCTCAAAAGGATGGACAGAAGGACAACCTGCCTTTTACGCCTATGACTTTACAGTCCAAGAGCCAAAAGATACTTACCTAGACTTGTCTGAGTTTGGTAAGGGAGTTGCCTTTGTCAATGGGCAGAATCTAGGACGTTTTTGGAACGTCGGCCCAACCCTCTCTCTTTATATTCCTCATAGCTATCTCAAGGAAGGTGCCAATCGTATCATCATCTTTGAAACAGAGGGCCAATATAAAGAAGAGATTCATTTAACTCGTAAACCTACACTAAAACATATAAAGGGGGAAAATTTATGACAATTGTAGGATGCCGTATCGATGGACGTTTGATCCACGGACAAGTAGCCAATCTTTGGTCTGCTAAACTCAATGTTTCACGTATCATGGTCGTTGACAATGAGGTTGTGAACAATGACGTTGAGAAGAGCGGATTGAAACTTGCAACACCACCAGGTGTAAAACTTAGTATCTTGCCGGTTGATAAAGCGGCAGCGAATATCCTTGCTGGCAAATATGACAGCCAACGTTTGTTTATCGTTGCTCGTAAACCAGACCGTTTCCTTGGTTTGGTAGAAGCAGGTGTGCCACTTGAAACTGTCAATGTCGGCAATATGTCTCAAACACCAGAAACTCGTGCCATCACACGTTCAATCAACGTTGTAGATAAAGACGTAGAAGATTTCCACAAATTGGCGGAAAAAGGTGTTAAACTTACTGCTCAAATGGTTCCAAATGATCCAGTTTCAGACTTTTTGAGCTTATTAAAATAGGAAAAAATTTTTAGGAGGTCATTGTTATGATACAATGGTGGCAAATTTTACTTCTCACTCTGTACTCAGCTTATCAAATCTGTGATGAGTTGACGATCGTTTCTTCTGCAGGTTCCCCTGTATTCGCTGGTTTCATTACTGGTTTGATCATGGGAGATTTGACAACTGGTTTGCTTATCGGTGGTAACTTGCAGTTGTTTGTCCTTGGGGTTGGTACCTTCGGTGGTGCCTCTCGTATCGATGCAACTTCTGGTGCGGTTCTTGCAACAGCCTTCTCTGTTTCACAAGGAATTGATACAGCACTTGCGATTACAACAATCGCTGTGCCAGTAGCAGCTCTCTTGACATACTTCGACGTTCTTGGACGTATGACAACTACTTTCTTTGCTCACCGTGTGGATGCTGCAATCGAACGCTTTGACTATAAAGGTATTGAACGTAACTACCTGCTTGGTGCGATTCCTTGGGCTCTATCTCGTGCCCTTCCAGTCTTCTTTGCGCTTGCCTTTGGTGGTGAATTTGTACAACACGTAGTAGATTTCGTTACAAAATACCAATGGTTTGCAGATGGTTTGACACTCGCAGGACGCATGCTTCCAGGTCTTGGATTTGCAATCTTGCTTCGTTACCTTCCAGTTAAACGTAACCTTCACTACCTTGCAATGGGATTTGGTTTGACAGCTATGTTGACTGTTCTTTACTCATATGTAACAGGTCTTGGTGGCGCTGTTGCAGGTGTTATCGGTACTCTACCTAAAGATGTTGCTGAAAAAATTGGTTTCGTGAACAATTTCAAAGGATTGTCTATGATTGGTATTTCTATCGTAGGTATCTTCCTTGCAGTGCTTCACTTCAAAAATAGCCAAAAAGTAGCTGTAGCAGCACCTTCTACACCATCAGAAAGTGGGGAAATTGAAGATGACGAATTCTAATTACAAATTAACAAAAGAAGATTTTAATCAAATTAACAAACGTAGCTTGTTCACTTTCCAATTGGGATGGAACTACGAACGTATGCAAGCATCAGGTTACCTTTACATGATCTTGCCACAATTGCGTAAAATGTATGGAGATGGAACTCCTGAGTTGAAAGAAATGATGAAAGTTCATACTCAATTCTTCAACACTTCACCATTCTTCCACACAATCATCGCTGGTTTTGACCTTGCCATGGAAGAAAAAGATGGCGTTGGCTCAAAAGATGCAGTTAATGGTATCAAGACTGGTTTGATGGGACCATTCGCTCCTCTTGGAGATACTATCTTTGGTTCACTTGTACCTGCTATCATGGGATCTATCGCTGCAACAATGGCTATCGCTGGTCAACCTTGGGGTATCTTCCTTTGGATCGCAGTTGCAGTAGCGTATGACATCTTCCGTTGGAAACAGTTGGAATTTGCCTACAAAGAAGGGGTTAACCTTATCAACAACATGCAAAGCACTTTGACAGCTTTGATTGAAGCTGCATCTGTACTTGGTGTATTCATGATGGGTGCTCTTGTAGCAACAATGATTAACTTTGAAATTTCTTACAAGTTGCCAATCGGTGAGAAAATGATTGACTTCCAAGATATCTTGAACTCAATCTTCCCACGCTTGCTTCCAGCAATCTTCACAGCCTTTATCTTCTGGTTGCTTGGTAAGAAAGGTATGAACTCAACTAAAGCAATCGGTATTATTATCGTACTTGCTTTGGCTCTTTCTGCCCTTGGTCACTTTGCACTTGGAATGGGCGCATAATTTATGACGAAATCATTAATTTTGGTGAGTCATGGTCGTTTCTGTGAAGAACTTAAAGGTAGCACAGAAATGATTATGGGCCCACAAGACAACATTCATGCGGTTGCTCTTCTTCCAGAAGATGGCTCAGAAGAATTTACTGCAAAATTTGAAGCTGCTATTGAAGGGTTGGATGATTTCCTAGTCTTTGCAGATCTTCTTGGTGGAACACCATGTAACGTGGTAAGCCGTTTGATCATGGAAGGTCGTGATATTGACCTTTACGCAGGGATGAATCTTCCAATGGTGATTGAATTTATCAATGCGAGCCTTACAGGCGCAGATGCGGACTACAAGAGCCGTGCTGCAGAAAGCATTGTGAAAGTTAATGACCTGTTAGCAGGCTTTGATGATGACGAAGATGAATAATACTCTTCGAAAATCTCTTTAAACCATACTAGTGTCGCCTTGCCGTAGGTATGTTACTGACTTCGTCAGTTCTATCTGCAACCTCAAAACGGTGTTTTGAGCTGACTTCGTCAGTTCTATCTGCAACCTCAAAGCAGTGCTTTGAGCAGCCTGCGGCTAGTTTCCTAGTTTGCTCTTTGATTTTCATTGAGTATACGATGTGACAACGTGAAAATCGTTAGAGCATCTTATATAGAATATACATGGGAATGGGGCTTACTCCTATTCCCATATTTAATAGAAAAAGAGGAACTCAATGCTAGATTATACAAAAGAAGAATTGCTTGAGTTGGGGGCAGAAATCACAACTCGCGAAATTTACCAACAACCAGACGTTTGGAAAGAAGCTTTTGAAGCTTATCAAGCACGACGTGATGAAATTGCAGCCTTCTTACAAGGAATTGCTGACAAACATGACTACATCAAGGTTATCCTGACTGGTGCTGGAACTTCTGCTTATGTAGGTGATACTCTGGTTCCTTACTTTAAAGAAGTTTATGATGAACGTAAATGGAATTTTAATGCTATCGCGACAACTGATATCGTAGCAAACCCACAAACTTATTTGAAAAAAGATGTGGCAACTGTTTTGGTATCATTCGCACGTAGTGGAAACTCACCTGAGAGTGTAGCAACAGTTGACTTGGCTAAGGCCTTAGTTGATGAACTTTATCAAGTGACTATTACTTGTGCCGCTGAAGGGAAATTGGCTCTTCAAGCTCATGGTGATGACCGCAACCTCTTGCTCTTGCAACCAGCTGCTTCCAACGATGCTGGATTTGCCATGACTTCAAGCTTCACTTCAATGATGTTGACAGCGCTCTTGGTTTTTGATCCGACAGAGTTTGCAGTTAAATCTGAGCGTTTTGAAGTGCTATCTAGTTTAGCTCGTAAAGTCCTTGATAATGTAGCAGATGTCAAAGAGTTGGTTGACCTAGACTTTAACCGAGTGATTTATCTAGGTGCGGGCCCATTCTTCGGACTTGCTCACGAAGCCCAGCTTAAAATTTTGGAATTGACTGCTGGTCAAGTAGCGACTATGTATGAAAGTCCAGTTGGCTTCCGTCACGGTCCAAAATCTTTGATCAATGAAAATACTGTAGTTTTGGTATTCGGTACTACAACAGATTATACTCGTAAGTACGATTTAGACTTGGTTCGTGAAGTTGCAGGCGACCAAATTGCTCGACGTGTTGTTCTCTTGAGTGATCAAGCCTTTGGACTTGAAAATGTGAAGGAAGTAGCACTTGGATGCGGTGGGGTTCTGAATGATGTTTACCGTGTCTTCCCTTACATCGTTTATGGTCAGTTATTTGCTCTCTTGACTTCACTTAAAGTTGGTAACAGACCAGATACACCATCACCTACAGGTACAGTTAACCGTGTCGTTCAAGGTGTTATCATCCATGAGTTTAAATAAAGAGGATAAAGTTATGAGTAAAATAAAATTAAGCCCAAATAAACTTGCTTGTATGCAAAAACTCTCTGATGAAAATGGTATCATCTCAGCTCTTGCTTTTGACCAACGTGGTGCTTTGAAACGCCTCATGGCTCAATACCAAATAGAAGAGCCAACAGTAGCTCAAATGGAAAAACTTAAAGTATTGGTAGCGGATGAATTGACGAAATACGCTTCATCTATGCTTCTTGACCCTGAGTATGGACTTCCAGCGACTAAAGCTCTTGATCCAAAAGCTGGTCTTCTCCTTGCTTATGAAAAAACAGGTTACGACACAACAAGTACAAAACGTTTGCCAGACTGCTTGGATGTTTGGTCTGCAAAACGTATCAAAGAACAAGGTGCAGATGCTGTTAAGTTCTTGCTTTACTATGACGTAGATAGCTCTGATGAACTCAACCAACAAAAACAAGCCTACATTGAACGAATCGGTTCTGAGTGTGTGGCTGAAGATATCCCATTCTTCCTTGAAATTCTTGCTTACGATGAAAAGATTGCTGACGCTGGTTCTGCAGAATACGCTAAAGTAAAACCACACAAAGTTATTGGTGCGATGAAAGTCTTCTCAGACCCACGTTTCAACATTGATGTCTTGAAAGTAGAAGTTCCAGTTAACGTTAAATACGTTGAAGGTTTTGGCGATGGCGAAATCGTTCATACACGTGAAGAAGCAGCAGCTTTCTTCAAAGCTCAAGACGAAGCTACTAACCTTCCTTACATCTACTTGAGTGCAGGTGTATCAGCTAAACTCTTCCAAGAAACTCTTGTCTTTGCCCACGAATCAGGTGCAAACTTCAATGGTGTTCTTTGTGGACGTGCAACATGGGCTGGATCAGTTGAAGCTTATATCAAAGACGGTGAAGCAGCTGCTCGCGAATGGCTTCGTACAACTGGTTTTGAGAACATCGATGAACTCAACAAGGTTCTTCAAACAACAGCAACTTCATGGACCGAACGTGTAGAAGCATAGATCAGAAATAGAAGAAACGACTTTTGTTAATAAAATATCTATGGTTTCTTGACAAAGGTGTCTGTAAATCATAAAATAAAACCATAGAGAGTGAATGCGCTTTCTATGGTTTGTTTACTTAATTGAATTAGAAAAAGGAGAGAAGGATGAAAGCATACACAGAACGTGTATTTGGGAAAGTTGAAGGCAAGGATGTCCTCGCTTACCGTTTTGAAACGGAGGCAGGATACCAACTGGAAATTATGACCTATGGAGCAACAATTCTACGCTATGTAACTCCAGATAAGGCTGGCAATTTTGCTAATGTTATTCTTGGCTTTGATGATTTTGAAAGCTATGTGGGCAATAGCCCTAAACATGGAGCAAGTGTAGGTCCAGTAGCAGGTCGTATCGCAGGTACGACATTTGAACTCAATGGGAAGACCTATGAACTCGAAGTCAACAACGCTAGCAACTGTAACCACAGTGGCTCAACTGGTTGGGATTCTAGCTTGTTTGAGCTAGTCGAAGTGAGTGACCATGGTTTGACTCTTTACACAGAAAGAACAGATGGGACTGGAGGTTTCCCTGGAAATCTTAAGATCTGGATTAGCTACAACTTGGAAGAAAGTGGTGCCTATGAAGTTAGTTACAAGGTAACGACAGACCAGGATACCTTGGTCAATCCAACTAACCATAGCTACTTTAACTTATCTGGTGATTTCACGCAGACAGTTGATCGGCATGTTTTCCAACTGAATACTGAAGGTATTTACCCAATCGCTCCTGATGGTGTTCCAGCTAAAACCCCAGATGCTAATCGTGATGTGGTCAAACATATCTATAATGGTGCCTTGTTGAAGGATATCTTTGCAGAAGAAGATGAACAAATCCAACTCGTATCTGGTTTGGACCATCCATTTGCTCTTCCTGCAGGACATGACAATGCTGGATTCCTCTATGACCAAGGTTCAGGTCGCTTCTTGCTCTTCAAGACAGAGGCTTCTTGCTTTGTGGTCTACACAGCAAACTTTGTGGACGAGAGTGTCATCATCGCTGGTCAGCCAATGATTCAGCACAATGGAATTGCTCTAGAAGCGCAAGCTTTACCAGATGCTATTCATAGCGACCTTAAAGATCAAGTCATTCTTAAAGCAGGTGAAACTTTCACCAGCAAAACTCGTTACGAGCTTGTCGTGAAATAATAAAAATTCTCTGAAGTCATTCGATTTCAGAGAATTTTTTCTTATTCTTCATCTGGTGTGAGAATCATCGGAATGATGATTGGTTCACGTTCAGTATTTTCGTAAAGGAATGGTCGAATGGCATTTACGATAGCGCCATTGACAGACTGGACGCTGGCATCTTTGTTTTTCAATGCGATACGAATAGCATTGAAAAGGATGCGTTGGCTTTGGCGAATCAAGTCGCCGGACTCTCTCATGTAGACAAATCCACGGCTGAGAATATCTGGTCCAGATAGGATCATCTGAGACTTGAAGTCAACTGTTGCGACAGCCAGTACAACACCATCTTCAGATAGATCGCGACGATCTTTAAGCACAGCTGCACCGATTTCGCCGATACGATTTCCATCGACGTAGATATCCTGAGCATTGAAATGGCCTGCGATACGGGCAGAGTTTGCAGTGAGGGCAAGCACATCACCATTACTCATGATAAAGATATTGTCCTTCTCTACGCCAGTATCCACCGCTAGCCCAGCGTGGACTTTCTGCATGCGGTATTCACCGTGAACAGGCATGAAGTATTTTGGCTTAATGAGGCGGAGCATGAGTTTTTGCTCTTGCTGGCCACCGTGTCCAGATGTATGGATGTTGTTAATCTTACCATGGATAACTTCAACACCAGCTTCAGAAATGATGTTGATCAGCTTGTTGACGCTAGTAGTGTTTCCAGGGATTGGACTTGAAGAGAAGATAACAGTATCGCCAGGTTGGAGTTGCACTTGACGGTGAGTTCCATTAGCGATACGAGAGAGGGCTGCCATGGGCTCGCCCTGACTACCTGTACAGAGGATCAGAATCTCACCCGCAGGGTAGTCTTTAATTTCATTTGGTTCGATGAAGGTTCCCTTAGGCGCCTTGATGTAGCCAAGCTCGATCCCGTTAACAATAGCCTTTTCCATAGAGCGTCCAAAGACAGCAATCTTACGCCCTGTTTTAACAGCAGCATCAGTAGCTTGTTGGAGACGGAAGATATTTGAGGCAAAGGATGCAAAGATGATACGTCCTTCGATACCTTGGATAATCTTCATGATCGACTGGCCGACAACCTTTTCAGAGTTTGTAAAGGTTGGCACTTCAGCATTGGTCGAGTCAGACAGCAAACAAAGTACTCCATCTTCACCTAGGGCTGCCATACGGTGCAAGTCTGCAGGTTCACCAACTGGTGTAAAGTCGAACTTGAAGTCACCTGTACAGACGATTTTCCCTTGAGGTGTATGGATGACAATTCCCAATGGCTCTGGAATCGAGTGGGTTGTTCTAAAGAAAGTTGCTTTAAGATTTTTAAAAGTCAACTCAGTGTTGTGGTTGATTTCGTGAAGTGTAGCGTTGCGCAAAAGTCCATGCTCTTCGAGTTTTCCACGGATCAAGGCAAGGGCCAGTGGACCTGCATAGATAGGGATATTGGCTTGCTTGAGCAAGAAAGGAATCCCTCCGATATGGTCCTCGTGTCCGTGTGTAATCAAAAGAGCCTTAACGCGGTCGATATTTTCTACAATGTAGGAGTAATCAGGGATAACGTAGTCGATACCAAGCAGGTCATCCTCTGGGAATTTAATCCCTGCATCAACGATGATGATTTCATCTTGATATTCGATACCATATGTGTTTTTTCCGATTTCTCCTAGACCACCAATGGCAAAAACGCCGACTTCTTCTGGTTTAAGAGTGTAGGCCATATTAGAACTCCGTAATTTCGAATGCGCCAGTTTCTTTTTCGTAGTCTAGCAATTTGTCAGACAAGAGTTCGATAAACTCGATATTATATTCTGGACGATTTTCTTCTACAAGTTGGCGAGCAGCGATACGTCCTTCAAGTTCTGAACTAGCATCGATGTCTAGGTAAAGTGCGCGTGTTGTTTCACGGCGTGGGCTACGTTCTTTTGTTTCTTGATAAAAAACTTTGTAAATCATATGTTTCCTTTCTGCTTTCAGGTCAGCTATATTCAAAAATGCTCAGTTTGAAGCTGGTTTAATCCCAGTTCATTTTTTGTCTTTATTGACCTTGATTCGTTACAATTATCTCAATTATAACATAAAAAGGGGAATTAGTAAAAGCAGGAAACATGAAAGTAAGGAGCTTGAAATACGTTTCATTTTGCCTTGTATAAGTATTTGAAGACCTCGGATTCAAATGCTATAATAAAGTTAGCAGAGACGTTTCTATATCAAGGAGGTTGAAAGATGAATGACCTATTTACTTTTGCTATCGGTATTCGTTTGGTAGCTTTTATGATTTTTGTTGCCTGTGTTTACGGAGGAAATGTTTTGTATACTCGGCTGGAGCATCGAAAAACCAAATTCCTTTGGAAGATTGGCTTCGTGACTCTGTATTCGTTTTTCCTCCTTCTTGTGACTTATGTGGTCTGGTTTGTATTTTACTTTGGCTTGAATACTTAAGTACTTATCCTGTCAATTTGGCAGGACATTTTTGTTTCAAGACAAAGAAAATTCCCATGTGCCAGCTTTTGTAGTATAATAGTAAGCAGACAAAAAGATAGGAATGTGTTATGAAAGTATTAGCTTTTGATACGTCCAGCAAGGCTCTTTCTCTAGCTATTTTAGAGGACAAGCAGCTTCTTGCCGAGACGACTATTAATATCAAGAAAAATCACAGTATCACTCTGATGCCTGCTATCGATTTTTTGATGGCAAGTTTGGATTTGACACCCAAGGATTTGGATCGAATCGTAGTGGCAGAGGGGCCAGGTAGCTACACAGGTCTGCGAATTGCAGTAGCAACTGCCAAAACCTTAGCTCATACTCTAAATATCGTGTTAGTGGGCATGTCAAGCCTTTTGGCCCTGGTACCGAACCAACAGCAAGGCTTGGTTGTTCCCTTGATGGACGCACGTCGTAACAATGTTTATGCAGGATTTTACGAAAATGCCCAGCCTGTCCTTCCCGAAGACCACTTGCCTTTTGCAGAAGTCTTGGAGCAAGTCAAAGATGCTGAGCAAGTAACCTTTGTCGGTGAAGTGGGTGCCTTTGTGGAGCAAATCAAAAAACACTTGCCACAGGCTAATTACCAAGAAACCTTGCCAAATGCAGCGAACCTAGCCCTCTGGGCCTGGGACAAGGAAGAAGACTCCCTGCATAACTTTGTGCCGAATTACCTCAAGCGTGTCGAAGCTGAGGAGAATTGGCTCAAGAACCACACCGAGTCTGGTGAATCCTACATTAAGCGCCTATGATTGAAATCAAACGAATCCAACAGCAACCTGACTTGGCTCAATCCATCTATGCTGTCATGGTAGCTGTTTATCCAGTCAGTCCTTGGACGCTGGAACAAATCCAAGCAGACCTGTCCCAAGACCAAACCTGGT
This sequence comes from Streptococcaceae bacterium AM104-57, assembly GCA_027659245.1. Lineage (GTDB taxonomy): Bacteria > Bacillota > Bacilli > Lactobacillales > Streptococcaceae > Streptococcus. The sequence continues at coordinate 48,562 of JAQDPW010000001.1, forward strand.
ATGCTTTAGCCTACGATGGGGGAGAAATGATTGGTTTTTTAGCTGTTCAGGAGAATCTTTTTGAAGCAGAAGTCCTGCAAATTGCTGTCAAAAAAGCCTATCAAGGTCAGGGGATAGCCTCAGCCTTGTTTGCGACACTGCCGACAGACAAGGAGATTTTCCTCGAAGTTAGAAAATCAAACCAACGAGCGCAAGCATTTTACAAGAAAGAAAAGATGGCGGTCATCGCTGAGCGAAAGGTCTACTACCACGATCCAGTTGAGGACGCCATTATCATGAAGAGAGAAATAGATGAAGGATAGATATATTTTAGCATTTGAGACATCCTGTGATGAGACCAGTGTCGCCGTCCTGAAAAACGACGACCAGCTCTTGTCCAATGTCATTGCTAGTCAAATTGAGAGTCATAAACGTTTTGGTGGCGTAGTGCCAGAAGTAGCTAGTCGTCACCATGTCGAGGTCATTACAGCCTGTATCGAGGAGGCTCTAGCAGAAGCAGGAATTACCGAAGAAGATGTGACAGCCGTTGCCGTTACTTATGGACCTGGATTGGTTGGAGCTCTGCTAGTTGGTTTGTCAGCTGCCAAGGCCTTTGCTTGGGCTCATGGACTTCCGCTAATCCCAGTGAATCACATGGCGGGCCACCTTATGGCGGCTCAGAGCGTCGAGCCTTTGGAGTTTCCCTTGCTAGCCCTCTTGGTCAGCGGTGGACACACAGAGTTGGTCTATGTTTCTGAGGCTGGTGACTACAAGATCGTTGGTGAAACTCGAGATGATGCGGTTGGTGAAGCCTATGATAAGGTCGGTCGTGTCATGGGCTTGACCTATCCAGCAGGTCGTGAGATTGACGAGTTGGCCCATAAAGGTCAGGATGTGTATGATTTCCCACGTGCCATGATCAAGGAGGACAATCTGGAGTTTTCATTCTCAGGTTTGAAGTCTGCCTTTATCAATCTTCATCACAATGCTGAGCAAAAAGGAGAAAATCTATCCACAGAGGACTTGTGTGCGTCCTTCCAAGCAGCTGTCCTAGATATTCTTATGGCTAAAACCAAGAAGGCTTTGGAGAAATATCCTGTTAAAACTCTAGTTGTGGCAGGTGGGGTAGCAGCCAATAAAGGCCTCAGAGAACGCCTAGCGGCTGAAATCACCGATGTCAAGGTTATCATTCCACCTCTACGTCTTTGCGGAGACAATGCAGGAATGATTGCCTATGCCAGCGTCAGCGAGTGGAACAAAGAAAACTTCGCAGGATTGGATCTCAACGCTAAACCGAGCCTTGCTTTTGATACTATGGAATAAAAAGTCAGCTTGAAGCTGGCTTTTTTGCTTGCTTAGATGTCAGAATATTTTGACATTTAAGTGTAAATAATGATATAATATATAAAAAATAGGAGGTGGTAAGATGATCGAGAGAATGGAATTGGGAGAATTTTACAAGGAATTACGCTTAGCGCGAAAGCTCAAGCAGTCAGATGTAGCTTGTGCTGGACTAACAGCCTCTCAGCTATCCAAGTTTGAACTAGGGCAGTCTATGTTGTCTGCGGATAAGCTGATCCTAGCTATTCAAGGGATAAATGTGACCTTTGATGAATTTGGGCACAAGCTTAATAACTATCAGGAATCTCCACATATGCGATTTGGTAGAAGGATTGTGGATCGCTTTGCTCATCAGGATATAGCTGGTTTAGAGCAACTGTTGGAGGAAGTCGAACAAGAACAGATGGCGCAGACTTATCGCCGTTTGAACTCTATTGTGATTAAAGATGCTATCCATTCACTAGATAAAAGCTACCCACTAGCAGAGGAGGATAGTGAGTTTTTAACCACCTATCTCTATGCTATCGAGTCTTGGACATGGTTTGAACTCTATATTTTTTGCAATACCATGCCTTTTTTGAGCAATCAAGATTTAATCTTTTTATCAACCTCCTTACTCGAAAAATCCAAGGAATTTAAAGAATTAGTGCACAATCAATTATATTTGAAAAGTGGCTATCTCAATATCATCTCAGAGTTTATGGAGCGACAACTTTTTTCCTACCTCCCAATCTTTGAGTCCGAGTTGGAGAGCATGCTCCGTCCGTATGATGTTTTTGAGAAAGTATCATGGCAATTTTTAAAAAAATTGAGTGTTTTCCTTCAGACCAAGGGAAGCAATCAAAAAGAGATTGAATACTTTATCCAATCTCTGCAAGTATTAGAAAATCCACAATTAACAGCCCTCTTCGAATTGCGTTTTCAGCAATATAAAGAACTTATCGATTAGTTAAAAATGGAATGACAATAACCCACTCTGAAATGAGTAGAAGTATTAGTTGAATTTTTCTTTTCTTCATATCGTTTCCCTCCTTGTTGATAGCATCTTTATTATACCAGTGAAATAATCAAATCAATCAAAATCGCAAATGTGAAATTTTTATAAGAAAAAATATCAAATATGCGATTTTCTAAAATAAGCCAATTTCTGTGTTATACTGTCCTTGTAAAGCAAAGGAGGTGATAGCATGACTGTTGAAGAAGAACTTCAAGTTGAACAAGATGTATCGCAAGAAACGTGTTACGATTTTTAAAAGTAATATGGATTATTGTGTAGCTTTTATGTATTACTTCTTTCTACAAGGTTTTAAAAATTGAATTACAGAACACTGTAGGGATATTTACTTTATTGTCATATTTATATAGTGTGATTGTTTAGTTTTTAGTTTAAAATGATTTTGTATGGAAGAACATGTTTTAAGTAACTATTTTTCAATTAATACTAAATAAATTCTTAAGAATTTTATATTGTTGATATGGTTAATTTTTATAGGGAAGTGAAGATAACTAATTGTTTTTCACTTCCTTTTTTAGGAGGTTATAATGTCAATGATTTTTGAAGAAGATGTAGCATTAAAAATGTCACAGTATGCCAAAGGAAAATTTCTGTATACATTACAACAAAAAATTCCAGAAGTGGATTTCAGCATATATTCTGCTGTAGATATGCATAGCTTATTTTTTAAAAATGATGGTCTATTTACAATATATTTTTATGTAGAATTAATTCAATACTTAGATAATAAAGGAGTTAAATATGATGTTTTAGAATATATTATGCGTTTTGCATCTATAACTCAGCTTTTTAATCAAAATGCTTTGATTTATTTTGAAGATGATAAAGTTTATACATTTGTAAGAAAGGATAAAAAGGTTTTTAAAATTATCTCGAATAATATAGATGAAGTTTTAGGTGAATATAAAATTATAAAAGGATTTGTATGTAATGGGAAAAACTAGAGATAAATATATTTTATACTTTATAAATGTTTTTATATCAGGAATAGTATATTCGTTTATGACTTCAAAATTAATTTTTTTAGAAGTAAATAATAGTCTTATTGTCATTTTGATTTCGTCAGTTGTTGATTTAATTATCATGTATGATATAAGAAAACATAGTTATTTCGAAAAAATTCCCCCATATATCTATTCAGTTATTTCTTTGTTATTTTTTTTCTTAATTTACTTAATAAATGTTACGAATCAATGGTTTTACCTTATCGTCTATTTTTATTTATCTTTTTTCTTTTCAATAGTAATTTTATTTCTTCAAACTGCTATTCTAGACTATGAACAAAATGTTAAATTAGGATTTTTAAACATGCAATTTATGAGGAGTGCATCGAAAATGTTGGGATTCTTGATAGGGATTGTATTAGAAATTTTATCAAGTGATATTTATTTTTTTAGTATTTTGTTTTTATGTGTTGTAGTAAATATAATAGGATTTAGAAATCTAAAATGGAATAATTATGAAGAAAATGAAAAAAGATTGGAGCTATCAATAGAAGGGAAAAGACTCTATATTATTTTAGGGATATTTTCAACTGCTACAGTTCTTTGGATTCCATTATTAGTTAATACGTTTAATTTATCTGGGTTGAGGTCATTATCTTGGGTTCCGTTTGTTCTTCCAGGGGTGCTTTCTATGGGACTTATTCATCTTCAAAAAAAATATCGCTACCTAATTGATTCTTTATTTATGGAGTATCTTTACATTCCGTTAATGCTGTGTTTCTTGGGGTTAAGAATGTCTAATACTTTTATTGTTTTGCAATCGATACTATTTAGTATTATTATAGCATTTAGTCTCTCTCTCTCAATTAAATTAAGAAAATATTTTTTGATGATTAACAATAGACATGATAAGCGTTACTTGCTACAAACATTATCGATGAGTTCCTCTATATTCTCCCTTATATTTTCAATGTTAGGAGTATATCGCAATTATTTAGAATTTATTTTGACAATGTTGTGTATAGTAAGTGTTATTTATATGATAGATAAAAAGGAGAATTATTAATGAAAATAGGAATTTGTTATCGTCCTCATTTACATAAAAAATTTTTAAATACTATATTGGATAATATATCTATTTTGGAAATTATGCCCGAGGTGACTAATGTAGCTGATATGAGAGAAATCACTGATTTGTGCCTTAATAGAGATATTGATATGGGACTTCATTGTCTTAGAACATCATTATTTTCTCCGGAAGGGATTCAAACACAAATGCTTGAAAGGTATTTTTATATATCTGAATATATCAACTCAAAATATTTTTCAGATCATATTGCTATATCATATTATCACCAATATTATCTAACTTCTGTACAACCTATTAGTTATTCTCCAAGTAATATTGAGGTGTTTAAAAATAATTATGATACACTTGAATCATATTTTTCTACCTCTATTCTGTTAGAAAATATTACTCAGCATAGATTACATCCAGATTCTTCTATGACTGAGTCAAAATTTATCAGCACATTAACAGATGAAATAAAAGATATTGAAATTCTATTTGATATTACAAATATGTATATCACTTCTAAAAATTTAAATATAGAGTTCGATAGATATATAAAAGATTTTCCGTTTGAAAAAGTTAAGGTAATGCATGTTTCGGGACTTACTATTAAAGAAAATCAATATTTTGATACACATTCAGAGAGTTTGGGTTCAGAAATCTTGACAGCTGTAGATAAAATAAAGGACAAATGTATTAATTTAGAGTATGTATTGATTGAAAGGGATTTCAATGTAAATTCTGAAAAAGATATTTTAAATGATTTAGAAGCATTAAAGTCACTTTTTCGCTAGTTCTTATGCGAAAGCAAGGTACGAAACATCGTAAATTCTATGGGAGGTGGCGGAAGAAGTGGTATATCTGGTTGGGGCAATCAAGGGATGAGTCCTAATCGTGGAGCTTTTGATTGGACTATAGATTTAGTAGATGGATTGTTTGGCCGCCGTAGAAGATAGGCACTTATAGGAGATAATAGGATGAAGAAAATGAAAGAAACGAAATTTTATCTAGGGACCATTTTGGTGCTTGTGTCCTATTACTTGATTTTTAATCTTGTAGCAAAATTAGACTCAGTGAGCCAGTTATCTGATTTGGGATTTTATGGGATGCAAATTTTATTGATAGTAATTGAGGGAATTGTTGCTACTGTCATTCTTGTTAAGAGTCAACGTTGGAAAGAGTACGGTCGCTTCCAGTTTCGTTGGTCCTATCTGGGTATCTTCTTTCTTTTCTTTATACTGATGTTTGTGTGGGTAAATATAACAACTCTGATCTTTCCCAGCACGCAAAATGGGAGTGAAATGATGAAAGAAGCTGCTAATTTGACAGGAATTAGTTACTTTGTAATGCGCATTCTCTATGGCAGTCTCATAGCTCCTATAGTCGAAGAGTTGGTTTTTCGTGGGCTTCTGATGACAGCATTGTCCAAATTTAAAAAGTACTATCTTGATGTCATCGTTTCCTCCACTCTCTTTAGTCTCATCCATGTTTTACAATATGGATGGGTGTTAACAGACTTCATCGTTTATGCAGGAGCAGGTCTCTTGTTCTGTATGCTATTTCGTTATACTCATTCAGTTTATTGGTCAATAACCCTTCATATCTTGTGGAATACATTTTTAATCATTGCCAGTTTATTGGTATTTGGGTATTAGAAAGGTCAAAAGGTGATATATGAAAAAGATCATCTCATGCTACTACTTTTTTATAGCCATGCTACTTGTTATTGTTTACCAGTACTTCAGTGGTCTGGTTTTAAACAATGATTTTACTGCTGGTCTATCTAAATTTGGCTATTATTTTTCGGATATGATGTTGAACTTTCTTGTGGTTCTGCTTGTTTTTATTTTTATGGTAGGGGCAGGAAAATGGCAACAAATCAACAGTAGAAAATTTAAAGGGTCCTATCTTTTTTATTCCTTTTTAGCTTTTCTTGCTTTATTTATTTGGAATTTCGTTACATTTTTCCTATTCCCACCTACCCAAAATGGACTTGCTTACCAACTCGCTGCTCCGACTTTTACAGGCGCTACGGCATTTTTGATGTATTTTTTCTATCCTGTGATTGCAGGTCCCATTTTTGAAGAGATGATTTATCGTGGATTGGTGATGACCGCTTTGGAAAAAGGGAAAAAATGGGGACTGGATGTGCTTGGTTCTGCTGCTTTATTTGGAATTTTGCATATCAGTAATTATGGTTGGGTCTTGACAGACTTTTTCGTATATATGGGCGGCGGTATTATATTTGCGGTCTTGTTTAGAGTGACAAAGTCTATTTATTGGCCTATTGGACTGCATATAGTCTATAACGGTATCGGGCATATACTCCCGTTGCTGTTTTAGAGGATTTTGAGAATCATAAATCAAGTGAAGAGTCCTCGTCGTGGTGCTTTTGCTTGGGCTGGATAAATAGTAGATGGATTGTTTAGACATCGTAGAAGATAGATACTATAGGAGTTGATTAAATGAAGAAAATGAAAGAAATGAAATTTCACCTAGCAACTGGCTTGTTGCTTTTGACCTATTACCTCATTTTTAATGTCATACCAGACTTAGATTTTACTGATGCTTTGTCGGATGAGATCTACTATGTATTCCAGGTTTTATTGGTACTTATTCTGGGAACTGTAGCTACAATTATTTTTGTCAAAAGTGAACATTGGAAAGAGTATGGTCGCTTCCAGTTTCGTTGGTCTTACCTAGGTGTTTTCTTTCTTTCTTTTTTCTTATTATTTGTGTGGGCAAATCTAGCAACTCGTATCTTTCCTCGTACCCAGAATGGAAGTGTAATCGTGGAAGTAGCCACCAGTTTGACAGGAATTAGCTATTTTATTACGCGTGTACTTTACGGTAGCCTTATCGCACCTATAGCAGAAGAAATTGTGTGTCGTGGTTTTTTGATGACAAGTTTGTCTAAATTCAAAAACTACTATATTGATGTTCTTGTTTCTGCTGCCATATTTGGCGCTATGCATGTTTTACAGCATGGTTGGATAACGACAGATTTCATACTCTACTTTGTAATGGGTTTGATATTTTGCATGATATTTCGCTATACACGCTCTATTTATTGGACCATAGCTTTACATGCTTCATGGAATACCTTCTTGCTTATTGTTAGTTTATTGGTGTTTGGATTTTAGAAGGGTGATATATGAAAAAGATCATCTCACGCTACTACTTTTTTGTAGCCATTCTACTTGTCATTGCTTACCAGTACTTCAGTGGTCTGGTTTTGCACAGCGACTTGCTAGCTGGTCTATCTGATTTTGCATTTTCTTGTGGTTCTGATTATTTTTATTGTTATGGTTTGGTCAGGGAAATGGCAACAAATCAATAGCAGAAAATTTAAAGGGTCCTATCTTTTCTATTCCTTTTTAGCTCTTCTAGCTTTTTTTGTTTGGAATTTCGTTACATTTTTTATTTTCCCGCCTACCCAAAATGCAATTTCTTATCAACTGGATCTTCCTACTTTTACAGGTCCTACTGCATTTTTGATGTATTTTTTCTATCCAGTGATTGCAGGTCCCATTTTTGAAGAGATGATCTATCGTGGATTGGTGATGACAGCTCTGGAAAAAGGAAAGAAATGGGGACTGGATGTGCTTGGTTCTGCTGCTTTATTTGGGATTTTGCATATCAGTAACCATGGTTGGGTATTTACAGACTTTTTCGTATATATGGGTAGTGGTTTAATAATGGCAATCTTTTTTTAGAGCAACAAAGTCCATTTATTGGCCCATTGGACTGCATATAGTCTATAACGGTATTGGGCAAATTTTACTCTTGCTGTAATTTTACTTGCTGAGTAATATTGGTCTATCCTTGGGGAAAGATTCCCATTTGAATTTAAAAAGGAGTTACGGTGAAAGTATTTCTTCAAAATAGAGATTTTAGGCAATTAACCATCAACCAGTGGATCTCAACGGTTGGGGATACGATTTTTTATCTGGCCTTTTTGAATTATGTGGCAGATGCATCTTTTGCCCCTTTGGCGATTTTACTCATCACGATTTCAGAAACCCTTCCCCAAGTTCTACAAATCTTTCTAGGAGTTTTAGCGGATTTTCAACATCATCGTGTCCTAAAATATACAATTATTAGTTTTGCAAAGTTTTTGCTTTACTCTATAGTTTCTTTATCACTTTCCGGGCAGTCCTTTTCCTTGTTATTAGTAGCATTTATTTGTCTGATTAATCTTTTATCTGACACATTGAGTTATTTTTCAGGTGCCATGCTCACTCCGATTTTCATTAGAATTATTGGGCAAGACCATCTGGCAGAAGCTATTGGATTTAAACAGTCAACTGTTAGTTTAGTGAAAACAATCAGTAATATTCTAGGAGGAGTCTTACTAGGTATTCTATCCATCCAGTTTATTTCCTTACTGAACGCTCTTACCTTTTTAATCGCATTTTTAGGTATTCTTTTCATAAAAAACGACCTCTTGAAAGTAGAAAAAACGATTAGCTATCAAGAAGGACTCTCTGTAAAATCCTTTTGCCAGCATTTTGTCCAGTCATCGAAATTGATATGGAAGATGAATCAGGTACTCTTAGTTTTGTTTATTATCTCTATTAGTCAAGCAGTGATAAATGTTACAGTTCCTGTCTCTACTCTGTTTTTGAGGAATCAGCCCTTTTTGAATTTACAAACAGGTCAATCTCTTGCCTTGTTATCCACTCTTGAATTAGTAGCCCTTATTGTCGGAAGTCTTGTGAGTGGCTATCTGAAAAATACGATTTCTATAAAAACAGCTTTATATGCCTCACTTGTTATCCAGTTGCTTCTTCTAGTAGGATTTGACACAGTTCGTTTTGACTGGATTCTTATCTTTAGTGCCTTGGATGCCTTTTTCGCAGGTATTCTCTCTCCTCGATTACAGGAACTCATTTTTAAACAAATACCTGAGGAGTCAATGGGAGCAGTTCAATCCTCTATTGGCGCCATTACGGTTGTTTTACCTAGCTTATTTACAATAGCTTTGGTAACCATTGCTACTAGCTTTGGAACTCTGGCAGTTAGCTTTGTTTTATTGCTATTCCTTCTAGTTGCCTTTACCATGCTCTTGAATATCCGTGGAAACATTTAGCGGAAAAATTGTATAATATATATTTGAGACTGGATTTCCAGTCTTTTTCTGTTCTTGTCAATCAGCAGACTTTTTTCTATTTTACGAATATGTTATAATAATGTTTGCTGTGACTGTTTAAAAAGCAGTTGCTGAAGGAATGATTAGTGAGGAAGTCTATGAAAGAAAAAGGATTTTGGGAAGGTGTGCAGGCAGCCATGCCAACGGCTCTGGGGTATGTCAGCATCGGTCTCGCCTGTGGCATTATCGGTTCTCCCTATGTGACACCAGTAGAAATGGGTCTGATGAGTCTCTTTGTCTATGCTGGAAGTGCCCAGTTTGCCATGATAGCTTTGATTGCAGTTCAAGCTCCTGTGGCAGCCATTGCCATGACGGTCTTTTTGATTAATCTGCGTCTCTTCTTACTGAGTTTGCATGCATCGACCTATTTCCGCCATACCAGTCTCTGGCACAATATCGGCATGTCCAGTCTTTTGACCGATGAGACCTATGGCGTTTTGATGGGCGAGTTGGTGCATACGGATAAGGTTAACCCCATGTGGATGCATGGGAATAATCTCAATAGCTATGTCGCTTGGTTTGTCGGAACTGTTGTCGGAACTGCTCTAGGTGGACTTCTACCAAATCCAGAAATTTTTGGCTTAGATTTTGCCCTAGTGGGGATGTTTATTGGGATTTTTGCTTCTCAGTTTCAGATTATGCAAAAACGGATTCCTTTGCGCAATCTCTTCATCATTTTAGGAGTTGTTGCCTTATCTTTCTTTATACTTTTGACAGTGGTATCTCAATCGCTAGCTGTCCTATTTGCGACACTGCTTGGATGTACAATGGGGGTGGTCTTGGATGGTCAGTAAGTATATTTTAATGGCAATCGTCTTTTCTGGTTTGGTGACTTGGATTCCAAGAATGATTCCTTTTATCCTAGCCAAGTACAAGGGTTTGCCGCCTATCGTAGAGCGCTTTTTGAAATTTCTACCAGTTTCTATTATCTTCGCCTTGATTTTATCAAGTGTGGCAACAGGTAAGGTGGGAGGCTTCCCTCAAATCAAATGGTTAGACTTGATCGCGGTTTTTCCAACAGGCTTTGTCGCCTTTCGTTACCGCAACCTGGTTGGTACAGTTCTTTTTGGAGTAGTCTTGATTGCTGTCTTGCGTTTTATCTTTTAAATCAGACATAAAGAAAACTTATGGCAAAGATAGAAATCATATAATAGCGTAATTGCTTTTTTTCTGTTAAGATAAGACTATATTCTATTTTGGAGGAAATATTATGAAGAAAATTATCAAATATTCATCACTTGCTGCCCTAGGGCTTGTTGCTGCAGGTCTACTAGCAGCTTGCTCAGGTGGCGAAAAGAAAGATGCGGCATCAGGTGAAGCAACAACTGCTAAGAAAGAAATCATCGTTGCAACTAATGGATCGCCAAAACCATTTATCTATGAAGAAAATGGTGAATTGACAGGTTACGAGATTGAGCTTGTTCGTGCTATCTTTAAAGACTCAGACAAGTATACTGTCAAGTTTGAAAAGACAGAGTGGTCAGGGATTTTCCCAGGACTTGATAGCGATCGTTACCAAATGGCCGTTAACAACCTTAGTTATACCAAAGAACGTGCAGAGAAATACCTCTACGCAGCGCCAACTGCTAAAAACCCTAATGTTCTTGTAGTGAAGAAAGATGACTCTAGCATCAAGTCTCTCGCTGATATCGGTGGAAAATCGACGGAAGTCGTTCAAGCTACTACATCAGCTAAGCAGTTAGAAGCATACAACGCTGAACACCCGGACAACCCAACTATCCTTAACTATACTAAGGCAGACTTCCAACAAATCATGGTACGTTTGAGCGATGGCCAATTTGATTACAAGATTTTTGATAAAATTGGTGTTGAAACAGTGATCAAGAACCAAGGTTTGGACAACTTGAAAGTTATCGAACTTCCAAGCGACCAACAACCGTACGTTTACCCACTTCTTGCTCAAGGTCAAGATGAGTTGAAATCATTTGTAGACAAACGCATTAAAGAACTCTACAAAGATGGAACGCTTGAAAAATTGTCTAAACAATTCTTTGGAGACACTTACCTACCAGCAGAGGCTGATATTAAATAATTTCTTGAAATCATCCATTCTGAATAAGATGGGTGATTTCTCAGTTCTTAGGGATATAGTTTTAAACTATATATCTGATTATCTAATAACAATTTGTGCAATTGAACAAAGTATGAGATACTAGTACGGTATTATTTTTAAGGAGAAAGAATCATGAAAATTAAAAAATGGCTTGGCCTAGCAGCCCTTGCTACAGTCGCAGGTTTGGCTCTTGCAGCTTGCGGAAACTCAGAAAAGAAAGCAGACAATGCAACAACTATTAAAATCGCAACTGTTAACCGTAGCGGTTCTGAAGAAGCTCGTTGGGATAAAGTTCAAGAATTGGTTAAAAAAGACGGAATTACCTTGGAATTTACAGAGTTCACAGACTACTCACAACCAAACAAGGCAACTGCTGATGGCGAAGTAGACTTGAACGCTTTCCAACACTACAACTTTTTGAACAACTGGAACAAAGAAAACGGAAAAGATCTTGTAGCGATTGCTGATACTTACATCTCTCCAATTCGCCTTTATTCAGGTTTGAATGGAAGTGACAACAAGTACACTAAAGTAGAAGACATCCCAGCAAACGGAGAAATCGCTGTACCGAACGACGCTACAAACGAAAGCCGTGCGCTTTACTTACTTCAATCAGCTGGCTTGATTAAATTGGATGTTTCAGGAACTGCACTTGCGACAATCGCAAACATCACAGAAAATCCAAAGAACTTGAAAATTACTGAATTGGACGCAAGCCAAACAGCTCGTTCATTGTCATCAGTTGACGCTGCCGTTGTAAACAATACCTTCGTTACAGAAGCAAAATTGGACTACAAAAAAGCACTTTTCAAAGAACAAGCTGATGAAAATTCAAAACAATGGTACAACATCATCGTTGCGAAAAAAGATTGGGAATCATCACCTAAAGCTGATGCAATCAAGAAAATTATCGCAGCTTACCACACAGATGAAGTGAAAAAAGTCATCGAGGAAACTTCAGACGGCTTGGATCAACCAGTTTGGTAATAAACACAGGGAGGTGGGAGAGATTTTTTCCACCTCTTGCTTTTATATAGAGACTAAAGAAAAGGAATATCCACTTGTATTGATTCCAAAGGTACAAGTCCTAGTAGAAAGGTAGAGAGAAAATGGTTTTCCCTAGCCAAGAAGAACAAATTGAAAAGTTTGAAAAGGATCATGTAGCCCAGCATTACTTTGAAGTTTTGCGGACGCTGATTTCTAAAAAATCTGTTTTTGCCCAGCAAGTCGGACTCAAGGAAGTGGCTCGTTATCTGGGCGAGATCTTCAAGCGTGTAGGTGCAGAGGTCGAGATTGATGAGAGTTATACGGCACCCTTTGTCATGGCGCATTTTAAAAGTTCACGCCCAAATGCCAAGACTATCATTTTCTACAACCACTATGACACAGTACCTGCGGATGGCGACCAAGTGTGGACTGAGGATCCTTTTACTCTTTCTGTTCGCGATGGTATTATGTACGGACGAGGAGTCGATGATGACAAGGGGCATATCACTGCACGACTCAGTGCGCTGAGAAAATACATGCAGCATCATGACGATCTCCCTGTTAACATCAGCTTTATCATGGAAGGGGCAGAGGAGTCAGCCTCTGTTGACTTGGACAAATACCTAGAAAAGCACGCAGATAAGCTACGAGGCGCTGACTTGTTAGTCTGGGAACAGGGAACCAAAAATGCCTTGGAACAGCTAGAAATCTCTGGTGGGAACAAAGGAATTGTGACCTTTGATGCCAAGGTCAAGAGTGCTGATGTGGATATCCACTCGAGTTATGGTGGAGTTATTGAGTCGGCTCCCTGGTACCTCCTTCAAGCCTTACAATCTCTTCGTGCTGCTGATGGCCGTATTTTGGTAGAAGGTTTGTACGATGATGTACAAGAGCCAAATGAACGCGAGTTAGCCTTGGTGGATACCTATGCCCAACGCAATCCAGGGGAAATTAGCCATATCTATGGTTTGGAATTGCCTCTCTTACAAGAGGACCGTGTAGCCTTCCTAAAACGTTTCTTTTTTGAGCCAGCCCTTAATATCGAAGGGATTCAGTCAGGTTATCAAGGACAAGGGGTTAAAACGATTTTGCCTGCAGAAGCCAGTGCCAAGTTAGAAGTCCGTTTGGTTCCTGGCTTGGACCCACATGATGTTTTGGAGAAAATCCGGAAACAACTAGACAAAAACGGCTTTGATAAGGTAGAATTATACTATACCTTGGGTGAGATGAGTTATCGAAGCGATATGAGTGCACCATCTATTCTCAATGTTATTGAGTTAGCCAAGAAATTCTATCCACAGGGCGTTTCAGTCTTGCCGACCACAGCGGGAACAGGCCCTATGCATACGGTCTTTGATGCCCTAGAGGTGCCAATGGTGGCCTTTGGTCTAGGAAATGCCAATAGCCGAGATCACGGTGGAGATGAAAACGTGCGAATCGCCGATTATTACACCCATATTGAATTAGTAGAGGAGCTGATTAGAAGCTATGAGTAGAGATATTATCAAGTTAGATCAGATCGATGTGACTTTTCACCAAAAGAAGAGAACTATCACAGCGGTCAAGGATGTGACCATTCACATCCAAGAAGGGGATATCTACGGAATCGTTGGATATTCTGGAGCAGGGAAATCAACCCTAGTTCGTGTTATTAACCTCTTGCAAAAGCCATCTGCAGGGAAAATCACCATTGATGACGATGTGATTTTTGATGGGAAGGTCACCTTGACGGCGGAGCAGTTACGTCGTAAACGTCAAGATATCGGGATGATTTTCCAACACTTTAACCTGATGAGCCAAAAGACAGCAGAGGAAAATGTAGCCTTTGCCCTCAAACACTCTGGACTCAGCAAGGAAGAAAAGAAAGCTAAAGTAGCTAAGTTATTGGACTTGGTTGGTCTTGCGGACCGTGCCGAAAACTACCCTTCACAGCTTTCTGGAGGTCAAAAACAACGTGTGGCTATTGCGCGTGCCTTAGCAAATGATCCAAAAATCTTGATTTCAGACGAGTCGACTTCGGCTCTTGACCCTAAGACAACCAAGCAGATTTTGGCCTTGTTGCAAGATTTGAACCAAAAATTAGGCTTGACTGTTGTCTTGATTACGCATGAAATGCAGATTGTCAAAGATATTGCCAATCGTGTGGCAGTCATGCAGGATGGTCATTTAATTGAGGAGGGTAGTGTTCTTGAAATCTTCTCAGACCCTAAACAACCCTTGACCCAAGACTTTATCTCAACAGCTACAGGTATTGACGAAGCCATGGTCAAGATTGAGAAGCAAGAAATCGTGCAACACTTGTCTGAAAACAGTCTCTTGGTACAACTCAAGTATGCGGGTGCTTCAACAGACGAGCCACTTTTGAATGAATTGTACAAGCATTACCAAGTAACAGCTAATATCCTCTATGGAAATATCGAAATCCTCGATGGTACTCCTGTTGGAGAATTGGTTGTGGTCTTGTCAGGTGAAAAAGCAGCGTTGGTAGGTGCTCAAGAAGCCATTAGTCAAGCAGGCGTACAACTAAAAGTATTGAAGGGAGGACAGTAAGATGGAATCATTGATTCAAACCTATTTACCAAATGTCTATAAAATGGGCTGGGCTGGTCAGGCAGGCTGGGGAACAGCCATCTACCTAACCCTTTATATGACAGTTCTTTCCTTCATCATCGGAGGGTTCTTGGGGCTTGTTGCAGGTCTTTTCCTTGTCTTGACAGCTCCAGGTGGTGTCTTGGAAAATAAGGTCGTTTTCTGGATTTTGGATAAGATTACCTCTATTTTCCGTGCGGTACCATTTATCATTCTCTTGGCAGTCTTGTCACCCTTCTCTCATCTAATCGTAGGAACAAGCATTGGTCCAAATGCGGCTATCGTACCCCTATCTTTTGCAGTCTTTGCTTTCTTTGCTCGTCAGGTGCAGGTGGTATTGGCTGAGCTAGATGGTGGTGTTATTGAGGCGGCTCAAGCTAGCGGAGCGACATTCTGGGATATCGTAGGTGTTTACCTATCAGAAGGTCTTCCAGATTTGATCCGTGTGACGACTGTGACCTTGATTTCACTTGTTGGGGAAACAGCTATGGCTGGTGCGGTTGGAGCTGGCGGTATCGGTAACGTAGCCATTGCCTATGGATTTAACCGCTACAATCACGATGTGACCATCTTGGCGACTATCATTATCATCTTGATTATCTTTACAATCCAGTTCTTGGGAGATTTCTTGACCAAGAAACTAAGTCATAAATAAAAGAGCCAGCTGGCTCTCAGATTGAAGAAAAAGTTCGTTGTGGACAATTTTCTTCAATCTTTTTCTTTTACTAGAGAAAATATAGTGGATTGAAATAAGATATGAACAGAGAGATTAGGGAAGTCAAACTAATTTCTAGAAATATTTTTAGCAGTTGTACTGTACTGTTCTAGATTCAATCTACTATAGTAACTAAGCTCCTTTAATTACCGAAAGGGTTTGTCTACCTACTGAGAGCTGTGTGGCTCTTTTTATAAACTATATTTGTTATTCAAGTGGAATAAACCTTTGGAAGTATGGTATAATGAGAAAGCATATTTCGATATGACTAAGGTAGTAATCTATCTGTAGAGAATTATGAAATGATAAAGGAGTTCGGCTAGTATGAATTATTTTGAGGGGAATGAGTTTTTCCTTCTATTGTTTGTAGTTTTACTGATTGGCTTTGTATTAAACTACTTTGGCAAGCGTAAGGATTATTATATTTTAAGTCTGTCAATTTTATTTGCAGGAGCCATCTATGGTAAGAGCAAAGCCATGGTTGTTTATCTATTGGCATTCATCATTTACCAGTATTTTCTGGTTTTCATAGCACAAAAAATGGATTCAAAACAGTTGAAACCACTGGTTGTGTTATCCATTTTACCTATAGTGGTCAATAAAGTCTTTGCCTTAACCCAGCTACATTTGTTGGCTTTTATTGGGATTTCTTATATGTCCTTTAAAACTATCCAAATCATGCTAGAAATATCGGATGGTTTAATCAAAGAAAAAATCAGTGTAAAAGATTATCTGCAGTTTCTACTCTTTTTCCCTACAGTTAGTTCGGGACCAATCGATCGTAGCAGAAGATTTCTAAAAGAGATCAATGAAGTCATGCCTAGAAAAGACTATCTAGAGTTAGCAGGTGATGGTGTTTATCGCATCGTTTTAGGCCTTCTCTACAAGGTTGTTTTATCGACCTATGTTTACCAGATGCTACTTGCTCTAAGCAATACTGGGACAGTTGTCTACTCAATCAAATATATGTACCTGTATACTCTCTATCTGTTCTTTGACTTTGCGGGGTATAGTTTGATGGCTGTTGGAAGCAGTAATATTTTGGGCATTCAGACACCGATGAATTTCAATAAACCTTTCTTGAGTGTTGATATCAAGGATTTCTGGACTAGATGGCACATCACCTTGTCAACTTGGTTGAGAGATTTTGTATTTTCAAGAGTTTTGATGCAGGTTATCAGAAAAAAATGGTTTAAGAATAGATTGCACAATGCAGCCTATGCCTA
Organism: Streptococcaceae bacterium AM104-57; assembly: GCA_027659245.1. Classification (GTDB taxonomy): domain Bacteria; phylum Bacillota; class Bacilli; order Lactobacillales; family Streptococcaceae; genus Streptococcus. The sequence continues at coordinate 65,656 of JAQDPW010000001.1, forward strand.
TATGGTCAATATGCTGGTCATGGGATTTTGGCATGGAATTAGTATCAGCTATATCGCTTATGGATTTTACCATGGAGTTCTGATGTCTGGATTTGAAATTTATCAAAAGAAAAGCAATTTTTATAAGAAGCATAAAAATAAAACTTGGTACAAACTAATGAGTTGGTTTGTGACCATGAATTTAGTTATGGTTGGTTTCTTTATCTTTTCAGGTGAACCTTATAAGATAATCAGGACAATTTTAAGTAGATAAAGAAATTTAAAGAAATCTGCTAAATCAAGGAGATTGGACAAAACAAGATGATTAAGTTAAAAGCATTTTTACTATCGCTTGTGCTCGTAATTGTGACACTTGCCCTTTTAAATGTGACATATGTCAAGAAGGTTGATAATTATTATAAAGTCAAGGACAATAGTATTCGCTACAGCACTTCTTATGAAAAGTATAAAAGTAGAGATATTCTAACAAATAATATCACTCCCAACACACTAGTTCTACTGGGTTCCTCAGAGTTAGTTGCGACGATAAATGAGGATTACCATCCCAATAAAATTTTTAACTACAATGATTTTAATATCATGCAGATAGGAACCAGTTATTCCCAAAATATCATTCAAGCTACAACCTTGGGCTCGATTGAAGGAGCTATGAGTAAGCGAAAAGTAGCCATCGTAGAGTCTGTTCAATGGTTTGAAAAGGATGGAACCCATCAAGATGCTTTTTTAAATAAGGCTTCTCAGGAACATATTTTCCACATGCTAGATAATGAGAAAATCAGTAAGGAAACCAAAGAAAAACTAATCAATCGCATTATTGAGATTACCAAAGGGAATAAACAACAGAACGATATCTATAAAAAGTATAAAAGTTATTTCATAGACGGGAGAGGGACCATTGTTGATAAAAAATTATTGGAACTTGACAATGCCGTTTATTCCTTCAAGCTTAAACGAAAATTCTATGAAAATCATGCCAAATCAGATTATCCTTCATTAGGGGATAAAACACCTGCCTATAATTGGGAGCAGCTGACAGATCAATTTGTAGCAGAAGTTAAAAAGAAAACAGACAATAATGATTATGCTGTAGATAACAACTACTACAATACTTATTTGAGAGATCGCTATGCTTCATTGAAAGATTCTAACAAAGATTTGAGCTACTTGGAGTCACCAGAGTATTCAGATATGGAGCTCTTCTTGACAGTTGCTAAGGAATTGGGAATTGAAGTTGAAGTTATTATACTCCCAGTAAATGGTAAGTGGAATGATTACACAGGTGTCTCACGAGAAATGCGTGAGAAAACTTATAAAAAAATAGAAAATGTTGCCAAAAGCCATGGTGCTACTGTGTTAAACTATGGAAATAAAGAGTATGAAGATTACTTTTTATTTGACGTGATGCACGTTGGGGTGAAAGGATGGATGGAAGTTGAAAAAGAACTTTACAAATTTGCAAATGAAACTAACTGACACACAACGTTTACTATTGTGGACCTTGTTTTTCTACACGGTTATTTTAAGCATCGTGATTTATTCTCTTGTCACAGATTTTTCAAATATTCAAGAATTCATTTACAGTGAATTTTAAATATTTCATTAAAAAAAAGCCCCTTGTCTCTAATATTCATCTGAGACAAGGAGCTTTTTTTGTTACTGTTTCTGTGTTAATTTCTTACTGAGCGCTTGTCCAATAAGGGCGCCAAGTAAAGCGCCGATGAGAACACTTGTGATAAAGAGGAGGATATTAGCAGGATTCGGTGCAACCATAATGCGATCGATATAGTCCTGGGATTTTCCACGAGCAACTAGAGTAGCCATATAGGCTTGAGGGGTCAACCACATGAGTAGGATGGGACCGGTAGTGCTAAAAGCAAAGACTAGAAAGGAAAGAAGGTTCTTGACCTTATCTTTGTAGTGGCCAAGATGAGCGATGCCATCTGCTGCAAGACCGCAGATAATTCCTGGCAGAAAGGCTCCAGCACCATGCTTGCTCCCGAGGAAAAATAGAGAAATTACAAGTCCAATCGTAGTAATCGCTCCAAAACGAGGCACTTTTGCTAAAAGGATCATATAGACGCTACCACCCACAAGAGCAGAAAAGGCAGAGGCGTAAAACATATTTCCAGTGTGGTCGACAAGGTTTCCTAGTAGAACACCCACTCCGATACAGAGAAAGTAGACAAGAGCAGCTACAAGGGTTGTCAAGATATTCTTTTTCATAAGTTCTCCTTCGTATATCTGATGTTATTCATTGTATCATGCCTGGCTCAGATTGTAAATGCTGGCGTGGAACTAGTATTTATTAGGAAATGTGGTAAAATAGGAAAAAATAAAAGACGAGTGGTAAGAGGATGAAGAATTTAGGAAAAGTTTTTAAAGAGTTAAGGGAGTCCAGAAAAATCTCCTTGAGAAAAGCAACAGGTGGTCGCTTTTCAGCATCCTTATTGTCGCGTTTTGAAAATGGTCAGAGTGAAATATCTGCTCCAAAGTTAATCACAGCTTTGGAGAATATTCATGCGAGTATGGAAGAATTGTTATTTTTAGCGAGAGGCTTTCACCACGATGCCTATTCTGAATTTAGAAACAGAATAGTTGAGGCTATTGACCCTCAAGATTTGACATCCTTGCGCACTCTCTACCAGAGAGAATATCAACAACTTCCTTTTTCAAAAGATAGACAGCAACACATTCTCAATGCTATTTTGATAAAATCCTATATGAAAGCTATTGATGAGACGGTTACATTGACCTCTGAGGAAGAAAGAGTCCTACATGATTATCTATTCTCTGTTGAAATTTGGGGGCTCTATGAACTTTCGTTCTTTTCTTCCTGCTCTCCTCTTTTATCAGTCCAGCTTTTGACAAAGTATACTCGGGAAATGTTGCGGAAGTCAGATTTCTTGCAAGGAGTGGGGAAAAATCGGAATATGATGCACACCTTGCTCCTCAATGGTTTTATGGCCTGTATTGAAGTTGATGATGTTACCAATGCCCTTTATTTCAAAAAACAAATTGAAAAGAACTTCTTTGAAGAAAACGAAACCTATTTTCGAATAGTCTACCTATGGGCAGAAGGTTTGCTTGATAGTAAGCAAGGAAGAGCGGAGGAAGGACAGAGAAAAATGGAGGACGCTGTCCGTATTTTTGAAATGATCGGTTGTAGCAAATCTGCAGATTATTATAGAAGTGCCATAGAGTATTGAGTATTCGCAACTAGATAAATTAATACTCTTCGAAAATCAAATTCAAACCACGTCAGCTTCGCCTTGCCGTACTCAAGTACAGCCTGCGGCTCGCTTCCTAGTTTGCTCTTTGATTTTCATTGAGTATAAATTAAAACGATAGGACTGTGAAGATACTTATTAGTAGTAGAAAATTCTAGCGTTTTCGTTATTCGTTTAATCTGTTGCATATATTCAAAAAAGTGTTCTCAAGGGCTTCTTGATGCTATACTAGAGCTACCATAAAAGTAGAATGTGAGAAAGAAAGGAATCTATATGAAACTATTACTAAGAAATCAAGCATACAGAGTTTTGAGTTTATCACGATTTTTCAATGCTTTTGGCGCTTCCATTTTTAATTTAGTATTTGTGGTCTATGCCTCGACTTTGCCAGAGGCTTCTGTTGCCGTTGCTATGGCGAATGTTGTGATGATGCTTCCAACTCTTTTTACAGTTTTTGTGGGAATTCGGGCAGATTATACCAAGGACAAGGTCAAATGGATGACCTATGTCGGTTTATTTCAGGCGGTTTTATTTTTTCTAGCAGCCCTAGTTGTTCAGCAAGCTAGTTTCTTTGCATTTTCGATCCTTTGCCTCATCAATGTCCTTAGTGATGTAGCCAGTGATTTTGCTGGTGGCTTGCGAATGCCTCTCGTTAAAGAAAAGGTAGCAGAGTCAGATCTGATGGAGGCCTATTCCTTTTCGCAGTTTATTACCTACATCTCTGCTATTGGTGGCCAAGCTTTTGGAGTTTGGCTATTAGGGGTGTCAACACAGAACTTTTCGCTTGTAGCGGGAATCAATGCCATATTTTTCCTAGTGTCAGCTCTCATTCTCTTTTTAGGAAGGGCTGAATTAAGCTTATCAATTCCACTTGTTGATAGTAAATCACTGAAAAATGAGAAGCTTTCTATCAAAGATCAGTTTTTAACGATTTACGGAAACTTACGTCTCGTTTTTCTTAAAAGTGGACAGAAAAACTTTGGTTTTATGCTCTTTGCTATCTTGATTATCAATGCTTTGGGTGGTGCCTTAGGTGGTATCTATAACATCTTCCTTTTAAATCATTCCTTACTGAATTTTTCCTACAAGGATGCATTGTTTATCTTACAATTGATTACCTTATTAGCAGTTATCATCAGTAGCCTTACTGGCAATGATTATTTTGGGAAGCAATCTCTGCCTAGATTGATGATGTGGGTTACATTAGGAGCCAGTCTAGTTGGTCTAGCTAATTTGTTAAACCAAGTCTTGCTCGGGATGCTTTTCGTCTTTTTTACCATGTATGTTTCTGGGAAAATTTCTCCAAAGATTAGTGCTCTGCTCATGAAAAATCTTGCTCCAGAGGTTCTCTCTCGTACCAGTAATTTTTTAGGTTTGTTGTTTACTCTATCTATACCAGTGGGGACGGCCTGTTTTTCACTGGTGGCAGTATGGGATATACAGTTAACATGGGGTCTGTTTGTTGGGCTTTCCTTGCTTGCGATTCTCCTAGCTAGTCTTAATCTCAAAAATGAAATTTAGGTGTTAGTCTTCTTTTCACACTGTCGCTATCCCTTCATTTATGGTAAAATAGGACTATTAAGTTAGAAAGAGGATTCCCTATGAAATTACAAAAACCAAAAGGAACGCAGGATATTTTACCTGCTGAGTCTGCCAAATGGCAGTACGTTGAAGGCTTTGCGCGTGAAATCTTCAAACGCTACAACTACGCAGAAGTACGTACCCCAATATTTGAGCATTACGAGGTTATTAGTCGCTCTGTCGGAGATACAACGGATATCGTAACCAAGGAAATGTACGACTTTTATGACAAGGGTGACCGTCATATTACCCTCCGTCCAGAAGGAACAGCGCCAGTTGTCCGTTCCTATGTGGAAAATAAACTCTTCGCCCCAGAAGTTCAAAAGCCAAGCAAGTTCTACTATATGGGACCTATGTTCCGTTATGAGCGTCCACAGGCAGGGCGTTTGCGCCAGTTCCACCAAATTGGTGTTGAGTGTTTTGGCTCTAGCAATCCAGCTACCGATGTGGAAACGATTGCGATGGCAGCTCACTTCCTGAAAGAAATCGGCATCCAAGGTGTCAAATTACATCTTAACACTCTTGGAAATCCTGAGAGTCGTGCGGCCTACCGTCAAGCCTTGATTGACTATTTGACACCGCTCAAGGAGACCTTGTCTAAGGATAGCCAACGTCGTTTGGAGGAAAATCCTCTTCGTGTCTTGGACTCGAAGGAAAAAGAAGACAAGGTAGCTGTGGAGAATGCACCATCTATCTTGGATTACCTGGATGCAGAAAGCCAAGCTCACTTTGATGCTGTTCGTCAGATGTTGGAAAATCTCGGAGTAGACTACATCATCGATACCAACATGGTGCGTGGTTTGGACTACTATAACCACACGATTTTTGAGTTTATCACTGAAATCGATGGCAATGAATTGACAGTCTGTGCAGGTGGTCGCTACGATGGTTTGGTTGCCTACTTTGGTGGTCCTGAGACTGCTGGATTTGGTTTTGGACTTGGTGTAGAGCGTCTGCTTCTCATTCTTGAAAAGCAAGGTGTGGCTCTCCCTATCGAAAATGCCCTAGACGTCTATATTGCTGTTCTTGGTGAAGGAGCTAACCTTAAGGCTTTGGAGTTGGTACAAGCCCTTCGCCAACAAGGATTCAAAGCAGAGCGTGATTACCTTAACCGGAAGCTCAAAGCTCAGTTCAAGTCAGCCGATGTCTTTGCGGCTAAGGCTCTCATCACTCTAGGAGAGAGTGAAGTCGAAAGCGGACAAGTGACAGTTAAGAATAACCAAACTCGAGAAGAAGTTCAAGTTTCGCTTGGTGTTATTAGTCAAAGCTTCTCTCAAGTCTTTGAAAAACTAGGATTTTAATAGCAGATAAACTGGTCAGGATTTTACTCCTGACCTTTTTCTTTTGCAAAATGACAAAAATCTTAAACTTTTTGACAAAGATACTTGTCAAAAATAAAAAGATATGTTACAATGAAATCAAGTTAAGAAAAGTATAGCAGAAAGGAACGATTATGTGGGCATTAGGATTTGTACCTCTTATGATAATCTTTTATCTCGACCATACCCAAAAGGTCAAGAAACTAGAGAATAAAATCAAAAAGCTTGAGCGAAAAGAGAAAGGAAATATAGATATGTCAAGATTATTAAAAGAATTGATTGGGAGAACGCCGGTCATCGTTGGACAATTATTTGGAACAGATAACTGGGAAGTTGTGGATGTTGATGAGGAATGGGTCAAGCTACGACGTGTAGATAAAAAGGGAAAAGAAAAATTCAAACTACAACGCATTGAGGATATCCAAACGATTCAATTTGACGGAAAGTAGGTGTGTGACATGCAACTAAAAAATCGTCTAAAAGAGCTTCGGGCTCGCGATGGTCTCAATCAAACCGATTTAGCCAAGCTAGCAGGGGTTTCCAGACAGACCATTAGTCTACTGGAGCGAGATGAGTACACGCCATCCATCGTTATTGCTCTGAAGATTGCTCAGATATTCCATGAGCCAGTCGAGTCGGTTTTCCGCTTAGAGGAGGATGAGTGATGAACAAGTATAAAGTGATCTATTATGTAGTTGCCATAGCTCTATTAGTCAGCCTGTGTCTACTAATTGGAACAAATCTAGGATGGTTTGATCTCTATTACAGCGACCAATTTGTTTGGGCCTATTTTGCTCTTATCCCAGTCGTTGACTGGATTGAAAAGAAAGCAAACAATTTAGCAAGTGAAAAAGGAGAATGAATATGAAAGAGTTTTTAGCAGGATTTCAAGTAGATACAGAACAAAAAGAACTTGCAGGTGTCTGTGCAGGTTTAGGAAATTATTTTAATATCCAGACCAACGTCGTTCGTTTGGTGACAGTCTTGTTGTTTCTTTCTTCGACGGAGTTCGGGATTATAACAGTGACTCTCTATGCTTATCTAGCAGGTTGGCTTGGCAATGAACCTTTGGGAGATGGAGCGAAAAAAGCAAGAAATCAAGCTATTCTCTTACTTGTTGTTTGTTTGCTTTTGGTATCACTTGGGACAGAAGGCTTGACAGCTATTTATGAATCAGGGAAAGCCTTTGGTCAGTGGTTGGCTGGATTAGTTTAGAGGGGGGATGAATATGAAAAAGAAAAGAATTTTATACTTCTTAGCGATTGGTGTTTTAGGCTATTTTACAGGTTTGCTTGCGGGTCGTGCTTGGGCATTGGGCACAAGTTTTAATTTGAATACTCTAGTTCCTTGGATTTCAGCATCTTGTTTATTGATAGCTTTCATTAGCATTCTTTTGACATTCAATTTCTTAAAGAAAAGCAGAAAATTTCATTCCTTGTATCAAGAGGAAATGGATGATGATCTGAATGAAACCTATTATGTGCAAATGTATCGGAATCTCGAGTTTGGAACCATTGCTTTTAATATTGCAAGTGTAGCGATTTTATTGGCTCTTTTCATCTCAGGTAGTGAAGGGGTTGTACTAAATGGAAGCCATATAACCTTCTCTCTTTCTTTTTTGGCATTAGTGCTGATTTTCAGTGTTCAAAAATATCTTTTTAAGACCATTGCGATTGTTCGTCAGTTTGATTTGGTGTTTTTCTCTACACCAAAGGATGTCTTAGAGTACGTAAATTCATATGATGAAGGGGAGCGTCAGGCTAATTTGGAACAGAGTTTTCGGATTTTATTCCAATTAAATCAGTATGTCTTACCAGTCTTATATGTTTTTCTTTTTATCATTTCTTTCTTGACAGGAGAGATTCAGTTACTAGCCTTCTTGCTTGTAGGAGCTATCCATATTTATATCAATGTGATGCAGTTACCTATGGTGAAACGCTATTTCAAATAGGAAAGATCACTGAAACTATTTAAGGTTATTGGCTAGTTTAGATAGGGGTCAGAAAATGAATAATAATCGTAAATGGTTGAGAGTAGTAGTGTGTATGTTAAGTGCTTTTGTAGGAGCCTTTGCCTACACTCTTAGAGGTATAGTTGAGCAGATTCAAATGGAACAAGTCTTACACACTGTTTATGGACTCGCTCTCGTTATTGGAGGAATTTCCTTCGTTTTAGCCATATATTATCTTGGTAAAAGTCGAAAAGTTTATACTCTTTATCAAAGGGGGACAGAGGAAGAAGATAGTGATCAGACTTATGTAAGAGCCTATCGTTACTTAGATTATGGTTTGGTTTCTTCAAATGTTTTGATGATAGCAATGATGACCAGTGGGATCATATTGATTTCTCCGATATTTAAGAATACCTTGCTAATTCTTCCTGCTCTTATTCTATTATGCTTATACATTATTGTTGCCAATTACTTGTTGCGAACTATTTTTATCGTTCGACACTATAAACTGTCTGTTTATTACACTCCAAAAGATATTTTAGACTATCTTAACAGTTATGATGAGGGAGAAAAGCAGGCAGAGATGGAGAGTGCCTATTTAACTCTGTTTAGGTTGAATCAGATTTTACTGCCATCACTCTATTTTTTATTGATAGTATTATCAGTTATTTTACGAGAAATACAAGTAGTTGCCTTAGTTCTTTTAGTTGTCATCCATCTTTATATAACTATCGCACAATTAAGAAAAACAAAACGTTATTTTAAATAGGAGTCTTTTATGAAAATACTTAAAAACATTGGCTGGTTTGTTCTAGCTGTTCTATCCTTTTTCTTTGGCTATGGTATGGTTCAGAGCATGGCTCTATCAGCTCTTGGACTAGGGGCTTCAATCTTTGGAGTCTTACCACTTTATGTCGTCCTGTCAGGGGCCTATGTTTATGGAGTTTACAGATGGTATCAGACAGAAAAGGTTAGCATCCAGACAACGGCTTTTAATCGTTATATTTGGTTGCCAACCCTGGTTTTGCTAGTGGCGATTACAGCCCAGTTCTTTTTGCCGGATGACCCGTCGGTCAATCAACAAATCGTATCACAATTGACAGTTGCTCAGCCTGTCTTTGGTTTCTTTATGGTAGTGGTCTTTGCTCCTCTGACGGAAGAACTCATCTTTAGAGGGATGCTGGCGCGCTATCTCTTTCCTAAGCAGAACAACAGCAAACAGACAGCTCTGTTTCTCCTCGTATCGAGTGTGCTTTTTGCCTTGATTCATTTTCCAGGGACTTTGCAACAGTTTTTAGTTTATGCTAGTCTGGGATTGAGTTTGGGTCTGGCTTATGTAAGCCGAAAAGGTCTTCTTTACAGCATTTCTCTCCACGCTTTAAATAATTTAATCGGATTTTTAATGATTCTCATGCTATAATAGACTCAGGAGGAAGTCATGAAACGAGTGATATTATTAGCAGTGATTCAGGCAGTTGTTCTCTTCTTCATTATTGGAGCGCTTGCCTATGCTTTTAAAGGGGATTTCTTTTATAACTATCTAGCAGTTATCTTTGCACCAATCGCAGGTATTATGCGATTTGCGACAGCCTATGCAACGGAAATTGTCTTGCCTCGAAAGGCAGCAGAGATTACTGAAAAGCGTAAAAAATAAAGAAATACCAAGTAAAATAAGATCCAGCGAATGACTTCGCTGGATTTTTTCTTTTTAAAATGGATTCTCTCAAACTTTTCTGCTGATTTTCATGAAGAGCCTGCGCTTTTATGGTAAAATAGTAAAAGAATAATAGAGGAGAGAAATCATGAAACGTAGTATGTATGCTGGCCGTGTTCGTGCAGAGCACATTGGACAAGAAATTACCTTGAAAGGATGGGTTGCTCGCCGTCGTGACCTAGGAGGTCTTATCTTTATCGATCTTCGTGACCGTGAAGGAATTATGCAGTTGGTTATCAACCCTGAGAAAGTTTCTGCAGAGGTTATGGCAACAGCTGAAAGCCTTCGTAGTGAATTTGTCATCGAGGTGACTGGTCAGGTTGTAGCCCGTGAGCAAGCAAATGATAAGTTGGCGACTGGAGCGGTTGAGCTGAATGTTACAGCTCTTACTGTGCTTAACACAGCCAAAACAACACCATTTGAGATTAAGGATGGGATTGAGGCAAACGACGATACACGCCTACGTTACCGTTATCTTGACCTTCGTCGTCCAGAGATGTTGGAAAACCTTAAACTTCGTGCCAAGGTAACTCATTCTATCCGTAACTACTTGGATGAGTTGGAATTTATCGATGTGGAAACGCCATTCCTTTCTAAGTCAACACCAGAAGGAGCGCGTGACTATTTGGTGCCATCTCGTGTTAATAAAGGGCATTTTTACGCACTTCCTCAAAGTCCACAAATCACTAAGCAATTGTTGATGAATGCGGGATTTGACCGTTACTACCAAATCGTCAAATGTTTCCGTGACGAGGACTTGCGTGGAGACCGTCAGCCTGAGTTTACCCAGGTCGACTTGGAAACGTCTTTCCTTACTGAGCAAGAAATCCAAGACATCACAGAAGGCTTGATTGCGCGCGTGATGAGGGAAACAAAAGGGATTGAAGTAACGCTGCCATTCCCTCGTATGAAGTACGATGATGCTATGTCGCTTTATGGATCTGACAAGCCTGATACTCGTTTTGAGATGTTGCTTCAGGACTTGACAGAAGTGGTCAAAGGTATTGATTTTAAAGTCTTTTCAGAAGCACCTGCTGTAAAAGCCATTGTGGTCAAAGGAGCTGCGGATAACTATTCACGTAAAGACATCGATAAGATGACTGAAGTAGCCAAACAGTACGGTGCCAAAGGTCTTGCTTGGGTCAAGGTGGTTGATGGAGAATTAAACGGACCAGTTGCTAAGTTCTTGACGAACATCCAAGCAGATTTGACAGCAGCGCTTGCGCTTGAGGATAAGGATTTGGTTCTCTTTGTGGCAGATACGCTTGAGGTGGCCAATGCAACGCTCGGTGCCCTTCGTGGACGTATTGCCAAAGAGCTTGGTTTGATTGATAGCGATAAATTTAACTTCCTTTGGGTGGTTGACTGGCCAATGTTTGAATGGTCTGAAGAAGAAGGCCGTTATATGAGCGCCCACCATCCATTTACCCTTCCTCAAGCAGAAACTGCTCACGAGCTCGAGGGTGAATTGGCTAAGGTTCGTGCTATTGCCTACGACATCGTCTTGAACGGTTATGAGCTTGGCGGTGGTAGCCTTCGTATCAACCAAAAAGAACTGCAAGAACGTATGTTCAAAGCTCTTGGTTTCTCAGCTGAAGAAGCAAATGACCAGTTTGGTTTCCTTTTGGAAGCTATGGACTATGGCTTCCCACCACACGGGGGCTTGGCGATCGGGCTTGACCGCTTTGTAATGCTCTTAGCAGGAGAAGAAAATATCCGCGAAGTCATTGCCTTTCCTAAGAACAACAAGGCAACTGACCCAATGACACAAGCACCATCAACAGTAGCTCTTAAACAACTAGAGGAACTTAATCTACAAGTAGAACAAGATGAAACAAACGAAACTAACTAAAAAGTGGTACCATTATCTTCGCCGCTTTGCGTATCGAGTAAAGATTTTGCGTGTTTTACAAAGTATTTCTCGAGAAAAATACGATGAAAAAATCTCGGCTTCTCTGGTATATGGTTTTCTATCAGCAGTAGCCGTCAATTTCTTTTTCCAACCAGGGCACGTTTATTCAAGTGGTGCGACAGGGTTGGCCCAGATTATATCTGCCCTTAGTAACCACTGGTTTGGGTTTCATTTCCCAATCTCAGTAGCATTTTATGCCATCAATATTCCTCTCATGATTTTGGCCTGGTATCAAATTGGGCATAAGTTCACGATTTTTACCTTTATCACGGTATCCATGAGCTCGCTCTTTATCCAGTTTGTCCCTGTGGCAACCTTGACGGAGGATCCTATTATCAATGCCCTTTTTGGGGGAGTTGTCATGGGCTTGGGGATTGGTTTTGCTCTTCGAAACAATATCTCCAGTGGTGGGACGGATATCGTCAGTCTGACCATTCGGAAGAAAACAGGTAAGAATGTCGGCAGTATTTCTTTCTTGGTAAATGGGACCATCATGCTGATAGCAGGTTTGACCTTTGGTTGGAAATATGCCCTTTATTCCATGATTACTATCTTTGTCTCCAGTCGTGTGACAGATGCAGTTTTCACCAAGCAAAAACGCATGCAGGCCATGATTGTCACTAGCAATCCAGATGCAGTCATTGAGAAAATCCATCATAAATTGCACCGTGGAGCAACCATGATCCATGATGCTGAAGGAACTTATAATCACCAGCGTAAGGCTGTTTTGATTACGGTTATCACTCGCGCAGAGTTTAATGATTTTAAACTGATCATGAAGCAAGTTGATCCAACAGCCTTTGTTTCTGTTTCAGAAAATGTTCATATCCTAGGCCGATTTGTCGAAGTCGAAAACTAAAGTTTTTCGGGCTATCTTCAAATTCCATTAGTGATACCTTGCTCTAGCTTACTGATAATTATTTATAATAACGGATAGAACGAAAAACCCAACTCTTGAACACATTGTCAGAGTTGGGCTTTTTTATTTTTCAACGATTTTGTGGGCAATCAATTGACGGTAGCAAATTTGTCGATTTTCTTTGGTATCGCTGATGATTTGCAGAATGGTTTCAAATGAAGTACGTCCCAGAGCGAGGCTATTGATATCTATATAGGCTGCTAGGTTTAATCTTGGCTTAACAGAATCGAAGCTGAGTACAGGGATATTGAGATTGTGCTCGTTGAGGTAGTCACAAACACCTTCAGCTAAGAGGCTATCTGTTGTAATGATGGCATCAGTCTGAGGATCATGTTTGAAGAGACGTTTACTAAATTTATATCCCTTTTCTTCAAGAAATTCATCTGCAAAGAAGGTGCGTTGACTATCAAGAGGAAGTTTGTGTTCTTGAAGGGCTTGTTCGTAACCTGTTAGACGATCCTGCGTAACGTAGAGTTTCTTGGCTCCACCGATGAAAGCGATTCGATTACATCCTTTCTTAAGGAAGTATTCGGTTGCATCAAAACCAGCTTGAATATTATCGTTGTCAACAAGTGGAATAAAAGGGGATAATGATTTTCCAAGGATGAGGAAGGGGAATTGCTCATCGACAACCAGTTGTACCAAGGGGTCATTTTCTTGGGCATACAAGAAGATAAGACCGTCTACACGCTTTCCATAGACCATCTGTGAAATTGCATTTAAGCGCTCTTTTTCGTCTTTTCCAGTTGCAATCTGGATAGCATAGTGATTTTCTGAAGCAACTTGTGCAATTCCTCTAAGGACAGAAGGGAAGAAAGGATTTTGATAGAAAACGTCTGAATCATCTGGAAGAACTAATCCGATAACCTGTGTATAGCTACTTACTAGGCTTCGGGCATTGAGGTTAGGATGGTAGTTGAGTTCCTTCATAGCCTTTCGAACTCGTTTTTTGGTTTCATCGCTAATGGTTGATTTGTTTTGAATAACACGGGTTACGGTTGAGGGTGAGACCCCTGCAGCCTTGGCCACGTCTTTAATCGTAACAGGCATAATAATCTCCTACTTATGGTAGTCTGGATCACGGAAATGCGTTTTGTAAAAGATAGTGACCAGGTATAGAACAAATAAAATATTTTGAACAGTAATTAAAGTTGCCATATTTTGGCCTAGGAGACCTAGAATCATAGCAAGCAAGGTTGGTAATCCTAAACAGTTCAAAATGAAATGATAGCACTCTTTGTAGCTTTTAAATGAAAAGAGACGCGATTTTTTCGTGAAGTAGAGCAAGAGGCTAGCACCTAAAGCAACAATAAAAAAATTAAGTCCAAAGAGGAAGCTAGAACCAAGCACAAGAAAGAGACTAATATAGACGCGATTCTGTTGATACCAGTCTTTAGAAATGGCTTGTGTTAAGCTTTCCTTGCTTTGGAAGCTCTCAGTCGTTATCGCGTGATAGCGAATGCTGGTCAATTCTTTTCCTTGCTTGCTGATGATGAGTTTCTCAGGTTCAAAGTTCAGAAGTAATTCCTCAGGGAAGTTTGAACTAGAAGGGTCTCCGATTTGGATAGAAGCTTGATGAGGAGATGAACCTGTATAGCTCAACTTACCATCTACAATCTTTACATTGGCAGCCAAATCCTGAACCACACTATCCGTCAAAGGAGTGTAGACATCATTGATGAAAGTTTCTAAAGGATAAGTTTCCTGAGAACTGTTTTGGATGGCAATGGGGACCATAGACAAGCTGATCAGGAAAATACTGGTAAAAATCAGTTGGAACCAGTTGAGACCAAAACGTTGAGATAGGGGCTTACGGAATCCCCAGATACTATTAAAATAAGAAAATGGATATGGTAACATAAATCTCTTTCTAAGGCATTTTTCTATATGAGTATTATATAGAGAAATGTGTTTAATTTCAAGTGGGGCAGGTACAATGCTGGTTGAAATTAGGCTTTTGCTTTAAATTGTTCACAAACAAGAAGCATAACCTCAGTAAGCTTTTATTTCTCATCAGATTATCTAAGTAAGGACAAGTTTCAAAATGAAAAAGGGTGGCGGGGGTATATTACCCCTTGTCGCCACCGCTTGTAAGTCCTGAAACGAAGTTCTTTTGCAAGAAGAAGAAAAGTGTACAGATTGGAAGAGCGATGAGGATAGCACCTGCTGAGAAGTAGGCAATTTTCAAGTTCTTCGCATTGCTAACGAAGGTTTGTAGACCAACGGCAACTGTAAAGTATTCTTTCTCACGAAGCAAGAAACTAGAGAGGATGTAGTCTCCGAAAGGTCCCATGAAGGCCCAGAGTGCTTGTACCGCCACCATTGGGCGAACAAGAGGGAGAACGATTTGCCAGAAGCGGCGGAAGTGTCCTGCACCATCAAGTTTTGCAGACTCATCAAGAGACATTGGCACGGTGTCAAAGTAACCTTTCATCAACCATGCATTCATAGGGATACCACCACCGACGTAGAGGAAGATGAGGAACCAGCTATGGTTAAGGGCATTCAACATGAGGGCCATAACGAAGAAGGCAGTCAAAGCAGCCATTGTAGGCACCATTTGGATAATCAAGAAGAAGACCAAACTTTGTTTACGAGCCAAGAAGTTGTAACGGCTATAGGCATAACCAGCAAGTACGATAATACTTGTCTGAACAACCATAGTGATCAAAGCGATGATCAAAGTGTTGAGGTACCATGTGCCGTACAAGGTTTCTGTAAAGAGCCCTTTGAAGTTATCAAGACTAAAGTTGACATTGCTGTCGAGTTTAAAGGCCACAACGTTACCGGCCTTGAAGGCAGACATAATCGTGATTAAAAGAGGATAGATAATGATGATTGAAAGTCCGATCAAGTAGAGGTAAGTGAGGGTTTGAGTCAGTCTACGTTTTAGTTTGATTGAGTTATTCATCTTAGACGTCCTCCATATCAAATGCGTGTAGTTTCTTGAAGGCAATCATAGAAATAGAGATGACAATGATTGAAATAATCAAGGTAACGGCAGCTGCCATAGAGTATTGAGGAGCTGTACCAGTTGTCAAACGGTAGATCCATGAGATCAAGATATCGGTTGAACCAGCTCCCCCACCGACACTACCAGGCCCACCACCATTGAAGAGGTACATGATAGAGAAGTTGTTGAAGTTGAAGGTGTATTGGCTAATCAAAGTAGGTGCCGCAACAGCCAAGATCATTGGGAAAGTGATGTTGCGGAATTTTTGCCAAGCGTTTGCACCGTCGATATAAGCCGCTTCATACAAGTCGTTTGGAATAGACTGTAGGATACCGAGAGTAAGGACATAGATATAAGGGAATCCAAGCCAACCTTGCATCATAATCAAGGCAACCTTAGTCCAAGTAGGGTCTGTTTTCCAAGGGATGAGTGCCCCGTCAAGGAATGGAAGAACCTTAGCAAAAAGTGGCAAAACTTGGGTGTTGATAGCACCGACACTATCGTTAAACATGTTTGAGAATGTCAAGATAGTGATGAAGGCTGGAACCGCCCAAGGCAGAAGGAAGATAACACCAAAGATACGTTTCCCTTTGATGAACGGTTGGTTAGCAATAATAGCTGTGAAGATACCGATTACAATCTGTAAAGTTGATGCAGACAAAGCCCAGATAATAGTCCAAGAAAGAACAGAACCGAAGGCTGAACGGAAGGTACTCAAGCTCCAGATATTTGTGAAGTTAGTCAATCCAACCCAGTCCAACAATTTATTTGGTGGTAAGTGTTGGAAATCGTAGTTAGTAAAGGCAATCATCAAGGTTACAATAACCGGGAAGATAATCGCAAATGTCATGGCAACGTAAGATGGGATAATGAGCAAGTATGGGAATCCATTTTCATAGATACCTTTAATCATATCCTTAAGTGTCAATGGGACAGGGATGCCATTATTGATACGTTTTGCAATAGTGTGAGCGTCTTTAATATTGAGAATATAAAAGGCTAGATAAACGATTACAAAAATAGAGTGAAATGCACCACGAATCAACATAAAGAGGGAGTTATCACGGCCAGGTTTTTCCCCAAGTGTGATCAAGTTGCTCAATTCAGGTGCTGCAAGTACTATAAAATAGAGGACAAAAGCTAATGTTACAGCAAGGAAGATAAAACCTTTGGCTTTTTGTTTGTTATAGATTTGCCCCAACCCAGGAATCAATGAAAGCAAGGCTGCTTTTCTTGGTTGTTGTTCCATGAGTGCTCCTTTCATAAGATGTGAACGTCAAGCTGAGTTCTGTTAATATCTAAAAATCAAGGGGGATAAGTTTTAAATCCCCCTTGAATCAATCAATTAGTTACCAAATTTTTGTTGGATTGTTTCTTTGATCAATGTTACAGCATCATTAGCAGCTGTTTTAGCATCTTTCTTACCACTTACAGCATCAAAGAGCATTGTTTTAGCTGGATCCCAAACTGTTGACATTTGAGAGATGTTTGGCATTGGTTGAGCATTTTGGAACTGTTTGATAACAGCAGTAGTCAACTCATCATTTTTACCTTCAGCGTAAGTACGAGCTTCAGTGTTAGCTGGGATTTCGTTTGTTGCATCGTAGAATGCTTTTTGTTGGTCAGTTGAAACAAGGAAGTCTACGAATTTTTGAGCTCCTTCAAGGTTCTTAGTGCTTGATGGGATGATCCAAGCTTTACCACCACCAAAGGCTGCGTAGTTTTTACCATTTGGAAGAGTTGGGATAGTTGCAACACCGTAGTTTACTTTAGCATCTTTGAATGCTTGAGCTTTCCAAGGTCCATCAATGATAGCAGCTGTTTTACCTTCTTGGAATTGAGTTTGGATCAAGTTTCCAGCACCTTCAGTATCTTGCATACCTTTAGGCCATTTGTCATACCAAGTTTTAGCGTAGTTGATACCTGCAATAGCACCATCGTTAGCAAGACCAATATCTTTAGGGTCTTTACCGTTTTGTCCAAACACGTAGGCACCATTACCAGCAAGAAGTCCATATGCGTAGTAGAAGTTAGTCCAGTCAGCTAGGAAAGCAGTAGTTTTTCCGTCTTCACCAGCGAAGGCATATTTGCTATCTTTAGCAAGTTCTTCCAAGTCAGCAAATGTTTTAGGAGCTTCTTTTACCAAGTCTTTGTTGTAGTACATAACAAGTGACTCGATAACGGCTGGAGCCCCATAAACTTTACCACCAACAGTTACAAGAGATTTAGTAGTATCGTCTGTTTTAGCACCGTCACTCAAAGTTACTTCTGAAAGTTGTCCGTCAGTACCAAGGCTACCTACACGGTCGTATGGTGCCATCATGACGTCAGCAGCTTTACCTGATTGGTTATCAAGTGAAAGATTGTCAAGTCCACCTAATTGGTCACCTGTTTTAATAGTCACTTTTACGCCAGCTTCTTTTTCGTAAGCTTTGGCAGCTGATTCTGCAAAAGCTTTGTATTGGTCCTCAACGTAAAGAGTGATTTCTTTCGCTTCAGATGAACCAGCATCAGCAGCTTTTTCAGCAGGTTTGCTTCCGCAAGCTACCAAAAGCAAGCTAGCAAGTGTAGCAGTTCCAAGCACAGCTGCGCTCTTCATGAATTTAGTTGACATAATGTATTCCTCCTAAAGAATAACAAATTTTGATTCCGAGGAAACGCAAACGTTTTCTCTTATGAACTTAGTATAGCACAAACAGAAAACGGTTGCAAGCGTTTTTTGAAAATTTTTTTAAAAAGCATGTAACTGAATAATTCCTAAAATTGGTTATATAATAGGAAGAAAAAGGTGAAATCATATAAATTTCAATTCAAAAATAATTGAGGGAAAACGATTGCATAGTTTGTAGATATTTTTGTAGATGTGAAAAATAAGAATATAGTTTTATAGCAAAGCTATAACGACAAATAATTTGAAAAAGATTTTGTTGAAACGCTTGCATTTATTTTAGAAATGGGTTATACTTTAGTTAGCGCAAACGTTTGCGTTCGTAAAAATGTAATATCTAACTATAAACACATGAGGTGCTTATTATGAAAAAACGTCAAAGTGGTGTGTTGATGCACATCTCTTCTCTCCCAGGAGCCTACGGAATCGGATCATTTGGTCAAAGTGCTTACGACTTCGTTGATTTCTTGATTCGCACAAAACAACGTTACTGGCAGATCCTTCCATTAGGAACAACTAGTTACGGAGATTCTCCTTACCAATCTTTCTCAGCCTTCGCAGGGAACACTCATTTTATCGATTTAGATATCTTGGTGGAACAAGGCTTGTTGCAAGCAAGTGATCTTGAAGGAGTTGACTTTGGTAGCGATGCATCTGAAGTTGACTATGCGAAAATCTACTATGCACGTCGTCCTCTTTTAGAAAAAGCTGTGAAACGTTTCTTGGAAGTAGGAAATGTTAAAGATTTTGAGAAATTTGTTCAAGAAAACCAATCATGGCTTGAACTCTTTGCTGAGTATATGGCTATCAAAGAGCATTTTGATAATCTTGCTTGGACTGAGTGGCCAGATGCAGATGCTCGTGCTCGTAAAGCTTCAGCACTTGAAAGCTACCGTGAGCAATTGGCAGATAAGTTGGTTTACCACCGTGTGACTCAATACTTCTTCTTCCAACAATGGTTGAAATTGAAAACCTACGCTAACGACAACCACATCGAAATCGTTGGGGACATGCCAATCTACGTAGCGGAAGATTCAAGCGATATGTGGGCAAATCCACATCTCTTCAAGACAGATGTCAACGGTAAAGCAACTTGCATCGCAGGATGCCCACCAGATGAGTTTTCTGCAACTGGTCAGCTTTGGGGGAACCCAATCTATGACTGGGAAGCAATGGACAAAGACGGCTACAAATGGTGGATTGAACGCTTGCGTGAAAGCTTCAAAATCTACGATATCGTTCGTATCGACCACTTCCGTGGCTTCGAATCTTACTGGGAAATCCCTGCTGGTTCCGATACAGCAGCACCTGGTGAGTGGGTGAAAGGTCCAGGCTACAAGCTTTTTGCAGCCGTTAAGGAAGAACTTGGTGAGCTAAACATCATCGCAGAAGACCTTGGTTTCATGACAGACGAAGTTATCGAATTGCGTGAACGTACTGGCTTCCCAGGAATGAAAATTCTTCAATTTGCCTTCAACCCAGAAGACGAAAGCATCGATAGTCCACACTTGGCACCTGCTAACTCAGTAATGTA
Source organism: Streptococcaceae bacterium AM104-57 (assembly GCA_027659245.1). Taxonomy (GTDB): domain Bacteria; phylum Bacillota; class Bacilli; order Lactobacillales; family Streptococcaceae; genus Streptococcus. The sequence goes on from JAQDPW010000001.1 coordinate 85,434, forward strand.
CACAGGAACACACGATAACAATACGGTCCTTGGTTGGTACCGTAACGAGATCGATGATGCGACTCGTGAGTACATGGCTCGCTACACTAACCGTAAAGAATACGAAACAGTTCCACACGCTATGCTTCGTACAGTCTTTTCATCAGTTAGCTTTATGGCAATTGCAACTATGCAAGATTTGCTAGAATTGGATGAGACAGCTCGTATGAACTTCCCATCTACTCTTGGTGGAAACTGGTCTTGGCGTATGACTGAAGAACAATTGACACCAGCTGTCGAGGAAGGTTTGCTTGACTTGACAACAATCTATCGCCGAATCAATGAAAATTTGGTAGAATTAAAGAAATAATACAATAATCAGGAGACAACTAAACATGTTATCACTACAAGAATTTGTACAAAATCGTTACAATAAAACCATTGCAGAATGTAGCAATGAAGAGCTTTACCTTGCTCTTCTTAACTACAGCAAACTTGCAAGCAGCCAAAAACCAGTCAACACTGGTAAAAAGAAAGTTTACTATATCTCAGCTGAGTTCTTGATTGGTAAACTCTTGTCAAACAACTTGATCAACCTTGGTCTTTACGACGATGTTAAAAAAGAACTTGCAGCTGCAGGTAAAGACTTGATCGAAGTCGAAGAAGTAGAATTGGAACCATCACTTGGTAATGGTGGTTTGGGACGTTTGGCAGCCTGCTTTATCGACTCAATCGCTACACTTGGTTTGAATGGTGACGGTGTTGGTTTGAACTACCACTTCGGTCTTTTCCAACAAGTGCTTAAAAACAACCAACAAGAAACGATTCCTAATGCTTGGTTGACTGACCAAAACTGGTTGGTTCGCTCAAGTCGTAGCTACCAAGTACCATTTGCAGACTTTACTTTGACATCAACTCTTTACGATATTGATGTTACTGGTTATGAAACAGCAACTAAAAACCGTTTGCGTTTGTTCGACTTGGATTCAGTTGATTCTTCAATCATTCAAGATGGTATCAACTTTGATAAGACAGATATCGCTCACAACTTGACTCTTTTCCTTTACCCAGACGATAGCGATAAACAAGGTGAATTGCTCCGTATCTTCCAACAATACTTCATGGTTTCAAACGGTGCGCAATTGATCATCGATGAAGCGATCGAAAAAGGCAGCAACTTGCACGACCTTGCTGACTACGCAGTTGTACAAATCAACGATACTCACCCATCAATGGTTATTCCTGAATTGATCCGTCTTTTGACTGAACGTGGTATCGAACTTGATGAAGCAATTTCAATCGTTCGTAGCATGACTGCTTACACAAACCACACAATCCTTGCTGAAGCCCTTGAAAAATGGCCTCTTGAATTCTTGGAAGAAGTGGTTCCTCACTTGGTACCAATCATCAAGGAATTGGACCGTCGTGTTAAAGCAGAATACAAAGACCCAGCTGTTCAAATCATCGATGAGAGCGGACGTGTTCACATGGCTCACATGGATATCCACTACGGATACAGCGTAAACGGGGTTGCGGCTCTTCACACTGAAATCTTGAAGAACTCAGAGTTGAAAGCCTTCTACGACATCTACCCAGAAAAATTCAACAACAAAACAAACGGTATTACTTTCCGTCGTTGGCTCATGCATGCTAACCCAAGATTGTCTCACTACTTAGATGAGATTCTTGGAGATGGTTGGCACCATGAAGCAGATGAGCTTGAAAAACTCTTGTCTTATGAAGATAAAGTAGCTGTAAAAGAAAAATTGGAAAGCATCAAGGCTCACAACAAACGTAAATTGGCTCGTCACTTGAAAGAGCACCAAGGTGTGGAAATCAATCCAAACTCTATCTTTGACATCCAAATCAAACGTCTTCACGAGTACAAACGTCAACAAATGAACGCTTTGTATGTAATCCACAAATACTTGGACATCAAGGCTGGTAACATCCCTGCTCGTCCAATCACAGTATTCTTTGGTGGTAAAGCAGCTCCTGCCTACACTATCGCTCAAGACATCATCCACTTGATCCTTTGCTTGTCAGAAGTGATTGCAAACGACCCAGCAGTAGCTCCACACTTGCAAGTAGTTATGGTTGAAAACTACAACGTTACTGCAGCAAGCTTCTTGATCCCAGCATGTGATATCTCAGAACAAATCTCACTTGCTTCTAAAGAAGCTTCAGGTACTGGTAACATGAAATTCATGTTGAACGGAGCTTTGACTCTTGGTACTATGGACGGTGCTAACGTGGAAATCGCTGAGTTGGTTGGCGATGAAAACATCTATATCTTCGGTGAAGATTCAGAAACTGTTATCGACCTTTACGCGAAATCAGGTTACAAATCAAGCGAATTCTACGCTCGTGAAGCTATCAAACCATTGGTTGACTTTATCGTGAGCGATGCGGTTCTTGCAGTTGGTAAGATTGAACGCTTGGAACGTCTTTATAACGAATTGATCAATAAAGACTGGTTCATGACTCTTCTTGACTTGGAAGACTACATCAAGGTTAAAGAGCAAATGCTTGCTGACTACGAAAACCGTGATGCATGGTTGGATAAAGTCATCGTTAACATTTCTAAAGCAGGATTCTTCTCATCTGACCGTACAATCGCTCAGTATAATGAAGATATCTGGCACTTGAACTAAGATATACAATTTAATAGTTATTACACTATCTAGCAAAAAAGCGAGTTTCAATTGAAATTCGCTTTTTTTGAATGTTGTGGATTTGAGGTTGACTGGTCTCAAAAGAAAAAATAATCTGTCAATAATTTCTAGACTTAAAAATCAGACCTAGAGAACACTAAGAAGGCTGATTGTACTACCTTTAAGCCTCAGGTTTTTCTTAGTTGTTACCTCAAATTTCTTGTATTCGTTTACATACAGTATTATAATAGTATTGTAGCAAGGAAAGAGGGTGTTTTTATGTGGAAAAAATATTTTTCAAAATATAAATGGACTGATTTATTTTGGATTCTTTTTGTAATTTGGTCATGCCTTTATACGGGTAATAGTTCTTCGATTCCACTGACTCATCAAGAAATCTCTTTTCATGGATGTTGTTATGGGGCATCACTTGCCTTATATCACTTACTATTCATTGATAAGTTTGTTATCTTGAATCGAAAATAAAGATTAGAACTATGCTTGACTGTGTGCTTTTATGATTGATTTTGGAGGGAAGATTTTGTCTCTGTTATTTATAGTGGATTGAAATAAGATATGAACAAAGAGGTTAGGAAAGTCAAATTAATTTCTAAAAATGTTTTAGAATCCGTAGCGTACTATTCTGGATTCAATCCACTATATTATTTTAAATTTATCTATTTTATACAAGATCTATTCTTTGAGGCGGGAGAAATCGAAATACTTGATTTATACGGCCTATATCATATTTGGGGTAAATGTAATATATGGTATTCAATGGTTATTATAGTAGTTTGAAATAAGATGTGAACAAAGCGATTGGGAAAGTAAAATTTATTTCTATAAATGTTTTAGCAATCGTAACGTACTATTCTAGAATCAATCCACTATAAAAGCTTTAAATGTTTTAGGCTTTTGGGATAGATAGTTTAAAAATTGAAATTTAAAACCGCAGATCTTCTTGAAATGCGGTTTTTTGTGTCAATTATAGTACTTTCCCAACCAGAATCTCAGCCTCAATGGTAATCTCTGTCAGTTGGCTCCAATCAATCTTGCTTTGGTCAACGTGAAAGAGGAGGGGAGTCATGCTGAGTAAAGCTTGTCTTTGCTCTGCTGTAATGGATTTGGTCAGGGAAGCAGTCTGACTAGATTGGATGCTGAAGTGTTCTTGGAAATGATTTTTGATATCTTGGTTGGAATAGTCCTTGGTTGTCAGCTGGTCTTGTATCTTCTGACGGATTTCCTTGAGGTGATTTTTAGTTGGAATAACCTTTATCAAGATACCGTCTTTGGATAAAACGCGACGAAATTCTCCGTAATTGGCAGGAGAAAAGATATCAAGTAAGATATCCATGCTAGCGTCTTTTATAGGAAGACGAGCTAAGTCACCAACGAACCAGTTGACTGCCCAGTTTGGTTCACTCTTGGCAGCGATTTGGACTGAATCTTTGGAGATGTCAAAGGCATAGAAAGTTTTTTCAGAGTGACTTTCTTGTAGTTTGCGAGAATAGAATCCTTCACCACAACCGATATCTAAGACTGTGGTGCTAGTTTCTGAATTTGCTAACAAGTCAGATACAGAATCTAAAATAGCCTGATAAAAGCCAGCTTCTAGGATTTGTTGCCGGTTTTGAAAGTTTTCCTTGTCGTAGTTGGCAGATTGCTTAATTTGAGGTGCCAGATTGACATAGCCGAATTTCGCCAAGTCAAAAGAATGAAGGTTGCAGCACTTGAAACTAGTCTCTAGCAGAGTCAGATTTTCTTGACAGATAGGACAGGCAAAGGCAGTCGCAGAAGCAAAACGCTGAAGTTTGGGTTTGAGATTTGTATTCATAGTTTAAGTGTATCAAAAGAGGCAAATGAAAGCAACTTTAGGAATAAGTAGATGGGAGATTCAGTAGAAATAAAACTAATTCTCCAATTTATGGAATGAAATTGCTTTTATATCTAAATTGCTATATAATAATGATAAGGAGGAAATAAGTATGTTAAAAGAAGTATTAAGCGTCGCAAAAGTTGCGAAAAAATCATCACTCTTTTTGGGTGGTGTCGCATTTGGTACCCTTGGCTTGAAAATCTTAGCAAGTAAGGAAGCTAAAAAAGGTTATTCTAAAGCTTTAGCTAAGGCTTACAAGTTGAAAGACGAGCTAGATGCATCTGTTTCTGTTGTGAAGCAACATGGAGACGATGTCTTGCAAGATGCCAAATATTTGTACGAGCAAGAGAAAAAAGAAGAGCAATTAGATAGCCTTATAGGAGAATAATATGTCTTTTAAAGTGCTACATAGAGGATATCAACATATCCGACTATCATCTTCTTTTTCACTCACCTTGGATATTCAAGACTATCTTCGTTCCTTGGCGAGAGATGAAAAGGGGATTGAGTCTATCCAGTTTTACATGGATCAACAGCACTTTACTCTACGTATAAAAGAAGGCTTTTCTGTATTAGATAATGCAGAAGCCTTTTTAAAAAGAATTGATAAAGGGAAAGTTTCGGAGTTGATGACTCTTCCCATTCGTAGAGAAGAGAGTGCTTATTCTATTGTTTCAGGTGCAGCGATTAAGCGTGTACTTTTTCGTAGTTTTGTGCCGTATCCTATTCGCTATATATGGACTTGTTATCAGGCTTTGGGTTATGTTAGAGAAGCCTATCAGACCCTAGCGCGTAAGGAACTAACGATGGAGGTCTTGGACTGTTCGGCGATTTTATTGTCCTTGTTTATGAACCAATCCAAGACAGCTAGCAATATCATGTTTATGCTTGATTTGGGGAATCATTTAGATCAGTGGTCCTTGAAAAAAACTGCAACAGATTTAGAACAGAGTCTTCTTGCAAAAGAGAGCGACGTATTCTTAGTACAGGGCGATACGGTTGTTAGTATCAAGAGTTCCGATGTTCAAATAGGAGATGTCTTGATCTTATCTCAAGGAAATGAAATTCTGTTTGATGGACAAGTAGTTTCAGGTTTAGGTATGGTCAACGAAAGTTCCTTGACGGGAGAGAGTTTTCCAGTTGAAAAAAGAGAGTCTGATTTGGTTTGTGCAAATACAGTATTAGAAACCGGAGAGTTACGCATTCGTGTAACCGATAATCAGATGAACAGCCGGATTTTACAACTGATTGAGTTGATGAAGAAATCTGAAGAAAACAAGAAAACGAAACAACGCTATTTCATCAAGATGGCGGACAAGGTCGTCAAATATAATTTCTTGGGGGCTGGGCTGACTTACCTATTAACGGGTTCTTTTTCTAAGGCTATTTCTTTTCTATTAGTCGATTTCTCCTGCGCTTTGAAAATCTCTACTCCTGTAGCTTATTTAACAGCTATCAAGGAGGGGTTGAATCGTGAAATGGTGATTAAGGATGGAGATGTTCTGGAGAAATATCTGGAAGTTGATACTTTCTTATTTGATAAGACTGGGACAATCACAACTAGCTATCCGATAGTTGAAAAGGTGTTACCTTTTGGAGACAATAGTGAGGAAGATATTCTCAGAATCAGTGCCTGTCTTGAGGAACACATTTATCATCCTATTGCTAATGCCATCGTCAAGCAAGCCGAGATAGAGGGAATTGAACATGAGGAAATGCATGGGAAACTCCAATATATCGCAAGTAAGGGGATCAAATCTCATATAGATGGCCAACCAGTTCTTATTGGGAATTATGTCTTGATGCAGGATGAGCAGATTCATATCAGTTCAGAACAAAATGCTTTAATTGAAGAGTACAAGAGTCACTACAATCTCTTATTCTTAGCCTACCAGAATGAATTGATTGGAATGTTCTGTATTCATACTCCTTTGAGAAAAGAAGCAAAAGCAGCCTTGGAGAAACTTAAGGCACAAGGGAAAAAATTGATTCTGGCAACAGGGGACACCTTGGTTAGAACAGAGGAATTAGTCAAAGATTTGCCCTTTGATCAGGTCTATACAGACTTGAAACCTGATGGGAAATTTGAGTTAGTAGAGGAACTGCAGAAAGCAGGTCACACTATTTTGATGGTTGGAGATGGATTGAATGACTCAGCGGCTCTAACCCTATCAGATATCGGTGTGGTGATGAATGAGAGTGCAGATATTTCTAAGCAGATGAGCGATATCTTATTGTTAGATAATCGTTTGGATTTCTTCCAAGAGTTGGATTCGCTATCATCATCTTTGCAAACACTCATCAAGAAGAATATTCAAGATACCGTTGTCGTAAATAGTAGTTTGATTGGCTTTGGCTTGTTTAACTGGCTCAGCCCTTCAAATCTTTCTATCTTACATAATCTAACAACCTTACGCATTGTACTGCGTAGCCTGTCTATTAAGGGATAGGTGGGGGACTATTCACAGCAAAAAGGAGTTACCTTTCTCGAGGGTAACTCCTTTGTTTATAGGTAAATGTTTAACAATTTAGTAAGTCAATACGAAGTATTTTTTCTTCCCGCGGCGGATAACAGTGAGTTCGTTCTCTAACTTATCTGCGTCACTCAAGACATAGTCAAGGTCTTGGATGCGGTCGCCGTTAACGTAGATGGCTCCGTTTTGTACGTCTTCACGGGCTTGGCGTTTTGAGTTAACCACGCCAGAAGATACGAGAAGTTCAACGATGTTGTGATTTTCGTCTGCCTGTACTTGGTAGTTTGGCACTCCACGAAGCCCTTGTTTGAGTTCTTTAACTGAAAGGTTCTTAATATTTCCAGCAAAGAGTTGTTCAGTGATGTTAAGGGCTTCTTTGTAGGCTTCTTCTCCGTGGACAAGAGTCACGACTTCACGAGCCAAGACTTTTTGAGCCAAGCGTTCGTGTGGTGCTGCTTCAAACTGCTTGCGGATGTCTTCAATCTCATCTAATGACAAGAAAGTAAAGATTTTCAAGAAGCGCACAGCGTCAGCATCCATGACGTTCATCCAGAATTGGTACATTTCGTATGGAGAAGTCTTTTCAGGGTTGAGCCAAACAGCGTTCCCTTCAGATTTACCAAATTTCTTACCAGTTGCGTCTGTGATGAGTGGAACAGTGATTACGTGACCGGTCTTGTCAGCCTTACGACGAAGCAATTCTGTACCAGCTGTCATATTTCCCCATTGGTCAGATCCACCGATTTGCAGGGTAACATTGTGATCTTGGTTGAGGACGAAGAAGTCGTAACCTTGCATGATTTGGTAGGCAAACTCAGTGTAAGAAATCCCTGTTTCAATCCGTTTTTTAACAGACTCCTTGCTCATCATGTAGTTGACAGTGAAGTATTTTCCGATATCACGGAGGAAGTCAATGAAGCTGATGCTGCCAAACCAGTCGTAGTTGTTGAGCATGACAGCTTTATTTTCCCCATTTTCAAAGTCAAGAAAACGAGAAAGTTGTCCTTGGATAGACTTGACCCAGCCATCTACTGTGTCTTTTGTTTGGAGACTACGCTCAGCATCTTTGAAGGACGGATCTCCGATGAGACCTGTAGCACCGCCAACGAGCGCATATGGTTTGTGACCTGCTAACTGCAAGCGACGACTTGTCAAGATTGCGACAAGGTGACCTAGGTGAAGGCTGTCAGCAGTTGGATCGTAGCCAGTATAATAAGAAACTTGACCTTCTTCTAGGGCTTTACGCAAAGCTTCTTCATCAGTCGTTTGAAAAATCAAACCACGCTCTTTTAGCTCATCAAAAATGTGCATGTGTCTTTTCTCCTTTTTAAAATATTGTTTCTACCTATTGTACCACAAACTTAGCAAATAACCTAGTAAAATCGGGAAGAAAGTTGCTGCTTGGACTTTTTTGGAAATGAGTGAAATATGGTATAATAGCACTAGCTTATTTTCAGAGAAAATAGATAAAAATAGTTGAGAAAGGGGCTGGAAAATGTCTCATATTATTGAATTGCCAGAAGTATTGGCCAACCAGATTGCAGCAGGAGAAGTTATCGAGCGTCCTGCTAGCGTTGTCAAAGAATTAGTTGAAAATGCTATCGATGCTGGCTCAAGCCAGATTATCGTTGAGATTGAAGAAGCTGGTCTAAAGAAAATCCAAATCACCGATAATGGTCACGGGATTGTCCACGATGAGGTCGAGTTAGCCCTCCGTCGTCATGCGACCAGTAAGATAAAGAATCAGGCAGATCTCTTTAGGATTCGGACCCTCGGTTTTCGTGGTGAAGCTCTGCCTTCTATCGCATCTGTCAGTGTCTTAACCTTGTTGACTGCGGTGGATGGAGCTAGCCACGGAACCAAGCTTGTGGCTCGTGGAGGAGAAGTTGAAGAGATTAGCCCAGCGACTAGTCCTGTTGGGACTAAGGTTTGTGTGGAGGACCTCTTTTTCAACACACCAGCTCGTCTCAAGTATATGAAGAGTCAGCAGGCGGAGTTGTCTCACATCATTGATATTGTCAATCGTTTGGGGCTAGCCCATCCGGAGATTTCTTTTAGCCTGATTAGCGATGGCAAGGAAATGACACGAACAGCTGGTACGGGTCAACTGCGTCAAGCCATTGCTGGAATTTATGGTTTAGCTAGTGCCAAAAAGATGGTTGAGATTGAGAATTCTGACCTAGACTTTGAAATTTCAGGCTTTGTCACATTGCCGGAATTGACACGGGCTAATCGCAACTATATCAGTCTCTTTATCAATGGCCGTTATATCAAAAACTTCCTGCTTAATCGTGCCATTTTAGATGGTTACGGCAGCAAGCTCATGGTGGGGCGTTTTCCGCTGGCTGTGATTCACATCCATATCGACCCTTATTTAGCAGATGTCAATGTGCACCCGACCAAGCAAGAGGTGCGGATTTCCAAGGAAAGAGAACTAATGGCGCTGGTTTCAGAAGCTATTGCAAAGAGTCTAAAGGAACAGACCTTGATTCCAGATGCCTTGGAAAATCTGGCTAAATCTACCGTTCGCAATCGTGAAAAAGTAGAGCAAACGACTTTGCCACTGAGAGAAAATACGCTCTATTATGAAAAAAATGAACCGACCAGACCGACACAAGCTGAGGTGGCAGACCATCAGGTGAACCTGACTGAAGAGAAACAGGATTTGAATCTGTTTGCCAAGGAAACCTTGGACCAATTGACCAAGCCAGCAAAACTGCATTTTGCAGAGAGAAAGCCTGCTAATTATGACCAATTAGACCATCCAGAGCTAGATTTAACCAGTCTGGATAAGGCTTATGACAAGCTGGAGCGAGAAGAATCTTCAAGCTTCCCAGAGTTGGAATTTTTCGGACAAATGCATGGAACCTATCTTTTTGCTCAAGGGCGAGATGGACTCTACATCATAGACCAACATGCGGCTCAGGAACGGGTTAAGTACGAGGAGTACCGTGAAAGCATTGGTGATGTTGACCAGAGTCAGCAGCAACTCCTAGTGCCTTACATTTTTGAATTTCCAGCGGATGATGCCCTCCGTCTCAAGGAAAGGATGGCACTTTTGGAGGAAGTGGGCGTCTTTCTAGCAGAGTACGGGGAAAATCAATTTATCCTGCGTGAACATCCTATTTGGATGGCAGAGGAGGAAATCGAGTCTGGAATCTATGAGATGTGCGACATGCTCCTTTTAACCAAGGAAGTTTCGATCAAGAAATACCGGGCAGAGCTAGCTATCATGATGTCCTGCAAACGGTCTATCAAGGCCAATCATCGTATCGATGACCACTCAGCTAGACAGCTGCTCTATCAGCTTTCCCAATGTGACAATCCCTATAACTGTCCCCACGGACGCCCTGTTTTGGTCCACTTTACCAAGTCAGACATGGAAAAGATGTTCCGTCGCATTCAGGAAAATCATACTAGCCTACGAGAGCTAGGAAAATACTAATACTCTTCGCAAATCTCTCTAAACTGCGTCAGCCTTACCTTGCCTAACTCAAGTTATGCCTACGGTTAGCTTCCTAGTTTATTCTTTGATTTTCATTGAGTATAAATTGAAGGGAAAATTATGTACGAATATCTAAAGGGTATTATTACCAAAATTACTGCTAAATACATTGTTCTTGAAACCAACGGTATCGGCTACATTCTGCATGTAGCCAACCCTTATGCCCACTCAGGTCAGGTTAATCAAGAAACTCGGATTTATGTGCACCAAGTTGTCCGTGAGGATGCCCATCTGCTTTATGGCTTTCGCTCAGAAGATGAGAAAAAACTCTTCCTCAGTCTGATTTCGGTATCTGGGATTGGTCCTGTATCAGCTCTTGCTATTATCGCTGCTGATGACAATGCTGGCTTGGTTCAAGCCATTGAAACCAAGAACATCACTTATTTGACCAAGTTCCCTAAAATTGGCAAGAAAACAGCCCAGCAGATGGTGCTGGACTTGGAAGGTAAGGTAGTAGTTGCAGGAGATGACCTTCCTGCCAAGGTGACAGTGCAAGCAAGCGCTGAAAACCAAGAACTGGAAGAAGCAATGGAAGCCATGCTAGCCTTGGGCTACAAGGCAACTGAGCTTAAGAAAATCAAGAAATTCTTTGAAGGAACGACAGATACAGCTGAGAACTATATCAAGTCTGCTCTCAAGATGTTGGTGAAATAGGAGAAGTCTATGCCAAAACGTTGTGGCTGGGTTAAAATGAACAACCCTCTATATGTAGCCTACCACGATAAGGAATGGGGTCAACCCCTACATGACGACCAGGCTCTTTTTGAGTTGCTCTGTATGGAGACTTATCAGGCTGGGCTATCTTGGGAAACGGTGCTCAATAAACGCCAAGCTTTTCGTCAAGCTTTTCATGACTATCAAGTTCAAGGTGTTGCGGACATGACTGATGAAGAATTGGAAGCTTTGATGGATAATCTAGCCATCATCCGCAATCGTGCCAAGATATTTGCGACGCGGGCCAACGCTCAGGCCTTTCTACAAGTTCAGGCAGAATTCGGAACTTTTGATGCTTATCTTTGGTCTTTTGTCGATGGGAAGACGATTGTGAATGATGTACCTGATTACATCCAGGCGCCTACCAAAACAGCTCTATCTGAAAAATTATCCAAAGATCTCAAAAAACGAGGCTTTAAGTTCACTGGGCCAGTTGCTGTCTTGTCTTTTCTACAGGCTGCAGGTCTGGTTGACGACCACGAGAATAATTGTGAATGGAAGGATCTTAAATGATGTTTGACAAAAATAAGGGAATTCTGATTTTTGTGATTCTCTATACAGTTCTCTTTGTTTTTGATGGTATACGAGTATTTGATGCTCCATTGCCTTCTTCTGCAGGGACTTATTTGGTCTATACCATCATGTTTGTGTATGGTTGCTTCTTATTTAAGTCCCTATTGCTCCAAAAGTGGGAAGAGGTTAGAAATTCTAAAAGGAAATTTATCTTTGGCGTCTTAACAGGATGGCTCTTTCTTATTCTGATGACTGTTGTCTTTGGATTTGTATCAGAGATATTGAAGCAGTTTTTTGGGCTGGTCGGACAAGGTCTAAACCAATCGAATATTCAAAGCACCTTTCAAGAACAACCATTACTGATAGCCGTTTTCGCCTGTATCATCGGACCTTTAGTGGAAGAGCTCTTTTTCCGTCAAATTTTATTGAGATATTTGAGGAAAAATCTGCCAACTTGGCTGAGTGTCTTTTTGGTCGGCCTTGCCTTTGCGCTTACTCATATGCACAGTTTGTCTTTATCAGAGTGGGTCGGTGCAGTCGGTTACCTAGGTGGTGGCCTTGCTTTTTCTATTATTTATGTGAAAGAAAAGGAGAATATCTACTATCCCTTACTGGTTCATATGTTAGGGAACAGCCTCTCCTTCATCATTTTAGCTATCAGTAGTATGTGATGAAAATGCCAGTAATGATAATGAGAAAAAGCTGAGAAATTCATCTCAGCTTTCTTTGTTATAGTCAAAGCGAATGAATTGCTCCGTTGCGTCTACATACGCGTGGACTCCAAAGGGGACAATTGCTCTTGGTGTGGCATGGCCAACGTTTAGATTATAGACAATCGGGATATTGCTATCAATGGTGTCCATTAAAGCTTCCTTATAATCGTCATAGAAGGTTTCATCCATAGGTTTTCCGACCAAGAGTCCACTGATGACTTCAAATATCTCAGTTTCTTTTAAAGCCTGCAACATTTTTTTGAAATCATCAGGTTCAGGCTTTTCTTCACTTGTTTCTAGCAATAGAATCTTTCCTTTCCAGTCGGATAAGTCAGGGAAGAGTCTGTACTTTTGGCAGAGTTCTATACTGTCTGCATATCGAGAGTTGTCAAAGATATCGTAGAGGGATTCGAGGCAACCGCCGAGGATTTCCCCCTCGAACTGGGCAGTTCCTTGTAACAACTCAAAACCAGTATTTGCATGACTGACACGAGGTGTCCCCAGAGCCTTGGGACTAAAATCAGTTCGTTCCTCATACCAAACGTCACTAGGGCGGATTTCTGAGATTCTTCCCGTCTCAATCAATTCTTTAAAGTAGTGAAGGCTATAGGCTAGCATTTCTTTGTCTAATTCACAAATGTCTGCTAAGAAGGATTGACCATAAAAAGTCTTGATTCCTAGTTTATGCAACATGAGATGGTTCATAGTTGTATCCGAGAAGCCAAGAAAAATTTTTTGTTTGATAACCTTTTGTAGTTGGTCATTTTCAAAAAGATAAGGTAGTAAGCGATAGGTATCGTCTCCACCAATGGCACATAGGATCATGTCGATACTATCATCAGAAAAGGCCTGAATCAAATCCTCTGCACGAGCTTCAGGATGTTCTTTTACAAAGTCTAAGCCTTTTAGCGAATGAGGTAAAAAGATAGGATTGAGTCCCAGGTCCTTGATACGTTGGACACCCAAGTCCACTTCGTGTTTGACAAAGTCCTCTCCGATAATGCCACTAGATAAACTAACAATACCAATGGTAGAAATCATATCCCATCCTCCTATAAATAGATTGAGCCTATTTTATCACAAAAGATGGGGAGAAACAACAAGAATTAGAATCAGAAAAAGGCTTTTAGATCAAGAAAGTAAGCAAAAAAGCAACCAATCGTGTGGTTGCTTTTATAGTAGTTAATTTCTTATAGAGCAGTAAGGAAGGTCAGTCCGCCAAGGACAACCCCAGCCGAATTTGGAATGATTAGAATCCAATCTTTCTTAGGCTCTTTTGTCCATCCGTAAATGACCCAGATTAAGCAAGAGACTGCTGCTGATAAAGGTTGGAAAGGTTGAGCTTTATTTCCTTGTAAATTGGCAAAAATTTGGGGGATGTAGGCTATAAATACAATAATCCCGATAAAGGCACCAATTGAACCGACAATTTGATTAATTCTCTGTTTAGTCATATATATTTCTCCTTATTGCTTTATTAGTATAACAGAAAAACAGCTTGGATTCAAGGGTAAAACCTTGGGATTCTAAGGGAAGACTTTACATTAGAATGTTATTAGAAAATGTGGCTACTTTTCTTTGGAGAATCGAAAAATGGTTTGGAGCCATAATAAAAGTAGTCTGTCTGTAAAACACACTACTTTTTTGTTTATCTTAATATCTAGCAGGTCCTGCACTTGCGCTCTTGATGTTGAAACGTTTTTTGAGGTAGAAACGTAGGGCAAGGAGAGCTCCTCCAATCACCAACAAAACAAGTGGAGGGAGACTAATGTTGATGGCTTGTGGAAGGAAGTTACTCAAGAAGAGGATGAAGACCCAAGCAAACATAGTCGCTAACATGACCAAAAGTGATTTCCAGAATGGAGGACGTTGGCTACGGTCAGTATCTGGTCCGTAGTAGCGGTAGATAAAGTGATAGAGAAGGTAAAAGGCAACTCCACCAAAGGCTCCTACACTGATAAGTGTTACCAATCCGTAGGCCACGGGTTGGTTTGAGAAGAAGCTCATCAAGGCGCTAACCACTGCAAACAGTCCTGTAATGAAAAGGGCTGAATCCAACATCATCAATTTTGGATCGTCGTTTTCCTTTGGATGTTCTTTTTCATATTGCTCTTTTTCGCTGAAGCTGTGAGCCCAGTGAGTTGGTGCTCCGTAGATAGAACGAGCTGTCACCCCTTTTGGTTGTTCTTCAAGGATATGAGGAATGACTTCTTCAAGGATGGCCTTGATTTCAGCGTCAGTTTTTCCATCCTTTAGAAATTGCTGGGTTGCAATGTGGATAAATTCTTGGTTTTTCTTGGTTAATTCTTTTAAATCAATCTGTGACATAATAACTCCTATTTAGAACCATTTTTTATGGATGAGGTAAAGAGTGAGAGAGACACTCATGGCAAAGGCGATAAAGACGATGAGCCAGAAAGCATGCGGCTCTCCGTTTAAAGGAATTTCATTATCTTTAAAGTTCATTCCGTAGGCTGAGAAAATCATGGTCGGCACAGACATAACGATAGTTACGAGGGCCAAGGTTTTCATGATATTGTTCTGGTTGTTTGAAATGATAGAAGCAAAGGTCTCTGTCATAGAGTGAAGGACGTTTCCATAGATGTCCGCCATCTCGATGGCCTGTTGCGTCTCAATCAAGGTATCTTCCAGTAAGTCTTCGTCTTCGAGATATTTCTTGATATTGCTAGTTGCGCTGGTCAATTTTTTAATCACGCGCTCATTTGTCTTCAGAGAAGCTTTGAAGTAGACGATGGTCTTTTCCAACTCCATGAGTTCAATCAATTCTTCGTTTCGAGTAGATTTGTGAAGTTGACTTTCAATCTGCTCACTCTTACGTTCGATTGAACGAAGGGCAGTTAGGTAAATCTCCGCATTACGGTAGAGAATCTGGAAGATGAAGCGCGAACGCATGAAGGTATAGAAATTTCGAAGCCTACGATTGATAAAGACATCAAGAAGTGGTAGAGGCTCCAAGCAAGTGGTAATAATAGCCTCTTCTGTGATGATAATCCCCAAGGGAATAGTCACATAGTAGGTCTGATTATTTCTTTCCTCTGTGA
The DNA here is from genome assembly GCA_027659245.1 of Streptococcaceae bacterium AM104-57. GTDB lineage: Bacteria > Bacillota > Bacilli > Lactobacillales > Streptococcaceae > Streptococcus. Next base: position 100,924 of record JAQDPW010000001.1, read on the forward strand.
TTGGGACGTCTACGATAATCAAGGTGTACTCATCTTCAATAGTAATACGAGACATTTCTTCGGCATCGAGTGGTGCACGGAGATCGGCGATATCAATATCAAAGGCTGAGGCGATTTCCATCGATTCGCTTTGAGTAGGATTGACGAGATTGATCCAAGTGCCTGGCTGGAGCGTATCGATCTCTTTAAATTCAGTTGTTGTTGAGAGAAAGACTTGTTTCATATCTCCTATCCTTTCCTAATCTAATCCGTGTTTCAGTGATTTTTGACACCGTACTATTATACTACAAATTCGACTTTTTTGGTAATAGAATTTCACTTTTTTTGGTATAATGGAAAGCAACAATGGACTAGAAAGAAGTAACATGCAAGATAAGATTGTCATCCATGGGGCACGCGCCCATAATTTAAAAAATATTGATGTGGAAATTCCACGTGACAAGCTAGTTGTGGTGACGGGGCTGTCGGGTTCGGGCAAGTCCAGTCTTGCCTTTGATACCCTATATGCAGAAGGACAACGCCGCTACGTAGAGAGTCTATCAGCCTACGCTCGTCAATTTTTGGGGAACATGGAGAAGCCTGATGTAGATGCCATTGATGGTCTGAGCCCAGCTATTTCCATTGACCAGAAAACGACTAGTAAAAACCCACGTTCGACTGTCGGTACCACGACTGAAATCAACGACTACCTACGTCTCCTCTATGCACGTGTAGGAACACCCTACTGTATCAATGGACATGGTGCTATCAAGGCTTCGTCTGTAGAGCAGATTGTCGACAAGGTCTTGAAATTGCCAGAGCGCCAGCGTCTGCAGATTTTAGCTCCTGTTATTCGTAAGAAAAAAGGGCAGCATAAGACGCTGATTGAAAAAATTCAAAAGGATGGCTATGTTCGTGTCCGTGTCGATGGGGTTGTCTATGATGTGACCGAAGTTCCTGAACTTGAAAAGAATAAACAACACACCATCGATGTGGTGGTAGACCGTATTATCATCAAGGAAGGTATCCGTAGTCGTCTCTTTGATTCCATCGAAGCAGCCCTCCGTATCGCAGAAGGTTATGTGGTTATCGATACTATGGATGATTCGGAGTTGCTCTTCTCAGAACACTATGCCTGCCCAGTCTGCGGCTTTACAGTTCCAGAACTAGAACCTCGTCTCTTCTCCTTCAATGCACCGTTTGGTTCCTGTAGCGAGTGTGATGGTTTGGGGATCAAGCTAGAGGTTGATAGGGACTTAGTCGTGCCAGATGCTAGCAAGACTCTTCGTGAGGGAGCCTTAGCACCTTGGAACCCCATCTCTTCTAACTATTATCCAAATATGCTGGAACAAGCTATGACAGCCTTCGGAGTGGACATGGATACTCCTTTTGAGGACTTGTCAGAGGCGGATAAACATCTTATCTTCTATGGTTCAGATGGGAAAGAATTCCATTTTCACTACGAAAATGAATTCGGCGGAGTTCGTGATATCGATATTCCTTTTGAAGGAGTTGTTAATAATATAAAGCGCCGTTACCATGAGACTAACAGTGACTACACCCGCACCCAGATGCGCCTCTACATGAATGAGCTGACTTGCGGAACCTGTCACGGTTATCGTCTCAATGACCAGGCCTTGTCTGTCCGTGTGGGTGGCGAGCAAGGGCCACATATCGGAGAAATTTCAGACCTGTCTATCGCAGACCACTTGGACTTGGTGAGCCAGCTGACCTTGTCTGAAAATGAAGCCATCATTGCTCGTCCGATTCTTAAGGAAATCAAGGACCGCTTGACCTTCCTCAATAATGTCGGACTTAACTATCTGACACTTTCTCGTTCAGCAGGGACCCTATCAGGAGGGGAAAGTCAGCGTATTCGCTTAGCGACCCAGATTGGTTCCAATCTCTCAGGAGTCCTCTATATCTTAGATGAGCCGTCAATCGGTCTTCACCAGAGGGACAATGACCGTCTGATTGCCAGTCTGAAAAAGATGCGGGATTTGGGTAATACTCTTATCGTGGTGGAACACGATGAAGATACCATGCGAGAGGCTGATTATCTGATCGACGTCGGTCCTGGTGCAGGGGTCTTTGGTGGAGAGATTGTTGCCGCAGGAACGCCCAAGCAAGTGGCTCGCAACAGCAAGTCTATCACAGGTCAGTACTTGTCAGGCAAGCGTGTCATTCCAGTGCCAGGAGAGCGTCGTGTCGGTAATGGTCGTTTTATCGAAGTGACAGGTGCGCGTGAAAACAACCTACAAAATATCACTGCTCGCTTCCCTCTCGGAAAATTCATTGCAGTGACAGGAGTCTCTGGTTCAGGGAAGTCGACCCTCATTAACAGTATTCTCAAAAAAGCCATTGCTCAAAAGCTTAATCGCAATTCAGACAAGCCTGGGAAGTTTAAGACTATTACAGGAATCGAGCATATAGACCGTCTGATAGACATTGACCAAAGTCCAATAGGACGAACACCGAGGTCTAATCCCGCTACTTATACAGGTGTTTTCGATGACATCCGAGACCTCTTTGCTCAGACAAATGAAGCCAAGATTCGAGGTTACAAAAAGGGTCGCTTCAGTTTCAATGTCAAGGGTGGTCGCTGTGAGGCCTGCTCGGGTGATGGGATTATCAAGATTGAGATGCACTTCTTGCCAGACGTATACGTGGCTTGTGAAGTCTGCCATGGGACCCGCTACAACAGTGAAACCCTAGAAGTTCATTATAAAGAAAAAAATATCTCGCAAGTCTTGGATATGACCGTCAACGATGCGGTGGAATTTTTCAAACACATTCCGAAAATTCAACGCAAACTCCAGACCATCAAGGATGTAGGACTAGGCTATGTAACGCTAGGGCAACCAGCTACCACCCTTTCTGGGGGAGAAGCGCAGCGTATGAAGCTGGCTAGTGAACTCCACAAACGATCGACAGGAAAATCTTTCTACATTCTGGATGAGCCGACGACAGGACTCCATACAGAGGATATCGCTCGCTTGCTTAAAGTCTTGGCTCGCTTTGTTGACGATGGCAATACAGTCCTCGTCATTGAGCACAATCTGGATGTCATCAAAACAGCAGATCATATTATCGACTTAGGGCCAGAAGGTGGTGTCGGTGGCGGAACCATTATCGCAACAGGAACACCAGAAGAAGTAGCTGCTAATGAAGCTAGCTATACAGGACAGTATTTGAAAGGAAAGTTACATCATGAATAAACGTGTGCAAGCATTTTTAGATAAAATGCAAGAAAAAGAACTAGATGGAATCATTATCAATAACCTTAAAAACGTCTATTATTTGACAGGTTTTTGGGGCTCAAATGGAACAGTCTTTATCAGCCGTGATCGTCAGGTCTTGGTGACAGACTCTCGCTATATCATTGCAGCTAAGCAAGAAACCAGTGGCTTTGAGATTGTGGCTGACCGTGATGAATTGGCTGTCATTGCAGGCATTGTTAAGGATATGGGCTTGTCTCGAATCGGTTTTGAGGACGAGATTTCGGTCTCTTATTATCACCGTATGCAGGCAGCTTTTGCGGGTTTGGACTTGCTTCCACAAACTCAGTTTGTTGAAGGTCTTCGAATGATTAAAGATGAGGCGGAGATTGCAGCGATTCGCAAGGCTTGTTCTATCTCAGACCAAGCTTTCCGCGACGCGCTTGACTTTATTAAGCCAGGAAAGACTGAGATTGAGATTGCCAACTTCCTTGACTTCCGCATGCGTGAGTTGGGAGCATCTGGCTTGTCTTTTGATACCATTCTAGCGAGCGGTATTAACTCTTCTAAACCCCATGCTCACCCAATGCACAAGCCAGTAGAACTAGGCGAAGCTATTACCATGGACTTTGGATGCCTTTACGAGCATTATGTGAGTGATATGACTCGTACCATCTACCTCGGTCATGTCAGCGAGGAGCAGGCAGAGATTTACAATACAGTTCTAAAAGCCAACCAAGCATTGATTGACCAAGCTAAGGCTGGTTTAGGTTTCCGAGACTTTGATAAGATTCCTCGTGACATTATTGTGGAAGCAGGTTATGGACAATACTTTACACACGGTATTGGACACGGTATCGGGCTTGATATCCACGAAGAACCTTACTTCAGTCAAACTTCCAAAGAAGTTATCAAAACTGGTATGGTCTTGACTGATGAACCGGGTATTTATATTGAAGGTAAATACGGGGTTCGTATTGAAGATGACATCCTGATTACAGATACCGGTTGTGAGTTATTAACCCTTGCTCCAAAAGAATTAATCGTAATCTAAGAAAAATGAGATAAATCGTTGACTTTTACTAGTTAAAGGTTTATACTGAAAGGCGAAAACGGTAGGTGAGGCTACCATAGGGATACGGATGACTACCGCAAAGCAGTGGAGACACTACTCGTTGGTCAACAGTCCTGGTCGCGAAGGTCAAGACTAAGCTCATTACATCGCCCTATGGAGTTAAAGCTTGAACGAAAACAGATAATCAGTTTTTTAGTCCTGCCATTTTATGGCAGGACTTTCTGCTGTTTTAAAACAAAGAAAGGAGACAAACGATGCAAATTGACGATCATCCAGAACCGCACATACACAGCCAATCGCTGATTTGTGTCGTTCTGTCCCTATAAAGTGATTGGTCTCTGTGTATGATACTCTTCGAAAATCAAATTCAAACCACGTCAACGTCGCCTTGCCGTACTCAAGTACAGCCTGTGGCTAGTTTCCTAGTTTGCTCTTTGATTTTCATTGAGTATGAAATCACCATTCATACAGATAGGAGAAACCAATGAAAACTACAAAAGAAAGACTAGCAGCAGCTATTCAAACTCCATTTAAAGATAGTCTAGCTTTTTACCATACAAGTCTAAAAGGCTTAGACCAAGAACAAGTCGAAGAAAACCGTGACCTATATGGTGAAAACACCATCACAAAAGGTCAAGAGGATTCTATCTTTAAAAAGATTTATGAGTCCATTATCAATCCTTTCACAATCATTTTGCTTGTGATTGCCTTTATTTCTCTCGTTACAAACGTCTGGCTTGCAAAACCTGGCCAAGAGGACCCTACGACCTCTATTATTATCGTTGTCTTGGTTTTGATTTCAGGAGGCATCCGTTTTGTCCAAGAGTTGCGGAGCGACAAGGCGACCACCAATCTTTCAAAAATGATTGTCAACACTGCAACTGTTATTCGCGATGGTCTTGAACAAGAGTTGCCAATCGATGAGTTGGTTGTGGGAGATCTCGTGAAATTGAGTGCGGGAGACATGATTCCAGCAGATGTTATCTTATTTGAATCCCGCGACTTTTTCGTTCAACAGTCAGGTTTGACTGGAGAAAGTGATGCAGTTGAAAAGCTTGCTTTAAATAAAGCGACTAGTCAAAATGTAGATAGCCTCTTAGAAGCAGAATCTTTGGCATTCATGGGGACAAATGTTATCTCAGGAAGTGCTACAGCTATGGTCCTAGCAGTTGGGGATGCCACCATGATGGGAGCTATTGAGCAAACTCTTAATACTTACGATGAGCCAACTTCTTTTGAACGTGAAATGAACAGCATTTCCTGGCTCTTGATCCGCTTGATGCTTGTCATGGTTCCGATCGTGTTTTTCGCAAATGGGTTGACTGATGGAGACTGGCTAGAGGCTGGAGTCTTTGCCTTGAGCGTCGGTGTCGGACTTACACCAGAAATGCTTCCAATGATTATCACAGCCAGCTTGGCCAAAGGTTCCATTATTATGGCCAAGGAAAAGGTGGTCATCAAAAAACTCAATGCTATCCAGGACTTAGGAGCAATCGATATCCTATGTACGGATAAAACTGGAACTCTAACGCAAGATGAGATTGTCTTAGAATATCCCTTGGATATCCATGGTGATTTGGATATGGCGGTCTTAAGAAGAGCTTATCTAAATTCACATTTCCAAACAGGTTTGAAAAACTTGATGGACCGTGCCATTATCAGTAGAACTGAAAAAGAAGCCAAAGAACACGCTATCCTACAAAATCTAGATACCAGTTTCCAAAAAATCGACGAACTTCCTTTTGACTTTGAGCGTAGACGCATGAGTGTTATCGTCAAAGATGATAGCAATGTTGTTAGTATGGTGACTAAAGGCGCCTTGGAAGAAATGTTGAACATTTCGACACATGTGGAATATCGTGGAGAAATAATCCCTATTACGGAAGGTATTCGCCAAGAAGTATTGGCAGAAGTTGGTCAATTAAACCGTCAAGGTTTACGTGTATTAGGTGTTGGTTACAAGTCAGGTCTCCGTGAAGATTATGCCTATGCTGTGGATGATGAAAGTGATATGATCCTTACGGGTTACCTTGCCTTTTTGGATCCACCAAAACCATCTGCAGCACCCGCTATCCAAGCCCTACTTGAACATGGCGTCAGAACAAAAATTTTAACTGGAGATAACGAAAAAGTAACCCAAGCCATCTGTGAAAAGGTTGGTTTGGATGTTGAGCAGATGCTTTTGGGAGCTGATATCGACCAAATGACAGACCAAGAATTGGCAGAAGCGGTTGAAAGTGTAACAGTCTTTGCCAAATTGTCTCCTGACCAAAAAGCGCGTATCATTCTACAGTTGAAGAAAAATGGTCATGCCGTTGGTTATATGGGTGACGGTATTAATGACGCTCCATCTATGAAGGTGGCAGATGTTGGAATTTCCGTTGATACAGCAGTAGATATCGCAAAGGAAACAGCGGATGTTATTTTGCTAGACAAGGATCTTATGGTTCTTGAAACTGGTATCGTTGAAGGTCGTAAGGTCTACGCCAACATGACCAAGTACATCAAGATGACCGTTAGTTCGAACTTTGGGAATATCTTCTCACTATTGGTTGCAAGTATTTTCTTGCCATTTTTACCAATGGCTCCTGTTCATCTCATTGTCCTAAACCTAATCTACGATTTATCTTGTGTGGCATTGCCGTTTGATAACGTGGATCAAGACTTCCTCAAACAACCCCATACATGGGAAGCAAAATCCATTACGCGATTTATGGTTTGGATGGGACCAATTTCATCTGTCTTTGATATTTTGACCTTTATCTTCCTCTACTTTATCATTGTTCCTTTGGTGACTGGCCATCATTATGTTCATGGGTCAGAATCTGCCCTTCAGTTTATTATCTTGTTCCAAACAGGATGGTTCATTGAATCTATGTGGTCTCAAACCATGGTCATCCATATGCTTCGTACAGCAAAAGTTCCTTTTGTGCAAAGCAGACCAGCTTGGCTTGTGATTTTGACAACTTTGGTTGCAGCCCTTTTTGTAACGAGTCTGCCTTATGGACCGTTAGTAAATATTCTTCATTTAGCTCCATTAGGACTTCCTTATTTCCTATTCTTAACCCTCACTATTTTCTTATATATGATATGTGTCACAACAATCAAGAATTTTTATATAAAAAAATATAAAGAATGGTTATAGTTCGTGTTTTGTCAAGAAAAAAGTTCAAAAATTGCCAAAAAAGTTAAAAATTTTTAAAAATAGGTCGCAAGTCCGATGTTTTTTATGGTATAATAGACTAAACTGATAGTAACATGTAGCGAAAGGGGTAGGTACATGATTAAAATTTATACAGTCTCAAGTTGTACTAGCTGTAAAAAAGCTAAGACCTGGCTCAATGCCCACCAGTTAAGTTATAAAGAACAAAACCTCGGTAAGGAAGGAATCACGAGAGAAGAATTACTTGATATTTTGACAAAAACAGATAATGGAATTGCAAGTATCGTATCATCGAAGAATCGTTATGCAAAAGCTCTTGGTGTTGATATTGAAGATTTGAGTGTCAATGAAGTGCTCAAGTTAATAATGGAAACACCTCGCATCTTGAAAAGTCCGATTCTTGTAGATGAAAAACGCCTGCAAGTCGGTTATAAAGAAGACGATATCCGTGCCTTCTTGCCACGCTCTGTCCGTAATGTGGAAAATGCAGAAGCGCGTTTACGTGCGGCTCTATAAAACATCAAGGCTGGGAGTGACTCCTAGCCTTCTCTAATATTTAAATTTGATAACATGTGAGGATTTATGAAAAAGTTAGTCATTGGAACATTCGCAGCGCTATTTTTACTTGTTGGCTGTGGTCAGAAAAAAGAAACAGCAGCTTCAACTACTGAGAGTTCTCAGGAAGCTCTACAGTCTACCTTGCCCGTATTAGAAAATGCAACCAAGAATACGGTTGTGACCAAGACCTTGGTGTTACCAACTGATGAGAGTGGTGCTCAGCAAACTCAAATCATTACCTATAAAGGCAGTCAATTCTTGAGTTTGACTATTCAGCAAAAACGTCCCGTATCAGAAGATTTAAAAACTTATATTTCTGAACGAGGATTAGATGAAGCTAAAAAAGCTCTTAAAGAAGCTGAGGACAAGGATGAGTCTGTTCAAGCGGCTCGAAAAATTTCAGGATTTACCATTGAAACGACTCTTTTAAATGAGAAAGAAATGGAAACCAAGACTAGCTATGATTTCCAAACGATGGATATTAAAAAAGCCAGTGAAAACGAATACTTGAAGAATGTTGGACTGGAAAACCTATTGAAAAACGAACCAGAGGACTATATTGCTAATCGTGTTGCAAATGGGGCAACAGTCCAGTAAAAAGTCAGAGAAAATCAGCAGAATCAGACTGTGTGATTTGTAGAACGACCGCGAATGTGCTATAATAGTACTATTCTAAGGAAAGAGGGTGTTAGAATGGGATTTACTGAAGAAACCGTACGTTTTAAATTGGACGATTCCAATAAAAAAGAAATCAGTGAAACATTGACAGATGTCTATGCTTCTTTGAATGAAAAGGGCTATAACCCTATTAACCAGATCGTGGGCTATGTTCTCAGTGGAGACCCAGCTTACGTTCCTCGTTATAACAATGCACGAAATCAAATCCGTAAGTATGAGCGAGATGAAATCGTTGAAGAACTGGTTCGCTACTACCTTAAAGGACAAGGAGTCGATCTATAATCTATGAGAATTATGGGATTGGACGTTGGTTCAAAAACGGTAGGAGTAGCAATTAGCGACCCGTTAGGTTTTACGGCACAAGGGCTTGAAATCATCCAAATCAATGAAGAACAAGGTCAGTTTGGTTTTGAACGTCTCAAAGAATTGGTTGAAGCCTATAAAGTGGAGCAGTTTGTTGTCGGTTTGCCTAAAAACATGAACAACACAAGTGGCCCACGGGTTGAAGCTAGCCAGGCATATGGCGAGAAGTTGGTAGAGCTCTTTGGCTTACCGGTAGATTATCAAGATGAACGCTTGACTACGGTTGCCGCTGAGCGTATGTTGATTGAGCAAGCAGATATTAGTCGCAATAAGCGTAAAAAAGTTATTGATAAATTAGCTGCTCAATTGATTTTGCAAAATTATTTAGATAGAAAATTTTAAGACAGAGGAGAAACTATGTCACACGATCACAATCACGAAGAACGTGAACTTATTACACTTGTAGATGAGCAAGGAAACGAAACTTTATTTGAAATCCTTTTGACTATTGACGGAAAAGAAGAATTTGGTAAAAACTATGTCCTTCTTGTACCAGTTAACGCAGAAGAAGATGAAAACGGCGAAGTTGAAATCCAAGCTTACTCATTCATCGAAAATGAAGATGGAACAGAAGGTGAATTGCAACCAATCCCTGAAGATTCAGAAGATGAATGGAACATGATTGAAGAAGTCTTCAACAGCTTTATGGAGGAGTAAAAACGTTCGGGGAACGTTTTTAGCCCTGCGCTAGAAAATAGAGACGCAGGTAGTCTGGTAGACTGTATCAGCCCAGTTCCTTGAAATAAGAGAGAACTGGTGAGACCGGAGAACGTTTTTACCCCAACTCCCAGAAACTGGAGAGAGTTGGAACGTCCAGTGGACGTTTTTAGCCTTGCGATAGAAATGAAGACCGCAAGTCAGTCCAGTGGACGTTTTTAGCCTGACGCTAAAAATAAAATTGAGCTAGTATCTAGCAAAATGAGTAAAAAGCGAAGAGAATCTTCGCTTTTTTGTTAAGGAGATAAGCATGATTGAAGTTGAAAAATGGCTCCATAGTCGGATTGGCTTGAATTTCCGATCGGGTTTGGGACGGATGCAAAGAGCAGTAGATTTGCTGGGGAATCCTGAGCATACCTATCCAATTATCCATGTGACAGGGACAAATGGCAAGGGGTCAACTATTGCTTTTATGAGGGAGCTTTTTGTTGCCCATGGGAAAACGGTTGGCACCTTTACTTCGCCCCACATTGTCAGCATCCATGACCGTATCTGCATTAATGGCGACCCCGTATCGGACGCAGATTTTATTCGTTTATCAGAACAAGTCAAGACGATGGAGCAAGAACTTCTAGAAACTCACGATCAGCTATCCTTTTTTGAGTTGCTGACCTTGATTGCTTTGCTTTATTTTAAAGAGCAAAAAGTAGATCTGGTCTTGCTGGAAGTTGGTATTGGCGGTTTACTGGACACGACTAATGTGGTAACTGGAGAAATTGCAGTCATCACATCAATCGGCCTCGATCACCAGGAGACCTTGGGCGATAGTGTAACAGCAATTGCAGAGCAGAAGGCAGGGATTTTTAAGTTAGGCAAGTCAGCCGTTATTGCCAACCTAGCACCGGAAGCACAGATTGTTTGTCAAAAGATTGCAGAAGATTTAGGTGTGACTCTCTATCAAGCTGATAAAGATTTTTCTTTCAAAGAAGGCCAGTTTTCTTCATCTCTTGCGGAACTGAGACAATTAAAACTAGGTTTGGAAGGAGTCTATCAAGAGGAAAATGCAGCTCTGGCCTTGCAAGCTTTCCTATTATTTATGGCACAAAGAGACGAGAAAGTAGATCAAGAAGCAGTACGTGCTGCCTTGCAAGCTACTAAATGGGCTGGGCGTCTAGAGGCTATCACTGAGCACATCTATTTGGATGGGGCTCACAATTTACCAGCTCTAGAGCGTTTGGTTGAGTTTATCCAAGAAAAAATCCAGCAAGGGTATCAGCCTCAAATTCTATTTGGCGCGCTAAAGCGGAAAGATTATAGTGGAATGATTACTTATTTAACAGAGCATTTACCTGATATAGCTCTCTATGTTACGAGTTTTGACTATCAGGGTTCCTTGGAAGAGCAAGACTTTGGAGATTATACAAGCATTGCTTCATATCGAGATTTTATAGATAATTTTGAGAGTTCTGCAGAGGAGAAAGACTTGCTATTTGTGACAGGATCTCTCTATTTTATATCTGAGATTCGTGCCTATCTTGTGAATGTTTGACCCCGCTCTCTTTATTTGTTATAGTAGAGTTGTGGTGGCTCAGCAGGGTTATTCTGATTTTAAGCCACTAAAAGAAAGGAGACATCATGTCACTAAAAAAATTCACACTTTCTCTTGCTGCTTTGGCAAGTCTTAGTCTCTTAGTTGCTTGCTCCCCAAAAGCGCAGTCAACTCCTTCCTCTCAAGCAAGTACTAGTGCAGAAGCGAGCACTAGTCAGAAATCGGAAACGTCTGCTTCTAGTTCAACAGCTAGTTCAGTAACTAATATTGATGGAACCTATACGGGACAAGATGATGGGGACACTATTACCTTGGTCGTTACTGGAAATACTGGAACATGGACGGAAGTAGAGCCTGATGGTGATCAGGAAATTAAAAAGGTAACCTTCGAACCAGAAAACCAGCGAGTCTTTGTTGGAGACGATATTAAGGTTTATGTAGCAGAAGAAAACCAGATTATCATTGATGATATGGATCGTGAGATTTCAGACCGTATCGTATTAAAGAAATAAACATTATTTGTAGGGATTTGAATCTAAATAAACCAGATTCAAGTCCTTTTTCTTCCATCAATTTCTTCTAATTAAAAAAATCCATACTTGTAAGGTAGTTAAATTCTACCCTAAAAGTATGGAAGGTATTTAATAGTTAAAGAAATAATTCTCTTAAGAAGTGAGCAACCCCATCTTCCTCGTTGGTTAGAGATAACTGTTGGTCAGCGAAAGGAAGTAGAGCAGGATTAGCATTTTTCATAGCATATCCTGTACCTGCAAAGGAAAGCATCTCTTGGTCATTGTGTTCGTCGCCAAAGGCAATTAAGTTTTTTCTATCCACATTCATGACATTGAGGAGGTATTCAAGGGCAAAGGCCTTGTGAACACCTTTAGGTGTACATTCGAGGATGTTTAAAGGACCACCCCAAGTGTTAATATTTAGTTGGTGCTTGTAAAACTGATTCATCTCTTCTGCTAGGGCATATTTGTCACTTGCGCGAGTCTGCAATAAAATGCAGTTAGGATCCTTGGTGACAAGCTCAGAATTAAATTGATTTTCAGGTCTGAAGTTTTCAACACCAAATAACCTAGGGTCGGCAATCTCCTTGTCTGGAGCCGTAATGTAAAACTTTTTACGGTATTCACCAGCGATAAAGTCTGCCTCGATTTCCTCTTTTCGTTGAACCATATCTAAGAGATATTTTTTATCAACAGTCAGGCATTTTTCATGCTCCCAAACCTTACCAGGCAGGTGAGTGAGTGAACCATTGAAATTGATCATAGGCGTTTCAAGTTCAAGCTGATCATAAAAATCTTTAGCCATACGATAAGGGCGACCAGTTGCAATCACGACATGGTGACCTTTTTTAGATATTTGTTTGATAGTATTCTTGGTAAAATCCGATAGTTTACTTTCGCCGTTAAGTAAGGTTCCGTCCAAGTCGACGGCAATCATTTTTTTAGTCATAAGATCCTCCCGAATCTAGTTTCAGATAAGATGTTTTCTATTATATCAAAAAGCGGAGAGAAAAGCTGACTCTAAGTGAAATGAGGGAGAACAATATCCACTAGCATTTTTTAATTTTTTAAAAAAACACCTTGAAAAGGTGAATGATTGATGATATAATGGTTCTATTGTTCGTAAAATGACAAAGGAGATTAAAAATGGACAAACTATTTAAACTAAAAGAGCACGGGACAGATGTCCGTACAGAAGTGCTTGCTGGTTTAACAACATTCTTTGCAATGAGTTATATTCTCTTTGTAAACCCTCAACTGCTTTCACAAACTGGAATGCCAGTTCAAGGTGTTTTCTTAGCGACAATCATTGGTTCTGTTGTAGGAACTTCAATGATGGCTTTCTATGCGAATTTGCCATATGCTCAGGCACCAGGTATGGGTCTAAATGCCTTCTTTACCTTTACGGTTGTATTTGGGATGGGCTATAAATGGCAAGAAGCCCTTGGTATGGTCTTTATCTGTGGGATTATTTCCTTGATTATCACATTAACCAATGTTCGTAAAATGATTATCGAGTCTATTCCTACGACACTTCGTTCAGCAATTTCTGCTGGTATTGGGGTATTCCTTGCCTACGTTGGTATTAAGAATGCAGGTCTCTTGCAATTCTCAATTGACCCAGGGACTTATACAGTAGCAGGGGAAGGTGCAGATAAGGCTCAAGCAGCAATCACAGCTAATTCAGGAGCTGTTCCTGGCTTGGTTGATTTTAACAGTCCGGCTGTTCTAGTAGCTCTTGCAGGTCTTGCCATTACGATTTTCTTCGTTGTTAAAGGAATCAAAGGTGGAATCATCCTTTCTATTTTGACAACGACAGTTCTTGCCATTGCTGTTGGTCTTGTTGATTTGTCTAGCATTGACTTTGCAAGCAACAATCTTTCATCAGCCGTTAACGACCTAGGAACTTTGTTTGGTGCTGCTCTTGGGTCAGAAGGTTTGGGTTCTTTGATTTCAAACACTTCTCGTTTACCAGAAACCTTGATGGCTATTCTTGCCTTCTCATTGACAGATATTTTTGATACTATCGGTACTCTTATCGGTACTGGTGAAAAAGTTGGTATCGTTGCAACAAACGGTGAAAACCATGAGTCAGATAAATTGGATAAGGCTCTTTACTCTGACTTGGTAGCGACTTCAGTTGGTGCCATTGCTGGTACTTCAAACGTTACAACTTATATCGAATCAGCAGCAGGGATCGGTGCTGGTGGACGTACTGGTTTGACAGCATTAGTAGTTGCTATCTGTTTTGCCCTATCTAGCTTCTTTAGCCCCCTTCTTGCTATTGTACCTTCGGCAGCGACAGCACCAATTTTGATTATTGTCGGAATTATGATGCTTTCTAATCTTAAAAACATCCCTTGGGATGATATGTCAGAAGCAGTGCCTGCTTTCTTCACATCTATCTTCATGGGATTCAGCTACTCAATCACTCAGGGGATTGCGATTGGCTTCCTAACTTACACTTTGACGAAAATTGTCAAAGGTCAAGTTAAAGACGTACACGCTATGATCTGGATTTTGGATGCTTTGTTCATCTTGAACTACATCAGCATGGCTCTAAACTAAGGACAAAAACTTAAAAATGAGGGAGGGCGGGATTTTTCCCGACCTCCTTTTTGTGGGCAGTAAATTTTTAAAATGCCTGATGATTGGACTTTTTGCTTCTTTTTTAGATTATCCAAACCTCCCTTAACAAAAGTTTCATTTTTAAGATTCATAAACTTTAACAATTCAGTCTATTGCTGATGCTCCGCTGGTCTGGGATTAGGAAAAGGAGATTTGGACCATCGATTTCTGTCCCACAACTTCGTTTTTTGTTGATGGAAATGTCACAAAAGAAAACTTTTTGGTATAATAGTAACATGTACACAAAAAATGAAGATGAGCTGATAGCACTTGGAAAAGAGCTGGGTTCTCTGCTAGAAAAAAATGATGTTTTGATTTTAACTGGTGAATTAGGTGCTGGGAAAACGACCCTAACAAAAGGTCTGGCAAAGGGATTAGAGATTCATCAAATGATTAAGAGTCCAACCTATACCATCGTTAGAGAGTATGAAGGTCGTCTACCCTTGTATCATTTAGATGTTTATCGCATCGAAGGAGATGCCGACTCGATTGACCTAGATGAGTTTCTTTTTGGAGACGGTGTAACAGTTATTGAGTGGGGGCATCTGCTAGGAGAAGACCTACCTAAAGACTATCTAGAGTTAGAAATCTTGAAAACAGACGAGGGACGAGAAATTAACTTTCACCCTTATGGTAGCAGGGCTACAGACTTAGTAAAGAGGTTGACGGATGGAGTATGATCTTTTAATTCGTGAGGCAGAAATCCATGATGCCTCAGCCGTCATTAACCTTCTGGATCAGATAGGACAAGAGTCGACTTTTACTAGTTTGGATGAAAATGGAATCTCAATGAGTG
The DNA here is from genome assembly GCA_027659245.1 of Streptococcaceae bacterium AM104-57. Lineage (GTDB taxonomy): Bacteria > Bacillota > Bacilli > Lactobacillales > Streptococcaceae > Streptococcus. The sequence continues at coordinate 116,100 of JAQDPW010000001.1, forward strand.
AGTCTGAGATGAGGTTGTTCATTGACCAACAAGCCCAGTCAGATAATCAAATCACCCTACTAGCTTTTTTGAATGATGATCTTGCAGGCATAATCAATATAACAGCCGCTCAACGACCGCGGGTCCGTCATATCGGAGATGTTTTCTTGGGAATCAAGAAAGTTTTTTGGCGCTGTGGACTTGGTAGTATCTTGATGGAAGAAGCGATTGAATGGGTTAAATCTAGCGGTAGTATTCGCCGCTTACAACTGACAGTACAAAAACGCAACAAAGCTGCCGTTCATTTGTATGAAAAAATGGGTTTTATCATAGAAGGATTACAGGAACGTGGTGCATGTATAGAAGGAGGAGAGTTTCTAGATGTTTACCTGATGGGTCAACTGATAGACGAATAAGAGTATGGTAAAAAAAATAATTGGAATGTTTTTGGGTTTGGTCCTTGTGACAGTGCTAGGTGTAGGAGCTTATGCCTATACAATTTATCAGCAAAGTACGCAGACTCTAGCCAAAACCTATAAAAAAATCGGTGAAGAAACCAAGGTCATTGAAGCGACCGAACCTCTGACGATTTTGCTGATGGGCGTGGATACAGGAAATGTTGAGCGTACAGACCCATGGGCTGGGAATAGTGATTCAATGATCTTAGTGACAGTGAATCCTAAAACTAAGAAGACAGTCATGATGAGTTTGGAGCGTGATATTCTCACACAAATCCAGCAACCAGATGGTAGTGTTAGAGAAGCGAAACTCAATGCTGCCTATGCTGATGGCGGAGCAGAGTTGTCTATTTCAACGATTCAAAAGATGATGAACATCCATATCGACCGTTATGTGATGGTCAACATGCATGGTCTTCAAAGAATGGTTGATGCTGTGGGTGGAATTACAGTCAACAACACTCTCGGCTTCCCAATTTCTATTCAAGATCAGGAACCTTTTAATACGATTTCGATTGGAGTCGGTGAGCAAACCCTCAATGGTGAAGAGGCCCTTGTTTATTCACGTATGCGTTATCAAGATCCTGAAGGGGACTATGGTCGTCAAAAACGTCAACGTGAAGTGATTCAAAAGGTTGTGGAGAAAATTCTCAGTTTGAACAGTGTGAGTCACTACCAAGACATTTTGAAGGCTCTTAGTGACAATATGCAGACAAATATTGAGATTACAACAACAACCATTCCTCAGTTGATGGGTTATCAGGATGCCTTTAAAAATATCGAAACCCAGCAATTACGTGGTGAAGGTGAAATGATTGACGGGATTTCTTACCAGATCGTTTCCGCTGAGCATATGTTAGAGATGCAGAATCTCTTACGTCGATCAGTAGATAAACCAGAGGTAACTGAGTTGGAAACCAATGTGATCTTATATGAGAATCTCTTTGGCCACTTGCCACCATCTTCTGAAGAGTCAGAATAAGAAGAGACTATCCATCAAATCGTAGGAATTTTCCTGCGATTTTTTCAAAGAAATCCGAATAGGTAAGTAGGAGGAAAAAATGAAAGCAGAAATTATAGCTGTTGGGACAGAGATTTTAACGGGTCAGATTGTCAATACCAATGCTCAATTCTTGTCTGAAAAGTTGGCTGAAATTGGCGTGGATGTCTATTTTCAGACTGCTGTGGGAGATAATGAAAGTCGTCTCTTATCCTTGTTGGAGCTCGCTAGCAATCGTAGTAATCTGGTCATTCTAACGGGAGGTTTGGGTCCGACGGAAGATGACTTGACCAAGCAAACTGTGGCCAAATTTTTGGGACGAGATTTGGTTTTTGATCCTCAAGCTCAGGCTAAACTAGATCGTTTTTTTGCTCAAAGACCAGACTATGCTCGTACTCCTAACAACGAGCGCCAAGCGCAAATCATCCAAGGTGCGACTCCGCTACCAAATGAAACGGGTCTAGCAGTAGGTGGCATGATTAAGGTTGCGGGAGTCACTTATGTTGTCGTACCAGGACCTCCAAGTGAGTTGAAACCCATGGTCTTAAATGAGTTACTTCCGAGATTGACAACAGGCTCTAAGCTTTATTCGCATGTCATGCGTTTCTTTGGCATTGGTGAAAGTCAGCTAGTGACGATTCTATCAGATTTGATTGATCAGCAAACGGATCCAACCATAGCGCCTTACGCTAAAACTGGAGAAGTGACTCTTCGCTTGTCTACCAAGGCGAACAGTCAGGAAGAAGCGGATCGTGTTCTAGTTGAGTTAGCAGAGGAAATCCTTGAAAGAGAGACCTTTGAGGGGCTTTCTCTTCGAGAAATTTGCTATGGCTATGGAGAAGAAACCAGTTTGGCTAGCCTGGTAGTAGAAGAGTTGAAAAAGCAAAAGAAAACCATTACCGCAGCAGAAAGCTTGACGGCAGGACTTTTTCAAGCAAGCTTAGCAGATTTTTCAGGTGTGTCTGCTATCTTTAAAGGTGGCTTTGTGACCTATAGCCTTGAAGAAAAATCTAAGATGCTTGATATTCCACAAGCTGAATTGGAAAAACATGGAGTCGTCTCAGCCTTTACTGCTGAAAAAATGGCTGAACAGGCGCGCATCAAAACCCAGTCAGATTTTGGAATTAGTTTGACGGGAGTAGCTGGCCCAGATAGTCTAGAAGGACATCCAGCAGGTACAGTCTTTATTGCTTTAGCGCAAGCTTCGGGTACAGAAGTTATCCAGGCTAATATCGCAGGTAGAAGTCGTTCAGATGTTCGAGAAATTGCAGTCTTACATGCCTTTAACCTAGTTCGCAAAGCTTTATTAAGTGCTGGAGATTTGTTATAATAGAAGAAGGTCATAGGACTATTAGAATACAGGAGAATAAAATGGCGAAAAAACCAACAAAAAAATTAGACGAAATTGGCAAAAAATTCGGTGCTGATCGTGAAAAAGCCTTGAATGATGCCCTTAAATTGATCGAAAAAGACTTTGGTAAAGGATCAATCATGCGCTTGGGTGAGCGTGCAGAGCAAAAAGTCCAAGTGATGAGTTCGGGCTCTTTGGCTCTTGACATCGCACTCGGATCAGGTGGTTATCCAAAGGGACGTATCATTGAAATCTACGGACCAGAATCATCAGGTAAGACAACTGTTGCCCTTCACGCTGTAGCGCAAGCGCAAAAAGAAGGCGGAATTGCTGCCTTTATCGATGCGGAGCACGCTCTTGATCCAGCCTATGCAGCAGCGCTTGGAGTTAATATCGATGAATTGCTCTTGTCACAACCAGACTCAGGGGAGCAAGGTCTTGAAATTGCTGGGAAATTGATTGACTCAGGTGCAGTTGACCTTGTTGTTATCGACTCAGTTGCAGCTCTTGTGCCTCGTGCGGAAATCGATGGTGATATCGGAGATAGCCACGTTGGTCTTCAAGCTCGTATGATGAGCCAGGCTATGCGTAAACTCGGGGCTTCTATTAACAAGACAAAGACAATTGCTATCTTCATCAACCAATTGCGTGAAAAAGTAGGGGTTATGTTTGGTAATCCAGAAACAACTCCTGGTGGACGTGCTCTTAAATTTTACGCTTCTGTCCGTTTGGATGTTCGTGGAAGCACACAAATCAAGGGAACTGGTGACCAAAAAGATACGAGCGTAGGTAAGGAAACCAAGATTAAGGTTGTTAAAAACAAGGTAGCTCCACCATTTAAAGAAGCCTTTGTTGAAATCATGTATGGTGAAGGGATTTCAAGAACTGGTGAGCTTTTGAAGATTGCAAGTGATCTTGACATCATCAAGAAAGCAGGAGCATGGTACTCTTATAAAGACGAAAAGATCGGTCAAGGTTCTGAAAATGCTAAGAAATACTTGGCGGATCACCCAGAAATTTTTGACGAGATTGACCACCAAGTTCGTGTCAAGTTTGGCTTGATTGAAGACGATGCAGTAGCCGATGAAAAAGTAAAGGCTACCGAAGTAGAAGTAGCTAATCAAGAAGTAACTCTTGACCTTGGCGATGATCTTGAAATCGAAATTGAAGATTAAAAAGTGAAAGTGGTGGAGGAATCCCCACTTTTTCTGCTATATGAGAAGAAAAAACAAGGTTATGAGGGCAGGATTGATAGGTTTTCGCAATATAAATGAGGAAGACAATTGCAAAGTAGATGATTTGATGATAAAATAAATTGAGAATAAAAGTAATGCTAAGGAGGCTGTTGGTATGGAAAAACGGTTAGTTCGCAATGTTCAAGATAAAAAAATTGCAGGTGTTTGTGCAGGTCTTGCTGACTATTTAGATATTGATGCAACACTTGTTCGTGCACTTTGGATTCTTTTCACATTACTAGGTGGATCAGGAATTCTTGCTTATATCATTCTATGGGTTATTATGCCTGAAGCAGGAACAGAAGCGTAAACTTTGTGATATCTTTATAAGATATATCATGATAAGAGAGTGGGACAGAAATCGGTAATTCGTTAGAATTCGATTTCGTCGTCCCACCTCCGCTCAGTTGAGTAGGGCTGTAAAAGCTGATGAAATCAGCGTAGTAGAGCCCACTCAACTCGACAATCCAAAGACAATTGAGAGGCTAGGACTTTTGTCCCAGTCTCTTATTTGTGATATGCGGTGATTATTTTTTCCAAGTTTTCATCTTATTTCGGAATCATAAAAAAATCACCTGTAGCACAGGTGATTGGGTACTCATTGTAGAGAAATTTGCAGTTTCTTACTGGGAAGTTCGAGACTGCAGTATAGGTTAGTGGTCGCTGAAACGACGGTACTCTATGTGGAAGTCGAAATAATTTTCTTCTTGCAATTTTTGGAAGATATCACGGTAGGCTTCTTCATCAAAGTGGTCGCCACGATATAGAATTTCAAAACTAAGACCTTCGTACTCCAAAAAGGCATTGGCTGTTTTGAAGCCATTTTGTTTATAGAATTCCATGCGGGCTTTTCGCTGTTCGAGGTTATCGCATTCCTCATCCAAACGTTCAACTTCAAGAATCATGGTACGCTGGTAAAAATCAATCAGCTTTTCAATGATTTCTTTGCCATAGCCGTGGCTACGCAAATGGGGCATAATGGCAAAAAAGCTGATATAGAAAGCCTTTTGATTGGAAATGGCGAAGGCAAATCCTACAAATTCCTCTTCGTTGTAAAAGGCGAAAAAGTGGGCATCGTCTCGATCCTGATATCGTAAAAATTCAGACAGGGACACTCGCTCTTCTTCAGGAAAGGCTTCGATATTTAACTTTTCAACTTTCTCAAGGTCTGGAAATACATCTGTAATTAATTGGCTGGTTAAGCTCATGCATAAACTCCTTTTCTGTCACGATTATACCAAATTGTTAGTTTCTAGGCAACCGCTTTCTTGGTAGTTAGAGGCTAAGTCTGACCTTGTTCCTCTTCTAGAAAGCTGATATAATAGCCTTATGAATAAAAAATCAACGGTGGACCTGATTCATGGTCCCATCCTTCCCTCGCTTTTGAGCTTCGCCTTTCCAATCTTGTTGTCTAATATCTTTCAGCAACTCTACAATACGGCTGATATTTTGATTGTTGGACGTTTTCTAGGCCCATCCTCCTTGGCGGCTGTTGGAGCAACAACGGCTATTTTCGACTTGATTATCGGTTTTGCTCTCGGAGTTGGCAATGGAATGGGAGTGGTGATTGCCCGCTATTATGGAGCCCGTAACTTTTCAAAGATTAAAGAAGCTGTCGCGGCAACTTGGATTTTAGGTGCTCTTTTAAGTGTGATTGTTATGGCAATAGGTTTTGTTGGTCTCTATCCACTTCTCCAATATCTGGAAACTCCTACAGAAATTCTCCCCCAGTCTTACGATTATATCTCCATGATTGTTACTTGTGTCGGCGTCAGCTTTGCCTACAATCTCTTTGCAGGCTTATTGCGGTCAGTTGGTGATAGTCTTGCGGCACTTGGCTTTTTGGTTTTTTCAGCTCTGGTCAATGTTGCCCTTGACTTGTACTTTATCACACAACTGCAATTGGGAGTTCAGTCTGCAGGTCTTGCGACAATCATATCGCAAGGTTTATCAGCTCTTCTCTGCTTTTTCTATATCCGCAGGAGTGTGCCTGAACTTCTGCCTAGTCTCAAGCATTTTAAGTGGGACAAGGCCTTCTATGTAGATCTTTTGGAGCAAGGCTTAGCGATGGGGATGATGGGTTCTATTGTCTCTATTGGTAGCGTCATTTTACAATCATCGGTTAATAGTTTTGGAGCAGTCATTATCAGTGCTCAAACGGCAGCAAGGCGTATTATGGCCTTTGCCCTATTGCCAATGACGGCTATCTCAGCATCGATGACGACTTTTATCTCTCAAAACTTTGGTGCAAAACGTCCAGATCGCATTGTCCACGGTCTTCGACTAGGGAGTTATATCAGTATGGCTTGGGCGACCTTTGCTTGTGTATTTCTATTTTTTGCAAGTCCTAGCCTGGTTTCTTTCCTAGCGAGTTCGACAGACTCTTATTTGGTAGAAAATGGCACTTTGTATCTGCGCATCAGTTCTACTTTTTATCCCATCTTGAGTCTCTTGCTGATTTATCGGAATTGCTTGCAAGGTTTAGGGCAAAAGCTCCTTCCTTTGGTATCTAGTTTTATCGAGTTATTTGGGAAAATCGTGTTTGTGGCTTGGATTATTCCTTGGACAGGCTATACAGGTGTGATTCTATGTGAGCCCCTTCTCTGGCTAGTTATGACTGCTCAACTTTACTTCTCACTTTCCAAGCACCCATGGATCAAAGAAGGCAAGAAAATCTTGGTTGCTGGTGGGAAATCCTAGCTTGATTTACAAAAGAAAAATCCATTTCCTCTAGTGAAAATCGGATAGACTTGTGTTATAATAAGAAAGATTAAAATGTGAAAAAAGGAGATTCCTAATGGGACGTAAATGGGCCAATATCGTAGCCAAGAAAACGGCTAAAGATGGAGCTAACTCTAAAGTATATGCAAAATTTGGTGTAGAAATCTATGTAGCAGCTAAAAAAGGTGATCCAGATCCAGAATCAAACTCAGCTTTGAAATTCGTTATCGACCGTGCTAAACAAGCGCAAGTGCCAAAACACGTTATCGATAAGGCTTTGGACAAGGCTAAAGGAAACACAGACGAAACCTTTACAGAAGGACGTTACGAAGGTTTTGGACCAAATGGTTCAATGCTCATCGTGGATACCTTGACTTCAAATGTCAACCGTACAGCAGCCAATGTCCGTGCAGCCTTTGGTAAAAACGGCGGAAACATGGGTGCTTCAGGTTCTGTTTCTTACCTCTTTGACAACAAAGGTGTCATCGTATTTGCTGGTGACGACGCTGATGCTATCTTTGAACTCTTGCTTGAAGCAGATGTCGATGTAGACGATGTAGAAGCAGAAGAAGGAACAATCACTGTTTACACAGCTCCAACTGACCTTCACAAAGCTATTGTGGCTTTGCGTGAGTCTGGTATTCAAGAATTCCAAGTAACAGAACTTGAGATGATTCCTCAATCAGAAGTGGAATTATCAGGTGATGATCTTGCAACATTTGAAAAACTCTACGGAGTCCTTGAAGACGACGAAGACGTCCAAAAGATTTATACGAACGTTGATGGGTTCTAAGAATAAAAATAACCCCTTTGAAAATTTAATATTTTCAAGGGGTTTGTTTATCCTGTGATGACAAAAGGGCAGGAAAGAGACAAAAATCTCTTTTGCCCAAAACGTTATTAGTTATCTATAATCGTCTATAATCCAATGAATTGTGGAAATATCGTGGTGCTGGGATTTAGAGATCGAGACTTAGTCTACCGATTGCTATTCTCAGCACCTTTTTAGTTATGTTAAATTTTCACTCCAGAATCAGTTTGTTCTTTTCGGTCCAGTCCGACAGCAAATTTATGAATCAGAAGAAACTGACCATTTTCTTGTTTTACGAAGGTGAGCACAACTGTCTTAGGATCTGAACTGATGGAGAGATAGGTGATTCTTTTTATTTCATAGTCTCCCATAATTGAATCTGTTTCGGAATCTGGGATTCCGTGTTTCCTGATAATATCTTTGTAGTTGCTACCGCCTTGGCCTCTGTTGGAAAGGTCACCTTCGATTAAGGCATCAAACTGGTCTTGGGTCCAAGTAAAGCCTCGGTCTTCTTCAATGTCGTCCTCGTCTTGGTATCCATCGATACTAGTGTCTGGTAGGTTTCCACCCTGTTCTCCTTCAAAATAAGGAATCTCTTGTCTATAAGTGTGGCTATATTTAGTTACCCAGTCGTTTAAGATATTCGAAAAAAGGAATTGAGTTATTACGGAAACGATAATTGCAATAAGGGCAAAGGAGGTTCCGAGAATAGCCAAGGTTTTTTGTTTTTTAGGACTGAGGGCAATCCCGATAATTCCCAAGATTAAAGTAGGGACAGCAATAATTAATGACAGATAGTTGATAATTGGTATCCAAGACCCAAGAAGGGCGATGGTCCCAAAGATGATAGCAAGAATTCCTAAGATTTGCTGATTCTCTTGTTTCATCTAAAAATTCTCCCAATTCTAGTGCGACAACTTCGCTTTACATGATAAGTTAGGTTTATTATAGAGAAATTATCAACTATTGTCAATTTTAACTAAAATAGTTCTCACAGAAACTTTTTTCTTGACACCTTTTCTGAAAATGATAAAATAGTTCTCATGGAAACTTAATTGTTCTCTAGAGAACTATTTTTAATTAGAAGGGGGAAAGCATGGATAAACCGATGTTGGTCTTTAAACGTTTTGGTCACCAGGTTCACCTTATGGTGCAACAGGAAGCAAAACGTTGTGGTATTGAATTTATGGGCGGACCGCAGGGCCAAGTTATACGATTTTTAGACTATCGTGAGGAGTCTGAACAGGCGGTGTTAATCAAGGATATTGAGCAGGAACTCAATATCACCAAGTCAGTCGCCAGTAATCTAGTGAAGCGTATGGTGCAAAATGGTTTGGTGGAATTGGAAGTGAATCCAAATGACAAGAGAGCTAAGTACGTTCGATTGACGGGCAAATCTCGCTCTCAAATGAAGCAGGTCAAGTCTTTCTTTGATCGAATTGACCGCAGTTTACTCGATGGAGTATCTGAGGAAAAACTAGCTATTTTTGAGGAAGTCATGGCTCAACTACAAGCCAATGTAGAAAAAATAGGAGGGGAAGATGAAGAAACTCGCTAAGCGTATTACAGGAAAAGAGTGGGGAATGATTCTCCTGACTGTACTCTTTACCTGTTTCTCGGTCTATCTAGAGTTAGAAGTACCGACTTACATTTCAGAAATTACAGAACTACTTGGAACTCCAGGTACGGAGCTAGGAGATCTTTGGTCACCAGCCATTAAGATGATAGGCTTGTCTCTACTTGCTTTTCTCTCATCCGTTACTGTTGGATTTTTTGCCGCTCGCGTTGCAGCGTCTTACACAACTCATTTACGAAGTGATATTTTTAATCGTGTTCTAGATTTCTCGCAGACAGAGATCAAACGTTTTTCAATCCCAAGTCTCTTGACTCGGACGACTAATGATATCACACAGGTTCAGATGCTTTTTACCATGGGACTCCAGGTGGTCACTCGTGGACCAATCATGGCTATCTGGGCCATTGGAAAAATCCTTGGGAAGTCTGAGTACTGGCTCTGGGCAGTAGTAATCGCTGTTATCGTCAATGTTTTGATGACAACTGTTCTCCTGACTCTGGCCTTTCCAAAACAATCTGTCATCCAAAAATTGACAGATAAACTCAATAGTATTACTCGTGAAAGTTTGACAGGGATTCGAGTGGTGCGTGCTTATAATGCCGAGGATTATCAAGACAAGAAATTCGAAGAAGCCAATGAGGAAGTCACTCGTCTTAATCTCTTTGTCAACCGTTTGATGGCGATTATGAATCCTATTATGATGGCGATTTCGAGTGGCTTGAGTCTAGCTATCTACTGGATTGGAGCTTATATCATCAACGATGCTAGCCTGACAGACCGTCTACCACTCTTTAGTGATATGGTGGTCTTCATGTCTTATGCCATGCAGGTCGTGATGGGCTTCTTGCTCATGAGTGCTCTCTTTTTCGTCCTTCCTCGTACCTTGGTTTCTGCAGGACGTATCAATCAGGTGCTAGACTTGCATTCTTCTATTGAAAATCCTAGTCAACCACAGACTGCAGAATCATCTGTAAAAGGTCAAGTGGAATATCGTGACGTAACCTTCCGTTATTCAAAAAATTCAGAAGCAGTTGTAGAACATGTCAGTTTCAAGGCAGAAGCTGGTCAAACCATTGCCTTTATCGGCTCAACTGGTTCTGGTAAATCTACTCTAGTTAATCTCTTACCCCGTTTTTATGATGTGTCAGAGGGAGAAATTCTAGTAGACGGCGTCAATGTTCAGAATTATGACTTAGAAGATTTACGTAATAAAGTTGGCTATATCCCTCAAAAAGCTGTGCTCTTTTCTGGAGATGTTAAGGGCAATCTCGACTTTGGTAAGAGTCAAGAAACGCCACTAAGTGAGACGGCCATGTGGCAAGCTCTGGAATTGGCTCAATCTAAAAACTTTATAGAAGATAAGGAAGCGGGTATAGCTTCAGAAGTAGCTCAAGGCGGTACCAACTTCTCAGGTGGACAGAGACAACGTCTGGCCATTGCACGCGCCTTGGCTCGTAAGCCAGAGATTCTCATTTTTGATGATTCATTCTCAGCCTTGGACTACAAGACAGACCGTATCTTGCGTCAAGTATTAGCTGAAAAAACACAATCTATGACCAAGTTAATCGTTGCCCAACGCATTTCAACCATTATGGATGCAGACCTGATCTTAGTCTTGGATCAAGGTAAAGTCGTGGGACAAGGCACCCACAAGGAACTTCTTGCAAACAATGAAGTTTACCAAGAAATTGCCTATTCACAACTATCGAAGGAGGAATTGGAACATGGAAAATAAGAAAATGTCCTTATGGAAACAGTGTAGACCTTTTCTAGCAGGTCTCCAACTTCCCCTACTAATCGCAGTTGTGGCGGCTATATGTTCAAGTATTATCACGGTTTATGGACCAACTAAGATCAAAGAAATTACCAATTTGATTTCAGATGGGTTGATGACAGAGATTGATCTAGAGGCTGTCTCAAGTATTGCTAGCTTTTTGGTCATCCTATATGTGATTGGTATTATCCTAAACTATATGCAAGCCTATATTTTTTCAACGAGTATCCAACATTTTTCAAAACGTTTGCGGACGGCTATCGCTGAAAAGATTAATCGTTTGCCACTTGCTTATTTTGACCGTCATTCTCAAGGAGACACCCTTTCTCGTGTGACCAATGACGTCGATACGGCGGCTCAGTCACTTAACCAAAGCCTTGGGACAGTTCTTTCAGCTAGCTTTTTACTAATTGCTGTTTTGATTACCATGTTTGGTATGAACTGGATTTTGGCACTAGTTACCGTTGTTTCAACCCTAGTTGGATTTGCGGCGGTTTCCGTAATTATGGCCAAGTCGCAGGGCTACTTTAAAGCTCAACAAAACAACCTTGCAGCTGTAAATGGCTATGTGGAAGAAATGTACTCTGGCCACAATGTGGTGACTAGCTATAATGCTGTGGAACCAACAAAAGAAACATTTGCAGGATTGAATCAGAATCTACATGATAGCATCTGGAAATCTCAGTTTATCTCTGGAATTATGATGCCTGCCATGATATTTGTAGGTAACTTTAGTTATGTTCTAGTCATTATCGTTGGTGCTGCCTTGGCTCTTGAAGGGTATATCAGTATCGGGATTATTGTAGCCTTCATGGTTTATGTTCGAACCTTCTCGCAACCCTTGTCACAGATTGCCCAAGGAATTACCAGCTTACAACAAGCTAGTGCAGCCATGACACGTGTCTTTGAATTCTTGGGTGAAGCTGAGATGGAAGACGAATCTCATAAGGAAACACAATTGACTGGTATGAAGGGTGAAGTTGTCTTTGACAGAGTTGCCTTTGGCTATACTCCTGAAAAAACGATCATTCATGATTTTTCTGCGACAGCTCATGCAGGTCAAAAGGTTGCTATTGTTGGACCAACTGGAGCTGGGAAAACTACCATAGTCAATCTCTTGATGAAATTTTATGAGATTGATAAGGGAAGCATTCGCATTGATGGTGTGGATACCAAGAATATGAAACGCTCGGAAGTGCACGATGCCTTTTCAATGGTCCTGCAGGATACCTGGCTCTTTGAAGGAACCATTCGAGACAATCTCATTTATAATCAAACTGGGATTAGTGAAGAGCGCGTGATTGAAGCAGCCAAAGCAGTAGGAATCCACCACTTTATCACAACCTTACCAGATGGCTACGATACTGTTTTGGATGATACAGTGACCTTGTCAGTCGGGCAGAAACAGCTCTTGACCATCGCTCGTGCCCTTCTCAAAGATTCTCCACTCTTGATTCTTGATGAAGCGACATCTTCAGTCGATACACGTACAGAGGAGTTGATTCAAAAGGCTATGGACCGTTTGATGGAGGGACGCACATCCTTTGTTATTGCCCATCGCTTGTCAACGATCCGCAATGCTGACTTGATTCTGGTCATGAAAGAAGGAAACATTATCGAGCAAGGCAATCATGAGGAACTCATGGCTCAAGGTGGTTTCTATGCCGACCTCTACAATAGTCAATTTACAGAAGACCAAGTAGAAGAATAGTAATTCAAAAGAAGGCTTGACGGCCTTCTTTTTCTGCACTATACTAGAGTAGGAGATGCTAGCAGACTCGTTCTGTCAGGCTTCTTGTGTAAAATCTAGAAACAACGAGAAAACAGATGAAAAACTATCAAGAGTGGTACGAGAAGAGGAAATCAAGTCTCATTCGATATCCACAACTATTACACTTGATGCGAGTCTTTAATCGCATGATGACAGTTCTGATGCCCTTGGCTTACTTGACCTTGTTGGGGACAAACTTTGTAAGTAAAGGGGTTGGGAAAGAACTTTCTGCCTATATTTTGGTGCCAGCTTTTGGCTTTGTCCTATTGACGCTTGTTCGTAAGTGGATCAATCAACCGCGTCCCTATGAAACTTGGGAAATTGTCCCGCTACTAGATAAAGATAGCTCTGGGAATTCAATGCCTAGCCGTCATGTCTTTTCGGCAACCATTATTTCCATGGCTTGCCTGCATGCAAATCTTCCTGTGGGGTTGATGTTATTGGTCTTGTCAGCTTTTCTCGGTTTTGTGCGAGTCTTGGGGGGAGTGCATTATCCCAAGGATGTTTTAGTTGGCTACGCCTGTGGTCTCCTCTTGGGAATTCTTTTCTTTATTTTGTAAGAAGCAAAGCAAGTGGGCTTGGCCTCGTAACCACTTACGGGGCAAAAATGACCACTTGCTTTTTTGCCCTTGTAAAGTCTTCTGGCCTTTGGTATAGTAGATGCAGAAAGGAGATAGGATGAAGTTACGAATCGAGATTGATAGTGAATTAACTGAGACAGAGATTGTCATCAAGGCTACAGCCCTGACAGATGAAATAGCTGACTTGCAACGACTCTTGCAAGAATCCAAGTCTCCTAGGTTGATTTTTTACAAGGGGACGGGTGAATATTATCTGGACTTGTCGGAAATTCTTTTCTTTGAAACAGAGGGGAACAAGATTTACGCCCATACCCAGAAAGATGCCTACGAGGTTCGACTTAAACTCTATGAGTTAGAGTCTATCCTGCCCCGTTATTTCAGTCGAGTATCCAAGTCGACCATTGCTAATATTCGGCAAGTTTACTCGGTGGACAAGTCCTTTTCAGGAACGGGCACCATTTCCTTTTATCAGACCCACAAGGAGGTTCATGTGTCACGACATTACCAATCCCTCCTAAAGGAAAATCTAAGAAACATGAGGTAAGAACATGAAAAAGAAAGCATTTGGTATTGTGTTGCTAGTATTGGCAGCTTTAGTATTATTGCAAGGAAATTTTGGAATCCCTTCATTTGGAGGGCAGATTTGGCCCTTGATTGGTATTGGATTTTTTGCCTATCAATCAGTTGAGGCAATCCTTCGTCGTCATCTGACATCAGCCTCTTTTACAGCCCTAGTGGCCCTCATGATTGCTAATCATTTTTATGACATTTTACCGATTCCCAATCAATCATTGTTCTGGGCGGGAGTTCTAATCGTTTTCGGAGTAAGTATGCTGACTCACTCAAATAAGACTTGGAGTGGAAAAACATTGTGGAACAATAGAGAGAAAAAAGTTTCTACTGATAAGGAAATCATTTTTGGTAGTGGGACTTTTTATAATCAAGACCAAGACTTGGTAGAAGACCAAGTGGAAGCAGTTTTTGGAGATGCTAAGATTTACTATGATAATGCAAATATTCTAGGTGATGTAGCAATCTTAAGTGTGGATGTAGTTTTTGGAAGTGCAACGATTTATATCCCTCAACATTGGAAAGTGGATCTTAGGGTAGAATCAGTGTTTAGCAATCCGCAGGTCGAAGTGGCGACAGCCCCAACCAGCAAAACTTTGATTATCCGTGGAGATGTAGCTTTTGGGAAACTAGGAGTTGTTTACGTTAAATAAAAAAATCTTCCAATCCCCTTGCCAAAACAGAGAAAGTGTGATAACATAGTACAGTATGTGGTGCTAGCACATCCGCTATATTAGATCTAATAGGAGGAAAACACAAATGGCTAAAGTATGTTACTTTACAGGTCGTAAGACTGTATCAGGAAACAACCGTTCACACGCGATGAACCAAACAAAACGTGCCGTAAAACCAAACCTTCAAAAAGTTACTGTACTTATCGATGGTAAACCTAAAAAAGTTTGGGCTTCAGCTCGTGCTTTGAAATCAGGTAAAGTAGAACGCGTTTAATAAAGAGTAAAAGGCCATCAGGTCTTTTTCTTTTGCTCTGAGTTCAAAAAGCCTCGTCAAAGGAGCAAATATCCGCCGATACAGTATTCTGCTTTTACACTTGGCTTGAAATATGATAAAATAGAGTATCAACTAGTTGAGGTAGAAAAAATGACTGTAAAAATTAATACAAAAGATGGTCAAATCGAACTAACAGATGAAGTGATTGCTACCGTTGTAGGCGGTGCAGCAACTGAGATTTTTGGTGTGGTCGGTATGGCAAGTAAGAAAGCCCTCAAAGATAATTTCCAAGCCCTCCTTGGGAAGGAAAATTATTCTAAAGGTGTCGTTGTAAAAGCGGCCGAAGATGGTAGCATTGCAGTTGATGTATATACCGTGTTGAGCTACGGAACTAAGATTAGTGAAGTCTCAAAAAACATCCAAGAGCGTGTACGCTTTAGTTTGGAAAACCAACTTGGCATCACTGCTCAAACTGTGAATGTCTACATTCAAAATATCAAAGTTGTAGGAGAATAATCGTGTCAAATATTACTACAAGCTTATTTCAAGAAATGGTACAGGCTGCATCTACTCGTTTGAACAAGCAAGCCGAATATGTCAACTCATTGAACGTCTTCCCAGTTCCAGATGGAGATACAGGAACAAACATGGGAATGACTATCGAAAATGGTGCTAAAGAAGTAGCAGACAAACCAGCTTCAACAGTTGGTGAGGCTGCAAGCATCTTGGCTAAAGGTCTTTTGATGGGTGCGCGTGGGAACTCTGGAGTTATCACTTCTCAGCTTTTCCGCGGATTTTCGCAAGCCATCAAGACAAAAGAAGAGTTAACAGGAAAAGACCTAGCTCTTGCCTTCCAATCTGGTGTTGAAGTAGCCTACAAGGCTGTTATGAAGCCAGTTGAAGGAACAATCTTGACTGTATCACGTGGTGCTGCCATCGGTGCTAAGAAAAAAGCCGAGCAGACAGACGATGCTATTGAGGTTATGCGTGCAGCTTTGGAAGGAGCTAAAACAGCCCTTGCGAAGACTCCAGACATGCTTCCAGTATTGAAGGAAGTTGGAGTTGTGGACTCAGGTGGTCAAGGTTTGGTCTTCATCTATGAAGGTTTCCTTTCAGCTCTTACTGGTGAATACAGTGCGTCTGAGGACTTTGTCGCTACTCCAGCCAACATGAGTGAGATGATCAATGCAGAACACCACAAGTCT
Organism: Streptococcaceae bacterium AM104-57; assembly: GCA_027659245.1. Lineage (GTDB taxonomy): Bacteria > Bacillota > Bacilli > Lactobacillales > Streptococcaceae > Streptococcus. Next base: position 132,080 of record JAQDPW010000001.1, read on the forward strand.
GTAGCTGGACATGTGGCAACAGAAGACATTACCTTTGGTTACTGTACGGAGATCATGGTTGCTCTTAAGCAAGGCCCAACTTATGCTAAAGAGTTTGACTACGAAGAATTCCGCAACTACTTGAATGACCTTGGGGATTCTCTACTTGTTGTTAATGATGATGAAATCGTTAAAGTTCACGTCCATACAGAAGATCCAGGTCTTGTTATGCAAGAAGGTCTCAAATATGGTAGCTTGGTAAAGGTAAAAGTTGACAATATGCGTAACCAACACGAAGCACAGGTTGAGAAAGAGGCTGCCCAAGTTAGCAAGCCTGCTGAAGAAAAAGAGTATGCTTTGATTGCTGTAGTAGCTGGACAAGGCTTGGCAGACATCTTCCGTGCTCAAGGTGTGGACTATGTTATCGAAGGTGGACAAACCATGAACCCTTCGACAGAAGACTTTATCAAGGCTGTTGAGCAAGTTAATGCTCATAACATCATCTTCTTGCCAAACAACAAAAATATCTTCATGGCAGCTCAATCTGCAGCTGAAGTCTTAGAACAACCAGCAGTAGTGGTAGAAGCTCGTACCCTTCCTCAAGGATTGACTAGTCTTCTTGCCTTCGATCCAAGCAAGTCTATCGAAGAAAATAAAGAACGCATGACAGCAGCTCTTGGTGATGTGGTCAGCGGTAGTGTAACAACAGCCGTTCGTGACACGACTATCGATGGTTTGGAAATCCATGAAAATGACAATCTTGGTATGGTAGATGGTAAGATCCTCGTATCAAACCCTGACATGCACCAAACTCTGACTGAAACTTTGAAACATATGTTGGATGAAGACAGTGAAATCGTAACCTTCTATATCGGTGAAGATGGAAGTGAAGAATTGGCTAACCAAATCGCCCAAGAAATCGCAGAAGAATTCGAAGATATTGAAGTAGAAATCCACCAAGGTCAACAACCAGTGTATCCATACCTTTTCAGTGTGGAATAGGAGGCTTTGAATGAAGAAAGTTTTAGGATTGATTTTTGCAGCGTTACTTGCTCTTGCTGGCTGTGGTCAAACCAACACCGCAACAACAGAGTCAAGTAGTACAGCAAGTTCGGTTGATTCATCTAGTCAGTCGAGTCAGGTAAAAGAAGAAAAAACAAAAATCCTTAAAGGGAAAATGGATGAATTTGATGTCACTATGACCTTTGTTTATACGGATGTTGTTAAAAATTTCAAAATGGATATGCTCGGAAAAATGAACGTGGAGATTCCTGCTGGAGTTACTCCAGAAGAATTCCAAACAATCTTCCGTGAAGCTATGGAAGATAGTCCAGAATATCTTGAAATTAAGGACGAGCCTGGTGTTAATGTAGACTATTTTATCACCGAGGACAAAAAGATGAGAGTCGTTATGGAACTCGATCTTGAAAAAGCAGATTTAGATAAAGTAAAAAACACATATTTCTTTAAATCACTAGCGGATGGTATAGAAGACTTTAAAAAGCCTAATGCACTATTCGCGGCATTAAAATTACAGGGATTTAAAGAAGAATAAAAAGCGAGGTTGGGATTTTCCCGACCTCTTTTTGATTTTCAGAGAATTCTGTTTTCATAGCGATTAGACTTTTTGTGACATTTGTCATATTTCCTCATGACAGAAGCTTCTAGTGATTCTACCTTTAAAGAATTATACTAGATTTATCAAATGGAGGAAGAAAAAAATGAAGCATAAAGTAATTGTCGCAATGAGTTTAGTAGCAGCAGGAGTTATGACTTATCTCATGTTCTCAGGATTGGATGAAGATTTCTATCATTTTCCTTGGGAGTTGTTTGCAAGCTTTGGAATCATGTCCTGGCTTATCCGAGAAGGTTTGAAATTGGTCTCAGATGTGAAAAAGGAGTTTGAAAAATGAAAAAAGCGATTCTCTATCTTTTTATTGGACTATCACTAGTGGTATGGTTGGTAGAAATGTTTACAGGTTGGTTTGATCAAGCCTTCCTGCACCAAGCTATTCGCGGTGCCTGGGGTCTAGGATTTATGATTTTTATCGCCTTTCCGATGGGAAAGGAGTGGCTGAAAGGAGAGTATCATGAACATGATTAAGGTAGAAAGCCTAAATAAAAACATCAAGGGGAAGGCTATTTTGAAGGATATTTCTTTTGAGGTAGCTGAAGGTGAATGCGTCGCCTTGATTGGTCCCAATGGTGCTGGGAAGACCACACTCTTGGACTGTTTGCTTGGAGATAAATTGGTCACAAGCGGTCAAGTATCCATCCAAGGCTTGCCAGTGACGAGTTCTCAGTTAGACTATATTAGAGGCTACCTGCCTCAAGAAAATGTCATCGTTCAGAAATTAAAGGTCAAAGAGTTGATTACTTTCTTTCAAAGCATTTACCCAAATCCCTTGAGCAACCAGGAAATCGATCAACTATTGCAGTTTGACCAGCAACAAAAAGAGCAATTCGCAGAAAAATTGTCAGGTGGGCAAAAGCGGCTCTTCTCTTTTGTCTTGACCTTGATTGGCCGACCAAAGCTAGTCTTTTTAGATGAGCCAACTGCTGCCATGGATACCTCAACCCGTCAACGTTTTTGGGAAATTGTTCAGGACCTAAAAGCACAGGGAGTCACCATTCTTTATTCGTCCCATTACATCGAAGAAGTAGAGCATACAGCGGACCGAATCTTGGTCTTGAATAAGGGAGAGTTGATACGTGATACGACGCCTCTAGCCATGCGTAGTGAGGAGATTGAAAAGCATTTTATCCTTCCTCTGGCTTACAAGGAAGTCGTTGAGCAGTCAAACTTGGTTGAAAACTTGGTACAAAAACAAGATGCTTTGCAAGTAGTCACACGCGAAGCGGATGCTTTTTGGCAACTGTTAGTACAAGCAGGCTGTAGCATACAAGAAATCGAAGTTAATAACCGTAGCTTGTTGGATACAATCTTTGAAGAAACACAAAAGGGAGATGACTAAGATGAAACGATGGATCGCACTAAACAAGATAGAATTTCTATTGACCAAACGGCAACTAGTCTATTATCTATTATCCGTAGGAATGCCGACAGCCTTCTATTTATTCTTTTCAGGCATGTACCAGGACACACCAGGTGGACCTGCGAATTTTATGCGCGACTACCTCATCTCCATGACGGCTTTTTCCATGATGTCGACAGCTATCTTTTCATTCCCAGTTGTTTTACATACCGACAAGATCAACAACTGGCAGAAAATATTACGTCATAGCCCTGTAAATATGGTAGAATATTATCTATCAAAGATAACAAGTATGATGGTTGATTATTTGGTCTCAATTCTGGTTGTTTTCTCAGTTGGACATTTTGTAAGAGGTGTGGACATGTCTCTTGGAAACTGGATTGGGGCTGCGCTTTTGCTGATAGTAGGAAGTGTAGCTTTTGTAGCCCTTGGTTTGGCCTTGACTCTCCTACCAACTAGTCAGTTGATGTCTGTTGTAGGCAATCTTCTTTACTTTGGCTTGGCTGTTTTAGGCGGACTCTGGATGCCCGTCTCTTTATTTCCAGACTGGATGCAAGCAATCGGGAAGCGTCTACCAAGCTATCAGTTGATGGAATTGATCAAGACCTTCTTAAATGAGGGTGGCATCAATTTATCAGCCACAGTTTATCTACTTGTTTTTTCAGCAGTTTTGTTTGGTTTGACCATTTACCTTCAAGGTCATAAGGAGAATGCTTAATGCTTGAAAGACTGAAGAGCATAGACTATATGTATTGGGCCAGTTTGATTTTTATGGTTTTTCCCATCCTTCCTGTAGTGATTGGGGAGCTTGCTGTCTGGCATTTATTGATTGATATTCTATTTGTAGTGGCGTATTTGGGTGTTTTAATAACTAAGAACCAGCGCCTTTCTTGGCTTTTCTGGGGCATCATGCTGGTCTATGTAGCTGGGAACACCGCCTTTGTTGCTGTAAATTATATCTGGTTCTTCTTTTTCCTTTCCAATCTCTTAATTTATCATTTTGGCGTACGTAGTTTTAATTCTTTACATGTCCGGACTTTTCTCCTTGCTCAAGTGCTTGTGGTGGGGCAACTGTTGATTATTCAGAGAATCGAAGTTGGGTTTCTATTCTATCTACTTGTAATTCTTGCTTTTGTCGATTTGATGACTTTTGGTTTGGTTCGGATTCGTATTGTAGAGGATTTGAAAGAAGCGCAGGCCAAGCAAAATGCCCAGATAAATCTCTTGTTAGCTGAAAATGAACGTAGTCGTATCGGTCAGGATTTGCATGATAGCTTGGGACATACCTTTGCTATGCTGAGTGTCAAGACGGATCTCGCCTTGCAGTTGTTTCAGATGGAGGCTTATCCACAGGTGGAAAAGGAATTAAAAGAAATTCACCAGATCAGCAAGGATTCCATGAATGAAGTGCGAACTATCGTGGAAAATCTGAAATCACGGACCTTAGCTTCAGAGCTTGAGACTGTCAAAAAGATGCTAGAGATTGCTGGGATTGAGGTTGAGGTTGATAATCACTTGGACAAGGCTAGTTTGACCCAGGATGTAGAGTCGACAGCCGCTATGATTTTGTTAGAACTGGCAACCAATATCATCAAGCACGCTCAAGCTCAAAAAGCCTATCTAAAACTGGAACGCACAGATCAGGAATTGCTCCTGACGGTCAGAGATGACGGGAAAGGCTTTGCAACTGTAGAAGGAAATGAACTCCATACAGTACGAGATCGTGCCTCAGCCTTTTCAGGTCAAGTGGAGCTGGTCAGTTTGAAACATCCAACAGAGGTGCGCGTGCATCTGCCTTATAAGGAGAGAAAGTAGATGAAAGTATTAGTCGCAGAAGATCAAAGTATGCTGAGAGACGCCATGTGCCAGCTCTTGAGCTTTCAACCAGATGTGGAGACTGTCCTGCAGGCGAAAAATGGAGCTGAAGCCATCCAAATCTTGGAAAAAGAAGCAGTAGATATTGCTATCCTTGACGTTGAAATGCCAGTCAAGACAGGACTAGAAGCACTTGAGTGGATCAAACAAGAAGTGCCTGAAACCAAGGTGGTTATCGTTACGACCTTTAAACGCCCAGGCTATTTTGAACGAGCTGTCAAAGCAGGAGTCGATGCCTATGTTTTGAAAGAGCGAAGCATCGCCGAGCTCATGCAAACCTTGCATACGGTGCTAGAGGGGCGAAAGGAGTATTCTCCAGAACTGATGGAAGTCATGATGACCCATCCCAACCCCTTGACCGAGCAGGAAGTCGCTGTTCTATATGAAGTAGCCCAAGGTCTCTCCAACCAAGAAATTGCAGATAAGCTCTACCTTTCAAACGGCACCGTCCGTAATTACATGACCAATATCCTCTCCAAACTAGGCGCAAGCAACCGAACCGAAGCAGCCAAAACTGCCGAAGAAGAAGGATGGTTGTGAGGGGAGAATTTTTGTATGTTTATTTCACCAACTTCTTCATCTCATCAATACGAGCTACGGTAGCGTCGTATTTAGCTTGGTAGTCGGCTTGTTTGTCGCGTTCTTTTTGGACGACTTCTGGTTTGGCATTGGCTACGAAACGTTCGTTAGAGAGCTTCTTGCCGACCATATCCAGTTCTTTTTGCCATTTAGCCAGTTCCTTGTCGAGACGAGCGAGCTCTTCTTCGACATTGAGGAGGTCTGCGAGAGGTAAGTGACGATCCAGCTTGAACAAGGTGAAAGTCAGCGTCTTTAGGCGCTGGCTGGTAATTTGGGCTTAGAGACATGGTGCAAACCACTCGTTAGACGGGTGGTTATGATTTTAAAGACTTTTTCCCAGCATCTTTTGTGTTGTTTAAGAAAATTAGATGGTCGTTTATCTCACTATATGTTTCAGATTCTTAAATTGATTGGTGAATTTCATGCAATCAAATCAGCTTTGATAGTGATTGAAACTAAAAGTTATGATTTTAAACAATAATTTTTAAATGAAACTATTTTTTTGCTCAGTTTTGAGTGTTGTGACACACTAGATATCAATCTTTTTCAGATAACGAAAAGTCTAGAGGAATATCAAAAAATATTTTATTAAAATTAATAGAAATCCCTTGACAAAGCCATTTCGGGGGGGGGTATAATAGATAGTTGTATAATAAATATACTCAAAAATCGGATTATGGCCATAGGGAGACTTTAAACCAATATGAATAGATATAATAGGGAAGAATTGCTTTATATGTTTGGGTATTGTTTTCAAGTTTTAAAAACAGTATCGGATTTGAACCGGGCTATTTCGGCTGAACAAAATAAAGCCTATGATAGTATTATGGGTAAATATTATAGAATTAAAAAAGTATTTAACATAATTATTATTAGTTTTATTTTAATAGTAAATATATGGGGAGCTATTACAAATACCTACCCTATAACTTCGTTAATTATTATACAAGTACCTCTAACTTATGGAGTCTTTCAATTGCTATTTTTTCCTATTTTTGCTATTGTAAAAGCATTTTATAATCATTCTGCCAAGAAGGAATTTTCAAATGCTTATGATAATGATGCTTCTAACAAATATCGCCAAAAAGGTGTAGAACTGTTGAGAGATAAGCAGTTCCTTGACTATAAAGAAGAAATTCCAGAAGATTATTTTAATATGGATGACCTATATCTCTTATATAGTTATCTAGAAACTTATAGGGCTGACAACTTTAAAGAAGCAGCTAATTTACTGGCGGAAGAAAAACACCGTGAAAGAGTTGAATACAATCAGGAAGTAATGCAAAGTAGTTTAGCTACTATCCAAGATAATGTTCGTTATCAATCTGTAATTCAGACAATTCAATTATTAGAGGCAAGGACTCATCACAGGATTATAGAAAACAGGTAATCAGAGAATTAGAATACTGAACTTTGTTCCTCATAGGAGAACAGGTTATAATTTTGAAAATAAATCATGAATTTTATATTAGGAGAACATATGCAAAAGAAATTATTAGGTGCTGGTTTAACTTCTGTTCTTGTCGGTGCTGGTGTTGTTAATACAACTGTTCAAGCAGACGAGCTTACACAACCTACCAAATCAACAACCGTACAAAAAGCAGCAGTAACTGGTCAAGATTTGACTAAGGCTCAAGAGGTTGCTAAGGCTGCACAAGCAACCGTCGACCAAAAGAGTGCAGATGTACAAGCTGCGGAAGACCAACAGTCAATCGCTGAAAAAGCTGTTACAGATATCAAAGAAGATATTAAAACCGCACAAAACGCAGCCGCAATTGTCGAAGAACAAAACAAGGTTATTGATACCAAAACTGAGAAAAAATCAGAACTCAGTACAGAACTTTCAAACGCAAAAACGACTGAACAAACAGCAAAAGATGATTTGACATCTGCTCAACAAGTTCATGATGACGCTGTAAGTGCTGTCAAAAATGCTGAGAAAACAGTCGAAGATAAGAAGACTGCTTTGGACCAAGCAACTGCAACAGTTAGTCAAGACCCTAAAGAAATCCAAACAGAATTGGATGGTGTCACTAACCAAGTGACTGCAAAATCTGCACAAATCGCTGCTACCAGCAGTCGTATTGACGCTAAACAGCAAGAAGTGGATAATTACAAACCAGTTATCAAAACAACTGATTTGAATCCATCTGAACGCACTGCAGTAGCTCATGACAACCTCATGGATTACGCGCATAACCGCAATAATGCACCGAAAGATGCATCAGGTAACCCAACAATGGAACCTGTTAACTTCCAAGGTGTTAAAATTGTTGAAATCGAAGCGACTCAAGATATGTTGGATTTCCAAAAAGCACTTGAAGACTACCGCAATGAGCCATATGATGCTGTGAATCATACATTTAAGAAACAACCAGTGTTCCGCTATAAAGTGGATAACCGCGGATTGTCTCAAGCATTTGTCAAATTGCTTAATGAATTACGTGAAGCAAATGGTGTCGCTGGAAACATGCAAGTGGATGATGCTTACTTGGATTATGCACAACAACGTGCCAATGAAATGCAACTCAATGACAAGTTGAGTCACAAAACAGCATTGACTGCACCAGGTAACAAGAATGAAAAAGGTCTTGAAAATATCGTCAATGGTTTCGGAGAATTTGTGTCTTCTGAAGATGGATACATCAATTTCAACCGCATTGTGACTAACGAAACATTGGCATATGATATGTTGCTTACATGGTATGATGATTATCGTAATGTATCGGGTGCTAATCATGGTCACCGTCGCGCTCTTTTAGTGCCTATGGGTGGTAAAATGGGTCTCGCACTCGCTAACATTGTGGGTTCAAACGGCACATCTCGCTATGCGGCATTTGAAAATAACGCCCATACTGGTAGTACTTATTCAACAGACGAAGACGGCGCAACATATCTTGAAGAAGAAAGTGAGTCCAGCAAGAAATTCTGGGATAACATCCATAACTTCAAAGATGATGTGCTAAACCCAACTTTCTACGGTCGTAAAATGAAATTCATCGCAGACCATCACTTTGTATTTGTGACTCACAAACAAGAAGGTGATAACAGTGCGCTAGTACGTGATTTGAACGAACTCAAATCCCTAAAAGCTAGCCAAGAAGATGAACGAAACGCACTTGTAGCACGCCAAACTGCATTAGCTGGTAAATTGTCAGTAGCAACACGTAGTCAAGAACAACGTGCAACCGCCATCGCAAATGCGACAACTGAGTTGAACAATGCAACCGCAGCTCTTGCAGTCGCCAAATTGGCAGCAAACGCAACAGCAACAACTCTTGAAGAAAAGAACCTTGCAGCTGAGCGCGCTACAAATTACGTCAACCATTTGACTGAACGTGTAGCAGCTGCCCAAGGTGAAATCGATAAAGCGATTGAGACTCGTGATAATGCAGCTCGCTTGCAAGGTCAATTGGGTAACTTGAATGCTAAATTGGCTAAGGCTGAAGAAGATAAAGCAGCTGTCGACAAACGTGTGGCGGACGCAAAAGTTGCGCTTACACAAGCCCAAAAAGCACTTTCTGACGCTAAATCTAATGTTCAACGTTTGACTGATATTCTTGCAATTGACAAAGCTCTTGCAGTTTATCAAGACACAACAGGTGTAGTTTCTGCAGTTACGCGTGAAACACCAAGTGTTGAAGAACTTCCAGCTTTTGACCTAAACGGTGAATTGAATGGTTACAAAGTGACACAAACTCAAGATGGTCTTGGGGCAACTACAACTATCGCACCTGTTGCCGAAGAGCTTCCAACATTTGATTTGGATAGCGAGTTAAACGGTTACAAAGTGACCCGTAATACAGATGGTATTGGAGCAACTCCAATCACTACACCAACTGTAGATGAACTCCCAGCCTTTGATTTGAATGGCTACAAGACAAGTCCAAAACATGCTGGTGCTGGTGCTAGACCGAATGACACGACATCTCAAACATTATCTACGTTTAGTAGAAAAGATGCGACTAAACAGGAGTTACCAAATACTGGTAGTTATTCTCGAGTGGAACGTCAGATAGCTCTCGGTGGATATACTATTTTGGGATTAATTTTAGGATTTACAATTCAACGTAAACGTGAACGCTAAAAGGGATAAAATTTGTCATTTTTATAAGGTTATTTTAAGAGCCTTGGACAAAATAGTTCTCAACCACAAAAAAGCTAGAGATTTCCAATTGTGGAACTCTAGCTTTTTAATTGTGACTATTAGTCCGTCTCGCTCCGTTAGGTGCGAGATAAAAAAACACCCGCTATGCGGGTGCGCGTCGATAAGTTTGGGAATCGGCATTTCTGGGCGGAAGGTTATTATGTGAGTACAGTAGGGCTTAATGAAGCCACGATAAGGAAATACATCCAAGATTAAAGAAATTATCCAGTGGATGATTTCTTCACGAGTATAAAAAATTGAGAACGAGTAAAGCATGATATAGCACTAGATAAATTAAGTGTGAAAGAATATGAGGATTCCTTTGGGGATAGTGGTAAGTAGTACCAAGTCCTCTTTAAGAGGCAAGTGACGAGTCAAGAGCAATAAGGCTTGAACAAAGTGAAAGCCAGCGTCTTTAGGCGCTGGCTGGTAATCTGGGCTTATAGCCCTGGTACAAACCACCCGTTTGACGGGTGGTTGATTGGATTGTTACCTTGAACGGTATACGTTGAAATGCTGTATGCAGAACGACAGGTACGGTGGTATGAGAGGGTCTAGAAATCAACCCTTACTTGAAAGGTAGTATAGAAGTTTAAGCCTTATCCAATTGCAAGAGAGCTTCGATCTCAGCTAGTGTACTTGCTTGTGAAATGGCTCCACGAAGTTTAGCTGCACCTGATGTTCCACGGAGGTAGTGAGGAGCGAGTCCACGGAATTCACGGACCGCAACCTTTTCTCCTTTGAGGTTAATCAAGCGTTTCAAGTGTTCGTAGGCAATTTTCATCTTGTCTTCAAAGGTCAAATCAGGTAGGATTTCTCCTGTTTCAAAGTAGTGGTTGATTTGGTTGAAGAGGTAAGGATTTCCCATGGCAGCGCGGCCAATCATGACTGCATCAGCACCGACTTCTTCTATGCGTTGCTTGGCTTCTTGGACAGTACGGATATCACCGTTTGCGATGAAGGGAATCTTGGTCAGGGCTTGGGCTACGTCGTGCAAGGTCTCAAGGTCTGCGTGACCTGTATACATTTGCTCACGGGTACGGCCATGCATGGCGAGGGCAGAAACACCAGCAGCCTCAGCGGCGAGGGCATTTTCCACAGCTAGAGATGGATCAGACCAGCCTGTACGCATTTTGACAGTGAGAGGGATATCAAGGACTGATTGGACCTTGTTGATGATAGAGTAAATCTTATCTGGGTCCTTGAGCCACATAGCGCCAGCTTCGTTTTTAACGATTTTATTAACAGGACAACCCATGTTGATATCCACGATATCGGTCTTGGTGTTTTCTTGGATGAATTCTGCTGCGCGTGCTAGGCTGTCTTCATCACTACCAAATAGTTGGATAGAGACAGGGTTTTCACCTTCATCGATGTGAAGCATGTGAAGTGTTTTTTCATTGTTGTATTGGATTCCCTTGTCAGAGACCATTTCCATTACAACGAGTCCAGCTCCAAGCTCTTTTGCGATAGTACGAAAGGCTGAGTTTGTCACACCAGCCATAGGCGCTAGAACGGTACGATTGGGAATCTCAACATTGCCAATCATAAAAGGTGTATTAAGATTTGTCACGAATGAGTTCCTCCAGGTCGTTTTCATCAAAGTTGTAAGTTGTTTGGCAGAATTGACAAGTGATTTCTGCCCCGTGGTCTTCGTCCTTCATTTCCTGCAAGTCTGAGCTTGGCAGACTAGAAAGAACCTTCATAAAGCGTTCTTTGCTGCAGTCACATTGGAAACGAATTTCTTCTTCAGATAGGCGTTTATAGGAATCGTCACCATAGATAGCTTTTAGAAGAGCTTCAATATGGTCGTCGCTTTCGAGAAGAGTAGAAATAGCTGGCATTTCTTGGATGCGTTTTTCAAAGCGAGCAATCTCTTCTTCCTTGGCTCCTGGCAACACTTGGACTAGGAAGCCACCTGCAACCTTGACTTTGTCCTCTTTGTCCAAAAGGACATTGAGACCAACTGCTGACGGCGTTTGTTGGCTTTCTGTAAGATAGAAAGCTAGGTCTTCACCGATTTCCCCAGAGATAAGAGGCGTCATGGAGTTGTAGGGATTTCCAGTGCCGTAGTCTGTGATAACGAGGAATTGACCATTTCCAACAAAAGGCCCGACTAGGACTTCACCAGTTGCAGTCTTTTTGATGTCAACACCAGGATTTTGAACGTAGCCTTTGACGTTTTCCTTGGTATCAGCGACGGTGATGATAGCACCTAGGGAGCTAGATCCCAGCACCTTAACTGTTAGTTTAGTATTTCCTTTTTCATTGGCAGCAAGAATCTGGCTAGCGATAAGGGTGCGGCCAAGTGCTACCGTTGAGCTAGCTTGAGTTTGATGTTTTTCTTGAGCAGTGCGGACGGTTTCAGTGCTGTCAAGGACAAAAGCACGAAAGGCACCGCTTTCTGATATAGTTTTAATAATTTTATCCATAGCTACTATTTTAGCATAAAAATGCCCAAAGGGGGAGCCGTGTGTTTGCTGATTTTCAGGATAATGGACTGGGAAATTAGCATGAAAATAAAAAGAGAAACAGATTATTTCATCATTTTTAAGTTTTGTGTTATTCTAAAGGAAGAAAATGAAAGGGGTAACAAATGTATTTAGGAGACTTGATGGAAAAGGCTGAATCTGGCCAATTTTCAATCCTTTCCTTTCTATTACAAGAGTCTCAGACGACCGTCAAGGCTGTAATGGAGGAAACAGGATTTTCAAAAGCAACCCTAACCAAATATGTCACCCTGCTCAATGACAAGGCTTTGGATAGTGGTTTAGAGCTGAACCTCTCCTTAGAAGATGAAAATCTGAGTCTGTCAATCGGTGCAGCTACCAAGGGGAGAGAGATTCGGAGCTTGTTTTTGGAGAATGCTGTTAAATACCAGATTTTGGTCTATCTTCTCTACCACCAACAGTTTTTAGCCCATCAGTTGGCTCAAGAATTGATGATTAGTGAGGCAACGCTTGGCCGCCATTTATCAAGTTTAAACCAGATTTTGTCAGAATTTGATTTATCCATCCAAAATGGACGGTGGCGAGGTCCGGAGCATCAGATTCGCTATTTCTATTTCTGTCTTTTCCGCAAGGTCTGGTCCAGTCAGGAGTGGGAAGGTCACATGCAGAAACCAGAGAGAAAGCAGGAAATTGCTACACTAGAAGAAATCTGCGGTGCAAGTTTGTCTTCGGGGCAGAAATTGGACTTGGTTTTGTGGAGTCACATCAGTCAGCAACGTCTTCGGGTCAACGCCTGTCAGTTTCAAGTCATAGAAGAGAAAATGCGAGGGTATTTTGACAATATTTTCTATCTTCGTTTGCTGAGAAAGGCTCCGTCCTTTTTTGCTGGGCAACACCTTCCTCTAGGAACTGAGGATGGGGAGATGATGATTTTCTTCTCTTTCCTCCTATCTCATCGCATTCTTCCTCTTCATACTATGGAGTATATCCTTGGTTTTGGAGGGCAGTTGGCAGATTTGCTGACGCAATTGATTCAAGAAATGAAGAAAGAGGAATTGCTAGGGGACTACACAGAGGACCATGTCACCTATGAACTCAGTCAGCTTTGTGCTCAAGTCTATTTATATAAGGGCTATATTTTACAAGATCAGTACAGATACCAGACAGAGAATCGTCATCCTTATTTGCTGATGGAACATGATTTTAAGGAGACGGCGGTGGAGATTTTTCATGCTTTACCTGCCTTTCAACAGGGGACGGATTTGGATAAAAAAATTCTCTGGGAATGGCTCCAGTTGATAGAATATATGGCTGAAAATGGTGGTCAGCATATGCGGATTGGTCTGGATTTGACATCTGGTTTTCTTGTCTTTTCAAGGATGGCAGCTATTTTGAAACGGTATTTGGAATACAATCGTTTCATTACCATTGAAGCTTATGACCGAACTCGGCATTATGATTTGCTGGTTACCAATAACCCGATTCATAAGAAGGAGCAGACACCAGTTTATTATTTAAAAAACGACTTGGGTATGGAAGATTTGGCAGCGATTCGCCAGTTATTATTCGCTTAAAAGGCTTGGTTGTTCCAGGTCTTTTTGTGAAATTTACACAATCTCCTCACATTTTTTTAAAAATTAAAAAAAATTGATAAACAAGAAAGCGCTTTATTTTGTATACTAGTTACTGTAAAGAGGAGACATCCTCAAGATCTTTATCAGGAGGACAGCACATGTCACAAGAAAAATTCATTATGGCCATTGACCAAGGGACTACAAGCTCTCGTGCCATCATTTTTAACAAAAAAGGAGAAAAGGTCAGCTCCAGCCAAAAAGAGTTTACTCAGATTTTCCCTCAAGCTGGTTGGGTAGAGCACAATGCCAATGAAATTTGGAATTCTGTCCAGTCAGTTATTGCTGGAGCTTTCATCGAAAGTGGTGTAAAACCAAGTCAAATCGAGGCAATCGGAATTACCAACCAACGTGAAACAACTGTTGTCTGGGATAAGAAAACAGGGCTCCCTATCTACAATGCAATCGTTTGGCAGTCTCGTCAGACAGCGCCTTTGGCTGAACAACTAAAAAAACAAGGTTATGTGGAAAAATTCCATGAAAAGACTGGTTTGATCATCGATGCTTACTTCTCTGCTACTAAGGTTCGTTGGATTTTGGATCATGTAGAAGGCGCTCAAGAGCGAGCAGAAAAAGGAGAATTGCTCTTTGGTACTATCGATACTTGGTTGGTTTGGAAATTGACTGACGGTGCGGCTCACGTGACGGATTACTCCAATGCAGCCCGTACCATGCTTTATAACATTAAAGAACTCAAATGGGATGATGAGATTTTGGAAATCCTCAACATTCCTAAGGCTATGCTTCCGGAAGTTCGTTCTAACTCTGAAATCTACGGCAAGACAGCTCCATTCCATTTCTACGGTGGAGAAGTGCCAATATCAGGTATGGCTGGTGACCAACAGGCAGCCCTCTTTGGACAGTTGGCCTTTGAACCAGGTATGGTCAAGAATACTTATGGAACAGGTTCTTTCATCATCATGAATACTGGTGAAGAGATGCAGTTGTCTGAGAACAACCTATTAACAACCATTGGTTACGGAATCAACGGCAAGGTTTACTATGCCTTGGAAGGTTCAATCTTCATCGCAGGAAGTGCCATTCAATGGCTTCGTGATGGACTTCGTATGGTGGAAAACTCACCAGAGTCTGAAAAATATGCTCTCAATTCTCACAACAATGACGAAGTTTACGTTGTTCCAGCCTTTACAGGTCTAGGTGCTCCATACTGGAACCAAAATGCTCGCGGTTCTGTCTTTGGTTTGACTCGTGGAACAAGTAAGGAAGACTTTATCAAGGCAACCTTACAATCTATCGCTTATCAAGTCCGTGACATCATTGACACCATGCAAGTGGATGCTCAGACAGCTATCCAAGTCTTGAAGGTGGATGGTGGTGCAGCTATGAACAACTTCCTCATGCAGTTCCAAGCTGATATTTTGGGAATCGATATCTCACGCGCTAAAAACTTGGAAACAACTGCTCTAGGAGCAGCCTTCCTAGCAGGTTTGTCAGTAGGTTACTGGAAAGACTTGGATGAGTTGAAGCTCTTGAATGAGACTGGGGAACTTTTTGAGCCATCTATGAACGAATCTCGCAAGGAACAACTCTACAAGGGTTGGAAGAAGGCTGTGAAAGCAACCCAAGTCTTTGCGGAAGTAGATGACTAATACTGGAAGAATAAAGAGACTCAGTTAGAAAGTGTGTAAATATGGAATTTTCAAAGAAAACACGTGAATTATCAATTAAAAAAATGCAGGAACGTACCCTGGACCTCTTGATTATCGGTGGAGGAATCACAGGGGCTGGTGTAGCTTTACAGGCAGCAGCTAGTGGTCTAGATACTGGTTTGATTGAAATGCAGGACTTCGCAGAAGGAACATCTAGCCGTTCAACAAAATTGGTTCACGGAGGTCTTCGTTATCTTAAGCAATTTGACGTAGAAGTAGTATCAGATACGGTTTCAGAACGTGCAGTGGTTCAACAAATTGCTCCACATATTCCAAAACCAGATCCAATGCTCTTGCCAGTTTACGACGAAGATGGAGCTACTTTTAGCCTTTTCCGTCTTAAAGTAGCTATGGACTTGTATGACCTTTTGGCAGGAGTTAACAACACCCCAGCTGCTAACAAGGTTTTGAGTAAGGAAGAAGTCTTGGAACGCCAGCCAAACTTGAAGAAAGAAGGCTTGGTAGGAGGTGGGGTTTACCTTGACTTCCGTAACAACGATGCGCGTCTCGTAATCGAAAACATCAAACGTGCCAACCAAGATGGTGCTCTCATTGCCAACCACGTGAAGGCAGAAGGCTTCCTCTTTGACGAAAGTGGCAAGATTACAGGTGTCGTAGCTCGTGATTTGTTGACAGACCAAGTCTTTGAAATCAAGGCTCGTCTGGTTATCAACACGACAGGTCCTTGGAGCGACAAGGTACGCAATTTATCTAATAAGGGAACCCAATTCTCACAAATGCGTCCAACTAAGGGAGTTCACTTGGTAGTGGATTCAAGCAAGATCAAGGTTTCACAGCCAGTTTACTTTGATACAGGTTTGGGTGATGGCCGTATGGTCTTTGTTCTCCCGCGTGAAAACAAGACTTACTTCGGTACAACAGATACAGACTACACAGGTGATTTGGAACATCCAAAAGTGACTCAAGAAGATGTAGACTACCTACTTGGTATTGTAAACAACCGCTTCCCAGAAGCCAACATCACCATTGATGATATCGAAAGTAGCTGGGCAGGTCTTCGTCCATTGATCGCAGGCAATAGCGCTTCTGACTACAATGGCGGAAATAACGGAACTATCAGTGATGAAAGCTTTAACAACTTGATTGCGACTGTTGAATCTTATCTTTCTAAAGAAAAAACGCGTGAAGATGTTGAGTCTGCTGTCAGCAAGCTTGAAAGCAGCACCTCTGAGAAACATTTGGATCCATCTGCAGTTTCTCGTGGTTCGAGCTTGGACCGTGATGACAATGGTCTCTTGACTCTTGCTGGTGGTAAAATCACAGATTACCGTAAGATGGCTGAAGGAGCTATGGAGCGCGTGGTTGACATCCTCAAAACAGAATTTGACCGTAGCTTTAAATTGATCAATTCTAAGACTTACCCTGTTTCAGGTGGAGAATTGAACCCAGCAAATGTGGACTCAGAAATCGAAGCCTTTGCGCAACTTGGAGTGTCACGTGGTTTGGATAGCAAGGAAGCCCATTACCTAGCAAATCTTTACGGTTCAAATGCACCGAAAGTTTTTGCACTTGCTCATAGTTTGGAACAAGCGCCAGGACTCAGCTTGGCAGACACCTTGTCCCTTCACTATGCAATGCGCAATGAGTTGGCTCTTAGCCCAGTTGACTTCCTTCTTCGTCGTACCAACCACATGCTCTTTATGCGTGATAGCTTGGATAGTATCGTTGAGCCAGTTTTGGATGAAATGGGACGATTCTATGACTGGACAGAAGATGAGAAAGCAACTTACCGTGCTGATGTCGAAGCAGCTCTCGCTAACAACGATTTAGCAGAATTAAAAAATTAAGAAAAAATAAAAGAGGTGGAGGTCAACAATCCTTGTCGCCCGCCCCTTCTTTTTAATGGAGACAGAAAGATGATGAATGAATTATTTGGAGAATTTTTAGGGACTTTAATCCTGATTCTTCTAGGAAATGGTGTTGTTGCTGGTGTGGTTCTTCCAAAAACCAAGAGCAACAGCTCAGGTTGGATTGTGATTACTATGGGGTGGGGGATTGCAGTTGCGGTTGCAGTCTTTGTATCTGGCAAGCTCAGTCCAGCTCATTTAAACCCAGCTGTGACCATCGGTGTGGCCTTAAAAGGTGACTTACCTTGGGCTTCCGTTTTCCCTTACATCCTAGCTCAGTTCGCAGGGGCTATGCTCGGTCAGATTTTGGTTTGGTTGCAATTCAAACCGCATTATGAGGCAGAAGAAAATGCAGGAAATATTTTGGCTACTTTCAGCACAGGACCAGCTATCAAAGATACTGTATCAAACTTGATCAGCGAAATCCTTGGAACCTTTGTTTTGGTGTTGACAATCTTTGCCTTGGGGCTTTATGACCTTCAAGCAGGTATCGGAACCTTTGCAGTGGGGACTTTGATTGTCGGTATCGGTCTATCACTAGGTGGGACAACAGGCTATGCCTTGAACCCTGCGCGTGACCTTGGACCTCGTATCATGCACAGCATCTTGCCAATTCCAAACAAGGGAGACGGAGACTGGTCTTATGCTTGGATTCCTGTTGTGGGACCTGTTATCGGTGCAGCCTTAGCCGTGCTTGTATTCTCACTTTTCTAAGATAAAAGAGCTATTTGTAACAAAGTTTGAGAATCCAATCTCAAACTTTGTTGTTTTTTAAGGGCAAAATATTAATATTTGAACTTATCTTAAAATAACCTAAAACGAACTTTTAAGTTATGGTAAACAGTTGAAAATAGAGGGAATAAAGTGGTAAAATGGGAACAAGAAAAAATAGTAATTGTTTGTGGAAAAATTGACGGAAATTTACAGAAAAGAAATCGATCATGGATAGAAAGAAACCATTATATATTTTTTTAGGGCAAACGGTCCTGTATTTTATTGTTTTACTGGGTTTGCTTTACTTTTTTAGTTACCTAGGTCAAGGTCAGGGTAGCTTTATCTACAATGAATTTTAACTTTAAGGAGAAAACGAACTGTGTCTAATAAACCGATAAAAGATATGATTGAAGCGATTGAGCACTTCGCCCAAACTCAGCCTAGCTTTCCAGTCTATAATGTTCTTGGTGAGGAACGTACCTATGGTGATTTGAAGGCTGATTCGGATAGTTTGGCTGCAACCATCGATCAACTAGATTTACCTGAAAAATCTCCTGTAGTCGTTTTTGGTGGTCAGGAGTATGAGATGTTGGCTACCTTTGTAGCATTGACCAAGTCAGGTCATGCCTACATTCCAATTGACAGTCATTCGGCCTTGGAGCGAGTTTCGGCTATTTTAGAAGTGGCAGAGCCAAGTTTGATTATTGCTATCTCAGACTTTCCATTGAAGCAGGTTTCTACACCGATGATGAATCTAGCTCAGGTTCAAGAAGCCTTTGCTCAAGGGGCAAGCTATGAGATGACGCATCAGGTCAAGGGGGATGATAACTATTACATTATCTTTACTTCAGGGACAACTGGTAAACCAAAAGGGGTGCAGATTTCCCATGATAATCTCCTCAGCTTTACTAACTGGATGATTACGGACAAGGAATTTGCGACGCCAGAGCATCCACAAATGTTGGCGCAACCACCGTATTCCTTTGACTTGTCTGTCATGTATTGGGCACCGACCTTAGCTCTTGGAGGAACCCTTTTTGCCCTCCCATCAGCCATTACTCAAGACTTCAAACAACTCTTTGCAACTATCTTTTCTCTTCCGATTGCTATCTGGACTTCAACGCCATCTTTTGCAGATATGGCTATGCTGTCGGAGGATTTCAATGCTGAAAAGATGCCTGAAATCACGCATTTCTACTTTGATGGCGAAGAATTGACGGTTAAAACAGCTCAAAAACTGCGCGAGCGTTTCCCAAATGCGCGTATCATCAATGCTTACGGTCCAACGGAAGCAACAGTTGCTTTATCAGCAGTCGCTATTACAGATGAGATGTTAGCAACCTTGAAACGTCTTCCGATTGGCTACACCAAAGAAGATTCACCTACCTTCATCATCGATGAAGAGGGCAATAAACTGCCAAACGGAGAACAAGGGGAGATCATCGTATCTGGTCCAGCTGTTTCAAAAGGCTACATGAATAATCCTGAAAAAACAGCTGAAGCCTTCTTCGAATTTGAAGGTTTGCCAGCCTACCACACTGGAGATGTTGGAACCATGACAGATGAAGGCCTTCTTCTTTACGGTGGACGGATGGACTTCCAGATCAAGTTTAACGGTTACCGCATTGAGCTAGAGGATGTTTCTCAAAACTTGAATAAATCTCAGTATGTTGAATCCGCTGTTGCAGTTCCACGTTACAACAAGGACCACAAGGTTCAAAACCTCTTGGCCTATGTCATCTTAAAAGATGGTGTCAAAGAACAATTTGAGCGCGACATCGATATCACGAAAGCGATCAAGGAAGACTTGGAAGATATTATGATGTCTTACATGATGCCGTCTAAGTTCCTTTACAGAAAGGAATTACCACTAACTCCAAATGGCAAGATTGACATTAAAGGCTTAATCAATGAGGTAAACAATAGATGATGGAGCTTCTTAAACAGCTTCCTCATGTCGAGCCTTATGGAAATCCACAGTACTTTGTCTACGTGATTACCGCTACTTTGCCAATCTTTATCGGTCTTTTTTTCAAAAAACGTTTTGGCTGGTATGAAATATTGGTTAGTCTCTTCTTTATAGTCACTATGTTGACGGGAGGCAAGACCAATCAATTAGCTGCCTTAGGAATCTATCTAATTTGGCAAATGGTACTGGTTCTTTTTTACAAGCAGTATCGAAAAGTCCGAGACGGCAAATGGATTTTCTATCTCGTTAGTCTGTTGTCGTTACTTCCCATCATCTTTGTCAAGGTGCAGCCTGCTATCAATGGAACGCAGTCTTTGCTTGGATTTTTGGGAATTTCTTATTTGACATTTCGTTCGGTAGGAATCATCATCGAACTTCGAGATGGAGTCATTAAGGATTTGAAGATGTGGGAGTATTTGCGTTTTCTTCTCTTTATGCCGACATTTTCAAGTGGTCCTATTGATCGTTTCAAACGTTTTAATGAAAATTATCAGACGATTCCAGAGCGCGATGAGTTGATGGATATGCTAGCCGAGTCCGTTCGGTATATCATGTGGGGATTTCTGTATAAATTTATCCTAGCTCATATTTTAGGCGAGATTTTATTGCCACCGCTAAAGAATTTAGCTTTACAAACAGGTGGTTTCTTTAACTACTATGTAGTTGCAGTCATGTACACATTTGGTCTGGAGCTCTTCTTTGACTTTGCGGGTTATTCCATGTTTGCTCTAGCTATTTCAAATCTGATGGGGATTCGTAGTCCGATCAACTTCAACAAACCTTTCTTGTCAAGAGATTTGAAAGAGTTTTGGAATCGTTGGCACATGAGTTTATCCTTCTGGTTCCGTGACTTTGTTTTTATGCGCATGGTCATGGTGATGACGAGAAAGAAATTGTTTAAGAATCGAAACGTGACCTCAAGTGTCGCCTATATCCTGAACATGCTCCTTATGGGATTCTGGCATGGGATAACTTGGTTTTACATCGCCTACGGACTCTTTCATGGAGTAGGCTTAGTCATTAATGATGCCTGGGTTCGAAAGAAAAAAACGCTCAATAAGGAACGGAAAAAAGCAGGGAAAGCTGCTCTACCTGAGAACCGTTGGGTTCAGTTGCTTGGCATGGTGATAACCTTCCATGTCGTGATGGTTTCATTCTTAATCTTTTCTGGATTTTTGAATGATTTATGGTTTAAAAAATAAAAGGAATTAAAAAATGGATATCAAATCAGAAGTTATTGAAATTATTGATGAATTATTTATGGAAGATGTATCTGACATGATGGATGAAGATCTTTTTGACGCAGGTGTCTTGGATAGTATGGGAACCGTTGAATTGATCGTGGAAATCGAAAATCGCTTTGACATTCGTGTCCCAGTTACAGAATTTGGTCGTGACGACTGGAATACAGCTAATAAAATCGTAGCAGGGATTACGGAGTTAAAGAATGCTTAAACGCCTGTGGTTAATCTTCGGGCCTATTCTTATTGCAGGTTTATTGGTTCTTCTACTCATTGTTTTCTATCCTAGTAGCAAGAGTCATAATTTAATGGAGGAAAAATACTCTGCAGCCTCAATAAGTGCAGAAAGTTTCAAAGAGAGAAGCCAAAAAGTGAGAGCTCTCACGGATCCTAATATACGTTTTATACCCTTTTTGGGTTCGAGTGAATGGATTCGTTTTGATAGCATGCATCCAGGAGTATTAGCTGAAAAGTATAATCGCTCCTATCGCCCTTATTTTATGGGGCAGGCAGGAGCAGCTTCTCTTAGTCAGTACTTTGGACTACAACAAATCACATCTGAGATTGAAAACAAACAAGCGGTATTTGTAATCTCTCCACAATGGTTTACAAAAGAGGAGCACGATGCGCCTACTTTTCAAAGCTTTTTTAACAATGACCAGTTGACGGCCTTTTTGGAAAATCAATCCGGAGATCTGGCTGCTCAATATGCGGCCACTAGACTCTTGAAGCAAAATCCAAGAGTACCGATGAAGGGGATTGTTGAGAAGCTGGCCAAGAATGAACAATTGTCAGACTTTGATCAAACGATGGTTAATCTCTCTGCCGAGTTCAATGAAAGACAAGCTGCTCTTTTTGGTCAATTCTCCATTCATGGTCGATTAAAGTACAAAGATCATATTGAAAAATATTTGAGCAGTCTCCCAGACCAATTTTCGTATGAAGAATTGGAAAATATTGCACGTAAGGATGCAGAAGAAAATACGACCAATAATGATTTGGGAATGGAAAACCATTTTTATACTACTCAGCTTAAGAAGGACTTAAAAAATTTAGAAGGCTATCAAAAGAATTATAACTTTCTCCAATCAACTGAGTACAATGATTTGCAGCTAGTGCTTGATCAATTTGCCAAGTCTAAGGTTAATGTGCTCTTTGTCTTTCAACCTGTCAATAAAAAATGGATGAACTATACAGGTTTGAACGAAGAAATGTATCAACACTCTATTGAAAAAATTCGTTACCAGTTGGAAAGTCAGGGTTTTACCAACATTGCTGACTTTTCAAAAAATGGAGGAGATCCCTACTTTGTTAAGGATACGATTCATATCGGTTGGTTAGGCTGGTTGGCGTTTGATAAGGTTGTAAATCCCTTTTTGAGCAATCCGACAACAGCACCTAATTACCAAATGAATGACCGTTTCTTTAGCCAGGATTGGGCAAATTACGATGGGAATATTAAGGATTTTCAATAATATAGAAAAGGAGTTTGAACTTTTTGTTCAGACTTTTTTATGAAATGTCAGATAGCTTGCCCTAAAAAAGGCTAAAAGTTTTAAAATGATGCTAATTAGCGTATAATGGTATAGCGGATTGAACTTAGAATAGTGCGTTACAGATTCTAAAACATCTTTAGAAATCAATTTGACTTCCCTAATCTATTTGCTCACATCTTATTTCAATTCACTATAAAAGAAAGAAGAGAAAGGGATTTCAATATGAATAAACGTTTCTTGTTGCCTGTCCTATCGACAGCCCTCTGGACTAGCCGTAAACAAGAAAAATAATTCTAAAGGATGAAAACATCTCAGGTGTTTTCATCTTTTTTCTTGACTCCTTGCTTGGATGTGATATACTTAACTAGTAAAGGAATGGTGTGATACTCAATAAAAATCAAAGAGCAAACTAGGAAGCGAGACGCAGGCTGTACTTGAGTACGCCAAGACGAAGCTGACGTGGTTTGAATTTGATTTTTGAAGAGTATGAAAACCTTGTATTTATAGAAATTCCGTTCTAAGAAAGGAGCAAATCATGAGACAGTTGGCAAAAGATATCGATCGTTTTTTAAATGAGATTATTTTAAAAGCTGAAAATCAGCATGAAATTCTCATCGGTCATTGCACCAGTGATGTGGCTTTGACCAATACCCAGGAGCATATTCTCATGCTTTTATCAGAGGAGTCGCTAACCAACTCTGAGTTGGCGCGTCGTCTCAATGTTAGTCAAGCTGCCGTTACCAAGGCTATCAAATCCTTGGTTAAAGAGGGGATGTTGGAAACGTCTAAAGATCCGAAGGATGCGCGTGTGATTTTTTATCAGTTGACTGATTTGGCTCGTCCAATCGCTGAGGAGCACCATCATCATCATGAGCATACACTTTTAACCTATGAACAAGTAGCAACTCAGTTTACTCCAAATGAACAAAAAGTGATTCAGCGGTTTTTGACTGCTTTAGTAGGAGAAATCAAATAATGAGATATATTACGGTAGAGGATTTATCCTTCTATTATGATAAGGAGCCCGTTCTTGAACATATCAATTATAGTGTTGATAGTGGGGAATTTGTTACCTTGACAGGGGAAAATGGAGCGGCTAAGACGACACTGATTAAGGCCAGTCTTGGAATCCTTCAGCCACGCATTGGAAAGGTGACTATTTCAAAGACAAATACGCAGGGTAAGAAATTGAGAATAGCTTATCTTCCTCAACAGATTGCCAGTTTTAATGCTGGTTTTCCAAGCACGGTTTATGAATTTGTCAAGTCAGGTCGCTATCCACGAAAAGGTTGGTTCCGTCGTTTAAACGCTCACGATGAGGAACATATCAAGGCTAGTTTGGATTCTGTTGGGATGTGGGAGCATCGGGATAAACGAATCGGTTCTCTCTCTGGTGGGCAAAAGCAAAGAGCTGTTATCGCACGCATGTTTGCTTCTGACCCAGATGTGTTTATCCTAGATGAGCCGACAACGGGGATGGATGCAGGAAGTAAAAATGAATTTTACGAACTCATGCACCACAGTGCCCATCATCATGGCAAGGCTGTTTTGATGATTACCCATGATCCTGAAGAAGTTAAGGACTATGCGGACCGCAATATTCATCTAGTGCGAAACCAAGACTCGCCATGGCGTTGTTTCAACGTTCATGAGAATGATCAGGAGGTAGGTCATGCTTAGTTTGTTATCTTATGACTTTATGCAACGTGCCTTTCTGGCTGTTATTGCTATGAGTCTTTTCTCGCCGGTATTGGGAACCTTCCTTATCTTGCGTCGTCAGAGTTTGATGAGTGATACCCTCAGTCACGTCTCCCTTTCAGGGGTTGCCTTTGGCTTGGTTTTAGGAATTTCTCCGACCATCTCAACCATTGTGATTGTTTTGATTGCGGCGGTTTTCCTTGAGTATCTCCGCACGGTTTATAAGAGCTTTATGGAGATTGGGACAGCAATACTCATGTCTACAGGACTTGCAGTTTCACTTATTGTTATGAGTAAGGGAAAGAGTTCTAGTTCGATGAGTCTGGACCAGTACCTTTTTGGTTCTATCGTGACCATTAGTCAAGAGCAGGTAATTGGGCTCTTTGTCATTGCAGCGGTAGTTTTAATCTTGACTTTCCTCTTTTTAAGACCTATGTACATTTTAACTTTCGACGAGGATACAGCTTTTGTAGATGGTCTTCCAGTACGTACTATGTCTATCCTCTTTAACATGGTGACGGGGGTTGCTATCGCTCTCATGATCCCAGCTGCGGGAGCTCTTTTGGTATCGACCATCATGGTTTTGCCAGCTAGTATTGCCTTGCGTCTGGGGAAAAACTTTAAATCGGTTATGCTACTTGCCAGTGCGATTGGATTTTTGGGAATGGTAGCAGGACTTTACATTTCCTACTATGCAGAAACACCTGCAAGTGCAAGTATTACCATTATCTTTGTAGTTGTCTTCTTGTTAGTCAGCTTACTCAAACGTTTTATCAAATAGGAGAAGTACATGAAAAAACTAGGCCTACTTTTGGCAAGTCTTGTGACAGTCTTCTTAGTGGCTTGTTCCAATCAAAAACAGGCAGACGGCAAATTAAACATCGTCACAACTTTCTATCCTGTCTACGAATTTACCAAGCAAGTAGCAGGGGACACGGCCAATGTCGAACTCTTAATCGGAGCTGGAACAGAGCCACATGATTATGAACCATCACCTAAGGCAGTCGCTAAAATCCAAGACGCCGACGCCTTTGTGTATGAGAACGAAAACATGGAAACTTGGGTTCCCAAATTGTTAGATTCCCTAGATGCGAAAAAAGTAAAAACAATCAAGGCGACTGGAGATATGTTGCTTCTTCCAGGAAGTGAAGAAGAGGAGGACCATGACCATGGTGAAGAAGGTCATCATCACGAGTATGATCCTCATGTATGGTTGTCTCCTGCGCGTGCAATCAAACTTGTAGAACATATCCGTGATAGTCTTTCAGCTGACTATCCAGATAAGAAGGCGACTTTTGAACAAAATGCAGCTGCCTATATCGAGAAATTGCAAGCTCTGGACAAGGACTATACTGAAGGACTTTCTAGTGCAAAACAAAAGAGTTTTGTGACTCAGCACGCTGCCTTTCGTTATCTAGCCTTGGACTACGGACTCAATCAAGTCTCTATCTCAGGTCTTTCACCAGATGCGGAGCCTTCAGCAAGTCGCTTGGCAGAATTGACCGAATATATCAAGAAAAACAAGATTTCTTATATCTACTTTGAAGAAAATGCTTCACAAGCCCTTGCTAATACACTTTCAAAAGAGGCAGGTGTCAAAACAGATGTCCTCAATCCTTTAGAAAGTCTGACAGAAGAAGATACCAAGGCGGGAGAAAATTATATCTCTATCATGGAGAAAAACCTCAAAGCTTTGAAACAAACAACAGACCAAGAAGGTCCAGCAATTGAGCCTGAAAAGGCAGAGGATACGAAGACAGTTCAAAATGGTTACTTTGAGGATGCAGACGTCAAGGACCGCACTTTGAGTGACTATGCAGGTAACTGGCAATCAGTTTATCCTTTCCTTGAAAATGGGACTCTTGACCAAGTATTTGACTACAAGGCTAAATTGACTGGTAAGATGACTAAGGATGAATACAAAGCCTACTATCAAAAAGGTTACCAAACAGATGTAAGCAAGATTAATATTACGGATAACACTATGGAATTCATCCAAGGTGGCCAAAGTAAGAAATATACTTACAAGTATGTTGGCAAGAAAACCTTGACTTATAAGAAAGGGAATCGTGGAGTACGCTTCCTCTTTGAAGCGACTGATGCAGACGCTGGACAATTTAAGTATGTTCAGTTTAGCGACCACAATATCGTTCCAGTCAAGGCAGAGCATTTCCATATCTTCTTTGGAGGCACTAGCCAAGAAGCCCTCTTTGAAGAGATGGACAACTGGCCAACTTACTATCCAGATGGCTTATCAGGTCAAGAGATTGCCCAAGAAATGTTGGCTCATTAAATCCAAACAATCCTTCCTACATGGGAGGATTTTTCTTGTTTTATTCATCTCTAAGCATCTGGATTGACATTGGCTGATAAAGGTGTATAATAGATGTAATAAATATAGTTACAACAAAGCGAGGTTTTCTATGGTTTACCAATATAATAGTCAGGTTTATTTGGCTGAAGTAGCTTTAAATGTCAAGGACTTAGAAAGTCAGACAGCATTTTATCATCAGTTGCTTGGGTTGGAGATTTTGAATCAATCGGAAAAAGAAGTTCTTTTAGGTGCCGGTGGGAAACCACTAGTTCGGCTAATTAAGACAGATGACAATAGCAATCCTAAGCAAAGTTATGGTCTTTATCATATGGCCCTTCTTTTGCCGACTCGTGAAGATTTGGCAAATCTTTTTAAACACTTGTTAGACCTGAAGATTCCACTAGTTGGTGGGGCTGATCATGGCTATAGTGAGGCTATCTATCTAGAAGACCTGGAGGGTAATGGCATAGAACTCTATAGAGACAAGCCAGTGGCGGAGTGGGATATTCGTGAGGACGGGAGAATTATCGGTGTGACAGAAGAACTCTCTGCTCAAGATATCTACCAACTAGGAAAAGAAATAGAGCCTTTTGCAATCGCAAGTGGGACTCGTATGGGCCATGTTCATCTATCTGTTAAAAATAGTCTAGAATCGAGCTCTTTCTACCAAGAGTCTCTTGGTCTTGAGGATAAATTCACGATTCCACATGCCAGTTGGATAGCATCAGGGGCTTATCACCATCATCTAGCTGTAAATGAATGGGGTGGCAAAAACTTAGTTCGACGTAAGCATGGAATGATGGGACTAGCCTACTATGTGGTTGAAGTTGAGAATAAGGAGTTTTTGGTCAATTTGTTTACGCAAGCACAGGATAGGCAAGGGCAATTTCAATGGATTTCCTCTTCTGAATTCTCCGTTACAGATAAAGACAGCATTGTTACGAGAGTGAGAGTGGAGAACTAGGAGTCTTTATCTTTAAAATAAGTGCTCCTTTTGACAAAGGTCTGTATTAGAGATATAATGTAGAAAAATCGTTTAAGGATAAAGATATGACAAAATCAAAGTACATTACACGTCTAAAACGCTCGGAAGGTCAATTACGAGGTATTCAAAAAATGATGGAGGAAGAGCGTGATTGTGTCGATATCATTACTCAATTAACAGCAGTGCGATCCAGTGTTGATCGTATTATTGAACTGATGATAACGGAGAATTTAACATCTTGTATTAACGACCCTCTAGAGGATCCTCAAGCACAGAAGGAACGTTTAGAAAAAGCTGTTCAATACTTGATTAAACGTAAGTAATAAAAAACAAACGTTTCTCCTAAATAGTGAACAAATGATTATAGTTGATTGAAATAAGATATGAACAAAGAGGTTAGGAAAGTCAAAACAATCTCTAATAAATGTTTTAGAATCCATGGCGTACTACTCTAAGTTCAATCCACTATAAAAGAGCAGTTGGTTTTCTTGAAATTAGACCAATTGCTCTTTTTGAATTTTATTTATTCAACATCACCAGGCCAAGCATTCATGCCACCTTCTACATTTGTGACGTTGAGCCCTTGGGCGCTGAGAAATTGGCAGGCAGATGCAGAACGTACTCCACCTTGACAGATGACATGGTATTCATGGTCCGGTTTGAGTTCTTTGTAGCCTTGCTCCAAGGTACTTAACGGAAGATTTTTGGCACCTGGTGCATGTCCTGCTTGGAATTCATGTACTTCACGGACATCGATAAGATCTAGATTTTCATGTTGGTATTTTTCATAAAAGTCAGCCATGCTGATATTAGTTACCATATTCTACTCCTTCTGGATTAGCCATTTTGTATAGTGAATAAGCGCCGTCAAGGTTTTGGACGGTAAATCCTGCTTGCTTGAGGATACGCTCAGCGATATAGCTGCGCAAACCACTGTGGCAGCTAACGATGTAAGCTTGGTTCTTGTCTAGTTCATCCAAGCGTTCCCGTAGTTCGTTTAGGGGGATGTGGATGGTGTCGACTTTGAGTCGACCACTCTGAAATTCGCTACTGGTCCGTACATCTAGAAATTTCTTACCCTTAGCCAGTTCGTCTTCGAGCTGGTACCATTGAATATTGTCGCTTAAACCTTCGATAAGGTTCAAGGCTGCGTAACCCAGCATATTGACGGGATCCTTGGCGGAGCCAAATGGTGGCGCATAGGTAAACTCTAACTCTGGTAAGTCAAAGACGGTGAGATTTCCCTTGATAGCAGTTGCTAGGATATCGATTCGCTTGTCAACGCCTTTCTTCCCAATTCCTTGGGCACCATAGATTTTTCCAGTGGTCGGGTCAAAGAGGAGTTTCAAGATCATATCAGTAGCGCCAGGATAATAACCGGCGTGGTCTTTTCCGCTGACATGAAGTGCCTTGTAAGGAAGTTGATTCATGCGAAGGATACGCTCGCTGAGACCAGTCGAAGCAGCTGTCATATCAAAGGCACGAACGATAGCAGTGCCGATACTGCCCTTGTTCGTATGCCCGAGTCCTGCGATGACGTCCGCCACTTGGCGGCCTTGACGATTGGCAGGAGAAGCTAGTGAGATGAGAGCGTCTTGGCCCGTAATCTCTTGCTTAACGACGATGGCATCTCCAACTGCAAAAATATCTTTTTGACTGGTTTCGTAATGTTCATCGACCAGGATCCCACCGCGAAGTCCCAGTTCAATCCCTGCAGCTTTGGCCAGACCGTTTTCAGGTTCAACACCGACAGAAAGGATGGTGAGGTCAGAAGTGATCTTTTGACCGTTTTCGAGAACTATAATTTTTCCTTGGTCTTCAAATCGAGTCGCAGACTGGGAAGTGATAACGCGGACGCCGTTTTTGACCAATTCTGCTTGGACAAAGGCCGCCATTTCGTGATCTAATGGTGGCAAGACATGGGGTGCTTTCTCAACAATAGTAACTTGCAAGCCACGTTTTGCCAGATTTTCAGCCATTTCAAGCCCGATAAAGCCTGCACCGATGACGACAGCTTCTTTTGGATGATTGTCCAAGGCTGCCATAATTTCATCGAGATCGGGAACATTGCGAAGCGTGTAGGTATTATTAGCTTCTGCCAAACCTTCAATGGCAGGCACGAACGGTTTAGCTCCTGGAGAGAGGATCAGCTTGTCATAGCTTTCTGTGAATTCTTGTCCATCATGGCGAACAGTCACAGTATGCTCTGCTGGCGAAATGCTGATGACCTCATGGAAAGGTCGCACATCGAGATTAAAGCGTGCCTTGAGACTTTCAGGAGTTTGGACTAACAAATCTTCCCGCTTAGAAATTTCTCCTGAAACATAGTAAGGAAGTCCGCAGTTTGCAAAGGAAACAAAGGGACCTTTCTCAAAAATAGTGATTTCAGCGTCTTCCATGAGACGTCTGAGGCGGGTTGCTGCAGACATTCCGCCTGCAACCCCCCCGATAATGATAATTTTCATTGACTTACTCCTTTATATATCTAGATGACTTTACCTGTCCAAGCGCTCATACCGCCTCGGACATTGATAACATCATAGCCTTTTTTCTTAAGCTTTTTCGCAGCCATCTTACTACGCACACCAGAATGACAAATGACATAGAGTGTTTCTTTTGTCGCTGGTGTATAAGATCCAATTTCGGTTAGAGGGACATTTTTAGCATTTTTGATATGCCCTCTACGGAATTCCGTAGGCGTTCGAACGTCCAGTAGCTGAATGGGTTCTCTGAGTTTAGCTTCTAACTCGCGGGTAGAAATACTGTTAATTTTTGTAAATAAGTGAAACATAGGCACCTCCAAATATACCCTTATGGGGTATATTAAACCATGAAGTCAAGCTTTTGTCAAGCAAGTTGAATTGATTAGTATTGTATCTTTTTCAGTAAGTCGTTTGATTCTTTTTCGGTATACAAGATGCCAACTTACAAACTAAAGAGAGAATTTTTTTGTTGGTCGGTAGGTTAATGAATAGAACCTGTCCTATTTATTCAACAACTAGTTTTCTAGAAAATTACCTTTTCTGAAAACAAGTCCCATCAATATTGCAGGCAAAAAAATCGTTCGAAACCCTTGAAAAATTAGAGAAAATCGGGTATAATATGAATAATCATTTGTCGTAGGTTTTGTCTGAAATATTGTCCAGACAAGGCTCACAGCAGTTAAATCTTCTGAAAAAGTCAGATTTAGCTGCTCTTTTTGTGCTTTTTTTCAGGATTTTGAGCATTTGTAACAAAGACTTAAAGATTCTGAAAATTTATCAAGAGGACACGGTGATAAGGGTTTTTAAAACCATATGACGATTAGAAAAGCCTGATTGACAAGGCTTGGAACTTATTTACAAAGGAGAATCATCTTGGCAGGACATGACGTTCAATACGGGAAACATCGTACCCGTCGTAGTTTTTCAAGAATCAAAGAAGTTCTTGACTTACCAAATTTGATTGAAATTCAAACAGATTCATTCAAAGATTTCCTAGATCACGGTCTTAAGGAAGTATTTGAAGATGTATTGCCAATTTCAAACTTCACAGACACAATGGAGTTGGAATTTGTTGGATATGAAATCAAGGAACCAAAATATACGCTAGAAGAAGCTCGTATCCACGATGCTAGCTACTCAGCACCAATTTTTGTAACCTTCCGCTTGATCAATAAAGAAACAGGCGAAATCAAGACCCAAGAAGTTTTCTTTGGTGATTTCCCGATCATGACAGAAATGGGTACTTTCATCATCAATGGTGGTGAACGTATCATCGTATCTCAGTTGGTCCGCTCACCAGGTGTTTACTTTAACGATAAAGTTGATAAAAACGGTAAAGTGGGCTACGGTTCAACTGTTATCCCTAACCGTGGAGCTTGGTTGGAACTTGAAAGCGACTCAAAAGACATCGCCTACACTCGTATCGACCGTACTCGTAAGATTCCATTTACAACCTTGGTTCGTGCGCTTGGTTTCTCAGGCGATGATGAAATCTTTGATATCTTTGGTGATAGCGAATTGGTTCGCAATACTGTAGAAAAAGATATTCATAAAAACCCAATGGACTCTCGTACAGACGAGGCTTTGAAAGAAATTTATGAACGTCTTCGTCCAGGTGAACCGAAAACTGCTGAGAGTTCACGCACCTTGCTTGTGGCTCGTTTCTTCGACCCACGTCGTTATGACTTAGCAGCCGTTGGACGCTACAAGATTAACAAGAAATTAAATATTAAAACTCGTTTGCTCAACCAAACTATTGCTGAACCATTGGTAGATCCTGAAACTGGTGAAATCTTGGTGGAAGCTGGGACAGTTATGACTCGTGATGTCATCGAAAGCATCGAAAGTCATTTGGATGGCAATTTGAACAAGATTGTCTACATTCCAAATGATGCTGCCGTAGTAACAGAACCAGTTGTTCTTCAAAAATTCAAGGTTGTTGCACCAACTGATCCAGACCGTGTTGTAACTATTATCGGTAATGCAAATCCAGATGACAAGGTTCACATCGTAACACCTGCAGATATCTTGGCTGAGATGAGTTACTTCCTCAACTTAGCAGAAGGTATTGGTCGTGTCGATGATATCGACCACCTTGGGAACCGTCGTATCCGTGCGGTTGGTGAATTGCTTGCCAACCAAGTACGTCTTGGACTTTCACGTATGGAACGTAACGTTCGTGAACGTATGTCTGTTCAAGATAACGAAGTACTAACACCGCAACAAATTATCAATATCCGTCCTGTAACAGCTGCGGTTAAAGAATTCTTTGGTTCATCACAGTTGTCACAGTTCATGGACCAACACAACCCTCTTTCTGAGTTGTCTCACAAACGTCGTTTGTCAGCCTTAGGACCTGGTGGTTTGACACGTGACCGTGCTGGATATGAAGTGCGTGACGTGCACTACACTCACTATGGTCGTATGTGTCCAATCGAGACACCTGAAGGACCGAACATCGGTTTGATCAACAACTTGTCATCTTACGGTCACTTGAACAAATATGGTTTTGTTCAAACACCATATCGTAAGGTTGACCGTGAAACAGGCAAAGTAACTAACGAAATCGTTTGGTTGACTGCCGATGAAGAGGATGAATTTACTGTAGCGCAGGCTAACTCACGCCTTAACGAAGATGGCACATTTGCTGAGAAAACAGTTATGGGACGTCATCAAGGGGTCAACCAAGAGTACCCAGCTAATGTTGTTGACTACATGGACGTTTCACCAAAACAGGTAGTTGCCGTTGCGACAGCATGTATTCCTTTCTTGGAAAACGATGACTCCAACCGTGCCCTCATGGGAGCCAACATGCAACGTCAGGCTGTGCCGTTGATTAATCCAAAAGCACCTTACGTTGGTACTGGTATGGAATACCAAGCAGCCCACGATTCAGGAGCTGCTGTGATTGCTCAGTATGATGGTAAAGTTACCTATGCAGATGCTGACAAGGTAGAAGTTCGTCGTGAAGATGGTTCATTGGACGTTTACCACATCCAAAAATTCCGTCGTTCAAACTCAGGTACTGCTTACAACCAACGCACTCTCGTAAAAGTTGGCGATGTCGTTGAAAAAGGCGATTTCATTGCTGACGGACCTTCTATGGAAAATGGAGAAATGGCGCTTGGACAAAACCCAATCGTTGCCTACATGACATGGGAAGGTTACAACTTCGAGGATGCCGTTATCATGAGCGAACGCTTGGTGAAAGACGATGTCTACACATCTGTTCACCTTGAAGAATATGAATCAGAAACACGCGATACAAAGCTTGGACCTGAAGAAATCACTCGTGAAATTCCAAACGTTGGTGAAGATGCTCTTAAAGACCTTGACGAAATGGGGATTATCCGTATCGGTGCTGAGGTTAAAGAAGGGGATATCCTTGTAGGTAAAGTAACACCTAAGGGTGAAAAAGACCTTTCAGCTGAAGAACGTCTCTTGCACGCTATCTTCGGAGACAAATCTCGTGAAGTTCGTGACACTTCTCTTCGTGTACCACACGGTGCCGATGGTGTCGTTCGTGATGTTAAGATCTTTACACGTGCAAATGGTGATGAGTTGCAATCAGGTGTTAACATGCTGGTTCGCGTCTACATCGCTCAAAAACGTAAAATCAAGGTCGGAGATAAGATGGCCGGACGTCACGGAAACAAAGGGGTTGTCTCTCGTATCGTTCCCGTAGAAGATATGCCTTACCTTCCAGACGGAACTCCAGTCGATATCATGTTGAACCCACTTGGGGTACCATCACGTATGAATATCGGTCAGGTTATGGAGCTCCACCTTGGTATGGCAGCTCGTACCCTTGGTATTCACATCGCAACACCAGTCTTTGACGGAGCAAGTTCAGAAGATCTTTGGTCAACTGTTAAAGAAGCAGGTATGGATAGCGATGCTAAAACTATCCTTTACGATGGACGTACTGGTGAGCCATTTGACAACCGTGTATCAGTTGGTGTCATGTACATGATCAAACTCCACCACATGGTTGATGATAAATTGCACGCTCGTTCTGTCGGACCTTACTCGACCGTTACCCAACAACCACTCGGAGGTAAAGCTCAGTTTGGTGGACAACGTTTCGGTGAGATGGAGGTTTGGGCACTTGAAGCCTATGGTGCCTCAAATGTCCTTCAAGAAATCTTGACTTACAAGTCTGATGATATCAATGGACGTTTGAAAGCCTATGAAGCTATTACAAAAGGAAAACCAATTCCAAAACCAGGTGTTCCAGAATCCTTCCGAGTTCTTGTTAAAGAATTGCAATCACTTGGTCTTGACATGCGTGTTCTTGACGAAGATGATCAAGAAGTTGAACTTCGTGATCTTGACGAGGGCATGGACGAAGATGTCATCCACGTAGATGACCTTGAAAAAGCACGTAAAAAAGCTGCTGAAGAAGCAAAAGCTGCTTTTGAAGCTGAAGAAGGTGCAAAAGCGGAAGCAACAGAAGAAGCTACTGAACAAGAATAAGTAGCTCACTTAGAATAGAAAGGGAAGAAATAGTGGTTGACGTAAATCGTTTTAAAAGTATGCAAATCACACTAGCTTCTCCAAGTAAAGTCCGTTCATGGTCTTATGGAGAAGTCAAAAAACCTGAAACAATCAATTACCGTACGTTGAAACCAGAACGTGAAGGACTCTTTGATGAAGTTATCTTTGGACCTACAAAAGACTGGGAATGTGCTTGTGGAAAATACAAACGCATTCGTTATAGAGGGATTGTTTGTGACCGTTGTGGTGTTGAAGTAACGCGTACAAAAGTTCGTCGTGAACGTATGGGACACATCGAGTTGAAAGCTCCTGTATCTCATATCTGGTATTTCAAGGGGATTCCAAGCCGTATGGGCTTGACCCTTGATATGAGTCCTCGTGCACTTGAGGAAGTTATCTACTTTGCAGCTTATGTGGTGATCGATCCGAAGGATACACCACTTGAGCACAAATCAATCATGACAGAGCGCGAATACCGTGAGCGCTTGCGTGAGTATGGTTATGGATCATTCGTTGCCAAAATGGGTGCCGAAGCCATCCAAGACCTTTTGAAACAAGTAGATCTTGAAAAAGAAATTGTTGAACTCAAAGAAGAGTTGAAAACAGCGACTGGACAAAAACGTGTCAAAGCAATCCGTCGTTTGGATGTTTTGGATGCCTTTTACAAGTCTGGAAACAAACCTGAATGGATGATTCTCAACATCCTTCCGGTTATTCCACCAGATCTTCGTCCAATGTTGCAGTTGGATGGTGGCCGTTTTGCCTCATCTGACTTGAATGACCTTTACCGCCGTGTTATCAACCGTAACAACCGTTTGGCTCGTTTGCTTGAGTTGAATGCACCAGGTATCATCGTTCAAAATGAGAAGCGTATGCTTCAAGAAGCAGTTGACGCTTTGATTGACAATGGACGTCGTGGTCGTCCAATCACAGGACCAGGTAGCCGTCCACTGAAATCATTGAGCCACATGCTTAAAGGTAAACAAGGACGTTTCCGTCAAAACTTGCTCGGTAAACGTGTTGACTTCTCAGGACGTTCCGTTATCGCCGTTGGTCCAACGCTTAAGATGTACCAATGTGGTGTGCCACGTGAAATGGCGATCGAGCTCTTTAAACCATTCGTGATGCGTGAAATTGTCGCTCGTGATATCGTGCAAAACGTTAAAGCGGCTAAACGCTTGGTGGAACGCGGAGATGAGCGTATCTGGGATATTCTTGAAGAAGTGATTAAAGAACACCCAGTGCTCTTGAACCGCGCACCGACCCTTCACCGTTTGGGTATCCAAGCCTTCGAGCCAGTCTTGATTGATGGTAAGGCCCTTCGCTTGCACCCACTTGTCTGTGAAGCCTACAATGCCGACTTTGACGGGGACCAAATGGCCATCCACGTACCGCTTTCAGAAGAAGCCCAAGCAGAAGCTCGTATCTTGATGCTTGCTGCTGAGCATATCTTGAACCCTAAAGATGGTAAACCAGTTGTTACTCCATCTCAGGACATGGTTTTGGGTAACTACTACTTGACTATGGAAGAAGCTGGTCGTGAAGGCGAAGGTATGGTCTTCAAGGACCGTGACGAAGCTGTTATGGCTTACCGTAATGGTTATGTTCACCTCCACTCACGTGTTGGTATCGCAACAGATAGCCTTAACAAACCATGGACAGAAGAGCAAAAACATAAAGTCTTGCTTACAACTGTTGGTAAGATTCTCTTCAACGATATCATGCCAGAAGGCCTACCTTACTTGCAAGAGCCAAACAATGCCAACTTGACAGAAGGCGTTCCGGATAAATACTTCTTGCCACTGGGTGGAGATATCAAGGAAGCTATCAGCAAACTTGAACTGAACCCACCATTCAAGAAGAAAAACCTTGGAAATATCATCGCTGAAATCTTCAAACGTTTCCGTACGACAGAAACATCTGCCCTACTTGACCGTATGAAGAACCTCGGTTACCACCACTCAACTCTTGCAGGTTTGACAGTGGGTATCGCCGATATTCCAGTTGTTGAAGACAAGGCTGAAATCATCGAAGAATCACACAAACGTGTAGAACAAATCACCAAACAATTCCGTCGTGGTATGATCACAGACGACGAACGCTACAATGCTGTTACAGCTGAATGGCGTGCTGCTCGTGAAAAATTGGAGAAACGCTTGATCGCCAACCAAGATCCGAAGAACCCTATCGTTATGATGATGGATTCTGGAGCTCGTGGTAACATCTCAAACTTCTCACAGCTTGCCGGTATGCGTGGTCTGATGGCTGCTCCGAACGGACGTATCATGGAATTGCCAATCCTTTCAAACTTCCGCGAAGGTTTGTCAGTACTCGAAATGTTCTTCTCAACTCACGGTGCGCGTAAAGGTATGACCGATACGGCCCTTAAGACAGCCGACTCAGGTTACTTGACTCGTCGTTTGGTTGACGTTGCACAAGACGTTATCATCCGTGAGGATGACTGTGGAACAGACCGTGGTCTCTTGATCCGTTCTATCGCAGAAGGAAAAGAGATGATCGAGTCTCTTGAAGAACGTCTCAACGGTCGTTACACTAAGAAAACTGTTAAACATCCGGAAACTGGTGCAGTGATTATTGGTCCAAATGAATTGATCACAGAAGACAAGGCGCGTGAAATTGTCAATGCTGGTGTGGAAGAAGTGACTATCCGCTCTGTATTTACATGTAACACTCGTCATG
Organism: Streptococcaceae bacterium AM104-57; assembly: GCA_027659245.1. Lineage (GTDB taxonomy): Bacteria > Bacillota > Bacilli > Lactobacillales > Streptococcaceae > Streptococcus. The sequence goes on from JAQDPW010000001.1 coordinate 169,372, forward strand.
GTGTCTGCCGTCACTGTTATGGTATCAACTTGGCGACTGGTGATGCGGTTGAAGTTGGTGAAGCAGTTGGTACAATTGCTGCCCAATCTATCGGGGAACCTGGTACACAGCTTACAATGCGTACCTTCCACACGGGTGGGGTTGCCTCAAATACCGATATCACTCAGGGTCTTCCTCGTGTCCAAGAAATCTTTGAAGCCCGCAATCCTAAAGGGGAAGCGGTTATCACAGAAGTCAAAGGACAAGTTACTGCTATAGAGGAAGATGCTTCAACTCGTACCAAGAAAGTCTTTGTTAAGGGTGAAACTGGCGAAGGTGAATACGTGGTACCATTTACAGCTCGTATGCGTGTTGAAGTTGGGGACCAAGTCTCTCGTGGTGCAGCATTGACAGAAGGTTCAATCCAACCAAAACGTCTCCTTGCAGTTCGTGATGTCTTGTCAGTTGAAACTTATCTTCTCGGTGAAGTACAAAAAGTTTACCGTAGCCAAGGGGTAGAAATCGGTGACAAACACATCGAGGTAATGGTTCGTCAAATGATCCGTAAAGTTCGTGTTATGGATCCAGGAGACACAGATCTTCTCATGGGTACCCTCATGGATATCAATGACTTTACAGATGCCAACAAAGATGTCCTGATCGCAGGTGGAGTACCAGCGACAGGTCGTCCAGTTCTTATGGGAATCACCAAAGCCTCACTTGAAACAAATAGTTTCTTGTCAGCGGCTTCCTTCCAGGAAACAACTCGTGTCCTTACAGACGCAGCTATCCGTGGTAAGAAAGACCATCTCCTTGGACTTAAAGAAAATGTTATCATCGGTAAGATCATCCCAGCTGGTACAGGTATGGCACGTTACCGTAACCTTGAACCACAAGCAGTCAACGAAGAGTCTTACCTAGCATCTTCACAAGAAGAAGCTCCAGTAGATATGACTGTAGAAGAAGTCGTTGAAACTGTTGAAGTAAGTGAATAAGTAGATGTTGCTTAAGATCTGAGATGAAAAGATTAATCATTCACTATAGATTCTTAAGAAGGATCCACTAGATAAAAAAGCGAACAAGGCAGAATTCTGATTGTCAGAAAACTGGCTTTGCTCGCTTTTTTTATTTAAGGTTAGACTTGTGTTTTATAGTAGATCAAATACAAAACAGTACACTGTGAATTCTAAAAAAATGCTAGAAATTGACTTAACTGCTCTAGTAAATTTGTTCAGATTTTATTTCATTTCACTATAATTTGCTCTAGATTCAAAACTATGCTACAATCATCTAAAATAAGCAAGAAAGAAATAACATGAAAACAGAATATCAAAAAATGATCGCGGGAGAACCCTATCACCCATTCGACCCAGACCTTCGTTCTCTAGCACAAACAGCGCGACAAAAGCAAGCCGCTTTTAATGAAGAGGTAGATCCAGTAAAAGGTATGGAAATCATCAAAGGATGGTTTGGTTCTACTGGTGAAAATCTCTACATCAACACTCGCTTGATGGTAGATTACGGGGTCAATATTCATCTGGGAGAAAATTTTTATTCCAATTGGAATTTGACCATGTTGGACGTATGTCCGATTACTATTGGTGATAATGCCATGATTGGTCCTAATTGTCAGTTTTTAACACCTCTTCATCCGCTGGATCCCGATGAACGAAACTCGGGACTAGAATTTGGCAAACCCATCACGATTGGTAAGAACTTTTGGGCAGGTGGTGGTGTCATTGTCCTTCCGGGTGTTACTTTAGGGGATAATGTCGTTGCAGGAGCAGGAGCGGTCATTACAAAATCCTTTGGTGACAACGTAGTTCTAGCAGGAAATCCAGCACGAGTTATCAAAGAGATTCCAGTTAAAGGAAATTAAAGGTTGTAGAAAGAGAAAGTGAAGTCTTTTTCAAAAGAGCTCTTTGAAATCGAAAAGCCTAACCAGTCTCAGTATCAAAAACTTATTGCTAGCAAAAAACGAGGTCGGAATTTTTATCCCAGCCTCGTTTTTCGTCTTTAGAGATTTTTTCTCTTTTTAGCTTTTTTAGTCAATGCCACATTGCATTGATCAATATTTTGTGTAAGATAGCTAGTCACTTGGAAATCATCGACCTCTGTTTTTAGCTCGACTTCATAGACAATGCTAAGGTTGTCCCCTGCATTTGTGCTATTGATCGTAATCATGTCAATTTCTGAGCAGAATTGGTCAAGAGCAGATTGGATAGCATCTTGAATCTTCTCTTGATTGGCTACCGTGATTGTTAAAAGTCTACGGCGTTGATTGTCAGTTTTGACCTGTTGATTTTCCAAAAGGAACCAAACACCCAAGATAAAGAGGGTGAAGAGAATGGCCAGGAAGAGATAGCCTGTTCCACAAGCCAAACCGATAATCATGGCTAGGAAAATCGCAATCAGTTCTCTTGAACCACTAGTTGCAGAACGGAAACGAATCAAACTAAAGGTTCCGGCTACAGCAATTGACGTACCCAAGCTCCCATTGACCAGAAAAATAACCAAGGTCATAAGGCAGGGAAGCAGAGTCAAGCTGATAGCAAATTCTCTGGTGTAGAGGGTCCGATATTTGTAGGTCCAAGTAAGTGCCAAACCGAGGACTAGACTGACTAGAAGTGCCAGCAGTAGTTGGAAGGGGTCTGCACTTGCAGTGGCGTTGTTGAAAATGGAATTAAATAGATTAAGCATAAGCGGTACCTGCGCTTTCTATACTGGGACGTGGTGCATAAGGAAGGCCATGAGATTTGTGGTAAGCACAACTGTATTTTGAAAATTTGTGCTCCATCAAACCATACTTGTCTAGAATGTCTTGTAACCACTGAGGTTTGTTTCCAGGAGCTTTAATCTCCATAATCACAGTATTGTCATCTAATAGAGGAGCCCCTTGATTTCCTGCGAAGAGACTGACATTTTCATCTCTATAGATTAGATTTTGGTCAATGGTGATACGGATTTTATTATAGTCATAGCCCTCAATGTATTTCTTTTCTTTTAATGAATAACGATCGTAGTAGATGTACATACGAGGCTTGATAGCCTGTTTGTAATCTTGGTGAAGCTTTTTCACTTTTTCAATGACAACTGTATCAGTAATACTAGCATCCAAGTGCCCTTTGGTCATAAAGTTAAGGATAGAAATAGGAGTTGAGAGTAGTCTAAATTTGCGACCAACTCCTTCTTGATCCTTGGTTTTGATTTCTAAAAATACTTGACTATCTGCTTTGGGTTGGCTGAGATAGGTCCGCATCCGAACCTTTTCTTTTCGCTTATTTCCAAAATCATCATCTTGGAGCACAGCAAAGTCTTCCGTATCAAAGTAGATATTTGAAATAGTTGAAATTGGATAGTCGTCTTCTACCAAATATTCCTTTAAATCTTGGATGAGTTTGTCTAGTTTATCTTTGGAGATAATATATTTGGTTTCAATCCGCTTAAAAGTTGTTTCTAATGGTTTCATAAGTCTTTCTCCTCTTTCAGTTATACTATTTTTAAACAAGGATGAACTTGTTTGGATAGGATTTTAAAGAGTTTATCTAAAACTTTTGTTAAATTTAACTTAATTGAAACTAAACTTAAGAAAACTTTCAGAAAAAATTTAGGCTTCTTTTAGGAAAGACCCGTAGACTAAGAGCATGTAAAATGAAAGACGAGGAAACGAGCATGAAAGCAAAAAAATGGACATTCCTATTAACAAGTATAACAACTCTAGCACTGGTAACAGCATGTACCCAGTCAACTTCAAATACAACAGCTAGCAATAGTACTGCAACGACAACAGTAACTACCAATAAGAAAACATCTAGTTACTTTACAGATAAGGACTATGATACTTCTTATGATGAAAAAACAGCTGCAACTGTAACTTTGTCAGGATCAACGGCGACGGTATCAGGTGACGGAGTGGCCGTATCAGGATCTACCGTTACAATCTCTAAGTCAGGTACCTATGTGATTTCTGGTCAATCCGACGGAGTTCAAATCAAGATTGAAGCTGAAAAGACTGATGACGTACACATCGTTCTAAATGGTGTAACCATGACCAACGTCAATGCAGCTATCTCAGCAACATCAGCTGGACACGTCTACTTAACCCTAGCAGATGGCACAACCAATAGCCTATCAGATTCTGCTTCAAATAGTGATGACAAGGCTGACGCGGCTCTCTTCTCTAAAGTGGACTTGACCATCAACGGTAAAGGAACTCTCAATGTAGATGGCAAGAAAAATAATGGTATTAAGGCCAACGATACACTTCACATCACAGGTGGAACCTACAATATAACAGCAGTTGGAGACGCCTTTAATGTTAATGATGAACTCAACATTACTGGAACAACCATGACAATCGATGCCAAGGAAGACGGGGTCAAGGTCGACAATGATGACGATACTTCTGTTGGAACCATGTATCTCTCTGATAACACTATAACCGTTACTGCAGGTGATGATGGTATCCACGCTTCAGGTGATTTGGTCATCGATAGTGGTACCTATACTGTTAAGAATTCTACCGAAGGACTTGAAGGAAAATCAATCACTATCAACGGCGGGGATATCACCATCTATTCAACAGATGATGGTGTCAATGCAGCCAACAAAAATGCCCAACAGAGTGAAATCTTCTTCACCATGAACGGTGGAAATCTAACAGTTGAAGTCGGCCAAGGGGACACGGATCCAATTGACTCAAACGGTAATATTACAGTTAATGGCGGAACCATTAAATTGACAGGTCAATCTGGTTTTGACTTTGATGGAACAGCGACCTATACAGGTGGTGATATCTACATCAACGGTGAAAAACAAACTGAAATCGTCAATTCTATGCCTGGAGGCGGAGGAGCACCTGGCGGTGGCCCTCAAGGAAATGGAGGCCCTGGTGGACGACCATAAAAGAAAATCTCCTTTCTCGAAAGAGAAGGGAGATTTTTTTTCAACTATCAACTTTCAACTTGACAAGTGAGTATTCACTCACTATAGTAGATTTATCTTTAAAAAAGTGAGTGCTCGCTTACCTAGGAGGAAGTAAATGAAAACATTGCTACATTTACAAGATTTACAAAAATCTTTTGGTCAACAACTTGTGTTAAACCACGTTGGTTTTGAATTACAGTCTGGGGAAATCATTGGTCTAATCGGTCCTTCTGGTGCTGGGAAATCAACCATGATTAAAACCATGTTAGGGATGGAAAAGGCAGATAGCGGTATCGCTTTAGTCTTAGACCAGACCATGCCCAATCGTCATATTCTGGGAGATATTGGCTATATGGCCCAGTCAGATGCTCTTTATGAGGCTTTGTCAGGACAAGAAAATTTGGAATTTTTCGGCCAGCTAAAAGGGATTCCTAAAAAAGATTTGACAGCTGAAATTACCCATGTGGCTCAAGTGGTAGACTTGACAGATCATTTAAATAAGGCCGTGTCTGGTTATTCCGGAGGGATGAAACGACGCTTGTCGCTGGCTATTGCGCTTTTAGGAAACCCTCAACTCCTGATTTTGGACGAACCGACGGTTGGAATCGACCCTTCTCTTCGAAAGAAAATCTGGCGAGAGTTGATGGCGCATAGAGACAAGGGCGTAGGGATTTTGGTCACAACTCACGTCATGGATGAGGCAGAGCTGACAGATAAGGTCGGTCTACTATTAGGTGGAAAAATCATAGCCTTTGATACACCATCCAAGCTAAAAGAATCTTATGGTGTTTCAAGTATTGAAGAAGTCTTTTTGAAAGCAGAAGGAGAATGAAATGAGAACAATTGCCATAGCAAAAAAAGTCATCAAAGAATTGCTACGTGACAAACGGACACTGGCCCTAATGTTTGTGGCACCAGTCTTTATTATGTGGCTGATGAACCTCATGTTTTCGGCTAATACAACGGTGACTGTTAAGCTAGCGATACAAGATGTGCCAAGTAGTTTGGTAAGTAGGATGGATGACTTAGAACATGTCAGTGTCGAAACCTACAAAGACTTGGATCAAGCTAAAGAGGCTTTAAACGATGGAAAAGTAGATGCAGTTATCTCTTATAAGGATGGGGAATATCATGTAACCTATGCTAATACAGATGCCTCTAAAACTTCGGTGACCCGACAAGTATTACGCACCAGTATTGCCAGTGAAGACACCAATCAATTATTAGCCCGTGTGAGGCAATCCCTTCCACAATTACAACTAAAGGTAAAATCTCCTGAAATTAAGGAATCTTATGAATATGGTAACGAGGACACCGGCTTCTTTGCTAAAATGATTCCTATTTTGCTTGGGTTCATCGTTTTCTTCTTTGTCTTTTTGATTTCAGGGATGGCACTCTTGAAAGAACGTACTAGCGGAACCCTAGATCGTTTGTTGGCAACCCCAGTTAAACGTTCGGAAATTGTTTACGGCTATATGTTGTCTTACGGCCTTATTGCCATACTGCAGACAGGAGTAGTCGTTCTAGCAGCCATCTGGTTGTTGAACATTGAAGTTGTCGGAAGCCTGTTAAATGTTATAATAGTTAATGCGGTACTGGCTCTGGTGGCACTAGCCTTCGGAATTCTCTTGTCAACCTTGGCAAAATCAGAATTCCAGATGATGCAATTTATTCCTCTTGTGATTATGCCGCAACTCTTTTTCTCAGGAATCATTCCACTTGATTCAATGGGAGACTGGGCAAAAACGCTAGGGAAATTCTTGCCTTTGACCTACTCAGATGATGCGATGAGTCAGATTATTTTTTACGGACGTGGACTTGGAGATATTTTACCAAATATTGGTGTTCTACTAGTCTTCCTTGTCGCTTTGACAGTTCTCAATATTGTCGGCTTGCGTCGTTACCGTAAAGTTTAAAGATGAATACAAAAAGCAAAAAGGTAGGAATGTTAAATGGATAAGACTATTTTTGAATCATTTGAAGATTACTTAGAGGAAGCAGATTATCCTCAAGGGAAGAAAAAAATCATGCGGTCAGCAGTGGATCTCATGTCGACTAAGGGGTATAATGGTACCTCTACCCTTCACATAGCGGAGCATGCTGGACTCAGTCAGGCTACCTTATTTAAGTATTTTAAAACGAAAGTAGATTTGTTAACGGCTATTTTACACCCTATAGTTCCAGGACTCTTCGGAAATTTTTTTGACGAGCTTTTAACTTTTGAAACGACAGAAGAAAAGGTACATTATCTCGTCCACAATCGCATGACCTATCTCAAAAAAAATCGTGCCTTGGTGAAAATTATTTTGCATGAAATGTTTTCGAATAATAAACTGAGACATGAACAGGTCTTTATTTGGAATACTATCCAGAACAAACTTGGGGTACTCCACAAGGAATTGTTAGCTGATCCACGTGTGAATCCTGAAATCACAGTTCCTCAAATGGTTCGCATTTGTGTAGGTCCTTTGTTAACTTACTTCTCTCAACTATATATCATTGGTGACAATGTCGAAATCAGTGAAGTGGACTTAGGCTTGTTGGAAAAACAAATCTTAGGTGGTTTGTGGAAATAGGAGGAGTATAGGAATTAGTTCTTTTTGCTTTAGGTTGAGCAATGCATCATAAGAAGTACTTTCTCATATTTAAAAACATAATAATTTAAAGAAAAACTCTTATCCCTAGCATTATTAAAAGCTTGGAATAAGAGTTTTTATGTTATTAGGACGAAAAAACTATTCTCCGTCTTTTTTAAAGATGTTTTTTACACCAGCTACTGCGCCTTCGACAGCTTCTTTTGCATCTTCAGCAACTTCTTTAGCTTTTGAAGCTACTTTTTCTGCAGCTCCTTCAGCTTGAGTTTTTGTATCGCCAGTAAGTTTACCAAAACCTTCTTTAACAGAACCTTTAGCTTGGTTGAATTTTTCTTCGATTGACATGGGGGATACCTCCGTTAATTTATTCCATTACTTAAATTACATCAGATAATAACTTAAGTATATACCCTTTTATATAGTAGATTGAATCTGGAGTAGTACGCTATGGCTACTAAAACATTGTTATAAATTATAATAGATTGAATATAGAACAGTACACTACGATTGCTAAAGATATTTTTAGAAATTAGCTTGACTTTCCTAATCGATTTGTTCATATCTTATTTCAATCAACTATACAAAAAAGCAAAAAACTGATACGAAAAGCATCAGTTTATTTTTTTAATAGGTTACAACATTCAATTGACCTTTATCATATTCAGCAATAAAGATATTTGAGACTTCTTCGAAACCTTCTTCTTTCAATTTCTCAGTTAGCCACTCCTCGGATTTGCCAATGGTTTCTAGGATTTCAACTTGGACAACACCGTCTGTAATGACTGGGTACTTAGGATTTTCGTCACCCATTCTTACAACAATTAGCTGTCCATTTTGCTCAATCACAGCTCTCTTGACATCCTTTAATTGAAAGATTCCTTGAGAGCGCAATTTAAGAGCTACATCTGCAGCTGCAAGACCTTTTGAGCGGCAGGCTTCAGGATCTAACTTACCATTTTTAATGATAATAGTTGGTTTCCCGTCAATTAAGTGTTTGAAAAAGGAAATATTGGTATTCAACCATTTAAGGAGCAGGATGAGAATAGTCCAGATGATGAGGATAACGACGTATTGGATGATGGTAATCGAGCTATTGTAGATAACTCCACCGATAATACCCCCGAGAACAAAGTTCTGGATTTGGTCCACTGCAGAACTTGGTGCTAGATTTCCTTTACCTGTTACGTTAATAACAAAAACAAGAGAAAGAAGCCCCAAGGCCAATTTAATTGCAATTGTAGCAAAAAAGCTTATCATTTTTCAACCTCCACGAGTTCAACATCTGATTTATAGAGTTCCATTTTTTCTAATAAATAGCTATCTTGGTCAGTCCCGCTAATGGCACGATAAAAATGTTCGCCAACCTTAATAATAGCTCCATCAGTTACTGCTGAGGTATTGACATAGACCTCTTTTTTATCTACACCTAATTCTTTTGAAACGACTTCGATAAAGTTTAGGGAAGAGCGGAATTGATTATCATTGGATTGACTGTTTTGAAGATTCGTAATGCTTATCAAAACGAATGCGATTAAGGTCAAAATAGAAATGAGCGATAATTCACGGAACTTGCTCCCTTTTTTATCTTTGAAAGCCTTAAATGCAAAAAATCCAGTCACGATAAGCAGTAAAGTTGATACGATAATCATGGCCCAATTCTGTTGACTAATCTGACTGAGCACATAGTCATAGGAATAGAATTTCATAAGATTTCTCCCTTTTTCAAATTCAATCTATTATAAACTAATTCCTAAACTATAGCAATTTTATTAGTAGGGGAAAAAGCATTTAATTGTTGTTTCTTACTTAAGGTAGGTTTTTTCTGATTTGACTTAGCCTCCCGTCTTGACTTTCGTTTTGCTTTTGTTATAATAGTACAAATTTAGAGGAGGTACTCTATGATTCAGAAACACGCTATTCCTATTTTAGAGTTTGATGACAATCCTCAGGCAGTCATCATGCCAAATCACGAAGGCTTAGATTTACAGTTTCCAAAGAAGTGCGTTTATGCATTTTTGGAGGAGGAGATTGACCGCTACGCTCAGGAAGTAGGGGCGGAGTGCGTTGGGGAGTTTGTGTCTGCCACTAAGACCTACCCCGTTTATGTCATGGACTACAAAGGTGAAAAAGTGTGCCTAGCCCAAGCTCCTGTAGGTTCTGCCCCTGCGGCCCAGTTTATGGATTGGTTGATTGGTTACGGTGTGGAGAAAATCATCTCTACTGGTACTTGTGGCGTGTTAACGAATATAGAAGAAAATGCCTTTCTGGTTCCAGTACGAGCCCTGCGTGATGAAGGAACTAGTTACCATTATGCGCCACCTTCTCGTTATATGGATGTGCATGTTCAAGCGATTTCTGCTATCGAGCAAGTCTTGGAACAACTAGGCATTCCTTATGAAGAGGTTATGACTTGGTCGACAGATGGTTTTTATCGAGAAACAGCTGAAAAAGTTGCCTATCGTAAGGAAGAAGGTTGTGCAGTTGTGGAGATGGAGTGTGCTGCTCTTGCAGCAGTTGCCCAGCTTCGAGGAGTCGTTTGGGGTGAGTTGTTGTTTACGGCAGATTCTTTGGCAGATCTTGATAACTATGACCAGCGCGATTGGGGTGCGGAAGCTTTTGAAAAGGCGCTAGAACTCTGTCTTGAGATCGTTAGTCATATGTGAGTATTCTCAGCTTTTTGTGGTACAATGTAGCTATGTTATTAAAATCAATTGTTGAAAAAATAAATACCATTCTAGGACGTTTATCACCCGCTCGGAGAATCTTTTTAAGTTTTGCTTTGGTTATTTTCGCAGGCTCTCTCCTTTTGAGTCTGCCATTGGTGCAAGCAACAAGCTCCCAAGCGACCTATTTTGATCATCTCTTTACAGCTGTATCCATGGTCTGTGTGACAGGACTCTTTACCTTACCTGTCGCTTCTACCTACAATATCTGGGGGCAGCTAATTTGTATGGTCTTGATTCAGATTGGTGGTTTGGGGCTCATGACCTTTATAGGGGTCTTCTATATTCAAAGCAAGCAAAAGCTAAGTCTTCGAGGTCGTGAAACGATTCTGGAGAGCTTTAGCTTCGAAGAAACCCAGTCTCTGAAGGATTTTCTACGTTCCATCTTCGTGACGACTTTTCTAGTAGAAGGATTCGGAGCCTTTCTGCTAAGTTTTCGTTTTGTCCCCGAGTTTGGTTGGGGACGGGGAATTTTTACTTCCATTTTCGTAGCTATTTCAGCTTTCTGTAATGCTGGATTTGATAATTTTGGTAGCACGAGTTTGCTAGCCTTTCAGACAGACCCATTGATTAATCTAGTGATAGCAGGCTTGATTATTACGGGTGGTCTAGGTTTCATGGTTTGGTTCGACTTGGCTACCCAATTAGGAAAGAAGAAAAAGCGTCGTCTTCGTTTCCATACTAAGCTAGTCCTCTTCTTAACAGCGGGGATTTTATTTGCTGGAACAGTTTCAACCCTCTTGATAGAGTGGAACAATTCGGGAACGATTGGCAATCTCAGCTTCCCAGATAAATTGCTGGTTAGTTTCTTCCAAACTGTCAGCATGAGAACAGCCGGTTTTGCTTCTATTGATTACACTCAAGCTAGACCTGTTACTTTGATGATTTATATCTTACAAATGTTTCTCGGTGGAGCACCTGGCGGTACAGCAGGGGGACTAAAAATCACAACCTTCTTGGTCTTGTTGGTATTCGCACGCAGTGAACTTTTAGGGTTACCTCATGCAAATGTGGCTAGAAGAACGATTGAACCTCGGACAGTTCAAAAATCTTTCAGTGTGTTCATTGTTTTCTTATTGACTTTTCTGGTTGGCTTGATTTTACTAGGAATAACAGCAGAAGGGAATCCGAAATTTATCTACCTGATGTTTGAAACTATTTCAGCGCTTGCCACGGTTGGAGTAACTGCTAATTTGACACCAGAGTTAGGTAAGCTAGCGCTTAGTGTCATTATGCTACTGATGTTTATTGGGCGAATCGGACCTCTGACGCTATTAGTTAGTTTGGCTGAGTATCAACCAGATAAGAAAGATATGATCCACTATATGAAAGCAGATATTACCATAGGATAAGAAAGGATAAACTATGTCAGATCGGACAATCGGAATTTTAGGCTTGGGTATTTTTGGGAGTAGTGTTCTGGCTGCTCTCGCCAAGCATGATATAAATATTATCGCTATTGACAACCATGAGGAACGAATCAATCAATTTGAACCAGTCTTGGTGCGTGGTGTTGTTGGAGATATCACAGATGAGGAACTCTTGCTATCAGCTGGAATTGATACCTGCGATACCGTAGTCGTCGCAACTGGTGAAAATCTAGAGTCTAGTGTTCTTGCAGTCATGCATTGCAAGAGTCTAGGGGTACCGACTGTTATTGCTAAGGTTAAAAGCCATACAGCAAAAAAAGTCCTTGAAAAAATCGGTGCAGACTCAGTCATTTCACCAGAGTTTGAGATGGGTCGTTCGTTGGCACAGACGATTCTCTTTAATAACAGTGTAGATGTCTTTCAGTTGGACAAGAATGTCTCGATTGTCGAGATGAAAATTCCACAGTCCTGGGCAGGGCAGAGTCTTAGTCAACTAGACCTTCGAGGACGATACAATCTCAATATCCTTGGTTTTCGTAACTACGAAAATGCTCCCTTAGATGTACAGTTTGGACCAAATGATTTATTAAAACCGGATACCTATATCATGGCGGTGATTAATAACCAATATTTGGATACCCTAGCAAGCTTTAGTGAGTAGAAGAGGAATGACTATTCTTTTTTTCAACGACTATTGAGTCAATATAAGTATTTTATAAGAGGGACTTAAGAAAAATTTTAACTTTTTCTTAATCCTTTTTAATTTTAGGAGATTATACTAGAGTCATCAAATAAAGAAAAACTCTAAGGAGAATCCTATGAAATTCAATCCAAATCAAAGATATACTCGTTGGTCTATTCGCCGTCTTAGTGTCGGTGTTGCCTCAGTTGTTGTGGCTAGTGGCTTCTTTGTCCTAGTTGGGCAACCAAGTTCTGTACGTGCCGATGTAGTCAATCCGACCCCTGCTCAAGTCGTACCAGACGCTGCTTCGGTGAGTGAAAAGAGCGACTTGCCAGCAGAACTTCTCAAAGAAGCAGTCGATACAGCTCTTCCTTCAGACCAGGCAGACTCAGCACCTAAAGCAAGCTTGGATACTACAAGCTCTCCAGAAAAAGCGGATGTGGCTACTAAAGACCAAGTGGTAGCACCCAAAGAAGAAGTACAAGCAAAACCAGAATCTAAGAAAGAAACAGAAGATGCGGTTAAACCTGTGACAAATCCTGCGCCTGCAGTTTCTGGACAAGACCGTGAAGCAAATGAAGCTCAACCAGCAACTACCCCAGCTGAAGTTCAAAAAGGTGTAGCTGACAACACTAAAGATACAGTGGATGTTCCGGCTAGCTACCTTGATAAAGCTAACTTCCCTGGCCCATTCACAGCTGGCGTCAACCAAGTTATTCCATATGAATTCTTCGCAGGTGACGGCATGTTGACTCGCCTTATCTTGAAAGCATCCGACAAGGCTCCTTGGTCAGACAACGGTTCAGCTAAAAATGCCGCACTTCCACCAGTAGAGAAATTGGGCAAAGGCCTCTACTTCTATGAAGTGGATTTGGCAGGTACCCAAGGTAAATCGGATAAAGACCTTCTAGACTTGTTAAAACAAAACGGTACTCAAAGCTATAAAGCTACTATTAAAGGGTATGGTGCGAAAGATGGCAAAGCAGATTTGACAAATCTCGTAGCGACAAAAGATTTGACAGTAAACTTGCATGGACATCAGTCTCTTACTCCGATGCAATCAGATTTCGTCCCATCTTCTAACGGTTCAGCTATGCCGACTCCAATGATGAATAGTCATCAAGATGCGTCTAAGATGAACGCTCAAATGCCTAGTGCCAATCAAGATGAGATGAAATCTAAAATGCCAGCTGCTAGTCAGGATAAGATGATGCCTAACAAAGAGCAGGACAAAACTATGAATGCTAGCCAGCCAATGGCAACACCAAGCATGAAACAAGATCAAGCTCCAGCAATCTCAAGCAAAATGTCTGATGAAGGCAAGGTAGCATCTAATAACAAGGTATCAAGTCCGATGATGGCTGATCAAATGAAAGACCAAAAAGACATGCTTCCATATACTGGTGAAGCCCAAACATCAAGGGCTACTATTGGATTCTTTGGACTCGCCTTGGCAGGACTATTAGGTGGTCTCGGTTTGAAAGCTAAAAAAGAGGAAAATGACTAGTCTAGCTAAAGACTTTCTATCTAGGATTTGAAAAATCCAGATATCGATTAGAATGTTCGTAAAGAGATTAAAATAGTGTTATACTATTGTGGTATAGCACTGTTTTTTTCAAAGGAGAGACAGATGGGAAAGACCATTTTACTCATTGACGACGAGGTAGAAATCACAGATATTCATCAACGTTATCTGGTTCAGTCAGGATATCAGGTTTTGGTGGCTCATGATGGAGTAGAGGCCTTAGAAATTTTCAAGCGAAAATCGATTGATTTGATTATTACAGATGTCATGATGCCTCGGATGGATGGTTATGATTTGATTAGCGAAGTCCAGTATCAATCTCCGGATCAGCCTTTTCTCTTTATCACGGCTAAGACCAGTGAGCAGGACAAGATTTACGGCCTGAGCTTGGGGGCAGACGACTTTATTGCCAAGCCCTTTAGCCCTCGTGAGCTGGTTTTGCGTGTCCACAATATCTTGCGTCGCCTTCATCGTGGAGGTGAGACAGAAGTCGTCAGTCTCGGGGATTTACGGATGAATCACGGTAGTCATGAGGTCCAAGTCGGAGATGTGGCGCTTGATTTGACCGTCAAATCCTTCGAACTTCTATGGCTTTTAGCCAGCAATCCAGAGCGCGTTTTCTCCAAGACAGACCTCTATGAAAAGGTCTGGCAAGAAGACTATGTGGATGATACCAATACCTTGAATGTTCATATCCATGCTCTTCGACAGGAGTTGGCTAAACATGCTAGTGCAGAAACACCGACCATCAAAACCGTCTGGGGCTTGGGCTACAAAATTGAGAAAGCACGAGGTAGTCAATGAAATTAAAAAGTTATATTTTAGTGGGGTATGTCATTTCAACACTCCTAACGATTATCGTGGTTTTTTGGGCCATCCAGCGCATGCTAATTGAAGAAAGAGAAATTTATTTCCTAGTGGGTATGACTCTCGTGGCTAGTTTTATCGGTGCTGGGATTAGTCTCTTTCTCCTATCGCCTGTCTTTACTTCATTGGGCAAACTCAAGGAACATGCCAAGCGGGTAGCGGACAAGGACTTTCCATCAAATCTGGAGGTTCAAGGACCTGTAGAATTTCAGCAATTAGGCCAAGCTTTCAATGAAATGTCCCATGATTTGCAGGCCACCTTTGATTCCTTGGAAGAAAGCGAACGAGAAAAGGGCTTGATGATTGCTCAACTTTCGCATGATATCAAGACCCCCATCACTTCGATCCAAGCGACGGTAGAAGGGATTTTGGATGGGGTTATCAAGGAAGGAGAACAGGACCATTATCTAGCAACCATTGGACGCCAGACTGAAAGGCTCAATAAACTGGTTGAGGAGTTGAATTTTTTGACTCTAAATACAGCTAGAAATCAGGTGGAAACGACCAGCAAGGACAGCATTTTTCTGGACCAGCTCTTGATTGAGTGCATGAGTGAATTTCAGTTCTTGATTGAGCAGGAAGAGCGAGATGTTCATTTACAGGTAATCCCAGAGTCTGCCCGGATTGAGGGAGATTATGCCAAACTTTCTCGTATCTTGGTGAATCTGGTCAATAACGCTTTTAAATACTCAGCTCCAGGAACCAAGCTGGAAGTGGTGGCTAAGCTGGAGAAGAACCAGCTTTCAATCAGTGTGACCGATGAGGGACAGGGAATTGCTCCAGAGGATTTAGAGAATATTTTCAAACGCCTTTATCGTGTAGAAACTTCGCGTAATATGAAAACAGGTGGTTACGGCTTAGGGCTTGCGATTGCGCGTGAATTGGCCCATCAATTGGGTGGAGAAATCACAGTTACCAGCCAGTACGGTCTAGGAAGCACCTTTACCCTCCTTCTCAATCTCTCTGGCAGTGAAAATAAAGCTTAAAACCCCTTTACAAATCTAGCCATTCATGGTAGAATGGATTTTGTGCGAAATATCAGCAGGAAAGCATGAAGCTCGTCAACAGGTGTCTTATGATAAGTAACCTTGGCTGTTTAGGCGAAGGGCATCTGCACGAATCAGGGCTTTCTAAGTGACTATTTCCACCGAAATATTATTTATATCAGGAGGACATTCACATGTCACGTTATACAGGACCATCTTGGAAACAAGCTCGTCGCCTTGGCCTTTCACTTACAGGTACAGGTAAAGAATTGGCACGTCGTAACTACGTACCAGGACAACACGGACCAAACAACCGTTCTAAATTGTCAGAATACGGTTTGCAATTGGCTGAAAAACAAAAACTTCGTTTCACTTACGGTGTAGGTGAAAAACAATTCCGTAACTTGTTCGTACAAGCTACAAAAATCAAAGGCGGAATCCTAGGTTTCAACTTCATGCTTCTTTTGGAACGCCGTTTGGATAACGTTGTTTACCGTCTTGGTCTTGCGACTACTCGTCGTCAAGCTCGTCAATTCGTAAACCACGGTCACATCCTTGTTGACGGAAAACGCGTTGATATCCCATCATACCGCGTAACTCCAGGTCAAGTGATCTCAGTTCGTGAAAAATCATTGAAAGTTCCAGCAATCCTTGAAGCAGTAGAAGCTACTCTTGGACGTCCAGCATTCGTATCATTCGACGCTGAAAAATTGGAAGGTTCATTGACTCGTTTACCAGAACGCGATGAAATCAACCCAGAAATCAACGAAGCACTTGTCGTTGAATTCTACAACAAAATGCTTTAATTTTAAGAAATATCTTACAGAAAGCCTACAACAGTGGGCTTTTTGCTTTGTCTTAAAACGTTGATTTCTGGGTTTGTCATCATTTTTGTCATCACTCATAACGAACTAACAGCTTTCTCATAAAATGAGACGGCTGTTTTTGCTTTTTCTTTGGAGAGATGACTGTAAGTGTCCATGGTCATAGCCAATGTGGAATGACCTAAACGGTGCTGAAGTTCTTTGTAGGGGATTCCAGAGTTAAGCAATAAACTAGCGTGTGTGTGCCTAAAGCCGTGAAATCCAATATTAGGTACACCAGCATGTTTGAAACGTGTATTTAAACGAGTTGCTAGTGTTTTATTGTTTGGGTATTTATGTATAAAATCTGAGAAGACAATAGTTTCAGTTCGACCAAGTTTCCATGCTTCTTGCACTTGTCTACGTTTGTACTGTTTCAACATACTAACAGTAGCTTGATCTATATCTATATCCCTTAGACTTGATTTTGATTTTGGACTATTGGTTTCTTGTTTATAGTTTAAAGTCTTTGTGATATGCACAACTGCATTATCTAGGTCAATATCAGACCAGGAAAGGGCTAAAGCTTCATTGATACGACAACCAGTAGCAAGTAAGAATTTATAAAGTGTATTCTCGTAGTAATAACGAAACTTATTCAAGTTTAAACTATCTAGATAATCAAGAAATTTTTTTAATTCTTGGTTATCAAAATGCTTTATTTTTTCTCGCTTTGCTTTTTGTGTGTTGCGAGGTAATATTACCTCACGAGCAGGATTAAATGGTATGGCTTGCATAACTACACCATACTGTAAAATACGCTTATTTAAAGCGTGTAAGCTATCGTAGTATAGAAAAGCACCTTCTTTCCCTTTATTGGTTTTGTCAGCAAGTTTATTGACTATGTTTTGAATAAGTGGAGTAGTTAGTTTATCCAACTTATAAGAGCCAAATAAAGGTAAGATATGGTTATCTAGCAGCCTTCTAACGTTTAATTGTGTGTTAGGTTTTACTGTATGCTTGTAGCTTTCCCACCATAAGGATGCTAATTCCTTGTAGGTAGTAATATTTGAAGCCTGGAATTTAGTAGATCCATTTTGTAAAAAAGTAATTTCAGCTTCTTTTGTCTTTTGCTTATACTAGACTAAAATCAAAAAACATCTTATAATAGTAGTTATGAAACTTACAAACGAAGAAATACAAAAAATAGAACAACTCCTAAGAGATTCATCGTACGCCAAATATCACAAACGTCTACAGATTATTTATTTTCGCTCGAAAGAAAAGAGTTATAAGGAAATCATGGATCTGCTGGATTGCAATAAAACAACTGTTTGGAGGAATTTGAAAAAATATAAGGAGTTTGGTTTAGAAGCTCTTCTTCAAGAGACCCGTGGTGGACGTCATCGAGAATATATGACTTACGAAGAGGAACAAGCATTTCTAAAACGTCATATAGAAGCTGCTCAGGCTGGGGAATTTGTTACTGTCAATCAGTTATTTGAAGTCTATCAAAAAGAGATTGGTCGCCCTTCTACACGTGATGGTTTCTATTATCTCCTGAAACGCCATGGTTGGCGAACAGTCACTCCTCGACCTGAACATCCCAAGAAGGCAGACGCTCAAACAATTGAGACGTCTAAAAATAAAATCTACATTCGAGACCTTAAGTAAGCGCTTTAAAGAGGAGGGGACTTATAAGAAAGTACGATTGATGTACCAAGATGAAGCTGGTTTCGGGAGAATCAGTAAGATGAGTTCTTGTTGGGCTCCTCAAGGAATTCGACCTAGCATTCCTAGTCATTATATGCGAGAATATCACTATTGTTATGGGGCAGTAGATGCTCAGACAGGTGATTCCTTTTTCCTCATTGCTGGAGGATGCAATACTGAGTGGACGAATGAATTTCTACGGCAAGTCTCACAAGCTTATCCAGACGACTATATTTTACTTGTCATGGATAATGCTATATGGCATAAATCAAGTACCTTAGAGATTCCAAGTAATATTGAGCTGACTTTTATCCCACCTTATACACCAGAAATGAACCCTATTGAACAAGTCTGGAAAGAAATTCGAAAACGAGGTTTTAAAAATAAGGCTTTCCAAACATTGGAAGCCGTCATTGATAAGCTTCAAGAAGTTATTCAAGGACTGGAAAAAAGTATTTTAAAGTCCACTGTCAGCAGACAATGGACAAGGTTGCTTTTTGAAAATAATTGAGTATTAACTTCTTTTTTTGTCCTTCCTGTTATGCTTGTCTTTACATCTTTTCCAGTGACTTTATCAACACCAAGATAGACATTAGCACGATATACTATTGAACCGTCTTTTTTGTGATTTGTTTTATTTGCATAGTATTCCTTTCCATCAGCAGGCAAGCAATTAGAAAAGGTTTTGAATTTATACCATGCTAGGAGCTACGAGAACCCCTCTATTTTCGATTTTAAGAGGACTAACGGTAAAATGTACCAGGTAAGAAAATAAAGCGATTATGGGGCTTATAAAGGATATTAATTAAATAATCTTCTCAAAAACCATTGTAGCCTGGATACGGTCACCACCACCCAGTCCTTTACTTCCACCATTGGCAGTAGTGATAGTATGTAGGCGATAACCTTTTGAAGCTTGTTTATTGATAACATCTTCTAATTCTGTAAGGTTTCCTGATCCAGTACCGAAAAACTTTTCTTTTAAAGTTACCTGAAGGACAGCATAGTGTAGCCCATTTACTCCAGATGCGGTAGAAAAACTACCTTCTTGTTTTACAGTGTCAAAAAATCCCATGGGTGTTACTCCTTTTCGTTGTCTCTCTCAGATAGTTTTTGAACTAAATCAAAAGCTATTTTTTTATCATAGTCATTTAAAGAAATATAGTTGATTAAAATATCTGCAAAATTTGTATTGTTCTCTTTATCAGCATTTATTAGTTCTTCAATTGTAAACATATACGATGGGATATGATTAAGCAATCCTTTTCCAAAATTGTTATACTTTACAGGATTATTTATATGTTCTTCAACGTTTTTGTACGCTGAACTAAGTTCATTTATTTTTTCAATATCTATATCATTAAGTAATTTTTTAAATTCATTACTTTGGATTATTTTTAAAATATTTTGTTCATCTTCATGTCCTAATAAGTGGCCAACGCTTACCCCAAAGTGGTTAGCGAGTAGCTGGGCTTTATCTGGTTTGATAGTATGTTTATTATTTTCCCAATTAGATATCACCATTTTGGATATTGGTTTTTCGTTTTCTTTTAGTTCTTTATTTATTATTTGAGCTAATTCATCTTGAGTTATTCCCTCTTTGGTTCTTAGAATCTTTAGCCTATTTTTTATTGTTGACATTTTATCACCTCAGTTAAATTATAACCGCTAAAAAAACTTTTGTAAAGTTTTTATTTATTTTCCCTTGACAAGTAAAGAAAAACATTATATACTTGGTCTAAGTAAAGATAAACTTTACAAACAAGAAAGGAGGGAACTGTATTGCTTATCACCTCAACACAAGCAAAAGCAATTCGCCGAAAGCAAGCGGACAAGAATTTGACTGCTAAAAGAGCCAGCGAGGAAATTGGAGTGAATCCAATTACTTACAGGAAAATCCGAGACGGAGGTGAAGTAAAGCCTAGCATTTACCAAAAAGCCATGCAGTGGCTTGCTGAAGATTATTAGAAAGGAGCGAACCAATCGTAATACTACTCTACATTTATAGATTTCTCATGTGGTGCTTTACTACTGGGGATTGATAAACGGATCTAGCTAAATATTCGCTTGCTTGCTACCTATGGCAGTATCAAGGGTTTGTAGGGGTTTATTCTCTCCTAAATTTTCCCTACCTCAATGATTTACTTTGGTACTGTTTTAGGTGGCAAGCACGAGCAACAAGAAGAAAGGAGCGAACCAATGGAATTGGTTTATATGGACGGCAAGAAAGAGCCGTATACACTGAGCAGTATCGTTGCAGAATGCGCTGAAATTAAGCACAGACATTTGAAGATTTTGCTGAATAAGCACCGAGAGGACTTTGAAAGCTTCGGAAAGGTGCAATTTAAAATTTCACCTTCAGAGAGTGGGCAAAATGTACGGGATTATATTTTGAACGAGCAACAAGCAACATTGCTGATCACTTACTTACGAAATACAGAACCCGTAAAAGAGTTTAAGAAGAACCTAGTCAAAGCCTTTTTTGAAATGCGTGATGAACTTTCTAAACGCTATCTTCAAAGAGAACTGGAAAAGCCAAAGCGTAAAAGTTTAACTGAAGCTATTCAAACATGGGAGAAAGCACCTAAGCATGCCTATAGTACCCTTACAAACCTACTACTAAAGGGAGTGACAGGGAAGAATAAAGTGCAACTTATGAAGGAGCGAGAAAGTAAGAATGGTATTGATGGCTTGACAAGTGTAGAACTGACAAACTACCAACATTTGGAAGATATGGCAATAGCTATGATTAATTTGAATATGAGATATTCAGAAATTAAAGAACTAATTTTTAAAGTATAGGAGTATAGAAAATGGAAAATGAATTCAAGACAGTTACAAATGTCAAGGGGTTAGAAATTCCCAAGTATTTCAAGGATTTTAAAAAGCTAGTTGAGAAAGACAGACAACTAGCCGAATATCTTTGTATGAACTACGAGAACTTGGACAGTGAAGACCTGGGCGCATTTCTTGAAACGGTGGAACAGGGAATCAGTTGGATTCTGGATCTAATTGAAAGTAAAGACTTGCTTTATAAACCAAAGTCAGGTAGTAATCATGCAAAAAGAAAATAAAAAAATCACTTGCTCAAATTTTAGACGAGGCGAGCAAGCGACAAGATTAAGGATATAGAAATTTTTTCTATGCTCTGATTATAGCAAAAAATATCTATTATATCAAATATCTAAAGAAAAACCGAAGAGCAGGCAAGCAATTAGAAAAGGTTTTGAAATCAAGCGCTGACAGGGTGGTTCTAAGGCCTTGTTTAGCTGAAAGATGGGTAATTACTCACGAAACACCGCTACAAGCTTTCGCCAACTTGGTGCAATCGCCCAGCGTTTGGAGTGGGTGGAAACTTGTATAAGAAAAGGCAAAAGAAAAGGAAATAATATGACAGTAAATACAAATGATGTTCTAGTAGATTATGAGGGGCTTTGTTGTCAGTTAACTGATACTCTACTAGTTTTAGAAATGGCTAGCATGGAAGACAGTAAACAATCATCAGCTTTACTAAATACAGTAATCCAAGCTATGAACCAACTCATTTCAGAACATACTCAACAGGCTAATGACTATAGAAAGGGGATAAAACATGAATGAGTTAGATTTAACCAACATACAGGCGGTTATCTTTATTGTGGTAGCTATTGGTTTACTAATCTATCTAAACCACCTAGACCGCCAAAAAAGCGCCCGAATTGAGCGAGAAAGTACACAGACAACAGAGACATCTAGCGAGGATTTAAGCTCTGATTATGGGCGATATATTCAGCTTGGAATGGTCAGTAAAGGGGACTAAGTATGTTTAGTTTGAGTAAAGAAAGCGAACATGATTTGACTAATAGAATAAGCACGGTTATAGAAAACTATCTAGCAGTTCGAGAACGACCTAAACCACGACTAACTGGTTTAATATCAGCACAAGAAGCTATGGACGAGTTAGATATAAAATACAAAACCTTGCAAAAGTGGGAAGGTGCAGGACTAAGACGTTACCAACCACCACTAGAAGATACTAGAAAAGTCTATTACAAAGTTACGGATATTTTGAAGTTCCTGGGGGTAGATGATGGCAAAGACTAAAGTATATTTTTGGTTGAAAGTTGATAAGAAGTTTTTTGATAATCTTTTTATTAAACGACTCAAACATATGCCAGGTGGCTATACTATGACTGTTATTTACATCCGTCTTATGTTAGAAAGCTTAGAAGATGACTGTATTTTGTACTATGAGGGATATTTTGATAATTTGGTACAGGAGCTAGCTTTAAAATTGGATGTGTCCGAGGATGATATAAATATGACAGTCGCATATTTTACAAAATGTGGACTGATTCAGATAGACGATGATGGCCATGCTACATTATCGCAAGCAAAAGCCATGGTTGAGAGTGAAACAAACTGGGCGAAATATAAGCGAGACCAAAGAAAAAATAGTCAAGATATACCAAAATTGGAGAATGTCCAAAATAAAAAGACTATTTCCAACTCATGTCCAACAGAGATAGAGAAAGAGAATAGAGTTAATAGTAAGAGTAATAATTTATATTTAGATAATATATTGTCGGGAAATCCCGACTACACTTTTCCTACCTGGCTTGAAGAAACAGCTATAAAAGATTTAGAGAAAACAAAACATAAAGAACTTTGGCTTCCTATTGCTTATCTGAATCAAGTAGCTAATAAGAGGTATAAGTTTGTTGATAAGACCAAAAGGCTTTTGCTAGCACGATTCAAAGAAGGCTATACACTTGAAGATTTTAAACAGGTGATAGATATTAAAACGGCAGAATGGAAGGATAGTCCTGAATTTTCTAAATATCTGAGACCAGAAACACTTTTCGGATCTAAGTTTGACGGTTATTTGAATCAAAAGCCTAAAATCATAAAAGGGAAATCTGAAGACAACTTTCCAGATCTACCATTTTAGGAGTTACAAAGATGAAGGAACAATTTAAAGAATTTAATAACAGAAAAATATCGGATAAGGTTTGCGATATTCACCAGGTCAATTATTGGGAAATTTCTGTACCAGTGTTAGGAGGCTCAGAAAGAAAACTACAAGCATTTTGCCCGGAGTGTGTGAAGGAGGATATTAAACAACAAGAGCAAGACCTATTACAGCAGTTTGAGGATAGACAGGCTTACTTTAAAACTTATGATGTCTTAATGCGTGATAGTACGATTCCTAACGAGTTGAAGGGGGCCACGTTTGATAATTTCTTTGTTAAGACAACAGAGGAGCGTCAGATGTTGGAGTTTGTAAAAGGTCAAGCCCAGAAGTATCTTGCAGGTATGACAGGAAATACTTTAATCAGCGGTAGCACAGGAATCGGAAAAAGTCATTTATCTCTTGCCCTGGCCAAAGAAATCAATGAGAGTTTCAGAGAGAAGAACGAGCCTAAGAGTGTCTTGTTTATCAGCTTAACTGAGATTATCAAGCAGATAAAAGAAGGCTGGGCTTATGGAAGAAATGCAAATTTGACAGAGTATGAGGCAGTTAAAAAGCTTGTTGATGTTGATTTTCTAATCATCGATGACCTGGGGGCAAAAAATGGGACAATCTCTCCTAAGAGCGATTGGGAACAGGATTTCTTGTTTGATATTATCAATAATCGAGAAACTACGATTTTCAACACGAATCTAGATAGCAGTGAGTTGCGAACGGTTTACAACGCTAGAAACTCAAGTAGAATTTTGAAAGGTTTAGAGGGGAACACTTTCAAGGCTTTCACGATCAAAGACAAGAGATACACTATAAATACAGTGAGGGGAGAATTTCAATGAATGATGATAAAATGCGATTTGCAACAGAAAAAGGCTTTGTTGTCTATGAAAAATGTGGTATAACAGAGATAGAAAAAGTTCCAAGGTTTGGAGAGATAACTTTATTCTACTCAGATGGGAAATTTACCCATCTAGTCAAAAAAGAAACTAAAAAATAAGTCTATTGAGAACAACTCAGGGACATACCGTAAGCATATAATGCTAGTGGTATGTCCCTTTTTGTTTGCATAGAAAGGGGGTGAGTATTATGGCAGGAGATACTTCTTTAGGGTATGTGGTAGCCAATAAGTTTTCTATGGATCCAGATAAAAGACAGAAAATCTTTTCTCAGTGTAAAAAAGAAGATGAAAGCTTAGAACAACGGAAACAAGAAATACTAGAAAAATATGCTAACAAACAAGACAAATCAAAATCTAGAAAAAATGATTCTAAAGGCTCGGAGAGTCATAAAAGAAAAGCTAAGAGCAAAGAATTTTAGAAAAAATTATAAACAAAAATCAGATATTAAAAGATGAAGGAGGGGAAATGAGTTTAACGAGTGATCTAGCAAATGAAATTTCTAAAGCTTTGGAAGCTTACTCTGAAGAAGTTGAAGAACAGATAGATTTAATTGCTGAAGAGGTTACAAATGAAGCTGTGAATGAATTGAAACAAACAAGTCCTAAAAGATATGGGAAATATGCGAAAAATTGGCGCTTTAAGAAAAATTCTAAAGGTTCTTTTGTAATCTATAATGCAGATCCAACATATAGATTAACTCATTTATTAGAACATGGACATGTATTAAGAAATGGGGGACGCAGCAAAGCAATTCCTCACATAAAACCAGTAGAGGAAAAAATAAAAGAGAAATTTGAACAAAGAATAAAAAATATAGGTAAATAACCTTGTAAGATAAAGGAGCAAAAAAATGACAACTAACTTAGCTAAACAAAAAGAAAATCTAGAAGCTTATATCCGAAGTACAGGTTATAACACTAGAGGGATGAACGTAGAAAATAATCATGTACTCATTGAAAAACCAATCCTTGATAGTTATGAAGATGAACATCAACGTAAAGAATTGGTTGATCTAGTAAATGTTATTGAGACTCGTACCCGTGGCGGGAAGTATGAAGTAACTGACTTTGAATCTGATTCATTACAAGAAGTTAGCGAAAATTCGGTTGAGAGAACAGAAGCAGATAAAAAGAAAACTATCAGCGTTGATTACTTAGTTAAATTATTCAGTGGAAAACTTGATTTTTCACAGGAACAATTAGATGATGGCCAATATAATTTAACGGATTTTCTCGGTAAGAAGATTATTAAATTAAAACGTAGAACACGAAATAGAGAAATCGGAAAGATCTTGCAGACTGCTAACGTTCAAACTGCTACAAGTATGGATGATTTGAAATCTATTATTTCTTTAATCAATCCAGAGCGTAATGTATCTATGGTTGTTAGTCAATCACTATTTAGTGTCTTAGAAAAAATGAAAGATACTTCAGGAAATTATCTTCTTAAAGTTGATAAAGAGACAGGAACGAGTGAAACATTCTTTGTAGATAACTTTTTAATTGTAGATGATACGACATTAGGGAACAAAGGAGACAAAAAAGGATTTATCGGAGATTTAGAAAACTTTGTTACTTTGTTTGATCGCAAGAAAGATACACTTAGTTGGGTGAATGCGAATGACTATTTTGGAAAACGGTTGATTTTACATACCCGATTTGATGTAAAAAAAGTTGAAGAAGATTGTGGTTACTTTATTCAATGGAACTAGGAGAAAGAAATGGATATTAATCAAGTATTTGAAACACTGGATGATCTAGATAATAAAAAAAGTAAGATTAATTCAGCACGAGAACAGTTAAGCGAAAAAAGAAAAAGCCTGTTAGGCAATCAAGCAGTTTCATTTGAGAACATAGATTCTTTTTTGTCAAATAACTTAGAATCTTTAGAGCAGCTGGAAAAGATGGAAAAAGCTATTAATGGCCTTCAGGAAAAATTTGATAGTGATTTTTCAGAAGCTAATGCAGTCATCTTTGAATACATTTTTAAAGAAACTAAGCAACGGATGGAAACTAAGAAGATCTATAAACAATACCGAAAGAAACTTAGACGAATTCTGGACGCATATGATGAAATTCAAGAACTGAAGAAGGATGTAGAAGAAATCCATACAGGTGTAGTCAGAGACATTCTCTATCGCCATATCGAACAGAAGTAAGTTCGCTTACTGTCCTACCATTCTTAACCCCTGATTCTAGCGGATGGATGAATTTTTCTAAGGAATATCGGGATATCAAAGTGTATTTAGAAAAATAGGGAACAAATTAAGTAAGGCTAGTGATATATGGCTCAAACAAAAGAAATATCGCTAGTCCTACTTTTATGCTTTACTAAGTTTCACATAACAAAGTAAGCATAAACTGAAAAGAAGTAATAGCTTGAAAGCAAGGTATATCAGGGGTTTACAGAATGGAGTGAGTTTCACAGAATGTAAGATATGAGAAACTGAGGGGATAAATTAAAGAAATTTCCCTTGAACTTGTCATATTGAAGAGTTGTCAAACTTAAAACAATGATACCTGGTAAGTGGAGTGTTGGAAGGCTTTTAGTGCTTTTTGTCAGTTTGACAGAATTTACAATTTGACAAATTGAAAGATAAAAAAATTTTTAAATTTAAGTGGAGGTGCTTGCCTATGTACGAGTTGAGTAACAGAGACCTGGACGGGATAGATATTGAGTTAGGACGATATAGAACGCTTGCTAATAAAATTTATTTGAGAAGACAGGAACTGATACATAATAAGAAACATAGCATTGAAGATTATACTGGTGGGAAAGGCAAGACAGTATCTAGTCCTACTGAAGCGACAATCATTAGAATTGAAGAGGACCAAACACTAAGATATTTAGAAGGCTTCAAACTAGTTGTAGATACCTTGATGGAAAACTTAATTGAAAGTGATCTAGTCATTTTTAAAATGAGATATTTAGAAGCTGGTGCGACTTGGGAAGACGTGGCAGAGAAACTAAATAAAACTACTCGTTATATAAATAGCCGTAGAAAGGTAATCGCTAAAAGATTTGTGGAATTGAAAGGATATTGACTCCCCCCTCTTTTTGAAAAATCATTTTGGCCAGTAGGGTACCGGTGAAGGGAACTTTTTCCAAGTCGGAGCACTTTAGACAAAAAGGGGATAAAAACCTTTCAATTTATCAGAAAATGATTAGTTTTGAAGGGCAAGATACATACGACAGAGAAGAAATAGATAAAACGTGATTTATTGCAGGAAGATAACAAAAGAGCTATAATAAAGTGGAGCACAAAGGATTATACTTTTAAAAAAGGAGACTGTATTCATGGCAAAAAATGATTATTGGGTAGTTGTTTATAAAATTCTTAGTTATTATTTTAAGAAAATGAAGGATGGGGGTCTAGCAGATGGAAATGAAATAAACGCTTCAGCTCTAGAAATCCCCCACCTTTACTTAATGGATGTCTATCGTAATCTATTTGATGATGGATTTTTGACAGGTACTTGTGTAACTGGAGACATGTCTGGGAAAGTGTATATTGAGAATTTGTCTCTTGTTAGGATTACAACTAAAGGTATTGAATATTTGGAGGATAACTCTAAGATGAAACAGGCTTATAAAATTTTGAAAGAAATAAAAGATTGGATACCTGGAATGTAGCGCTTAGATTATTCTAAGTGTCTTTTTATTATCACCTGAAATACTATTAAATTATAATGATAAAATGCTAGTTTTCTTGAACAAACTATTAAAAAAAGATATAATGAAGCAAAAGAATAATTTCATTTTTTAAAAAACAAACTTAGGAATCTAAAAAGTTCTTTTTTGTCTTTAGTATTGAGTAAAGAATGATTTTATAGTAATTGTAATTAAAGATATCAGATAGTAAATCTGAACACAAAAAGGAGAATGAGATGGAACTTGCAAGAGTTATTCGTATAATTG
Organism: Streptococcaceae bacterium AM104-57; assembly: GCA_027659245.1. Taxonomy (GTDB): domain Bacteria; phylum Bacillota; class Bacilli; order Lactobacillales; family Streptococcaceae; genus Streptococcus. Next base: position 197,305 of record JAQDPW010000001.1, read on the forward strand.
ATGATTTTACAATTATGATCGACAGAGGTTATGATACGAGTGATATAGAAGAAGGTACCAGAATAACTGTTTTTGAACCCGGTCCAGAGATTAAAGATTTAGATGGCAATAGTTTAGGGAAATATGATTTCACTAAAGCAAATTTAATAATCACTGAAGTTTTCCAAAGGTTTTCAATTGCTCAAAATATAGAGGAGGGTTCTCCATTCTCCGTTACTAACTTTTTGTCAGGTGGACAAACTAAGTTAGCAATTAATGTCAATGAAGATGAAATTGAGCCCTTAGAACCTAAAGATATTCAAGTAAAAAAAGGTGATTTAGTAAGAATTGACGATTTTTAACTTGACATAGAGAAAAAATGATGTTACGATAAGAGTGAATTGAATGGCTACGGATGTGGCTAGGAAACTACCTCTTATCATTTTGATAGGAGGTTTTCTTTTGTGGCTGATAAACCCTGTATAACATATTCCCAACAATTGGATAGAATAAAAAAGAAGGGAATACTTATCGAAAATGATGAGCTAACTAAGGAAGTTCTTCAAAGCATATCATATTATGGAATTGTAAACGGTTATAAAGATATTTTTGGAGTTTACTTTGATGAAGAAATTCAATTAGAAAGATTTAAAGAAGAAGTAAAGTTTTCATCTATTCATCGTATTTTCCTCCTGGATCAGGCATTAAATAACTTATTATTTAAGTATATTATATACATTGAAAAATCATTAAAAACAAAACTATCTTATAAAATTGCTCATAAGTACACTACTGAAATTGATTCTTATTTAGATTTTAGAAACTATCGATCTAATGGTAGTTTAGATAGAAAATCTGAAATTCAAAATATAAGAAATCAAATTGAAAACAACAAAAATAGTGCATCAATTAAGCATTATAAGGAAAATCATGATACGATTCCTCCATGGGTTGCAACTAGTGGAATATATTTTGGGACTGCAATTAATTGGTATAAAATCTGTCAAGATGACATTAAAAAATACATTGCTAATCAATTTTTTGCTAGGTTTTCAATCGATGATGAAAGTGCAAAAGAAATGCTCGTCTCTATGTTGTCGCTTCTACAAGAATACCGAAACAATATTGCACATGGGAATAGAACTTTTTTATCAAATGTTACAAGTGAATTAACTAAAGATATTTTATTGTCATTGTTTCCGGAAAAAGTGTTGAGCGAAAGAGAGTATCATATGGGACTTGGCCAAAAAGATTTATTCGCAGTAATGTTATCAATAGCTGTCTTAATAAATGATCCGTTAGTATTCCGCCAATATATTTATGATTTCGGTTCAATGTTTATAAATGATGAGTTTGATCCAAATGCTACATATTCTCCTAGAGGTAATATATACAAAACATTAAATATCCCAGATGATTTTTTATATAGAATAGGAGAAGTGTATAAACTAAAATTTGAAAATGAAAGTGACTAATTAAGCTAGTTGCTTTTTCTTTTCCAAATTATAAAGCAGGACAAGAAATATGAAAATTTCAATTATTGAACTTATAAGAATTGAAGGAACTAAACTAGGTTTTAAAATAGATGATAAAGAGTTACTAGATTACCTGGTATCAACTTGGAAGTATTGCGATTTAGTGAATCATTCAGTACAAATGCATGAAATGGGAATAAAGAGTAAGATATGATATAATTATTTCCTATTAAATTAGGAATAAAAAAGCACTTTTAAATAGTGCTAGTTTCTTGCCTGCTGAACTCATTAAAAAAGTAGAGTTTCATGTTCAGTGATTTATGGAGTAAGGAAGAAACTCCAACATATTCAAAGAAAAAACAAAAACTAATAAACACCCTAGTATCAAGCATTAAGGAAGTATAAAACAACTTACTTAATATTCAAAAAAGCGATACAACAAGATGCTTTAATTTTAAGAAATATCTTACGGAAAGCCTACAATAGTGGGCTTTTTGCTTTGTCTTTGAGATGCTGTTTGTTTTATAAATCACTTTTCGGAAATCGACATCTAAAATCAAGAAGAGATTGTCTTTTTTCACCCTCACTAGTCAGTATTCGCGATTTCCATAACATTAGAGAGCTAAAAAGAGACAAGATAGAAACTAGGGTCCTTCTTTCCCCCTTTCTCTGCTATACTACAAGCAGAGAAAGGGGGAAAGCAAATGCTTGAGAAATACTACGCAAAGGTAAAAGGGATTGTCCATAAATGCCGAAAAGATTATTATCTCCACCTGTGGGAGAAGGAGGACTGGGATCAAGAAGGAATGATCTGCCTTTATGAACTTCTCGAAAATCATCCAGAACTAGTTGAAGAAGAAAAGAAACTCTACGTCTACTTCAAAACAAAATTCCGAAACAGAATCCTCGATACTGTGAGAAAACAAGAGAGCCAAAAACGACGTCTGGATCGAATGGCTTATGAAGAAGTGGGAGAGATCAGCCATCGACTACCAGAAGGAGGTTTATGGTTGGATGATTATTATGCCTTTCATGACATGTTGGATGATTATAGAAGAAAGTTGCCCCAAGATAAGCAAGAAGCCTACGAACGTCTATGGGCAGATGAACGCTTCAAAGGCCGCAAGTCTCTTCTCAGGGATTTAGAGTTAGTCTTCAAAGATTGGTGAAAAAAGTTTCAAAAAGGTGTTGACAAGTAAGAAAAAGTCGGTATAATCCCATCTTTGACAGTTTTTCGAAATTAAAGAGCCCCTAAATGCTGATATAACAGCTTTTTGGAGCTCTTTTTCTCTTTTTGAAAA
>JAQDPW010000010.1 GCA_027659245.1 Streptococcaceae bacterium AM104-57
AACTAGTTGTTACGACAACAGATACAGCAGGTAATACCAGCAAACCAACAGTTGTTGTAATTCCAGGTAGAGTCTCTCCAAAAGCACCAGTAGTGAATCCAGTTAAACCAGGTGATACAAGTGTAAGCGGAAAAGCTGAACCAGGTAGCACTGTAACAGTCACTCAGCCAAACGGAAAAGATATCAAGACCCCAGTTGACAAAGATGGCAACTGGAAAGTCCCAGTAACACCGTTGAAACCAGGTGATAAACTAGTTGTTACGACAACCGACCCAGCCGGCAACATCAGCAAACCAACAGTTGTTGTAGTTCCAGGTACAACTTCAGGAACCGGTACTGGTACGACAGATATAGTGACTTCAGACCGTGTAGCAGGTAAACCAATTTCTCCAATGAATCTAGCAACTAACACAGTGAGAAGTACTGGTGAAAGTACCGGTCCAAATGCTTATAGCAATATTGGAAAATACTTACCAAACACAGGCCAAGAGACAGAACTATCTCTCCTAAGTGTTGCGACTCTTGCAGGATTAGGAGCAGCAAACTTACTAGTTCTGAAACGTAAAAAAGATCAAGATTAAAAGAAGATTGATCTTTCTAAGAATGGTGACAAAACTCGCTAATATTTTTAGAACTGTAGTAAGAAGTTGTCTCCCAATCAAGCGATGATTATTCTTGCTATGGACAAAGGAGAAAATCATGCCTCTACTCTTCTCCTTGAAGACTGCGAGAATTTCCTAATGCATCTCGCTAGATACAAAAAATGGGTCTTTCCTAGTGTGGAAAGGCTCATTTTTTTGGCTCTTTGTCAACTGTAGTGGGCTGAAGAAAAGCTAATACTCTTCGAAAATCAAATTCAAACCGCGTCAACGTCGCCTTGCCGTACTCAATTACAGCCTGCGGCTAGTTTCCTAGTTTGCTTTTTGATTTTCATTGAGTATAAGATCAAGATAGGAAATGAAATAGTCAGGGATACTGCTAGAAATCCGAAAGCGAAGTTGCTTAGCTAAGTCATAGTAAGGTCTAAACATATCCATAGCATAGTAAATTGAATCAGCAATAGTACAAAATAACTTCTAAAAAATCGCTAGAAATTGACTTACCCTCTCTAGTCAATCTATTCAGATTTTATTTCATTTCACTATAATGATTTTCACTTGACATCGGACGGCTCTATCGTAGCGAAGACAGTGATTTCGGATGACAGCTTGTGTTCTTCTCTCAAGAACAGTGATGATATTGAACTTATTAAAATTTTGCGCAATGAAACTCATCTTCATCTCCCGATTGAAACAGTCACCCTGACTGTTTCAACATCCCGGGATATAATCTCAGGTAGACGAGAAAAATTATGCTTAAAACAACCTCAAATTCTTCCCATCACAGCCGATAATGGAACGGAATTCAACCGCTTGTCTGATGTGTTTTCTAAGGAGCATATCTATTATGCACACCTTGGGAAAGGGGAAAGCTATCTATGATGATAATGCTATTGTGAGAAAATTGAGTATTCATGGATTATCGAATGATTTGTACTAATCAAGTCAACTGTCTTGACCGTTGATTGAATCGGATTCTTTCAGGGAGATACACAAGGAAAAAAGTTGAGACATACGATAGAAATGACGTTGGGATTTAACGCCTAGTTTAGCCTGTAAATAAAGCAAAACTAATGGAGAATAATCTGAAACCTTAGACAAGCTGATCTTATTACGATGTTTGAAAGATTCGGGATAAGAACGAAAGTTCTATAACAAATCCTAAAATTACGGATTTTAAAAATATTTTTTAAAAATATCAGGCTAAAAATTGCTAAAACCCGAATATTTTGTTACTATTATATAAAAATGTAAGAAAATGAAAAGAGGTGAAGATAAATCAGAAAATTAAAATGATTTTCCCGGGACGCATCAGAGAATTGTTTTCAGATTTTCAAAATAATTTTTAAAAATATAGTAATTTACTTGAAACTTCTCTTAAAAGGTAGTATAATAAAAAATAAGAAAACGCTTTCAATAAAAAGGGGGATTAAATGGATAAATTAGAAGCTTTAAGAACTTTTACCAGTGGCGAAAATTTCCATCTTCAACACTATTTAGGAGCGCATCGTGAAGAAAAAGACGGTGAGTATGGCTATACATTCCGTGTCTGGGCGCCAAATGCGCAAGCTGTCCATCTAGTTGGTGATTTTACTAACTGGGTTGAAAATCAAATCCCCATGGTACGTAATGAATCTGGAGTTTGGGAAGTTTTTACAACTTTAGCTCAAGAGGGGCATATTTATAAATATCATATTACTCGTGCTAATGGACATCAACTCATGAAAATTGATCCCTTGGCAGTTCGTTTTGAAGCTCGTCCAGGTACAGGGGCAGTTTTAACAGAAATTCCTGAGAAAAAATGGAAGGACGGTCTCTGGTTAGCTCGCAGAAAACGTTGGGGATTTTTCGAGAGACCAGTTAACATTTACGAAGCACACGCTGGTTCGTGGAAACGAAATCCAGATGGAACTCCATATAGTTTTGCTCAATTAAAAGAAGAGTTGATTCCTTACTTAGTTGAAATGAACTATACTCATATCGAGTTTATGCCTTTGATGTCTCATCCTCTTGGATTGAGTTGGGGATATCAACTCATGGGTTATTTCGCCTTGGAGCATTCTTACGGTAGACCAGAAGAGTTTCAAGACTTCGTTGAGGAGTGTCACCTGAACAATATCGGTGTAATCGTTGACTGGGTTCCAGGTCACTTTACAATCAATGATGATGCCTTAGCCTACTATGATGGAACTCCGACTTTTGAATATCAAGACCATAACAAAGCTCATAACTATGGTTGGGGGGCATTAAACTTCGACTTAGGGAAAAACGAAGTACAATCTTTCCTAATTTCTAGCATTAAATTCTGGATTGATTTCTATCATTTAGATGGGATTCGTGTAGATGCAGTAAGTAATATTCTCTATCTAGATTATGATAATGCTCCATGGACACCAAATAAAGATGGAGGCAATCTCAACTATGAAGGCTATTATTTCCTTCAGCGTTTAAATACTGTTATTAAGCTAGCTCATCCGGATGTGATGATGATTGCAGAGGAGTCTTCTTCAGGTACCAAGATTACCGGTATGAAGGAAATGGGTGGACTTGGATTTGACTACAAGTGGAACATGGGTTGGATGAATGACATCCTACGTTTCTACGAAGAAGATCCAATTTACCGCAAGTATGACTTTAACCTTGTGACTTTCAGCTTCATGTACGTCTTTAATGAAAATTATCTTCTACCATTCTCACATGATGAGGTTGTACATGGTAAGAAGAGTATGATGCATAAGATGTGGGGTGATCGTTACAATCAGTTCGCTGGTTTGAGAAACCTCTACACCTATCAAATTTGTCACCCTGGTAAGAAATTACTCTTTATGGGTAGTGAGTTTGGTCAATTCCTAGAGTGGAAATCCGAAGAGCAATTAGAGTGGTCAAACCTAGAAGATCCGATGAATGCCAAGATGAAATACTTTACATCACAGTTGAATCAGCTTTATAAAGACCACCGTTGTCTTTGGGAAATTGATACAAGCTATGACGGTATTGAAATTATTGATGCAGATAACAGAGATCAGAGTGTTCTTTCCTTTATCCGAAAAGGCAAGAAAGGCGAGATGCTAGTCTGTGTCTTCAATATGGCACCGGTTGAACGTCCTGATTTCACAATTGGACTGCCAGTTGCAGGTATTTATGAAGAAATTTGGAATACAGAGTTAGAACAATGGGGTGGTGTGTGGAAAGAGCATAACCAAACTGTTCAAACTCAAGAAGGATTGTGGAAGGATTATGAGCAGACTTTGACCTTTACCTTGCCAGCTATGGGAGCAAGTATTTGGAAAATCAAACGTCGCATAAAACCTACTAAGAAAGTTGCTAATAAAACTCAAAAAGGAGTAGAAAATGAAGAATGAAATGCTAGCTTTAATCCTTGCCGGTGGGCAAGGAACTCGTCTCGGTAAACTCACTCAAAGCATTGCTAAACCTGCCGTGCAATTTGGTGGGCGCTATCGTATCATTGACTTCGCTCTTTCAAACTGTGCCAACTCTGGTATCCATAATGTTGGGGTTATCACACAGTATCAACCACTAGCTCTCAATAGCCACATTGGTAATGGTTCTAGTTGGGGTCTAGATGGTATTGACACCGGAGTTTCTATCCTTCAACCCTACTCTGCAAGTGAGGGGAACCGTTGGTTTGAAGGCACAAGTCATGCCATTTACCAAAACATCGACTATATCGACAGCATCAATCCTGAGTATGTTTTGATTCTTTCGGGTGATCATATCTACAAGATGGACTACGATGATATGCTCCAATCACACAAGGATAACAATGCCAGCTTGACAGTTGCTGTCTTGGATGTACCATTAAAAGAAGCTAGCCGTTTTGGTATCATGAATACAGATGCTAATAATCGTATTGTCGAATTTGAAGAAAAACCAGCTCAACCAAAATCAACTAAGGCCTCAATGGGTATTTATATCTTTGATTGGAAACGACTTCGCAATATGCTAGTTGCGGCTGAAAAGGCTAATATTGATATGTCAGATTTTGGTAAAAACGTTATTCCAAACTATCTTGAAACTGGTGAAAGTGTCTATGCTTATGAATTCAATGGATACTGGAAGGACGTTGGTACTATCGAATCACTCTGGGAAGCAAATATGGAATACATCTCTCCAGAAAATGCTCTAGATAGCCGTAACCGTCAATGGAAAATTTATTCTCGTAACCTTATCGCTCCACCAAACTTCCTTGGAGAATTCGCTGAAGTGGAAGACTCTCTTGTAGTGGATGGCTGTTACGTAAATGGTACAGTGAAACACTCTATTCTTTCTACAACTGCTCAAGTTCGTAAGGGAGCAGAAGTTGTTGATTCTGTCATCATGAGTGGAGCAGTTATCGGTAGAGGTGCTAAAATTACACGTGCAATCATCGGTGAAGGTGCAATTATTGCCGATGGTGTTGAAATTGATGGTACAGAAGAAGTACAAGTAGTTGGATATAACGAAGTAGTGGGGGTAGCAACAGATGAAGATTGATAAATATTCAGCGATTTTAGGAAATACCGTTGGTTTCCATGATATGTCAACCTTGACAAGTAACCGTCCAGTGGCAAGTTTGCCATTTGGAGGAAAGTATCGTTTGATTGACTTCCCACTTTCAAGTTTAGCAAATGCTGGGGTTCGTAGTATCTTTGGAATCTTCCAACAAGATAACATCAGCTCTGTATTTGACCATATTCGTTCAGGACGTGAGTGGGGCTTAAATACCCTTCTTAGCCACTACTATCTTGGAATCTACAATACTCGTGTAGAAAGTAGCACTGTTGGTAAAGAGTACTATCAACAACTTTTGACTTACCTAAAACGTTCAGGTTCAGACCAAACCGTTTCCTTGAACTGTGATGTTTTAGTGAATATCGATCTCAATCAAGTTTTCCATTTGCATAATACAACAAAATCACCGATTACAGTAGTTTATAAGAAATTACCTAAGAAAGATATTTCAGAAGTAAATGCAATCCTTGATATTGATGAAACTGACCATGTGCTTTCTCATAAACTCTTTGATAAAAAATCAGACCAAGAATACTACAACATGTCGACAGATATCTTTGTAGTAGACACTCAATGGTTGATTAAACGTTTAGAAGAAGAAGCTCAAAAAGAATATCCAGAAAAATTACGTTATGTTCTTCGTGATTTGGCAGCAAAAGAAGGTGCTTTTGCATATGAATATACAGGTTACCTAGCAAATATTCATTCAGTAGAAACCTACTACCAAGCGAATCTAGATATGCTGAATCAGCAAAAATTCTACTCTTTGTTTTCACCAAATCAAAAAATTCATACTAAAGTTAAAAACGAAGAACCTACCTACTACGCATCTGGTTCAAAAGTGAACACATCTCAATTTGCTTCTGGTAGTATCATTGAAGGTCAAGTGGATAAATCTATTATTTCGCGTAATGTTCGAATCAATAAAGATAGCTTGGTTAAAGATAGTCTCGTATTCCCTCGTGTAGTGATTGGAAAAGGTGCTCAAGTTGAGTATGCAATTCTTGATAAGGGTGTTGAAGTAGCAGAAGGCGTTGTGATTCGTGGTACAGCAGAACATCCAGTTGTGATCAAGAAGGGTGAAAAAGTAACAGAGGATATTCTTTCATGAAAATTTTATTTGTAGCAGCAGAGGGCGCTCCCTTTTCAAAAACAGGTGGATTGGGAGACGTTATCGGAGCACTTCCTAAATCATTAGTAAAAGCTGGGCATGAAGTTGCTGTTATCCTGCCATACTATGACATGGTAGAAGCTAAGTTTGGTGATCAAATTGAAGATGTTCTTCAATTCGAAGTCTATGTTGGTTGGCGCAGACAATTTTGTGGAATTAAAAGAACTGTTTTAAACGGTGTGACCTTCTACTTTATTGACAATCAATATTATTTCTTCCGTGGACATGTTTACGGAGATTTCGATGATGGTGAACGTTTTGCCTTCTTCCAACTTGCTGCCCTTGAAGCTATGGAACGTATTGGATTCATCCCTGATGTTCTTCATGCTCATGACTACCATACAGCGATGATTCCTTTCTTGTTGAAGGAAAAATACAGATGGATTCAAGCATATCAAGGTATTAAGACAGTTTTAACCATTCATAATTTAGAGTTTCAAGGTCAATTCTCTGAAAGTATGCTTTGGGACTTGTTTAGAGTTGGTTTCGAACGTTATGCTGATGGAACTGTGAGGTGGAATGATTGCCTTAACTGGATGAAGGCAGGGATTCTCTATGCAGACCGTGTATCAACTGTGTCGCCAAGCTATGCTTATGAGATTATGACTACAGAGTTTGGTTGCGGTATTGATCAGATTCTTCGTATGGAATCTGGTAAGGTTTCAGGTATTGTTAATGGTATTGATACAGATTTGTACAACCCAGAGACGGATGCTTTACTTGACTATCATTTTAATAAAAATGATCTGTCAGGAAAGGCGCAAAATAAAGCAAAACTTCAAGAAAAAGTTGGTCTTCCTGTACGTCCTGATGTGCCGTTGATTGGTATTGTATCTCGCTTAACTCGTCAAAAAGGTTTTGATGTGGTAGTTGAAAGCTTGCATCGTATGCTTCAAGAGGATATTCAAATCGTCCTCTTGGGAACTGGAGATCCAGGATTTGAACAAGCCTTCTCTTGGTTTAGTCAAGTATTCCCAGAAAAACTTTCTGCCAATATTACTTTCGATGTGAAATTAGCTCAAGAGATTTATGCAGCATGTGATATTTTCCTCATGCCAAGTCGCTTTGAACCGTGTGGACTTTCACAAATGATGGCTATGAGATATGGAACCCTTCCTTTAGTAAATGAGGTTGGTGGTCTTAGAGATACTGTTCAAGCCTTTAATCCAATTGATGGAACAGGTACAGGCTTTAGCTTTAATAACCTAACTCCATATTGGCTCAACTGGGCCTTGCAAACAGCTTTGGATGTTTATCACAACCATCCTGATGTTTGGAAGAATATGCAAGTTCAAGCTATGGAATGTGATTTCTCTTGGGATACAGCCTGCAAGTCATATCTTGATTTGTACCACAGCTTAGCAAATTAAATAATTAAAATCGTATGATTCTTTCATACGATTTTTTGAGATGATGAAAGTATGGGGAATAAATGAATAAAGCTAGAGGGCTTTGTGTACTGGATGTGGATGGTACTCTAATCGAAGAGGAAGTCATTGATTTGTTAGGAAAAGAGGCAGATTGCGAGAAAGAAGTTACTCAGCTAACCATTCAAGCCATGAGGGGAGAACTAGATTTTGAAGAAAGCCTGAGAAAACGTGTTTCTTTATTACAAGGACTATCTGTCGATAAATTTGAACATCTTTATACACAAGTTCATTTTAGCAAGAATGCCCAAGAGTTCGTTAAAATTCTTCAAAAACATGATATTGAGGTCGGTCTAGTTTCGGGTGGATTTACACCTGTTGTTGAAAGATTAGCAACTGAACTTGGTATTAGGCTAATTGCTGCAAATCATCTTGAGGTAAAAGATGGATTTTTGACAGGAAAACTTGAAGGAGAGATCATTACTAGGGAAGTCAAAGAAGAGACACTGATAAGATGGACCGAAGAACTAGACCTTCCTATTGAGAGGACCGTAGCTATCGGAGATGGGGCTAATGATTTAGCAATGTTGAAGAGAGCTGGCATTGGAGTTGCCTTCTGTGCCAAGGATTTTCTAAAAAATGAAATCCCGCATCATATTGATGAGAGAGATTTAATACTCAATTATTTTCAAAAAGCAACCTTGTCCATTGTCTGCTGACAGTGGACTTTAAAACACTTTTTTCCAGTCCTTGAATAACTTCTTGAAGCTTATCAATGACGGCTTCCAATGTTTGGAACGCCTTATCTTTAAAACCTCGTTTTCGAATTTCTTTCCAGACTTGTTCAATAGGGTTCATTTCTGGTGTATAAGGCGGGATAAAAGCCAACTCAATATTACTTGGAATCTCTAAGGTACTTGATTTATGCCATATAGCATTATCCATTACAAGTAAAATATAATCATCTGGATAAGCTTGAGAGACTTGCCTTAGAAATTCATTGGTCCACTCAGTATTGCATCCTCCAGCAATGAGGAAGAAGGAATCTCCTGTCTGAGCATCTACTGCCCCATAACAATAGCGATATTCTCGCATATAATGACTAGGAATGCTAGGTCCGATTCCTTGAGGAGCCCAACAAGAACTCATCTTACTGATTCTCCCGAAACCAGCTTCATCTTGGTACATCAAACGTACTTTGTTATAAGTCCCCTCCTCTTTAAAGCGCTTACTTAATGTCTCGAATGTAGATTTTATTTTTAGACGTCTCAATTGTCTGAGCGTCTGCCTTCTTGGGATGTTCAGGTCGAGGAGTGACCGTTCGCCAACCATGGCGTTTCAGGAGATAATAGAAACCATCACGTGTGGGAAGTGCGACCAATCTCTTTTTGATAGGCTTCAAATAACTGATTAACAGTTACAAATTCCCCAGCCTGAGCACCTTCTATATGACGTTTTAGAAATGCTTGTTCTTCTTCGTAAGTCATATATTCTCGATGACGTCCACCACGAGTCTCTTGAAGAAGAACTTCTAAACCAAACTCCTTATATTTTTTCAAATTCCTCCAAACAGTTGTTTTATTGCAATCTAGCAGATCCATGATTTCCTTATAACTCTTTCCTTTTGAGCGAAAATAAATAATCTGTAGACGTTTGTGATATTTGGCGTACGATGAATCTCTTAGGAGTTTTTCAATTTTTTGTATTTCTTCGTTTGTAAGTTTCATAACTACTATTATAAGATGTTTTTTGATTTTAGTCTAGTATAACAAAAGTAATGGAACTGATAGATTTCCTTTGACTAGAAAGAGGAGAGTATGAAAATTGTTATCGCACCAGATTCCTTTAAGGAGAGTCTCCCTGCAAGTGAAGTAGCTAAAGCTATCAAACGAGGCCTTCAAAAGGCTCTACCTGAATCGGAATGTTTGCTCTTACCTGTTGGCGATGGAGGAGAAGGAACAGTCAACGCTGTTAAGAACTCACTAGGTCTTATAGAAAACATTGCTTTAGTGACAGGTCCCTTTGGAGATGAAGTGCAAATGCCTTATGTTTATAAAGAAAATCTCGCTTTATTTGAAGTTGCGGATTTGATAGGGCTTGCTAAAATTCCCATTGAAAAACGAAATCCCCTGAAGATTCAAACAAAGGGGATTGGCCAACTAATCCGGCATTTAATAGAGCAAGAAATGAAAGAAATCTATATTGGAGTTGGTGGGACATCCAGTAACGATGGTGGGATTGGTATTGCTTCAGGACTTGGTTACCAGTTCTATGACAAAAATGGGGATGAACTTTTAGATATTGGTCAGTCCTTGTTTGAAATTACTGATATCTCAAAGGAGAAAGTTATATCTATTCCTTCTAATGTGCGAATTAAAATCTTAGCAGATGTGACCAATCCTCTCTGTGGCCTACAAGGAGCTACATATACATTTGGGAAACAAAAAGGATTAGATCCAACTCAATTTCATGAAGTTGATTCTGCTATTGAAAACTTCTATCGTAATGTTGCCCCTGAAATCTTAAACCTGGAAGGAGCTGGAGCAGGTGGTGGTATTGCAGCTGGCTTATGTGCTTTTACTGGAGCAACAATTGTATCTGGTATTAACACTTGTTTAGATCTAATCGGTTTTGATCAGAAAGTTGCGGATGCGGATCTTGTCATCGTTGGTGAAGGTAGGTTAGACGCTCAAAGTCTAGCTGGCAAGGCTCCAATTGGGGTAGCAAAAAGAACACCAGATGGTGTTCCAGTTATTGCTATTTGTGGGAGTCTGTCAGAGGATTTGCCACCTTTAGCATTTGAAAATATCATTGCAGCCTTTTCTATACTAGAAAAAAGTGAACCCCTGGAAGACAGTCTGAAAAAGGCAACAGTTTATTTAGAAAATACAGCTGCAAACATTGGTCAAGTTTTAGCTTTGAAGAAAAATTAACCAAACCACTTTTTCCAAAGAGAAATAGGAGCTTTAGTATCTTTCTCTTGCCATAAGTCTGAAAAGGCCTTTCTGAGGTCTTTTTCACTTGTTTGAACAGGGGCATCGCTATGGATAACTAGGCCAAAAGGAGAAGAGTTATGATCTTCAGAAACGATGGTCGCTTGGCAGTCAGCATCTTTGGCTTGTTTTAAATAATAGACCTGTTTTTCAAATACTACTTGAGGAGAAATCTTGACAAACAGAGGTTCAGTTTCTTTTTTTAGACTCACTAAAATAGATACATAACCCTTTTGAAATTTATCATCATTAGCTGTTTCAAGGTCTGCATAGCCAAGGACCCTTTCCTCGAAAGTTCCGAGAAAACGTCTCTGTTCATCTGGATTTAGTTTAAGCCTGCCATGAGCCTTTTCTAGGATTTGTTTTGATACATCAGTCATAAAAATAGTATATCATAAAATAAAGGAGAAAACAGATAAAAGAAAGCGATTACTTTATAAACTTAAGGAAAATTTGCACAAAGATAACGTTTTTCCTTGAAAAAGGTGTCTTTTTAAGGTATCATAGAGGTGTAAAAAATTTAACTCATAAGGAGAGTATAAAATGTCAATTATTACTGATGTTTACGCTCGCGAAGTCCTAGACTCACGCGGTAACCCAACACTTGAAGTAGAAGTTTACACTGAATCAGGTGCTTTCGGACGTGGTATGGTTCCATCTGGAGCTTCTACTGGTGAACACGAAGCAGTTGAACTTCGTGATGGTGACAAATCTCGTTACGGTGGTCTTGGTACACAAAAAGCTGTTGACAACGTAAACAACATCATCGCTGAAGCAATCATCGGCTACGATGTACGTGACCAACAAGCTATCGACCGTGCTATGATCGCACTTGACGGTACTCCTAACAAAGGTAAATTGGGTGCTAACGCAATCCTTGGTGTGTCTATCGCTGTAGCTCGCGCTGCTGCTGACTACCTTGAAATCCCACTTTACAGCTACCTTGGTGGATTCAACACTAAAGTTCTTCCAACTCCAATGATGAACATCATCAACGGTGGTTCTCACTCAGATGCTCCAATCGCTTTCCAAGAATTCATGATCGTACCTGCTGGTGCACCAACATTCAAAGAAGCTCTTCGTTGGGGTGCTGAAATCTTCCACGCACTTAAGAAAATCCTTAAAGGCCGTGGTCTTGAAACAGCTGTAGGTGACGAAGGTGGATTCGCTCCTCGTTTCGAAGGAACTGAAGACGGAGTTGAAACTATCCTTGCTGCTATCGAAGCTGCTGGTTATGTTCCAGGTAAAGACGTATTTATCGGATTTGACTGTGCATCATCAGAATTCTACGATAAAGAACGCAAAGTATACGACTATACTAAATTCGAAGGTGAAGGAGCAGCTGTTCGTACTTCTGCAGAACAAATCGACTACCTTGAAGAATTGGTAAACAAATACCCAATCATCACTATCGAAGATGGTATGGACGAAAACGACTGGGATGGATGGAAAGCTCTTACTGAACGTCTTGGTGGTAAAGTTCAATTGGTTGGTGACGACTTCTTCGTAACAAACACTGCTTACCTTGAAAGAGGTATCGCTGAAGGCGCTGCTAACTCAATCCTTATCAAAGTTAACCAAATCGGTACTCTTACTGAAACATTCGACGCTATCGAAATGGCTAAAGAAGCTGGTTACACTGCAGTTGTATCACACCGTTCAGGTGAAACTGAAGATTCAACAATCGCTGACATCGCAGTTGCAACAAACGCAGGACAAATCAAGACTGGTTCACTTTCACGTACAGACCGTATCGCTAAATACAACCAATTGCTTCGTATCGAAGATCAACTTGGTGAAGTAGCTGAATACCGTGGATTGAAATCATTCTACAACCTTAAAAAATAAAATAGTTCAGTGAACTATTTTATCCCGAACCTTGAAACTCAAAAGTTCGGCCGTTGATTTAACAACGTTTTAAGCCCCTCGGATTTTATCCGAAGGGCTTTTTTTCTGTTCAGGGGGCATAAAAGGGGCAAAACTTTTAAGAAATTATTTCACACATAAATTCTCTGTATTTTCACTAATCTAGGTTGAAAATAAAGATTTTTAAGCATATTTTTGGTATAATAATACCCAGGAAAAACTAGAGAAAAGAAGGAGGTAGAGATGGAAAAGTATTTATCTGTTACAACTTTGACTAAGTATTTAAAAATGAAATTCGATAAAGACCCCTACTTGGAACGGGTCTATTTAACTGGTCAAGTCTCTAACTTCCGTAAGCGTCCAACCCATCAGTATTTTTCTCTTAAAGATGACCGAGCGGTTATTCAGGCGACCATTTGGTCGGGTGTCTACCAACGTTTGGGATTTGACTTGGAAGAAGGGATGAAAATTAATGTAGTTGGTCGTGTCCAAGTCTATGAGCCAAGTGGAAGTTACTCGATCATTATTGAAAAAGCTGAACCAGACGGTGTTGGTGCCTTGGCTATCCAATTTGAACAGCTTAAGAAGAAACTGGCAGAAGAAGGTCTTTTTCAAGAGCGATTTAAACAATCTTTACCACAATTTTCAAAAAAAATAGGGGTGGTGACCAGTCGAAGTGGTGCTGTTATCCAAGATATCATCACTACAGTCAGCAGACGTTTCCCAGGTGTGGAAATTGTCTTATATCCTACTAAAGTTCAAGGTGAGGGTGCTGCAGAGGAGATTGCTCGTAACATTGCTAGAGCCAATGAACGAGATGACTTAGATGTTCTGATTATCGGCCGTGGTGGTGGATCCATTGAAGATCTTTGGGCCTTTAACGAAGAAATTGTAGTTCGAGCAATTTTTGAATCTCGTTTACCGATTATTTCGAGTGTAGGTCATGAAACGGATGTCACTCTGGCTGATTTTGTGGCTGATAAGAGAGCGGCAACACCGACAGCTGCTGCTGAACTCGCTACACCAGTAACTAAGTTAGATCTTTTGACCTATCTTCAGAATCAAGAAAAACGCATGACTACAGCGGTTAAGCATAGTTTATCAAATAAACAAGAAGCTTTGAGAATCCTCAGTCAATCGGTCATCTTCAGACAACCAGAGCGTTTATATGACGGTTATCTACAACGCTTGGATCAGTTACAGCTACGACTGAAGCAAGGACTGAATGCTGAATTGGTTCGAAATCAACAAAAGGTTCAAGAACAAATCCACCGTTTGGAACAATTATCACCAATCATCAAAATCCAGCGTTATCAGGATCGTATTTTCCAACTGCAAAAACTAATGCGTAGCCAGATGGCTGTGACCTATGATGCAAAAGTAGCAGAAGTAAAACGCCTATCAGAAGCTCTCCTTATGCTAGATACTAGTCGAATTGTAGCTAGAGGTTATGCAATTGTCAAAAAAGGAGAAGTAGTCGTCGCTTCGGCGAAAGATTTGAAAGAAAATGACCAAGTATCACTGTTGATGCGGGACGGTCAAGTAGAATTAGAGGTAAGAGATGTCAAAACAAAAGAAATTTGAGGAAAATTTAGCAGAGCTTGAGACTATTGTTCAAAGTTTGGAAAATGGAGAAATTGCACTAGAAGATGCCATTGCTGCTTTTCAAAAAGGAATGATTCTATCAAAAGAATTGCAGGCAACGCTTGATAAGGCTGAAAAGACCTTGGTTAAAGTCATGCAAGAAGATGGAACAGAAAGTGAACTTCTATGAACAAGCAAGAAAAACTAGCCTTAGTTGAATCAGCCCTTGAAAATTTTTATGGCGACCAACAATTTGCGTCCAGTTTAAGAGAATCTATTCTCTATTCCGTCCATGCTGGTGGTAAACGGATTCGTCCATATTTACTTTTAGAAGTTTTGGACTCCTTACAAGTGCCTATCACTCAGGAACATGCTCAAGTTGCAGCGGCACTAGAAATGATTCATACAGGAAGTTTGATTCATGATGATCTTCCTGCTATGGATAATGATGATTTTCGTCGGGGGCGTTTGACCAACCATAAGGTGTATGGTGAAGCTCTAGCTATTTTAGCAGGGGATGCGCTTTTTTTGGATCCCTATGCTTTAATTGCTCAAGCTGATTTGCCGAGTCAAACAAAGGTTGATTTAATAGCTAATTTATCACTTGCTTCTGGAAGTATGGGAATGGTGGCTGGACAAGTTTTGGATATGGAAGGCGAGGGGCAACAGTTAAGCCTAGAAGAACTTCAGACTATCCATGCTAATAAAACGGGCAGACTCTTGGCTTTTCCTTTCCAAGCGGCTGGAATTATTGCTGGATTGGATGAAAATCTTCAGAAGCAGCTTAAAACAGTTGGCGAGTTGATTGGCCTGGCTTTCCAAGTTAGAGATGATGTGCTTGATGTTACAGCAAGTTTTGAGGAAATCGGTAAAACACCTCAGAAAGATTTGCAGGCTGAAAAGTCAACCTACCCTGCTTTGTTGGGATTAGATCAGGCGATAGCGTTTTGCAATCAAACCTTGGATCAAACTAATGCAAAACTTGAAGAGATTAGCCAAGTTGTGATCTTTGATAAGGAACCAATTGTGAAAATAGTAGAAAGTTTGAGAATCAATGGCTAAGGAAAGAGTAGATGTATTAGCTTACAAACAAGGTTTATTTGAAACGAGAGAACAAGCCAAACGAGGTGTTATGGCAGGTTTAGTAGTCGCTGTACTTAATGGTGAACGATTCGATAAGCCTGGAGAAAAAATCCCTGATGATACAGAGTTAAAACTCAAGGGTGAGAAACTTAAGTATGTCAGTCGTGGTGGCTTGAAACTTGAGAAGGCGCTAGATATTTTTGATCTATCAGTTGAGGGACAAACGACCATTGATATCGGAGCTTCAACTGGAGGTTTTACGGATGTCATGTTGCAAAATGGTGCTAAACAAGTTTTTGCAGTTGATGTTGGTACTAATCAACTGGCATGGAAATTACGCCAGGATCCTCGTGTTGTCAGCATGGAACAGTTTAATTTTCGATATGCTGAAAAGGCCGACTTTGAACAGGAACCAAGTTTTGCAAGTATCGATGTCAGTTTTATTTCCTTAGGCCTCATTTTACCAGCCTTGCACCGAGTTTTAGCTGATCAAGGTCAGGTTGTGGCTCTGGTTAAACCTCAGTTTGAGGCTGGCCGTGAGCAGATTGGTAAGAACGGGATTATCAGAGATGCCAAGGTGCATCAACATGTACTGGAAACAGTTACCGGAATGGCAGTTAGAGAAGGTTTTTCGGTCCTAGGATTGGATTATTCTCCGATACAAGGAGGACATGGAAATATTGAATTCTTAGCCTATCTACGGAAGGAAGACCAGGCAAGCAATCAGGTTGTTACTGAAATAGAAAAAGTTGTAGAGAGAGCACATAGAGAGTTTAAAGATGAATAAAAAAGAGAGACTTGAAAAAATTAGAAGATTTGTAACAGATTATCAAATCGGAACACAGGAAGAAATCGTTGAACACTTGAGAGAAGCGGGTATCTCTGCTACTCAAGCAACAGTCTCCCGAGATATTAAAGAATTAGGTATTGTAAAAATTCCATTGAAAGATAATACTTACATCTATGAATTGCCAAAATCAATCGTTAGAAGTTTGCAATTGGCAGAAAATAACATTATCGATTGTGAACGCATGGGAAATATGATCAATTTGCAAGTTATTCCAGGGAATACTGCTTTCGTCAAGAGTCAGTTGATGACTGTTTTTTCTGACCAAATTTTTAGCTGTATTGCTGATGATAATTCCATCTTGATGGTATTGAGAAGTGAAGAAACAGCCAAGGATATTTTTGAGCAAGTTAAAAATTGGTAGGATTATATGTTACTTGAAATTTCGATTAAAAATTTTGCTATCATCGAATCAATTTCTCTGAATTTTGAAAAAGGGATGACTGTTTTGACCGGTGAAACAGGGGCTGGAAAGTCAATCATCATCGATGCTATGAATATGATGTTGGGAGCGAGAGCTACGACCGATGTGATACGTCACGGTGCTCCTAAAGCAGAAATTGAAGGTCTTTTTTCAATTGAAAGTAATCGCGCGCTAGAAGAAATTTTTGATGAACAAGGATTAGAATTGAGTGATGAAATCATTATTCGTCGTGAAATTTTACAAAACGGCCGAAGCATCAGTCGTGTCAATGGACAGATGGTTAATCTCTCAGTATTAAGGACAATTGGTCAACAGCTAGTTGATATCCATGGTCAACATGACCAAGAGGAGTTAATGCGTCCACATCGACATATCCAGATGTTGGATGAGTTTGGGGATACTTCTTTCTTTGAATTAAAAGAAGCATATCAGGCGAGCTTTGACAACTATCGTCGTATGCGCAAGCAAGTTCTTGATATTAAGAAGAATCAGCTAGAACATAAGGCACGAATTGAGATGTTGGAATTTCAAATGGCTGAAATTGAAGCAGCTAATTTGAAAGCAGGTGAAGATGTTATCCTAAATAAAGAACGGGACAAACTTCTTAACCATAAAAATATTGCGGATACCTTGACAAATGCTTATAGTATGCTGGATAACGAGGAGTTCTCAAGTCTAGCAAATATCCGTTCAGCTATGAATGATATGGAAGGGCTTGAAGAGTTTGATCCAGACTACCGTGAGATTTCTAGCTCCCTTTCTGAGACTTATTATGTCCTAGAAGATATCACCAAACGCTTGGAATCCATCATCGATGATTTGGATTTCGATGGGAATCGCCTCATGCAGGTTGAGAGTCGATTAGATTTAATTCATACCAGTACACGTAAATACGGTGGTAGTGTGGACGATGTCTTACTCTATTTTGAAAAAATTACAGATGAGTATAATCTTTTAACGGGGAACAATCTCTCGTCTGAAGATATGGAAGTAGAACTCAAGAAACTTGAAAAAAAACTTGTGGACCTAGCAGGTCAAGTTGCTCAAGCTCGGCATCATTTGGCACAGGACTTAGAAGCTGAAATCAAGCAAGAATTGCAAGACTTATACATGGGAAAAGCCCAATTTCAAGTACGATTCACCAATGGAAAATTCAGCCGAGAAGGAAATGAAAGTGTTGAATTTTATATATCAACCAATCCTGGTGAGGACTTTAAACCCTTGGTAAAAGTAGCATCTGGTGGTGAGTTGTCTCGTCTCATGTTGGCTATTAAGTCTGCTTTTTCCCGCAAGGAAGGCAAGACCAGCATTGTATTTGATGAAGTAGACACAGGAGTTTCAGGTCGTGTGGCTCAAGCAATAGCACAAAAAATTCATAAAATTGGGCAACATGGTCAAGTCTTAGCTATTTCACACCTCCCGCAGGTGATTGCTATCGCGGACAATCAGTTCTTTATCGAGAAAGTGAGTGATGAGAATTCTACAGTTTCAACAGTTCGATTGTTGAGTTTAGAAGAACGTGTAGAAGAAGTTGCTAAAATGTTGGCAGGAGAAGATGTGACCGAAGCAGCTCTGACACAAGCAAGAGAACTGCTAAAAGGTAAGGAGAAATAAATGACAGATTACTATGTAATTGGAGATGTTCACGGAAAAGCTGGAATGCTTGAGGATCTATTAAAGACATGGGATGGGAAGACTCAACTTATTTTTCTTGGAGATTTGATTGACCGAGGTGAAGATAGTCGCCGTGTTCTAGAGATAGTCAAGGACTTGGTAGATAAGCAGGGCGCAATTTGTTTGTCTGGGAATCATGAGTATATGTTTTTAACCTGGTTAGACAATCCAGAAGAGAGTTACGATCACTACCGTCGAAATGGTGGTGATACAACTATTAACTCTATTTTAGGTCGGCCTTTGGATGCTCCGGTTGATGCTATTGCAGATGCTAAACGAGTTGAGACAGAAGCAGCAGACCTAGTTTCTTTTATTCGTCAAATGCCTTTTGTTATTGAAACAGAACATTATATATTTGTTCATGCAGGTATTGATTTGACCTTGGAAGATTGGCACGAAACTACAGATTATAAGAAAGTCTGGCTCAGAAAGCCCTTCCATGAGGCAGGAAATCATACTGGGAAAACAATTGTCTTTGGGCATACTCCTGTTTATGGTTTGTTGGAACAAAAACCTGGCACATCTGAACTCTGGATAACAGAAGATGGTAAAGTTGGTATGGATGGAGGGGCTGTCTACGGCGGTGTTCTTCATGGGATTGTCTTTACCGACCAAGGTATGACAGAACATTACTTCATTGAAAATGATGGCTTTGTTGCTGAAGATTAGTACTCCTAACAGGGTATGGTCTTGTCAAAATGTTAAAAACAATTTATAATAAATAGATACCCTGAAAGGAAGAGAATCATGAACTTAGAAGATTTGAAAAAACGACAGGAGAAGATTCGTAACTTCTCTATCATTGCCCATATTGACCATGGGAAGTCAACACTAGCAGACCGCATTTTGGAAAAAACAGAGACAGTTTCAAGTCGTGAAATGCAGGCCCAGCTTTTGGATAGCATGGATCTAGAACGGGAACGTGGGATTACCATTAAGTTGAATGCCATTGAGCTGAATTACACTGCAAAAGATGGGGAAACTTATATTTTCCACTTGATTGACACACCAGGACACGTGGACTTTACTTATGAAGTGTCGCGTTCACTTGCTGCTTGTGAAGGAGCTATTTTGGTGGTCGATGCCGCTCAAGGGATTGAAGCTCAAACCCTTGCCAACGTTTATCTAGCTTTGGATAATGATTTGGAAATTATGCCAGTCATCAATAAAATTGACCTGCCTGCTGCAGACCCTGAGCGAGTGCGTACAGAGATTGAGGATGTCATTGGTTTGGATGCCAGTGAAGCAGTTTTGGCTTCAGCCAAGGCGGGTATCGGTATCGAAGAAATTCTCGAGCAAATTGTCGAAAAAGTACCAGCCCCAACTGGTGACGTGTCAGCACCATTGAAAGCCTTGATTTTCGACTCAGTTTACGATGCTTACCGTGGGGTTATCCTCCAAGTTCGTGTCATGGATGGGGTAGTCAAACCTGGTGATAAAATTCAGCTCATGAGTAATGGCAAGACCTTTGATGTTACGGAAGTCGGTATTTTTACACCCAAAGCAGTTGGCCGTGATTTCCTTGCGACTGGTGACGTTGGTTATATTGCGGCTTCTATCAAGACTGTTCAGGATACTCGTGTGGGGGATACTGTTACGTTAGCAATCAATCCTGCTTCAGAGCCACTAGATGGCTACAAGCAGATGAATCCTATGGTCTTTGCGGGTCTCTATCCAATCGAATCAAACAAGTATAATGACCTTCGTGAAGCCCTTGAAAAATTGCAACTGAATGATGCCAGTCTTCAGTTTGAACCAGAAACATCTCAGGCACTTGGATTTGGTTTCCGTTGTGGTTTCCTTGGACTTCTTCATATGGATGTTATCCAAGAACGTTTGGAGCGTGAGTTTAACATCGACCTCATCATGACAGCTCCGTCTGTTATTTACAAGGTTAATCAGACTGATGGGGAGTCTATGGATGTGTCTAACCCATCCGAATTCCCAGACCCAACTAAGATTGCTACCATTGAAGAACCATATGTTAAAGCACAAATTATGGTACCGCAAGAGTTTGTTGGAGCAGTGATGGAGCTAGCTCAGCGCAAGCGTGGTGACTTTGTGACTATGGACTATATTGATGATAACCGTGTCAATGTTATCTATCAAATTCCACTTGCTGAAATCGTCTTCGACTTCTTTGATAAACTCAAGTCTTCAACACGTGGTTATGCAAGCTTTGATTACGAATTGTCAGAATATCGCCCATCTAAGCTGGTGAAAATGGATATCCTTCTCAATGGAGACAAGGTGGATGCCCTCAGCTTTATCGTTCACAAGGACTTTGCCTACGAACGTGGGAAACTCATCGTTGATAAGCTTAAGAAAATTATCCCTCGCCAACAATTTGAAGTTCCAATTCAAGCAGCTATTGGACATAAGATTGTGGCTCGTACTGATATCAAAGCCCTTCGTAAGAACGTACTTGCCAAGTGTTATGGTGGTGACGTTTCTCGTAAACGTAAACTCCTTGAAAAACAAAAAGCTGGTAAGAAACGCATGAAAGCCATCGGATCAGTAGAGGTCCCACAAGAAGCCTTTCTCAGCGTCTTGAGTATGGATGAAGAATAGTTGCTAGGTGAGAATGGCATCTAGTATAAGAAATCAATTACTGTATTTTGTAAATTTTCAAAATACAGTATTTTTTTGACACTTTTCCCTTCTTACTTTAAAATATAGTAGATTGAATCTAGAACAGTACAACTGCTAAAAATATTTCTAGAAATTAGTTTGACTTCCCTAATCTCTCTGTTCATATCTTATTTCAATCCACTATATAAGTAAAAAGAGAGTTATCATGAAAAAAATAATAACTTTATCTACACTTTTATAGTGGATTGAACTTAGAGTAGTACACTATGGATTCTAAAACATTTCTAAAAATTAGTTTGACTTTCCTAATCTCTCTGTTCGTATCTTATTTCAATCCACTATACTTTGCAGTCTTAGTCTAATTGCTTGTAGTTATTCAGAAAAGACCAATGAAGTAAAGATAGAAGCCTCTTCTAGTGTTCAGGAAGCTTCAAGTCAAGAGCCTAGTTCATCGCAAAAACAGACGGAGGAAACTAAAATAGTTGGATCTGATGATTATGGATATGTGAAAATTCCTAAATCATGGGTTCATTTCAAAGAAATTGAAGGTGGAGATGACATTCAGTACTGTGATGGAACGGATGTCAATATTGTAACTCTCAATACTTTTAAACCTGAGCAGTTTGGTATTAGTGAAAGTGAGTACGCAGCGCTAGAAACTGTTCAAATTTCAACGAGCATTTATGAATCTAAACAGAAAAGTCAAGATTTCTCCAAGGTATGGGGGGCAAAATCAACTATCGGTGGCTATGAGGCCTACGTAGTAAACTGTATTGCTAAGAATGGTAAATATTTAATTATCTGGGTATTTAAATCAGATGATGGCAAGTTTAGATATGTTTCTCTCGAAGGTGTTCCAGAGGTATTAAAAAATCTCCTTCCAATGGTGGAAGAAAGTTGGACCAATAAAAGAGTTAACATCGTGAAAACAGGAGTCATTCCTGTTTTTTGTTTTACTTATCAAGAAATTTATAAAAAATATGTTTGAAATTAGCAAATGTTTAAAACGTAAACAAAAAAAATAAAAATCAAACAAAATACAACAAAAAACATTGACAACGGTTTCATATAGTGTTATACTTAGACCATAAAAGTTAAAGAAAGAAGGGAGAATGTTATGGGATTAGGTCATTTCTTTGACAAAGACTTAGTGTTTTGCTTAGAAGCGGATAATCAAGAGCAACTTTTCGATCAAGTTGCAACCCTATTGGAAGAAAAGAAAGTTGTTACAGAGACCTATCGATCGGCCTTGATTGAACGTGAAAAATCGTTCCCAACTGGTTTGGATATGGAGTTTTTAGGGAAGGATTTGCCAAATGTAGCTATCCCTCATACTGATACCATTCATAATCTAACTGAAAATGTTGTCGTGGTTCGTCTGGAAAAACCAGTAACATTCCACAATATGATTGCCCCTGATAAGGAAGTAGAAGTTTCATTGTTGTTCTTTATCATCAACAATTCAAGTTCAAGTCAAACAAATATTCTTGCACAGTTGATGGACTTCTTTACAGGCAATGGTCATCTTGAAGCGTTATCTAAGATTACGGAACCTGAAGCCTTGTTCCAATATATCTCAGAAGCGACTGCTTAATTTGTTAATAATTTTTATATAAAAACGGAGGAAATCCAAATGATTAAAATTCTTGCTGCTTGTGGTGCAGGTGTTAACTCAAGCCACCAAATTAAAAGTGCTCTTGAAGAAGAACTTTCTAACCGTGGGTACGATGTTCAATGTGATGCCGTTATGGTAAAAGATGTCAATGAAGACTTGATTAAAGGTTATGATATCTTTACACCAATCGCTGCTACTGATTTAGGTTTTGAACCAGGTATTCCAGTTGTTGAAGCAGGACCAATCTTGTTCCGTATTCCAGCTATGAGCGCTCCAGTATATGACAATATTGAAGCAGCTATCAAAGAACATGGTCTAAGCTAATTATTAATTTGTAAATATTCCATAAAAATAAAGGGAGGAACATTATGGATGTCATTATCGAACTAGCCAATAAGCTGTTCAAACCTATCTTGGAAATGGGTGGACCGATCATCATGCTGATCATTTTGACAGTATTGGCTCTACTTTTTGGAGTGAAATTCTCCAAAGCGCTTGAAGGTGGTATTAAACTTGCCATCGCTCTTACAGGTATCGGTGCGATCATCGGAATGCTTAACGGAGCTTTCTCAGCTTCTCTTGCAAAATTCGTTGAAAATACTGGTATTCAATTGAACATCACCGACGTTGGTTGGGCACCACTTGCTACAATCACTTGGGGTTCTGCCTGGACACTTTACTTCTTGCTTGTGATGTTGATTGTCAACATTGTAATGCTTGCAATGAAGAAAACTGATACACTTGACGTCGATATCTTTGATATCTGGCACTTGTCTATCACAGGTCTTTTGATTAAATGGTACGCTGACAACAATGGAGTTAGCCAGGGAGTTTCACTCTTCATCGCGACTGCAGCAGTTGTTCTTGTTGGGGTTCTTAAAATCATCAACTCTGACTTGATGAAACCAACATTTGATGATCTTCTTAACGCACCAAGTTCATCACCAATGACTTCAACTCACATGAACTACATGATGAACCCTGTTATCATGGTTTTGGATAAGATTTTTGATAAATTCTTCCCAGGTCTTGATAAATACGACTTTGACGCTGCTAAATTGAACAAGAGAATCGGTTTCTGGGGATCTAAATTCTTCATCGGTTTCATCCTTGGTATCGTTATCGGTTTGATGGGAACTCCACATCCAGTTGCTGGCGTTGAAGGTGCTGAAAAATGGGAACTTGTTATTAAAGGTTGGTTGTCACTTGGTTTGACTGCCGGTGTCTGCTTGGAGCTCTTCTCATTGATCGGTTCATGGTTCATCGCAGCCGTAGAACCACTTTCACAAGGTATTACTAACGTTGCTACTAAACGTCTTCAAGGACGTAAATTTAACATCGGTCTTGACTGGCCATTCGTAGCTGGTCGTGCTGAAATTTGGGCTTGTGCCAACGTACTTGCACCAATCATGTTGGTTGAAGCAGTGCTTCTTTCAAATGTCGGAAATGGTATCTTGCCACTTGCTGGTATCATCGCAATGGGTGTAACCCCAGCTCTCTTGGTAGTTACTCGTGGTAAATTGCTTCGTATGATTATCTTCGGAACACTCTTGTTGCCACTCTTCCTTCTTTCAGGAACACTTATCGCACCATTTGCAACAGAACTTGCTAAAGGTGTAGGTGCCTTCCCAGAAGGTGTAAGCCAAACTCAGCTCATTACTCACTCAACACTTGAAGGACCAATCGAAAAACTTCTTGGTTGGACAATTGGTAACACTACAACAGGTGATATCAAAGCAATCCTTGGTGCTGTAGTATTCCTTGCTTTCTATATCGGTATCTTTGCTTGGTACAGAAAACAAATGATTAAACGTAATGAAGAATATGCAGCAAATGCAAAATAATTCGCTCCTAAAAATGTAAATTGTAAAAACTAGGTTGTCAGTTTCCAAGTATGGAGTCGGCAATCTAGTTTTTTTAGGGAAAAAAATAAATGGAGGTAACCCTAGTGATTGAATTAAAATCAGATCAGTTAAGTGTACAGTTTCAAACTTTTGGTGGTGCACTTTCTTCGATAAAAGACAAAGATGGAATTGAATATTTGTGGCAAGGAGATCCAACTTACTGGAGTGGACAAGCACCTGTTCTATTTCCAATTTGTGGATCCGTTAGAAATGATACTGTCTTGTATGATCAAGAAGATGGTAGTCAAGTAAAAGGTAAAATTCCACGTCATGGTTTGGTTCGAAAAAAAGAATTTGAATTAGTAGAACAAACAGAGAACTCTGTTACCTTTTTGATCGAAGATGATCAAGAAATGTATGAGAATTATCCCTATCATTTTCGCTTAGAAATAACTTATACTGTTACTGGAAAGACTATTCGAACACAGTATCAAGTTACCAATAAGGAAACAGATAAGAAAATGCCATATTTTATTGGTGGACATCCAGGCTTTAACTGTCCTTTATTTGATGATGAAACCTATGAAGATTATTATCTTGAATTTGAAAAAGCTGAAACATGTACAGTTCCGAAACCATTCCCAGAAACTGGAATGTTAGATTTTCAAGATAGAAGTGGCTGGCTAAAGGATCAAAAGGAATTAGATCTAAATTATGATTTCTTTAGCTATGATGCTGTGACTTTAGATGAGTTAGCATCTCGCTCTGTTTCCTTACGGTCACGTAAGCATGATAAGGGGTTGAAACTAGATTTTAAAGAGTTTCCAAACCTTATCGTCTGGTCAACTCTAAATAAAGGTCCCTTCCTTGCTTTGGAACCTTGGTCAGGTTTATCAACATCACTCGAAGAGGGTGATCATCTAGAAGATAAGAAGAATGTTCGAATCTTAAATCCAGGTCAAAGTGATCAAATTGGTTTTGATATAGAAATTTTCTAAAAAATAAACAAAAACAAACATAAAGTGTTGATTTTTTTAAACAATAGTAGTATATTATGTTTAGAAAGAACAATTTGTGTTTGTTTTGACAAGTTATTCTTCCAATTTCTCCAAGGAGAAGTTACTAAGAGTGAATAGATGATTCATTCTTAATCTAAAATAGTCAACAAAACTACTAGTAACTATTTGGTGATGGTCATTTTCTTTCCAGAACCAAAAATTTTTACTGGTCTATTATAAAAAAGGAGTATACAATATGTCTATTGTTATTGGTGCAGATGCTGCAGGTTTGAGATTGAAAGAAGTCGTTAAAGATTTCTTGGAAAAAGAAAACTTCCACGTTGTGGATGTTACAGTTGAAGGTCAAGACTTCGTTGATGTAACTCTTGCAGTTGCTGCAGAAGTAAACAAAGAAGAACAAAACCTTGGTATTGTCATTGATGCTTATGGTGCAGGTCCATTTATGGTTGCAACTAAAATCAAAGGAATGGTTGCTGCAGAAGTATCTGACGAACGTTCAGCTTATATGACTCGTGGTCACAACAACTCACGTATGATTACTATGGGTGCTCAACTTGTTGGTGACGAATTGGCTAAGAACATCGCTAAAGGCTTTGTAAATGGTAAGTATGACGGCGGTCGTCACCAAATCAGGGTCGACATGTTGAACAAAATGTGCTAATTTTTATATTGAAAGAAAGGTAAGATAAAAATGAGAATTGCAATTGGATGTGACCACATCGTAACAAATGAAAAAATGGCGGTTTCAGAATTTTTGAAATCAAAAGGACATGAAGTCATCGACTTTGGTACTTATGACCACGCTCGTACACACTACCCAATCTTTGGTAAAAAAGTTGGTGAAGCAGTAGTTAGTGGCCAAGCTGATCTTGGTGTATGTATCTGTGGTACTGGTGTAGGTATCAATAACGCTGTTAACAAGGTTCCAGGTGTTCGTTCTGCTTTGGTTCGCGATATGACAACAGCTTTATATGCAAAAGAACAATTGAATGCCAACGTAATCGGATTTGGTGGTAAAATCACTGGTGAGTTGCTCATGTGCGATATCATTGAAGCTTTCATCAACGCTGAGTACAAACCATCTGAAGAAAATAAAAAATTGATCGCTAAAATTCAACATGTTGAAACTCATAACGATCATCAAACTGATGCCAACTTCTTTACAGAATTCCTTGAAAAATGGGATCGCGGTGAATACCACGACTAAGAGGTGACTCATGATTTTAACAGTCACAATGAACCCATCCATTGATATTTCCTATCCTTTGGATGAATTAAAAATTGACACTGTCAACCGTGTTGTCGATGTTACGAAAACGGCTGGTGGTAAAGGTTTAAATGTTACACGTGTTCTATCAGAATTTGGTGATTCTGTAGTCGCAACTGGACTTGTTGGTGGTAAACTAGGTGATTTTCTAGTTGAAAATATTGATGATCAAGTTTCGAAACGTTTCTTTTCTATCCAAGGGGAAACTCGTAACTGTATCGCAATTCTACATGGAGAAAATCAAACAGAAATCCTAGAAAAAGGTCCTGAAGTTCAAGAAAAAGAAGGACAAGATTTCTTGGCTCATTTCAAAGAACTTTTAGAAACTGTAGAGGTAGTAGCCATTTCAGGTAGTCTACCAGCAGGACTTCCAGTTGATTACTATGCTAGTTTAGTTGAACTTGCGAATCATGCTGGTAAACCTGTTGTCTTGGACTGTTCAGGAGCTGCACTTCAGGCGGTTCTTGAATCTCCACATAAACCAACAGTCATCAAACCAAATAATGAAGAATTATCTCAACTTTTAGGAAGAGAAATTTCTAAAGACTTGGATGAATTAAAAGAAGTTCTTCAAGAACCACTATTTGATGGAATCGAGTGGATTATCGTTTCCTTAGGTGCTAACGGAGCATTCGCTAAACACGGTAACACTTTCTACAAAGTAGATATTCCAAGAATTCATGTAGTAAATCCAGTTGGTTCAGGCGATTCTACAGTGGCAGGTATTGCTTCAGGATTGTTCCATAAAGAATCTGATCAAGAACTGTTGATCAAGGCAAATGTCCTTGGTATGCTTAATGCTCAAGAAAAAATGACCGGTCATGTCAATATGGCTAACTATCAAGGTCTATATGACCAATTAATTGTAAAAGAGGTATAAAATGGTTTTAACAGAAAATAAACTTGCTTGTATGCAAAAACTCTCTGATGAGAATGGTATCATCTCAGCTCTTGCTTTTGACCAACGTGGTGCTTTGAAACGCCTCATGGCTCAATACCAAACAGAAGAGCCAACAGTAGCTCAAATGGAAGAACTCAAAGTCTTGGTAGCAGATGAATTGACAAAATACGCTTCATCAATGCTTCTTGACCCTGAGTACGGACTTCCAGCGACTAAAGCTCTTGATCCAAATGCAGGTCTTCTCCTTGCTTATGAAAAAACTGGATATGATACTACAAGCACTAAACGTTTGCCAGACTGCTTGGATGTTTGGTCTGCAAAACGTATTAAGGAACAAGGAGCAGATGCTGTTAAGTTCTTGCTTTACTATGATGTAGACAGCTCTGATGAACTCAATCAACAAAAACAAGCCTACATCGAACGTATCGGTTCTGAGTGTGTGGCAGAAGATATTCCATTCTTCCTTGAAATTCTTGCTTACGATGAAAAAATTGCTGATGCAGGTTCTGCAGAATACGCAAAAGTAAAACCACACAAAGTTATCGGTGCCATGAAAGTCTTCTCAGACCCACGCTTCAACATCGATGTCTTGAAAGTAGAAGTTCCAGTTAACGTGAAATACGTTGAAGGCTTTGGTGATGGAGAAATCGTTCATACACGTGAAGAAGCAGCTGCTTTCTTCAAAGCTCAAGATGAAGCAACTAACCTTCCATACATCTACTTGAGTGCAGGTGTATCCGCTAAACTCTTCCAAGAAACTCTTGTCTTTGCCCACGAATCAGGCGCAAACTTCAACGGAGTTCTTTGTGGACGTGCAACATGGGCTGGATCAGTTGAAGCTTACATCAAAGATGGTGAAGCAGCAGCTCGTGAATGGTTGCGTACAACAGGATTTGAAAACATTGACGAACTTAATAAGGTTCTTCAAACAACAGCTACTTCATGGACTGAACGTGTGTAAACTTCCCCCTTTATGTCCAAAAACCTAGTAAAAAAACTTTAAAACATTTTAAAAAAGTTGTATGTAAAGGTTTACAAAATAAAAATCTTGTGCTATACTTAAGTTACAAGTTAATACAAAGTGAGTGTTACTAAGTAATATTAGGCATGATCACAGATGACTCAGAGCTATATTTTCTGAACTCATTTGTGGTCATTTTTTATGCTCACAAAACTTAAATAATAGGGCAAGGAGGTTGCCATGTATCGGATATTAAATCCAATGAATAACAATGTTTCTCTCGTGCGGAATAGCAAAGGAGAGGAGTTAATCGTAATTGGTAAGGGTATTTCATTCGGTAAGAAGAAGGGAGATTTGATTTCTGAGGATCAGGTTGAAAAAGTTTTTCGGATGAAAACAGAAGAGTCGCGAGAAAATTTTATGGCTCTTCTCAAGGATGTACCGCTTGATTTTATTACGGTCACTTATGAGATTATTGATAATCTTTCTAAAAAATATCAATATCCTGTCCAAGAGTATCTATACGTCACTCTGACAGACCATATCTATTGTTCTTATCAGGCTATTAGCCAAGGACGCTATAAAGATAGTAACTTGCCTGACATTTCTGCCAAATATCCTATCGCTTTTCAAATTGCACAAGAAGCTTTTGAAATTTATCGTCAAAAACTGACAGAAAATTTTCCTAAAGACGAAATCAATCGTATCGCTTATCATTTCATAAACGCCGAAGGTGAGAATGAAGTCGAAGTTGTTGAGTCAATTGATAAGAGAAAGGAAATTTTAAAGAGGGTCGAAAGCGTTTTGAAGAGTTATAAAATCCAGCGAACACCTGAAAATAATAATTTCTATGACCGCTTTATGATTCATCTAAATTATTTTTTGGATTATCTGGATCGTAGTCGCGATGATAATCAATCCTTGCTCGATATGGAAGAACATATAAAGAATACCTATCCAGAAGCATTCGAGATTGGTAGTAAAATTTATGAGGTCATTGCTCAGGAAACTGGTCTTGACCTCTACAAGAGTGAACGAGTTTATCTTGTTCTACACATCCAACGTTTATTGTCATAACGCTTTAATAAAAAATATATAAGGAGAAATCTATCATGAATAGAGAAGAAGTAACATTGTTAGGTTTTGAGATTGTTGCCTATGCTGGCGATGCTCGTTCAAAACTATTGGAAGCTTTGAAGGCTGCTGAAGCTGGTGATTTTGCGAAAGCGGATAGCTTAGTTGAGGAAGCTGGTAGCTGTATCGCTGAAGCACACCACGCGCAAACTAGTCTTTTAACCAAGGAAGCTGCTGGTGACGATTTGGCTTATAGCGTGACCATGATGCATGGCCAAGATCACCTGATGACAACTATCTTGCTAAAAGATTTGATGCACCATTTAATTGAACTTTATAAAAGAGGAGCTAAATAATGAATAAGTTAATTGCCTTTATCGAGAAAGGGAAGCCTTTCTTTGAAAAACTATCTCGAAATATCTATCTTCGTGCTATTCGTGATGGATTTATCGCTGGAATGCCAGTCATTCTCTTCTCAAGTATTTTTATCTTGATTGCTTTTGTTCCAAACTCTTGGGGCTTTAAATGGTCTGATGAAGTAGTAGCACTTTTGATGAAACCTTACAGCTACTCTATGGGGATTCTAGCAGTCTTGGTAGCTGGTACCACTGCTAAATCTTTAACAGACTCCGTCAATCGTAGTATGGAGAAAACCAACCAAATCAACTATATGTCAACGCTATTGGCGGCTATTGTTGGTTTGCTGATGTTAGCAGCTGATCCTATTGAAAATGGTCTAGCTACTGGATTCTTGGGGACAAAAGGTTTGCTTTCAGCCTTCCTTGCTGCCTTTGTTACTGTAGCCATCTATAAGGTTTGTGTGAAGAACAACGTCACTATTCGTATGCCTGACGAAGTTCCACCAAATATCTCACAAGTCTTTAAAGATGTGATTCCATTCACTCTATCTGTTGTTTCTCTTTATGCTCTTGATTTACTAGCTCGTCATTTTGTTGGTGCAAGCGTAGCTGAATCAATCGGTAAATTCTTTGCACCATTATTCTCTGCTGCTGATGGCTATCTTGGTATTACCATTATCTTTGGTGCCTTTGCCTTCTTCTGGTTTGTCGGTATTCACGGCCCTTCTATCGTTGAGCCTGCAATTGCTGCTATTACATATGCCAATGCTGAAGTAAATATGAACCTTCTTCAACAAGGTATGCACGCTGACAAGATCCTTACATCTGGTACACAAATGTTTATCGTCACTATGGGTGGTACAGGAGCAACTCTTGTGGTTCCATTCATGTTTATGTGGATGTGTAAGTCTAAGCGTAATCGTGCCATCGGACGTGCTTCAGTAGTTCCAACCTTCTTCGGTGTAAATGAACCAATCTTGTTTGGTGCACCACTAGTATTGAATCCAATCTTCTTCATTCCATTTATCTTCGCACCTATTGCAAACGTATGGATCTTTAAGTTCTTTATCGAAACTCTTGGCATGAACTCATTTACTGCCAACCTTCCATGGACTACACCAGGACCTCTTGGTATTGTTCTTGGTACAAACTTCCAGTTCTTATCATTCGCTCTTGCAGCATTATTAATTGTAGTAGATATTGTTATCTACTATCCATTCCTCAAGGTTTATGATGAACAAATTCTTGAAGAAGAACGTTCAGGTAAAGCTAATGATGAATTAAAAGAAAAAGTAGCCGCAAACTTCAATACTGCTAAAGCTGATGCTATCCTTGAAAAAGCTGGAGTAGAATCAGCACAAAATACAATTACAGAAGAAACCAACGTACTCGTTCTCTGTGCAGGTGGTGGAACAAGTGGACTTCTTGCCAATGCTTTGAATAAAGCCGCTGCAGAATACAATGTTCCTGTGAAGGCCGCTGCTGGTAGTTACGGTGCTCACCGTGAAATGTTGCCAGAATTTGACCTTGTTATCCTTGCTCCTCAAGTAGCTTCAAACTATGAGGACATGAAGGCTGAAACAGATAAACTTGGAATCAAATTGGCTAAGACTGAAGGAGCTCAATACATCAAGTTGACTCGTGATGGACAAGGTGCTCTAGCTTTTGTTCAAGCGCAATTCGATTAACGATAGGGACTATGAAATAGTCTCCTATCGTTACGGAAATCGCTATGGCGAATTTCCTAATCGCCTTATTAATTCGTCGGTAAAAAGATATCGTTTTTACCTCCTCATGTCACAATTCGGTGACTTGCTACAAGAAGTGAGATGGAGATGGATAGCTCACTAGCTCCTCTCCGCTCGCTTTTCATTTTATTCAATCAAGAAATAGGTGAAAAAATGACAAAAACACTTCCTAAAGATTTTATATTTGGTGGCGCAACAGCGGCTTATCAAGCAGAAGGAGCTACGCATACAGATGGTAAAGGTCCTGTTGCCTGGGACAAATACCTAGCAGATAACTATTGGTACACAGCTGAACCAGCGAGTGATTTCTACCATAAATATCCAGTGGACTTAAAGTTGGCTGAGGAATATGGGGTAAACGGTATCCGTATTTCTATTGCTTGGTCACGTATTTTTCCAACTGGTTATGGTGAAGTAAATCCAAAAGGGGTAGAATTCTATCATAAGTTATTTTCAGAATGTCATAAACGTCATGTAGAACCATTCGTAACTCTTCACCACTTTGATACTCCTGAAGCTCTTCACTCAAACGGAGACTTCTTGAATCGTGAAAATATTGAACACTTCGTAGATTATGCTGCCTTCTGTTTTGAAGAATTCCCAGAAGTCAACTACTGGACAACCTTTAATGAAATTGGACCAATCGGTGATGGTCAATACTTAGTAGGAAAATTCCCTCCAGGGATTCAGTATGACCTTGCCAAAGTTTTCCAATCACACCACAATATGATGGTTTCTCATGCGCGTGCTGTGAAATTGTACAAAGACAAAGGCTATGAAGGTGAAATTGGAGTTGTGCACGCTCTTCCAACTAAGTATCCTTTGGATCCAGAAAATCCAGCAGACGTTCGGGCGGCTGAATTGGAAGATATCATCCATAACAAGTTTATTCTAGATGCAACCTACCTTGGACACTATTCCGATAAAACCATGGAAGGTGTAAACCATATCTTAGCAGTCAATGGTGGTAGCCTAGATCTTCGTGAAGAAGACTTTGTAGCGCTTGAAGCAGCTAAAGATTTGAATGACTTCCTCGGAATTAACTACTATATGAGCGATTGGATGGAAGCCTTTGATGGTGAAACTGAGATCATCCACAACGGTAAAGGTGAAAAAGGAAGCTCTAAATATCAGATTAAGGGTGTTGGTCGTCGTGTAGCTCCTGACTATGTACCTCGTACTGACTGGGACTGGATTATCTATCCTCAAGGATTATATGATCAAATCATGCGCGTGAAGGAGGATTATCCAAACTACAAGAAAATCTATATCACAGAAAACGGACTTGGATACAAAGATGAATTCGTTGATAACACAGTTTACGATGATGGTCGAATCGACTATGTGAAGAAGCACTTAGAAGTTATTTCAGATGCCATTGCTGATGGAGCAGTAGTCAAAGGCTACTTCATCTGGTCACTCATGGACGTCTTCTCTTGGTCAAATGGTTATGAAAAACGCTATGGCCTCTTCTATGTGGACTTTGAAACACAAGAACGGTATCCAAAGAAATCAGCTCACTGGTACAAAAAACTAGCTGAGACCCAAGTGATTGAATAGTACAACTAGTTATTAGGTATAGAATTTAAGCGAGGAACGTTTATGCTCAAAGATTTTATCAAATCAATCTATGAAAAAGTTTATATTATTAACTTTGAACATTGCTCTCATGTACCATCCTTGACCAAGGAGCAACTTGCAAGTCTTGGAAAATGGTATGTCTCTACGGGTAAGGAGTGGATTTGTCATTCAGACTATGAATTTGAAGAATTTCAAAAGCTATTCTTAAATTTTGTCAACGCAGAAGATAAGGATAACATTTCCTTTGTTTCGGATTTTATGCCATTTCAACACTAAAATATTATAAAGAGGAATCTATCTCATACTAGGAGATATTCCTCTTTTTTATCTAGATTTTACCTAAAAGACAAAAAAATTCTTGACAGATTTATGTTATAGGAGTAAACTATTAACTAGTTAAATAACTGGTTAAGTACATAAAGAGGTAACTCACTCTCTCAAATCTTGTTTGAAATATAGAAAATAGGAGGAGTTTTAAAAGTGAGTTATTTTTTTAAATAGATATTTAACTGGTTGAGGAAGTTCTTTAGGAAAAAGTGTAGTTCTTTCTTTAACAAATAAGCGAAAATAGAAAGTGTGTTTAGATGAAAATCAATAAAAAATATGTTCTTGGTTCGGTAGCTCTTTTAGCATTAAGCCTTTCCAGTTATGAACTGGGGCGTTACCAAGCGGTACAGACTAGCAAAGAGTCTAATCGTGTGTCTTATATAGAAGGGAATCAGGCTAGTGCTAAGACTGAAAATCTGACGCCTGATGAGGTTAGTCAGCGAGAAGGTATTAATGCAGAACAGATTGTCGTTAAGATTACCGATCAAGGCTACGTAACTTCACATGGAGACCATTATCATTACTATAATGGCAAGGTTCCTTATGATGCTATTATTAGCGAGGAGCTCCTGATGAAGGATTCGAATTATCAGTTGAAGGATTCAGACATTGTCAATGAAATCAAGGGTGGCTATGTGATTAAGGTAGACGGGAAATACTATGTTTACCTCAAGGATGTAGCACATGCTGATAATGTTCGAACAAAAGAAGAAATTACTCGTCAGAAGCAAGAACACGGACATGGTAGTGGAACAAAAGTTAGCAATGAAGTTACCCTAGCAAGGGCTCAGGGACGTTATACAACGGATGACGGCTATGTTTTTAATGCAAGTGATATTATTGAGGATACTGGCGATGCTTACATCGTTCCACATGGCAATCACTTCCATTATATTCCTAAAAGTGACTTGTCTGCCAGTGAATTAGCTGCAGCTCGAGCCTTCCTATCTGGTAGAAGTGGTCAATCGAATACGCCTACTTATCGCCGTACCAATAACAACAGTAGTAGTTACGATGTAGATAGATGGACCCCATCCTATAATAATCAAGGCAACAGCTATACGAATACGAACACAGCTAACAACAGTAGCGACGATAGCCAAGCAAGTCAGAGTGATGAGGATATTGATAGCCTTCTGAAACAACTTTATGCCTTGCCGCTCAGTCAACGACATGTGGAATCAGATGGGCTTGTCTTTGATCCAGCGCAAATTACAAGAAAAACTGCGAATGGTGTTGCAGTGCCACACGGAGATCATTACCACTTTATCCCTTATTCTCAAATGTCTGATTTAGAGCAGAAGATTGCGAGAATGATTTCAGTTAAAAATCAAGGGAATATTTCAGCGCCTGGAGCAGCTAGTTTACGGCCAAATCCTACATTAAAACCAGTTCCACAGCCCGTCCCAAATCCGCAACCAGCACCAGTTCCACTTCCTGATAACCATTCTAATGAGGAGCTTGCCAAACAAGTAGTCAGAAAAGTTGGTCAGGGGTATGTCCTAGAAGAAAAGGGAGTTTTACGTTATGTCTTGACTAAGGATTTGTCTAAAGAGAATCTTATAGCTTTTGAGAAAGAGCTGAATAAGGTGGCTACACCATCTCATACCTTGGCAGATAAGAAACGCACAGTCGCTCCTCGAGATCAGGAATTCTATGATAAGGCTTATAGTTTGTTGGAGCAAACACATAAGAACTTACTTGAAAACAAGGGGCGGATGTCTGACTTCCAAACTTTAGATCAATTGCTAGAAAGATTAAATGATGAACATGTAAACAAGGTAGCTTTTGTAGATGATTTGCTTAAATTTATTGCACCGATTAGTCATCCAGAACGGCTTGACAAGCCGAACGCTCAAATTGAGTATAGTGAAGATGA
This sequence comes from Streptococcaceae bacterium AM104-57, assembly GCA_027659245.1. Classification (GTDB taxonomy): domain Bacteria; phylum Bacillota; class Bacilli; order Lactobacillales; family Streptococcaceae; genus Streptococcus. The sequence continues at coordinate 35,288 of JAQDPW010000010.1, forward strand.
AGTTCGTGTAGCTCAGCTAGCGGATAAGTACACAACATCGGATGGTTATATCTTTGATGCCCATGATATTATCAGTGACGAGGGAGATGCTTATGTAACGCCACATATGGGTCATAGTCATTGGATAGGTAAGGATAGTTTGTCCGATAAAGAAAAATCCGAGGCTCAAGCCTATACCAAAGAGAAAAATATCAACCCTCCATCTGAAGATAGTGCGACCCAGGCAAATCCAAATGGGGAAAGCGCAGCATCCATTTATGAACGCGTTAAAGGTGAAAAACGAATTCCCTTGGTTCGTTTACCTTATAATGTTGAACATACTGTAGCAGTAAAAAATGGTAATCTGATTATTCCTCACAAGGATCATTACCATAATATCAAGTTCGCTTGGTTTGATGATAAATCGTACAAGGCACCGAATGGTTATAGTCTTGAAGACTTATTCGCAACGATTAAGTACTATGTAGAACATCCAGATGAACGTCCACATTCAAATGATGGTTGGGGAAATGCTAGCGAGCATGTCTTGGGTAAAAAAGATAATAGTCAAGATCCTACTAATAACTATAAACCAGAGGAAGAACCTGAAGAGGAAAGTCCTGTTGAACCAGAAGAACCACAGGTTGAGACTGAAAAGGTAGAAGCTAAGCTAAAAGAAGCAGAGGAACTATTAAAGACAGTCACAGATGCAAGCCTTAAATCCAATGCTAGCGAAACCTTGGTTGGTTTGCGAAATAATCTGACTTTGGGAACTATGGATAACAATGGTATTATGGCTCAAGCTGAAAATCTCACAGCCTTACTAAAAAATAGTAAGCCTAAAACAAGTCAAAACGATTAAAATTCGTGAGTTAAAAATAACCAGTGAGAACTGAAAATGAAATCTAGTTCTCACTTTTTTCATGAAAATGCATAAAAAATATTGACATTTTAAATTTTTAGGAGTAAAATGTTTACTAGTTAATTAAATGGTTAAATACTAATTAAGGAGTTGTTATGAAAAAAAGAAGTATCCTATGGCTTATGCTTGCCTTCCTTGCTCTTGTATTAGGAGCTTGTGGACAAAAGACCGGTCAAGACAAGAGTGATGAAACTAAGGGAATGAAAATTGTGACCAGTTTTTATCCTATCTATGCCATGGTCAAGGAAGTATCTGGTGACTTGAATGATGTTCGAATGATTCAGTCAAGTAGCGGAATTCACTCCTTTGAACCTTCGGCAAATGACATCGCGGCCATCTATGATGCAGATGTCTTTGTTTACCATTCGCATACGCTCGAATCTTGGGCAGGAAGTTTAGATCCCAATCTAAAAAAATCTAAAGTGAAGGTTTTAGAGGCTTCAGAGGGAATGACTTTAGACCGCGTCCCAGGGCTAGAAGATGTGGAAGCAGGAGATGGAGTTGATGAAAAAACGCTCTATGACCCTCATACATGGCTAGATCCTGAAAAAGCTGGCGAAGAAGCGCAAATTATCGCTGATAAACTTTCAGAGGTGGATAGTGAGCATAAAGAAACTTACCAGAAAAATGCGCAAGCCTTTATCAAAAAAGCTCAAGAATTGACTAAGAAATTCCAACCTAAATTTGAAAAAGCGAGTCAGAAAACATTTGTAACCCAACATACAGCCTTTTCTTATCTAGCTAAGCGATTTGGACTTAATCAACTTGGTATTGCAGGTATCTCTCCTGAACAAGAACCAAGTCCAAGACAACTAACAGAAATTCAGGAATTTGTTAAAACCTATAAGGTTAAAACGATTTTTACAGAAAGCAATGCTTCATCTAAGGTAGCTGAAACTCTTGTCAAATCAACAGGTGTGGGTCTTAAAACTCTGAATCCTTTAGAGGCAGACCCACAAAATGACAAGACTTATTTAGAAAACCTTGAAGAAAATATGAGTGTTCTAGCAGAAGAATTGAAATGAGGAAAGAATGAAAATCAATAAAAAATATGTAGTGGGTTCAGTGGCAGTTCTTGCCCTAAGTATTTGTTCCTACGAGCTTGGTCGCTACCAAGCTGGTCAAGTTAAGAAAGATTCTAATCGAGTTGCTTATATAGACGGTGATCAGGCTGCTCAAAAGGCAGAAAATTTGACACCAGATGAAGTCAGTAAGAGAGAGGGAATCAACGCCGAACAAATTGTTATCAAGATTACGGATCAAGGTTACGTGACTTCTCATGGAGACCATTATCATTACTATAATGGCAAGGTTCCTTATGATGCCATCATCAGTGAAGAACTTCTGATGAAAGATCCGAATTATCAGTTGAAGGATTCAGACATTGTCAATGAAATCAAGGGTGGCTATGTGATTAAGGTAGATGGTAAGTATTATGTCTATCTAAAGGATGCAGCACATGCTGATAATGTTCGAACAAAAGAAGAAATTACTCGTCAGAAGCAAGAACACAGTAGTAATCACGGAGGAGGTTCTAACGATAATGCGGTAGTCGCTGCAAGAGCTCAGGGCCGCTATACAACGGATGATGGTTATATCTTTAATGCCTCTGATATCATTGAGGACACGGGTGATGCCTATATCGTTCCACATGGCAATCATTTCCACTATATTCCTAAGAGTGACTTGTCTGCCAGTGAACTAGCTGCGGCCCAAGCCTTCCTATCTGGTAAAGGTGGCCAAACAAGCTCAGTTGGGTATCGACCGTCAACAAATTCTTCTAGCAGCTCATCAGAGGCATCGAATAGTAGTTCATATGGACAAACAAATCATAGTAATGTTGAGACAAATATTAGAAGATGGGCTCCAACTGTTAGCTCACAAGTGGATAATAGTTATCAAGCAAGTCCAAGTGAAGACGTATCTAGTCTTTTGAAACAACTTTATGCCTTGCCGCTCAGTCAACGACATGTGGAATCAGATGGACTTGTCTTTGATCCAGCGCAAATTACAAGAAAAACTGCGAATGGTGTTGCAGTGCCACACGGAGATCATTACCACTTTATCCCTTATTCTCAAATGTCTGATTTAGAGCAGAAGATTGCGAGAATGATTTCAGTAAAAGGACAAAATAATGGAAACAACAAGCCAGTAAATACCCAAAAGCCAACAAACAGTACAGTTGAGCATACATTTTTAGGAAATTCAATTAAAGCTTATGGTAAGGGTCTGGATGGCAAACCATACGATACTAGTGATGGATATGTATTCAGTAAAGATTCTATCTATTCAGTTGATAAATCAGGCATTATAGCGAGACATGGAAATCATTTCCATTATGTGGGATTTGGAGAGTTAGAACAATTTGAATTAGATGAAGTTAGCAAGTGGATGAAGGAAAAAGGCCAACCTAATGAGAGTGTTATTCCTTCAGAGAATATGGATAACGAAGAAAAACCAAAATTTGATTCAAAAAGAGTGACTAGTAAAGTTACCAAAGATGGTAAAGTTGGTTATGTTCTTAAAGAAAACGGAAAAGAATATTTCTATTCTCGAGACGAACTTGATCTTACTCAAATTGCTTTTTCTGAACAAGAACTAATGCTTAAGGATCGAGATCATTATCGTTATGATATAGTAGACACAGGGATTAAACCAAGATTAGCTGTAGATGTCTCAAGTTTGCCGATGCATGCAGCAAATACTACCTATGATACTGGAAGTTCATTCATTATTCCACACATTGATCATATTCACGTTGTGCCTTACTCATGGTTAGAGCCTGATCAAATTGCGACTATTAAATATGTCATGCAACATCCTGAGGTTCGTCCTGAAGTTTGGTCTAAGCCGGGTCACGAGGACTCAGGTTCCGTTATTGCTAATGTGACTCCTCTTGAAAAACGCGCTGGAATGCAGAATTGGCAAATTATCCATTCTGCTGAAGAAGTTCAGAAAGCTCTTGCAGAAGGTCGATTTGCAACTCCAGATGGTTATATTTTTGATCCGAAAGATGTATTGGCAAAAGAAACTTTTGTATGGGGAGACAAATCATTTAGTATTCCAAGAGCTGGTGGAGGTTCATTGAGAAGTATCACTCAATCCGACTTATCAGAAGCAGAATGGAAACAAGCGCAAGACTTAATAGCCAAAAGGATGAAAGAAAAAGAATCCAAAAACGAAACGTCTACGCATCCTAATGAAGAATTAAAACCTGATTCAAACAATACTGAAAATAGTGATAAAAATAAGACTGTTGTAGATAAAACTGAGGAGCAACCGAAGAATAATATAGGCGTAAATGAGACTGGTACAACCAACGAAATTCCTTCAGAAAACAAGGTTGAAGATAAAGAAAACTCCAAAGAAGAAAGTGACGATGATTTACCAGACTACGGATTGGATAAAGTAACTTTAAATGAACATATAGAAAAGATAGCAAAAATTGCACAAATCGATCCTAAGTTTCTAATTTTTCAGCCAGAAGGTGTTCAGTTTTACAATAAAAATGGTGAATTAGTGATGTATGACATTAAGACACTAAAACAAATAAAACCTTAAAATATTTTTATTAATTATAATCTACTCGAAAGGATATTGTTCGATTTTTGATTGAATAATGTCCTTTTCTTTGTTAAAAAGCTGAAATTTGCTGTCTTAAAAATTGAATCACGAAGTTCTAAAACAATGATTTTATTTTTGACGACTAAAAATCTTGACTTATTAAATAAAAAAAGTTAAACTATTTACTAGTTAATTAAATGGTTAAATACTAGTTAAGGAGTTGTTATGAAAAAAAGAAGTATCCTATGGGTCATGCTTGCCTTCCTTGCTCTCGTTTTAGGAGCTTGTGGACAGAAGACCAGTAAAGACAAGAGTGATGAAACTAAGGGGATGAAGATTGTGACTAGTTTTTATCCTGTTTATGCCATGGTCAAAGAAATTTCTGGAGATCTAAATGACGTTCGGATGATTCAGTCTAGTTCAGGTATTCATTCTTTTGAACCTTCAGCAAATGACATTGCGGCCATCTATGATGCTGATGTCTTCGTCTATCATTCCCATACCCTGGAATCTTGGGCGGGAAGTTTGGATCCAAGCCTACAAAAGTCCAAGGTAAAGGTGTTGGAAGCATCTGAAGGTATGACCTTGGAGCGCGTGCCTGGCTTAGAAGATATGCAGGCAGGAGATGGGATTGATGAGAAAACCTTGTATGATCCTCATACTTGGTTAGATCCTGAAAAAGTTGCAGAAGAAGCACAGATTATTGCTGATAAGTTATCTGAACTAGACAGTGCTAACAAGGATACTTATCAGAAAAATGCACATAGTTTTAGTGCTAAAGATCATGATTTGACCAAGAAATACCACCCCATCTTTGAAAAAGCTAATCAAAAGACTTTTGTAACCCAACACACAGCCTTTTCATATTTAGCTAAACGATTTGGACTCAATCAACTTGGTATTGCAGGTATCTCTCCTGAACAAGAACCAAGTCCAAGACAACTAACAGAAATTCAGGAATTTGTTAAAACCTATAAGGTTAAAACGATTTTTACAGAGAGCAATGCTTCATCTAAGGTAGCTGAAACTCTTGTCAAATCAACAGGTGTGAGTCTTAAAACCCTCAATCCTTTAGAGGCAGACCCACAAAATGACAAGTCCTACTTGGAAAATTTAGAAGAAAATATGGCTATCTTAGCTGAAGAATTGAAATGAGGAGATTATGAAGATTAATAAAAAATATCTAGCGGGATCTGCAGTGGTCCTTGCCTTAAGTGTTTGTGCTTATGCTTTAAATCAACACCAAGCACCTGAGAAAAAAGATGACAACCGTGTATCCTACGTTGATGGTAAAGAGTCTGAAGCTAAAAAGAATGAAACTCTAACACCAGACCAAGTTAGCAAGAAGGAAGGCATAGAAGCTGAACAGATTGTTACCAAAATCACTGATCAAGGTTATGTGACTTCACACGGCGACCATTTCCATTACTATAATGGTAAGGTGCCTTACGATGCTATCTTTAGTGAAGAACTGGTCATGAAAGATCCAAACTATCAGCTGAAGGATGAAGATATTGTCAATGAGATTAAAGGTGGCTATATCATCAAAGTGGACGGCAAATACTATGTCTATCTAAAGGATGCTAGCCATGCAGATAATATTCGTACCAAAGACCAAATTGAGCGTCAGAAACGGGAAGGCACATCAGATAGAGGAAATGAAACTAAGGAAGTCCTTGCTGCACGAGCTCAAGGCCGATATACAACGGATGATGGTTATGTCTTTAATGTTGCAGATATCATTGAAGATACAGGTGATGCCTATATCGTTCCTCACGGTGGACATTATCACTACGTTCCAAAGAGTGCACTTTCCTCAAGCGAGTTGGCTGCTGCACAAGCCTATCTGGCTGGCAGGAGAAGTCAACCGAGTGTGACGGACTATAAACCGAATCCAAGTGTTGAACCGAGTCCTCAAGCAGATAACTCAGCTACAAACAAACCAGTAGCTCAAGCGGACGACCTTCAAAGTCTTCTTGCTCAGTTATATGCTTTACCAGTTAGTCAACGCTATCGAGAATCTGATGGTTTGGTATTTGACCCAGCTAAAATTACCAGTCGTACACCATCAGGGGTGGCCATTCCACACGGTAATCACTACCATTTCATTCCCTATAGTAGTATGTCTGCTTTGGAACAAAAGATTGCTCGTTTGATGCCACTTTCAGCTCTTGTAACACCATCAAATCCTGTAGAAACTCCAAGTAAACCTAGTGAAGATCATGATCACAACCATGACCATGACCACAATCATGACAATGCCCACGATCACGGATTCGATGCTGATCGAGTGATAAGTGAAGATGAGCAAGGTTTTGTCGTTTCTCATGGGGACCACAATCATTATTTTTACAAGAAAGATTTGACGGCTCAACAGATTAAAGAAGCTCAGGAACACTTGAAAGGTAAAACCGAAGTTAAACCTAATCCATCAGAAGAGCACCATGATGAAGACGGGCATGATCACCACCATGGTGAAGATCACGATCACGGATTCGATGCTGACCGAGTGATTAGTGAGGATGAACAAGGTTTTGTGGTTTCACATGGCGATCATGCCCACTATTTCTTTAAAAAAGATTTATCAACAGAGCAGATTAAGGCAGCTCAAGAGCATTTGCATGGGCACCATCAGGTAGAGCCTGTAAAACCTCTTGCCAAGACTGTAGAAAGTTTCTCTCGAGATGCCAGCGATGAAGAAAAGATAGCTTATATCTCTAAAACCTATGCTGTTCCGCTTGAAGCAATCCGAATTTCAAATGGATTCTTTGTATTTGGAAATCCAGACCAGGCTTATGACCCAACTCACATTCACCCTTATGCAGTTCGAAAGGAACACGTTCGTATTCCTCTCCAAACAGGTGATGCAGAGCTTGATTTCCTAAACGAACTCTATACAACTGCTCTACGTGATGGTGTTTCTCCTTATAGCTTGCAGGTTGAAAATGGTAGCTTCGTCATTCCTCACGGTGATCATAATCACTACATCAAAGTACAAACTAAAGGCTATGAAGTGGCTTTGAAACATAAGATTCCTGCCTTACAGTCAACTTACCAACCAGGAGCCTTTGATGAAGCTACTGTTCAAAATAAGGTTGATCAACTTCTAGCAGAAAGTCGTGAAGTCTATAAAGATAAACCAATTTTACAAAGACAAATTGAGCTTGCCTTGGGTCAATTCTCTGAAAACATGAAGAAGCTCTCAACCAACTCAACAGCTGGTTATCTGGCTGCTTTAGATCTCTTTGACAAGCAGTATATCCACGTTGACTCTGGTGTAAAACCAACAGAAATCAGTCCATTAGACAAAAAATATCAAGCTTTAGTAGATAAGATTAATACCTTAGACACAGATGCTTATGGACTTCCTAAAAAGGATCTCTTGGCTCAACTCCAAGAAAATAAATTAGCCCAAGATGAAGCTGGTTTAGATGCTGTTGAAGCTAAACTACAAGCTCTTCAAGACTTTAATGATCGTACTGGTGTTACGACAGTCGAATACATTAAGTATTTCTATCAACATCTGTCAGATGGTCGTTTAAATGACACTCTTAGAAATAAAGTTGCTAACTTAACTTGGACTCTTTATCAGTCACAATCTTTCCTTAAGGCAACTGACTTGAACAAACTCTTCCCTGAAATCTATCAAACAAAACTAGAAGTTGAAGAAGCAGTGAAGAATGAACCTGTTGCTCATAAACCTTCTGAAACGATCCTAGACACTGAAAAAGTTGATGGTCATAGTGCTAAAACTGCAGTTTATGAGTTCTTGAAAGGTTTGTTTGATGATATTCAACCTGAGGAACAAAGTAACCATGTCTTAAAAGGTCAGGTGGCAGGACTTTTAACAAAAGCTGTAGAATTGGTAAGCCAAGTGAAAGAAGAAGGTGTTAAAGCCTCACTTGTTGACGAAGTGAAGAATCTGAAAGCTGCTCTAGATAAAGATGACGCAGACCTTGATGAATTAAATACGCAAGTCCAAGATCTTCTGAAGCGTATTTCACAAACCATTCAGAATGAACGTGAGAATGTCAAACAAGACCCAGAAGTTTTAGTTCTCTACCAAAAACTTTATAATGGTGTCATTGCTCTTCATACTTATTTAGAAATGAATAATGGTTCTGATGCTGACTTTGAAAAAGTGGACGCCTTATTTGATAAGCTTAGTGCCGCAAGCAAAGACAAGCAAGCTCTTTTAGCTCTTGCTCAAGAAATCTTAGTATTGAATCAAGAAATTAGAACAAAAGCTGCCCTAGCTGAAACAAACAAAGAATCAGCAAGTGATAAACAAGATGATTCAAGCTCAAAACCTACAGCTACAACTCCTGAATCAACAGAAAAAGTAGCAGAATAATAAAAAACTTAGACAGCTACCGTGTCAAAAGTAGGCTGCTGATAAAAAAGAGGTCGGGAATTTTTTCCCGATCTCTTTAGTCTTTATAAGCTACAATCCCAATAATGGTGTCAACTGCACGTTCCATTGTTTGTAGACTAACGTATTCAAAACGTCCGTGCATATTCTCGCCACCAGCGAAGATATTTGGCGTTGGAATTCCCATAAAGGAAATCTTAGAACCATCAGTTCCACCACGAATCGGTTCGATAATAGGTGTGATACCAAGGTCTTCTATTACTGCTTTAGCAATGGTTACTGGTGTCATATCCTTTTCGATGACTTCCTTCATGTTGTAATACTGGTCAATCAATGTTAAAGTGACACGATCACTAGCAAGTTCTTGGTTCATCTTATCAGCGATAGCTTGCATAGCGGCTTTACGCGCTTCAAAGTTTTCTTTTTCGAAATCACGAATGATATAGCTGGCACGCGCTTCCTCAACACTACCTGTTACATCCATGAGATGGTAGAACCCTTGATAACCCTCAGTCAATTCAGGTCGGTCACCAGCTGGAAGTTGGTTGTGGAAATCAATCGCCAACTGAAGGGCGTTAACCATTTGTCCTTTGGCTGTTCCTGGGTGGACATTACGTCCTTGGAAGTGAAGTTCTGCACCTGCAGCAGAGAAGGTTTCGTATTGAAGTTCACCAAGAGGTCCACCGTCAACTGTATAAGCAAAGTCAACATTGAAGTCTTCTGCATCAAATTTATTGGCACCAACTCCGATTTCTTCATCAGGTCCGAAGCCAACACGGATTTCACAGTGTTTAATCTCAGGATGAGCAGTCAAGTATTCGATAGCTGTCATGATTTCAGCGATACCAGATTTATCATCAGCCCCGAGAAGGGTAGTTCCATCTGTAGTAATTAAGGTTTGGCCAGGATATTTCTCCAAGCTCTTGAAATCCGCTGGATCTAGTTTGAAACCAGAGTTCCCAAGCTCGATAACGCCGCCATCATAATTTTCAATAACTTGCGGGTTAACACCTTCAGCATTAAAATCGGCCGTATCCATGTGGGAGATAAAGCCGATCTTACGAGTTAAACTTGGGTCGTTGGCTGGTAGAGTACCAATCGCAAAACCGTTTGGTAGGTAGTAAACATTTTGTAAACCAACACGTTTCATCTCAGGGATGAGGACATTGGTTGCGAAGTCTACTTGACTTTGGGTACTTGGTGTAGTGGTTGAATGTTCGTCAGAACGAGTATTGACTTTGACATAAGTCAAAAAACGCTCCAACAATGTTGGATATTTCATCGTAACTCCTTTTTTCCTTCTTTTAAAACCATTGTATCATAGAAAGAAGAGAAAAACAAAAGTCAGAAGGGAGGTAACATTCTTATGTTAGCGTTTACTTATGGCTGTTTTAGTGATACAATAAAAAAGATAAAAATATCACAAGGATGCAGAGATGAAAAAAGCGATTTTAATGATGACATTTGGTTCCCCAGAAGAGATTACCTTTGAAGGAGTAGCCGACTTTTTTACCAACATTCGTCGTGGAGTTCGACCTCAAGATCACGAGATTCAAACACTTTATGATAATTATGTTCGAATTGGAGGAACTCCACTACAAAAAATTACCCGTGAAGAAGTTGCCTTAGTAGAAGCTAGATTGGGAAATGAATATAGTGTCTATTTTGCCAATAAATTTTCAACCCCTTTTATTCCAGATATAATTCGGCAAATGGAAGCAGATGGAATTGAAAAGTGTATTTGCTTGATTTTGGAGCCACACTATTCCTTTTACTCTGTCATGGGGTACGAAAAGTTTCTGGAAAGTAAACAAATTCAGTTATTAGTTATTAAGGACTGGTATCAGGAAGAAGCCCTCTTAAACTATTGGACAGATGAAATTGCTAAGATTTTAAAAGAAAAGGTGAAACAGGATACTTTCAAAGTAATCTTTTCTGCCCACAGTGTGCCCATTTTTGCCTTGGATTTTGGTGATCCCTATATCGACCAGATTTTCGAAAATAGTAAGTTAATTGCTGAGAAATTAGGCTTGAAACCAGAGCAATATACCAACACTTGGCAGAGTGAAAGTGATATTGGTATTCCTTGGATTAAGCCAGATGTCCTGGAATATCTTAGAGAACAGGAAGAACATCCAGAGCATTATATTTTTGTACCTATTAGTTTTATTAGTGAACACATTGAAGTTTTGTTTGACAACGATGTGGAATGTCATGACTTGTGTCAGGAATTGGAGGTGAACTACCATCGTCCACCAATGCCAAATACAGATTCTCGTTTGATTGATGCCTTGGTCAATATTGTCCGAGCTAACGAACATAAAGAATTTAGAGAATTCCTCCCAGAAGAAGAGACCTTTGATGAATTAGTCCCTTCGGATGAAACTAAGAATATTTTAGATGAATCACAAGACTTACAAATGCCAGAATTTGTTAAAAAATTAATTGAGAAAAAAGGTCGTGAAAATGTCAAGATGCCTTATTTAATCAAAAAAATGCTTGAAAAAGCTGGCAAATTACCTAAAGACTAAGTGAAAATAGAAAAGAACTGGTAATACTCTTCGAAAATCAAATTCAAACTGCGTCAACGTCGCCTTGCCGTACTCAAGTACAGCCTGCGGCTAGTTTCCTAGTTTGCTATTTGATTTTCATTGAGTATAAGGTTTGTTTCAGATTTCTGCTAAGGTAGGATCTAACTTAGAAATTGTAAGAAAAAGAGAGTGGGACAGAAATCGATAGACAAAGTCTTGATTTCGTAGTCCCAGCCCCGCGAGGATGATTAGGAGCTTTTTGGAGTCTAAAAGACGAACAAAAAGTTCAATCAGCTACCGCGTCAAATTATGATTGATAATAAAAAGTGAGGTCGGGATCTTTTTGTCCCAACCTCTTTTTAGGTGACTAGTATTTTTTTGACCTAGTTTTTTCTTATTTACCAAGACAAAATTGGCTGAACAACTGTGTAATGAGTTCATCTGGAGCAGCATCACCAGTAATTTCTCCAAGAATTTCCCAAGTACGTGTCAAATCAACTTGAAGCAAATCAACTGGCATGCCCAGTTCAAGTCCTTCATTAACTGCTTGTAAGCTTTCGACTGCCTTTTCAATTAAGGAAATGTGACGGGCATTAGACAAGTATGTAGCATCTTGTTCGACCAAGCCAGCATTTTCAAAGAAGAGATTGTTGATACGCTCCTCGATTTTGTCTATATTCTGATTTTTGAGGACTGAAATACGGATGACATCTTCAGGAAGTTCGTCAGTTTCAATAGTCTCAGGAAGGTCAGTTTTGTTCAGTAGGATGATACGGTTGGTATCTTGGCTGATTTCAAGAAGTTGTCGGTCTTGGGCAGTTAGAGGTTCGCTGGCGTTTAAGACAAGTAAAACCAAATCAGCTTCCTTGAGAGCTTTTTTGGAGCGCTCAACACCGATTTGTTCGACGATATCATCCGTTTCTCGTATACCTGCAGTATCAATCAATTTCAGTGGAACACCGTTGATATTGACGTATTCTTCAATGACGTCTCGAGTAGTCCCTGCAATATCCGTTACAATAGCCTTGTCTTCACGTAGGAGGTTGTTGAGTAGGCTAGACTTCCCAACGTTGGGACGACCAATGATGGCCGTTGAAATCCCTTCACGGAGGATTTTACCACGACGGGCTGTCTTTAGAAGATTGGTCAAGAGTTGTTCAAACTCCAAGGTCTTTTCACGGACAACAGCAGTAGTGGCTTCTTCAACATCGTCGTATTCAGGATAGTCGATATTAACCTCTACTTGTGCCAGTGTATTGAGAATTTCCTGACGAGTATTGTTAATGAGGTCAGATAAAGAACCGTCTAGTTGTTTGACTGCAATATTCATGGCCTTGTCTGTCTTGGCACGGATGATATCCATAACAGCTTCAGCCTGAGTCAAGTCCACACGACCGTTCAGGAAGGCACGTTTGGTAAATTCTCCAGGTTCTGCCATGCGAGCCCCTTCACGGATAGCTAATTGCAGGATTTCATTGGTTACGGCGATTCCACCGTGGGTATTGATCTCGATGATATCCTCACGAGTGAAGGTCTTTGGAGATTTCATAGCCCCAATCATAACCTCGTCCATGACCTTACCAGTTTGAGGGTCAACAATGTGGCCGTAGTTAAGAGTGTGGCTAGCAACCTTGCTCAAGTCCTTGCCTTTAAAGATTTTCTGCGCAATGGCAAAACTATCCGTTCCGCTTAGGCGGACTATCCCAATAGCCCCTTCACCAAGCGGTGTCGAGATAGCTGCAATGGTATCAAATTCCCGTGTAATCATTTCAATTCCTTTATAGTTTATTTGTTTGTATAGACTAATATCTCTTCAAATTGTAACAAATTTTAGTATTTTCTTCAATGAATGTTACTTATAAAGAAAAGCCTAAGCAGATTGCTTAAGCTTTACTTAGTGCGCATTTCGCCTTGTGGGAAATAGGTTCCTTCAGGCATATCGTTGATAATAACATGAACAGCAGATTGAGGTGCACCAGTGTTGCGAACAACAGCTTCCGTAACTTCCTTGGCTAGGGCTTTCTTTTGCTCTAGCGTGCGTCCTTCAAATAAATTGATGCGTACAAATGGCATAATTGCGTCCTCCACTAGTTATTTGATTTCTTCTATTTTACCACAATTTGCCGTTTAAAGCTTTGAGAAAATATGGTATACTAGAATGTAGCAAAAATTTAGAAATGGACGTGAAATAGAAGCATGGCACAGTTGTATTATCGTTATGGGACCATGAACTCAGGAAAAACGATTGAGATTCTCAAAGTAGCCTATAACTATGAGGAGCAAGGAAAGGGAGTTGTGATTATGACTTCGGCTCTGGATACGCGTGACGGTGTTGGCTATGTTTCAAGTCGAATTGGGATGAAAAGACCAGCAGTTGCTATTGAGGAAACAACGGATATCTTTGGATTTATCCGAGATTTACCTGAAATGCCTTACTGTGTACTTGTCGATGAAGCCCAGTTTTTAAAGCGTCACCATGTTTACGATCTAGCTCGTGTTGTGGATGAGTTAGACATACCTGTCATGGCATTTGGTTTAAAAAATGATTTTCGCAACGAACTATTCGAAGGTTCAAAATATCTTCTGCTCTTAGCAGATAAGATTGACGAAATCAAGACCATTTGCCAGTATTGCAAGAAAAAAGCAACCATGGTGTTGCGTACGCAGAATGGTCTGCCAGTCTATGATGGTGAGCAGATCCAGATAGGTGGCAATGAAACCTATATCTCGGTTTGCCGTAAACATTATTTTGCCCCACTGATAACATCTAACAAGGCTCAAGACTATGACAATTGAACTAAGAGATGTTACAATGGAAAATTATTTTGATGTTCTGCATTTGGAAGTTAAGGAATATCAAAAACAATTTATTGCTACCAACGTAATTAGTTTAGCTGAAGCATATGTCTACACTAAAAATGGAGATTTTGTAGCTCCATTGGCAGTTTACGATAATGATGCAATCATAGGTTTTGTGATGTTAGCTTATGATAAAAAAATCGGAATTAGTAATGGAAATTATTTACTATTTCGTTTCATGCTTGATAAGCATTTTTAAAATCAAGGATATTTTAAACCAATTATGGATAAGGTGCTAGACTATGTTCGGACAGCGCCGGCAGGTTTATCCGATAAACTTTGGTTGTCTTATGAACCAGAAAATGAACATGCAAGATCTTGTTACCTCAGTTATGGATTTAAAGAAACTGGGGAAATATTTGAGAACGAAGTAGTTAGTAGCCATATACGATTTAACAATTGAGAAATAAGGAGAAAAAATGAACATCTATGATCAACTACAAGCTGTAGAAGACCGTTATGAAGAGTTGGGAGAATTGCTGAGCGACCCTGATGTGGTCTCTGATACCAAACGTTTTATGGAGCTTTCAAAAGAAGAGGCTGGGACACGTGATACCGTAACTGCCTACCGCGAATACAAACAAGTCCTTCAAAACATTATCGACGCCGAAGAGATGATTAAAGAATCAGGCGGAGATGCGGACTTGGAAGAAATGGCTAAGCAAGAACTCAAAGATGCTAAGGCTGAAAAAGAAGAGTACGAAGAAAAACTGAAGATCTTGCTCCTTCCTAAAGATCCAAACGATGACAAGAACATCATCCTTGAAATCCGTGGAGCAGCTGGTGGAGACGAAGCAGCACTTTTCGCTGGAGATTTGCTAACCATGTACCAAAAGTATGCTGAAGCTCAAGGATGGCGCTTTGAAGTTATGGAAGCTTCTATGAATGGTGTCGGTGGTTTCAAAGAAGTCGTTGCCATGGTTTCAGGTCAGTCTGTTTACTCTAAGCTTAAGTACGAATCAGGTGCCCATCGTGTTCAACGTGTCCCTGTGACAGAAAGCCAAGGGCGTGTGCATACCTCTACAGCGACAGTTCTCGTTATGCCTGAAGTGGAAGAGGTAGAATATGATATTGATCCAAAAGACCTTCGTGTGGATATCTACCACGCATCTGGAGCTGGTGGACAGAACGTCAACAAGGTTGCGACTGCCGTTCGTATCGTTCACTTGCCAACCAATATCAAGGTTGAAATGCAGGAAGAACGTACCCAGCAGAAAAACCGTGAAAAAGCTATGAAGATCATCCGTGCGCGTGTTGCTGACCACTTTGCACAGATTGCCCAAGATGAACAAGACGCTGAGCGTAAGTCTACTATCGGTACTGGTGACCGTTCAGAACGTATCCGTACCTATAACTTCCCACAAAACCGTGTGACAGACCACCGTATTGGCTTAACCCTTCAAAAACTTGATACTATCTTGTCTGGTAAATTGGACGAAGTTGTGGATGCCTTGGTTCTTTATGATCAAACGCAAAAATTGGAAGAATTAAACAAATAATGAAACTAGCTCAAATGTTTAAAGATTTTGAGGAAAAATTGATAGCACAAGGAGAGGAAGCAGAAAGCCTCTCTTTTGTCTATCGTAGCCTGAAAAATCTATCTTTTACGGACTTTGTCTTTGCCCTCCAGCAAGAAGTAACAGAGGAAGAAAAAGAGTTTGTGGAGGAAGTCTACAAGAAATTAGCAGTACATATACCTGCCCAGTACATTATCGGCTATGCTGAATTCTTTGGGATGCAGTTAAAAGTAGATGAGCGGGTCTTGATTCCCCGTCCAGAAACAGAAGAGTTGGTGGAGCTTATCCTGGCTGAAAATCCTGAGACGAATCTTTCAGTTCTGGATATTGGAACAGGTAGTGGAGCTATTGCTCTCGCCTTAGCAAAAAACAGACCAGATTGGTCAGTAACAGCAGCAGACATTTCCCAAGATGCTTTAGATTTAGCTAGCGAAAATGCTAAAAAGCAAAATCTTCAAATATTTTTAAAAAAATCTGACTGTTTTACAGAAATTTCTGAAAAATATGATATAATTGTTTCCAATCCACCCTATATCTCTCGTGAAGATGCGTCAGAGGTCGGCTTGAATGTTTTGTATTCGGAGCCTCATCTGGCACTCTTTGCAGATGAGGATGGTCTAGCGATCTATCGCAGAATCGCTGAGAAAGCTAAAGACTATCTAAAAGATGGTGGTAAGATTTATCTTGAAATTGGCTACAAACAAGGACAAAGCGTTCCAGCTCTTTTCAAGGAAAATTTTCCCGAGAAGCGAGTTCGAACTCTGAAAGACCAATTTGGCCAAGATAGGATGGTTGTCATTGATGATGGAGAAAATTAAGCACGAGCTTGAAAATGGTGGAGCTGTTGTTTTGCCAACGGAGACAGTTTATGGACTTTTTGCAAAAGCATTGGATGAAAAGGCTGTTGACCATGTTTATCAGCTTAAACGTCGCCCTAGAGATAAGGCGCTTAATCTGAATGTCGCTTCTATCGATGACATTTTGTATTTTTCTAAAAATCAACCAGCTTATCTAAAGAATCTTGTTGATACCTTTTTACCGGGTCCACTAACGATTATCCTAGAGGCTAATGACAGAGTTCCCTACTGGGTAAATTCAGACTTGACTACAGTTGGATTTCGGATGCCGAGTCATCCTGTTACCTTGGACTTGATTCGTGAGTTTGGTCCTTTAATCGGCCCATCTGGTAATATCTCTGGTCAATCAAGTGGAGTTACTTTTCGAAAGATTCTTCATGATTTTGACCAAGAGGTCTTGGGATTTGAAGACGATAGTTTTTTAACAGGTAAAGATTCTACTATTTTAGATTTAACTGGTAAGAAGGTAAAAATTTTACGGCAAGGTTCCATCACTCAAGAAGACATTCTTGCCAAGCTACCTGAAATTCCTTTTGAGGAGGTATGATATGCTACGTGATTTGAAAGCAACAGATGTTGCAGCTATTTGTGAGATTAACAAAGAAGCTTTAGGTTATACTTTTAGTCCAGAGGAAACGGCTAGTCAACTAGCTAGATTATCCAAAGACTCACATCATTTTCTACTAGGTTATGAGGATGATGCTAGTCATGAACTCTTTGGCTACGTTCATGCAGAGGTTTATGAATCTCTCTATTCCAAGGCAGGATTTAATATCTTGGCCTTGGCAGTTTTACCTCAAAGACAAGGGAAGGGGATTGGTAAAGCTTTACTTGAAGGTTTGGAGCAAGAAACAAAAAGACGCGGTTATGAGTTTATTCGCTTAAACTCTGCAGACCACCGTCTGGATGCGCATGCATTTTATGAAAAAGTAGGTTATACTTGTGATAAGATGCAGAAACGGTTTATTAAATTGATTAAAGGAGAAGACCTATGATTTTTGACAAAGATGATTTTAAAGCATATGATGCAGATCTCTGGAATGCTATTGCTAAGGAAGAAGAACGCCAACAAAACAACATCGAGTTGATTGCTTCTGAAAACGTCGTTTCTAAGGCTGTTATGGCTGCTCAAGGGTCTATCTTGACCAATAAATATGCCGAAGGTTACCCAGGACGCCGTTATTACGGTGGTACTAATGTAGTAGATATCGTTGAAAGTTTAGCTATTGAACGTGCAAAAGAAATTTTTGGTGCCAAGTTTGCCAATGTCCAACCCCACTCAGGAAGCCAAGCCAACTGTGCAGCTTACATGGCCTTGATTGAGCCTGGTGATACTGTTATGGGGATGGATTTGGCAGCAGGTGGTCACTTGACTCACGGAGCTCCTGTAAGTTTCTCAGGCCAAACCTACAATTTTGTTTCTTATAGCGTTGATCCGGAGACAGAGCTATTGGACTTTGACGCTATCTTAAAACAAGCACAAGAAGTAAAACCAAAATTAATCGTAGCAGGAGCTTCAGCCTACTCTCAAATTATCGACTTTTCGAAATTCCGTGAAATTGCTGATGCTGTTGGTGCTAAACTCATGGTTGATATGGCTCATATTGCTGGCTTGGTTGCAGCAGGTCTTCATCCAAGTCCAGTGCCTTATGCTCATATTACAACAACAACGACCCACAAAACCCTTCGTGGACCACGTGGTGGTTTGATTTTGACCAACGACGAAGATCTAGCTAAGAAAATTAACTCTGCTATCTTCCCAGGTATCCAAGGTGGACCTTTGGAGCACGTTATCGCTGCTAAAGCTGTGTCTTTCAAAGAAGTTTTGGATCCAGCCTTCAAGGAATATGCTACCAATGTCATCAAGAACAGCAAGGCTATGGCAGATATCTTCTTGCAAGACCCTGATTTCCGTATCATTTCTGGCGGAACTGAAAACCACCTTTTCCTAGTTGATGTAACTAAGGTTGTAGAGAACGGAAAAGTTGCTCAAAACTTGCTGGATGAAGTCAATATTACCCTAAATAAAAACTCAATCCCTTACGAAACTTTATCACCGTTCAAGACAAGTGGTATTCGTATCGGATCTGCAGCCATTACTGCGCGTGGATTTGGTGAAGAAGAAAGTCGCAAAGTGGCTGAACTCATCATTAAAGCCCTTAAGAATGCAGAAAATGAAGCTGTTTTAGAAGAAGTGAGAAGTGCAGTTAAACAATTAACAGATGCCTTCCCATTATACGAGGACTAATATTTTTATGGACATTTATATTAAGAAAGCTATTATCCATCAGTTCAGCCCTGATGACACGGACTTGTTTCTAGCGGATAAGCTTCTCAATATCACTCCAAAAATTGAGGAATACCTGCGTAAAAAAATTGAACGTGTGTATTCAGATGAAGCCAAGACTGGGATTTTCGAAGAAGAAAATCCCTTCTTCAATCACATCACTGACGATTTGTTGGAGACATCAGTAACACTGGCTAATCTCTGGAAAGAGGAATTCAGTATTTCTGAAAACCTCAAGACCAATGACTTGATTTTTGTGCAATTTTCTAAAGAAGGTGTGGAGCATTTTGCTTTCTTGCGAATTGCCCTGCGTGAGACCTTAACCCATCTGGGTGGAGAAGTTGACAATCCAATCAAGCTAACTCAAAACAATCTTCCTGGATTTGGTACAGGGGCTGATGAGGCCTTGGTGGTCAATCTTCAAAGCCGAAAATATCATCTGATTGAGAAACGAATCAAGTATAACGGGACTTTTTTGAACTATTTTTCAGATAATCTTCTTGCTGTCGCCCCTAAAATTTCACCCAAGAAATCCATCAAGGAACTTGAAAAAACGGCTCAGAGAATTGCTGAAACCTTCAACACAGACGATTTCCAGTTTCAATCCAAGGTCAAGTCTGCTATTTTCAACAACCTTGAAGAAAGCAATGAATTGTCTCCAGAAAAATTGGCAAATGACCTTTTTGACAACAATCTCACTGCACGTCTTAGCTTTATTGATCAGGTAAAAGAAGCTGTACCGGAGCCAGTTCAGTTTGATGAAATCGATGCTAGTCGCCAATTAAAGAAATTTGAAAACCAAAAGCTTTCTCTGTCAAATGGTATTGAGTTAATTGTACCCAATAATATTTACCAAGATGCTGAGTCGGTAGAATTTATCCAAAATGACAATGGAACCTACTCTATCTTAATCAAAAACATCGAGGATATTCAAAGTAAATAATGTTTAAACGAATTCGAAGAGTGCTTGTACTAGCAGTCTTCCTTTTTGCTGGATATAAAGCTTACCGTGTTCATCAAGATGTCAAGCAAGTCATGACCTATCAACCTATGGTGCGAGAAATCTTGAGTGAAAAAGACACCCCAGCAAACGAAGAGCTTGTGCTCGCTATGATTTATACCGAAACAAAAGGAAAAGAAGGCGATGTTATGCAGTCTAGTGAGTCTGCAAGTGGTTCCACCAACACTATCAATGATAATGCCTCTAGCATTCGGCAAGGTGTTCAAACTCTGACAGATAATCTCTATCTGGCGCAGAAGAAGGGTGTTGATGTCTGGACAGCTGTTCAAGCCTATAATTTTGGACCTGCCTATATCGATTTTATCGCCCAAAATGGTAAGGAAAACACCCTAGCACTGGCCAAACAGTACTCTCGTGAGACTGTTGCTCCCTTGCTTGGCAATACTACTGGAAAGACTTACAGTTATATTCACCCCATTTCTATCTTCTACGGTGCTGAACTTTATGTAGATGGGGGGAACTATTATTACTCTAGACAGGTTCAACTAAATCTCTATATTATTAAATTTTTTAATTTTTTAATCTATTTTAAGCATCTAGAATTTCTAGGTGCTTTTATAAGTTTTCTTTAAGGCTAATCGACTATCCTAGATAGGAAAAGGAGGAACGTCTCATGCGAAAGAAATTCTTTCTGACTAGTGCTGCAGTTCTTTTAGCTGTTGCAACTTTGCAAAGCGCTCAAGCAGCCACTGATGTTCAAAAAGTAATTGATGAAACTTATGTTCAACCTGAGTACGTCTTGGGTTCATCATTAACAGAGGATCAAAAAAATCAAACCCTTAAAAAACTAGGCTACAATGCCTCAACAGACACCAAAGAACTCAAGACCATGACACCTGATGTCTATTCTAAGATTATGAATGTGGCCAATGACTCTAGCTTACAGTTGTATTCATCAGCCAAGATTCAAAAGCTGGGTGACAAGTCGCCACTTGAAGTGAAGATTGAAACCCCTGAAAATATCACTAAAGTGACCCAAGACATGTACCGTAATGCGGCCGTTACCTTGGGTGTGGAGCACGCGCGTATCACCGTTGCGGCACCAATCCCTGTAACAGGTGAAAGTGCCTTAGCAGGTATTTACTATTCATTAGAAGCTAATGGTGTTCAACTTCCTCAAGAAAATAAAGACCTAGCTCAGGAAGAGCTAAAAGCCTTGTCAGACATCAACGATGAAAACAAGGATAAATCAGGCTATGATGCCAATAAACTCAATGTAGCCCTTGCCGATATCAAGTCTGCTATCGCTAAGGCTAAAGAGTCCAAGGGTGAACTTACAGAAGATGATGTTCGTAAGATTGTAGAAGATACATTGAAAAATTATAAGCTAGATCAGGTTATAACAGGAAATCAGATCAATATCATCATCAACTTTGCCTTTAATCTTTCAAAGAGTGACATTCTCAACAACGAAGATTTCACAAAGACTCTAAAAGATTTGAAACAAAGCATTGTTGCGCAAGCAGGTGATAGTTTCAGCAATATCGACCTTAACTTTGATGCCAATAAAGCTATTCAAGACGGCGGAAACATCCTTAGCTCAATTTGGCAAGCTATCCTTGATTTCTTCAAGAGTTTTGGTGCTTAGATCAATTCATGGTATAATAGATGGTAACAGAACAGTTGCCGTCTTTTTTTTCGGCACATAGAAAGTGAAAAATATGTTAAAGAAAAATGATATTGTAGAAGTAGAGATTGTCGATTTGACCCATGAAGGAGCAGGTGTTGCCAAGGTCGATGGCTTGGTCTTTTTTGTAGAGAATGCTCTACCGACTGAAAAAATCCTTATGCGTGTTCTTAAAGTCAACAAGAAGATTGGCTTTGGTAAGGTCGAGGAACATCTTACACAATCTCCACATCGTAATCAAGACTTAGATTTGGCTTACCTACGTTCAGGCATTGCTGACTTGGGGCATCTAGCTTATCCAGAGCAACTGAAATTTAAAACCAAGCAAGTAAAAGACAGTCTTTATAAGATTGCTGGAATCATGGATATAGAGGTCGCAGATACTCTTGGCATGGAAAATCCTGTCAAGTATCGTAACAAAGCTCAGGTTCCTGTTCGTCGTGTTAATGGTGTTCTGGAGACTGGTTTTTTCCGTAAGAATTCTCATGATCTGATGCCGTTGGAAGATTTTTACATTCAGGATCCAGTCATTGACCAAGTTATCCTTGCATTACGTGATTTACTCCGTCGTTATGACTTAAAACCCTATGATGAGAAGGAACAGTCTGGCTTGATTCGTAACCTTGTTGTTCGTCGTGGCCATCATTCAGGTCAAATCATGGTTATCTTGGTGACAACTCGTCCTAAAATTTTCCGAGTAGAACAGGTGATTGAACAACTGATCAAGCAATTTCCTGAAATTGTGTCTGTCATGCAAAATATCAATGACCAAAATACCAATGCCATTTTCGGGAAAGAATGGCGTAGGCTTTATGGTCAAGATTACATTACAGATCAAATGTTAGGCAATGATTTCCAAATCTCTGGACCAGCTTTTTACCAGGTTAATACTGAAATGGCAGAGAAGCTTTATCAGACAGCTATTGACTTTTCAGAGTTGAACTCAGATGATGTGGTGATTGATGCCTACTCAGGAATTGGAACTATTGGTTTATCTGTCGCTAAGCATGTCAAGGAAGTTTATGGTGTCGAAGTCATCCCAGAAGCAGTAGAGAATAGCCAGAAGAATGCTGCTTTAAACAATATCACCAATGCCCACTATGTCTGTGACACAGCTGAAAATGCCATGAAAAATTGGCTCAAGGAGGGTATCCAACCAACTGCCATTCTGGTCGATCCACCACGCAAGGGCTTGACTGAAAGCTTTATCAAAGCAAGCGCCCAAACAGGAGCTGAACGCATCGCCTATATCTCCTGTAACGTCGCTACCATGGCGCGGGATATCAAACTCTACCAAGAATTGGGCTATGAATTGAAGAAAGTACAGCCGGTGGATCTTTTTCCGCAGACGCATCATGTTGAGTGTGTGAGCTTGTTGGTAAAAGCCTAGAAACCTTGTAACGAAAGGGATAATGGAAAGCCTTGATTATAGGGCTTTTTTTGCATTTTTGTGATAGAATATAGTTAGTTATAAATCGTGAGACTAAGAAGCAGAAAAAATATTATACATAGAATAATGAAAATAAGGAAGATAAAATGACAGAAATTGATAAAAGGAATTTAAAAAATTATCTTTATATTACATTTGGAATTACTTATATAGCTTGGGGGTTTCTTGCCATAATTACGCAATCAAATATTTTGGGATTAGAAACGATTATAGGGAGAATGTTACATATAGTAGGTGCACTTGGTCCAGCTATTGCAAGTGGCTTTTATTTGAAGAGTAATAATATAAAATTTAAATATTTTGTATTTAATAAAAGAAAAAATAGTAGTATTTATTTCATTATTCATTTGTTAGCAATTTTGATATTATTTTCTGTATCTTCCTTAGAACTAAACGGAGTATCCATTTATCTGATGCCACTATTCTTTATTCAATTAATTTTTTTTGGTGGCGGACATGAAGAATTAGGATGGAGAGGTATATTACAACCCTTACTTGATAAAAAATATACTTTTTGGCAATCTAATTTGATTGTAGGTTCAATTTGGGGAATTTGGCATCTGCCTTTATGGTTTATAGTTGGAGAAAGTCATCAAGGATTTCCTTTTATTTTATTTTTTGTATATACATTATTTTTAAGTTTTATTTTAGGGCTTCTTTACCGTCAAACGAAATCTGTGGGTTACTGTATATTATTTCATGCGTTCGCAAATTTGTTAAATCTCTATTTTGTTTTAAAAATTAATATTATTTTTATTATCATTTTTATTGTTTATTTAGTTTATACAATATTGGCGAGTAATAGAATTAGTAAGGAAAGCAGGTAGAAAAAATGGCTTCAAGTAAAGAATATTTAGATTTCATTTTAGAACAATTATCCGCGTTGGAAGAAATATCATATAGAGCAATGATGGGTGAATATATAATTTATTATCGAGGGAAAATCATGGGTGGAATTTATGATGATAGATTTTTAGTGAAGCCTGTCAAATCTGCAATAGCGTATATGCCGAATGTAGAGTACGAATTGCCGTATGAAGGTGCAAAGGAAATGCTATTGGTAGATGATGTTGACAACAAAGAATATTTAACCGGCTTATTTAATTCAATGTATGATGAGTTACCTGCACCAAAACCAAAGAAAAAGAAATAATAAAATCTCAGTTTGTCGAGGTAATACCATTTAACGATAACCTTATGCTATCGTTAAAAAGTTTATAGAACAGACAAGACTACCTGGCATAATTAGTGTTCACTCGTTTCATGTTGAGGCGGTATCACTGCTTGTACGAGCTGAGGCATCAGAGAAGTAGAAGCAGATGTTCGGCCCATGCGATAGGACTCGTAGAATGAGGAGGGAAACCGACGAAATGGTACGGTAAGTCCGAATCGCTGAGTGCGTGGCTCTGCTCTTCCGATCTGAGACAGCGAAAAGTAGAAGGAGATGGTATTGGTATCAATCAATGAGTAACAAAGTAACAGCATGATTCGTAACATTTGCTTGTAATTTGCGGAGGAACATCAATATGGATGGAATAACAAAAGATTCTATAAAAACGGCTAAACTAATGAAACAATTATGGCCCCAATTGACCGATAAAGAAGCTATTGATGAAGTAAAAAAATATACGAATGGCAAAAATACTGCAATCTTTACTGAAGTTGAAGGTGACACAATTGTAGGTCTAGCACTATGTTCACTCAGATTTGATTACGTTGAAGGTTGTAAATATAGTCCTGTTGGATTCTTAGAAGGGATTATTGTCGACGAGGAATATCGTTTAAAGGATATTGCTAAAAATCTCTGTACAAAATGTGAGGAATGGGCGAAAAATAAAGGATGTAAGGAATTTGCAAGTGACTGTACTTTAACGAATATGGATTCTATAAGATTTCATCTCAATATTGGATTTCAGGAGGCAAATAGAATTATTCATTTTAAGAAGAAATTATAATTTCAGAACCTGGTCAAAATTTATGTATCTTTAGAAAGTGTGAAAGATTGGACGAACAAATTTTTTTGATGGGTGGAAATCCGCAGTTTTCCAAAGCCATTTTTCTAACCTAAACACTGATTACTTACTCTTGGACACTGAGCAGATTAATCTTGATAGCTATCTAGATGCTGATCTAATTATCATCGGTGGTGGAAATACGGAAAAGTATTTAGCTTCTTACGTCAATCAGCAGTTCAAAAATTATATCGATCGTATGCTGAATAAAGGGGCGAAAGTTATGGGATTTTCTGCAGGAGCCCTATTATTAGGAGAAAAAGTCTATGTTTCACCTAATGATAATTCAGATCATCAGATAAAGATAAAAAATGGATTAGGACTCTTTAGTCAGTTTTTAATTAGTGTTCATTATGATTCCTGGAATGATAAAGCTAATAAGGATAGAGCTGAAGAACTCGTTAATGTTCCCATAATTCCACTAAATGATCATTCCTGTCTTGTATTGGATAAATCTGGGAACATTATAGAGAAAATTGACTAATTTTCATTATGTAAATCTGGATCTAGGATACTAAAGTGTAGATGAAATGGATAGATTACTAGTGAAAACTGCAAAAAGAGTTGTGAAATGAATCGGAGAGTGCTTGATGGATTTTAGTAGTAAGATAGCTATAAATAAAGGCTGGTCAGATGATAAAAAATATTGTGTGACAGATAAAAATCAGGAAAAATATTTTTTGCGTATTTCTGATAAGGAGAAGTTAGATTCTAAAAAATTTGAATTTGATATGATGGAGAAAGTAGCTTCTCTTGGAGTTCCAATGTGTAAACCAATTAGCATAGAACTCTGCGAGAACGAAGTACATTCTTTACACGAATGGATAGACGGGAAAGATGCAAGAGAAACCATTTTAACTGTTTCGAAAGAACAACAATATACTTATGGAGTAGAAGCAGGAAGAATCCTTCAAAAAATTCATTCTCTTCCTGCTACAGAAGTTTGTGAAGACTGGGAAATCTTTTTTAATCGAAAAATTGATGATAAAATCTCCAAATATAAAGAATGCCCCGTTCAATACGAAAATGGTCAGATTTTTATTGAGTTTTTAAATGCAAATCGAGAATTGTTAAAAGACAGACCTCAGGTCTTCCAACATGGAGATTATCATATCGGGAATTTCATGATTGGTGAAGATCGTAAAATTTATGTCATTGACTTTGATCGCTTTGACGTCGGAGATCCTTGGGAAGAGTTTAATCGTATTGTATGGTCTGCTCAAGTCTCTCCCTCTTTTGCGTCTGGTATGATAGATGGATATTTTGATCATAAGGTTCCAGATTTATTTTGGAAACTTCTTGCTATCTATATTCTAAATAACATAGTTGGTGCTCTGCCATGGTCTGTTCCTTACGGAATCGAAGAAATAGCAGTAATGCAAAATCAAGCTAAGGAAATTTTAGAATGGTATGATGATATGAAGCAAATCATTCCTAGTTGGTATTTGATTGAGAAAAGGCTGAATAATAAAAGGGTTTAAATATCAATTTGAAAAAATGTCAAGAATATTTGCTCATATTATAACAAATTCAATTCTTTATTAATATCTATCGAGAATTATCTTGAAACTTGGAATGTTGTTTCGGGGTCAAGTTACATGAAAGGATATATTTTAAATTTAGAAAAAGAATTCTCTTTAATTGAAAATGGATTTAAAGAAGAAGAGCAAAGGGCTCTTGCTGACTATCTATCAAACGATAATGTGTATACCAAAGAATTAGCATTTTTAGCCTTTAAATCCAATGTATATCAAGTTAGAATGTACAGTGTATTTCTCTTTGGATATTTGTCATCGTATGAAGAAATTTTGGTCTTCATGAGGGATGAGGTTTCAAAGGATGACAATTGGAGAGTTCAAGAAGTATTAGCAAAAGCATTTGATGAATTTTGTAAGCAAACAGGTTATGAAAAATCTCTTCCGGTTATTGACGAATGGTTACAAAACAGTAATCCAAATGTTAGAAGAGCTGTTACAGAAGGTTTGAGAATATGGACGAGTAGACCATATTTCAAGGAAAATCCGAATGAAGCTATTGAAAGGATTGCCAACTTAAAAGAAGATGCAAGCGAATATGTGAGAAAATCAGTTGGAAATGCTTTAAGGGATATTAGTAAGAAATTCCCGGAGTTGATTAAAATTGAGCTTGATAGCTGGAAATTAGAAAGTAAAGAGATAAAACAAGTTTACAAGTTGGCAAGTAAATTGATTGTATGACAAATAAGAATTCATAGGAGGTAACGATGAACAAGATTACTTGTATTTGTTTAGGTGTGAAAGATATGGAAAGGTCAATAAAGTTTTATAGAGATGGTTTAGGATATAAGACTGATTGCAGAGAAAATAATCCGTCAGTATGCTTTTTTGATACTCCGGGAACAAAGTTTGAACTATTTCCTTTGGAACAATTAGCAAAAGATATTGATGAAAATAATCCACCAAAAGGGAATGGATTTTCAGGAATTACATTAGCCTACAATGTTGAACATAAAGAAGATGTAGAGACTGTAATTGCATTAGTAAGAAAAGCAGGTGGAAAAATTGTAAAAGAGCCACAGGAAGTTTTTTGGGGTGGATATCACGCATATTTTTCGGATTTAGATGGATACTATTGGGAAGTTTCATGGGGACCGAATTTTCAATTTGATGAAAATGGATTGCTGAAATTTTGAGGATAAATAGGGAAAGAGTTTGCCATAAAGTAAGGAATATTTGATTTTGAAGGAGGTAATCATAGTGAATGAATTTAATGAATTTGTTCGTGAGATTTTTTCTGCAGCAGGTGATATTGTCATAAGATCCATGATGGGCGGCTACCTTATATATTTTAACGGTAAGCTGATAGGTGACATTTGCGATAATGAACTATTTTTAAAGAGAACGCCGACATCGGACAAACTTCTTGCAGACTCAGAATTGCGTTATCCGTATGAGGGTTCAAAGAGATTAATGCACGTATTCGACAGATTTGAGGATATGGATTTGATTAAGAAACTACTAGAAGGTATGTATGTGGAATTGCCAACACCTAAACTTAGAAAAAGAAATAATCAAATTAGAAGTTGTAGGGGGGAAGAATGAGAATCGGAGTTATTCAAGCAAGTTCGCAAGCGACCAAAAATCAAATAATCTATGATGCTGTATTAAAGTATGCTCCAAAGAAATCTGAGGTTATAAATTTTGGCTGCACGATAGAAGAAAATGAAAAATATTCGTATATAGAGATTTCTATTCTTGTAGGTATCTTGTTGGCGAGTAGGACAGTTGATTTCGTTGTTACGGGCTGTTCTTCCGGACAAGGAATGATGCTTGCTTGTAATAGTATGCCTGATGTCATTTGCGGGTATGCACCTACACCGAATGATGCCTATTTATTTGCCCAGATTAATAATGGAAATGCGATATCATTACCATTAGGTGAAGATTATACATGGTCAGGTACTGAAAATCTCGAAAGAACAATAGAAGCTCTTTTCTCGGAGCCATTTGGGCAAGGATACCCAAAAAGTGAGGCAGAAAGAAAGGTAAGAGATGCTGAGAAACTTAAAGAAATAAGAAGAATCGGGCAGGTTCAGTTTGAAGAATTCGCAAATGTACTAGATATATCATTGTTTGAATCAATAAAGAGGAAACAGAATGTAATTCAGAATGTAAAGGCGTATGGGAAGAAAGAAATAGCTGATTTAATGAAATGAACAAATCCTAGTTTGTCTAGGTAATATCTTTTAACGATAACCTTATGCTATCGTTAAAAGGTTTATAGATATGTTTCTACATACAGACAGGACTACCTGACATACTTAGTGTTCACTCTTTTCGTGTTGAGTGTGTGCTTGTTAGAGAAAAGTGGATAATCCTCAAAAGGTTCGACCAAACTTTTTGAGTCCGCCCATGCGATAGGAGTCGTAGAATGAGGAGGGAAACCGACGAAATGATAAGGCCAGTCCGAACCGTCGAGTTTGTAGGATTGCTAGTTAAAGCAATTTGATATAGTGTTCAAATAATCAATAAAAAATGTAGTATTTTAGCAAATATAATATGGAGGTTTAAGATGCCAACTACAATAGAAGTTAATAAGCAGAGTGTTGAGGCACTACTTGGTAGTGGAAGAACAAAACCATTTGTTATTCCAGAATATCAGCGTCCTTATGCTTGGACAGATGAGCAGGTTGAAACACTGTTTGAAGATTTATGGGAATTTACCGTCAGTAATGGTGGTACTGAACGCGAAGGTTCGTATTTTCTTGGAAGTATCGTTTCGTATGAAAATGATAATGGTGAACAGGAAATTATTGATGGTCAGCAACGTATTACCTCTCTGTTTTTATTGTTAAGAGCGATTTACACAAAGCTATTTAATTCTCCATTATCAGAACGAACTCCAGAAGCGAACAATTTTATTGGTAAGATTGAACCCTCAATCTGGCGCACTAATAAACTGACTGGAACAGTTGATTATAAGACTACTCTTCTAACATCACGTGTTGTTAATAATGAAGGTAATGAAATTCTTCGTAAAATTCTCGAAACTGGAAGAGCAAATAAAGATTCTAAAGATAATTATTCTAGAAATTATATTCATTTTCAGGAGTTACTTGATAAACATTCAAGTGATAATCCCTTGATGATTTATCAGTTCATTTATTCCCTATTAAATCAAGCTATTCTTTTACCAATAACTGCTGATACCCAAGATACAGCATTGACTATTTTCTCTACTTTAAATGACAGAGGTTTACCGCTATCTGATGCTGATATATTTAAAGCTAAGATTTATAACCATCTTGAGGGAAAAGATAAGGAAATGTTTATTGAACGCTGGAAAGATCTTGATGAACAAGCTACAGCAGCTAATGAAAGTATCCAACAATTATTTTATTACTATATGTTCTATCTTAGAGCTTTGGAAAAAGATACTAAAAGTACTACACCTGGTGTCAGAAAATACTATTCGAGTAACAAATTTGAACGCCTTTATCAATCTGAATTATTAGATAATTTATTTGTAATGCTCGAATTATGGAAAGTAATCAATAAAGGTGAAGTGCTTGAAGATGAGAGTTGGTCATCAAATATAAAGATCAAACAAACATTAGATACACTTACTTCATATCCTAATGAGTTCTGGAAATATCCGGTGATTATATATTATATTTGTTATCGTAAGGATAAAAACTTTGAGGATAAATTTGCAAGATTCTTAAACAAATTACTAGCTGAACTAATGACAAAATACATTCTTATTCCAACTATCAATGCTGTTAAAGGTGATATTTTGAAATTAAATTCAGCAATTGTTGTATCAGATATTCCTAAATTTGATTTCAAAGAACTAGACCAAGCTCAACTTGAAGTAGGAATCCAAAATCCTCACCGTAATGTGGTGAGAATGTTGCTTAAAACACTTGCTTATAAACATCAGGATTCATTATTACCAAGTAAATGGGAAATCGAGCATATCTTCCCTCAAAAATGGCAAACTAACTACTTTATCGATGAATCAGATCATAAAATCCGAGAGAAAATCGAGCATATAGGCAATAAATTACCATTTGAAAAGAAGTTAAATATTATAGCAGGAAATGGTTACTTTGCTAAAAAGAAAAAAGAATATGCAGATTCTAAGATCGAAATCACAAAATTTATGGGACTTTCTGAAATTCAAGAGTGGAATTTAGAGTCAATTTCGAAAAGAGATATCAGGATTTCAGATTCTATTATTGCAATTCTTAAAAAATGGAACAAAGAGTATTCGGTTATTACAAAAGAAATTGTTTCCAATAAACCTTCAGATGAGGATTTAGCTCGTATTGCTGAATTTAAGGAAAAAGGCTGGATTTAACAGTAAATAAATACTGCGTTTTTCAAACTACTTTAGATTTTTATAGAGAAAGCGTGTGAGATGAGAAAATAGTGGTGGGAGAGATTTAATGCTAGAGTGGAAATCTGTACCAGAAGATGAATATGAATTTAGTGTAGTTTATAGTGAGAATAGTCATTACGAGATTTCTACGATGACTTTGAAGGGTAAGAAAAATCTGATTAGATTGAAATTTCCCTTCTGTCATTTTTACCAAATCGTAGATAGAAACTTATTTGATACTCTTCAGCAGATTCCTAGTTCGCCAGAACTTGAATCCCCGATTTGTAAGCTAGAGACCAGTAGCCTGATTACAGAAGTGATTCATAGGGCGGGTGGAGTTTTGGCTGAAGAAGATTTGGTTCATTTTCGTATTTGTGCAAAGAATCTAGTCTTTGACTTAGTTATCTATAAAAATCAAGAGAGTGATATAAGGATAGAAGAGGTTGAACAAAAATGAAGTGGGTTCATATTGGTGAGGAAATAGAGTATGATTGGTATGAATTACGGTGTCAACTTTCTCAAGAAAATCACCTACAAATTTTTCTTGAGGGCTTAAAGAATCAAAAGCTCAAATACTGTATTGATTTTGGTAAGATTCTTTTTTGCAGATCCATCGATGAGGGATGGAATCTGAATTTACTAGAAGAAGATTTACTCAGCGGACCAGAAATTCCCTGTTTATCAGATGGGATTTTACTTGAAATGATAGATAGTCACCTCAAAAAAAGAGTTCAAAAAATTTACTCTGTTCCAATCTGTCACTACCAAGTACAGGGAATTAATTTTGGGATAGACGTCCTTACAGAGGCATTTCCGATTATAAAAAAACTAGACTGAAGCCTAGATAAAAGTAAACCTTTTCAACAATAAAATAGACTCCATAATATCTATAGGGAATTTATCCACTAGAAATATTATAGAGCCTGAATCCTTACAGCTTTATCTACAGATTTTGGTAAGTTCTTTATAAAATATCCACCCTGAGGGAATCGAACCCCCATCTCAAGAACCGGAATCTTACGTGATATCCATTACACTAAGGGTGGAAACTTTAATTATTATATCAAAAAAGAGAGCTGAACTCAAGTTTTTTCTAAACTCAGAAAAAGGAGAAGTAAAAAGGGACTCAGCATTGAGCTGAATCCTCTAGATGATTATTTTTTCTCAAGAAGAGCTTTGATTTCTTGAAGAACTTCCAACTCAGTTGGACCAGCAGGTGCTTCTTCAGCAACTTTTTCTTTTTTGGCAAGGTTTTGAGCTTTTTCCATTGCTTTAATCACAAAGAAAAGAACAGTACCAACAACAACAAAGTTGATAACAGCACTCAAGAAGTTACCGTAAGCAATACCATTCCATGAAAGTTCAGCAATACGTTCGATTTTTGCAGCTTTCAAAGCTGGGTTCAATAGAAGTGGAGTGATGATATCATTAACAAATGAAGTTACGATAGCGCCAAATGCTGAAGCGATAATCACACCGACAGCAAGGTCCACGACGTTACCACGGAGCAAAAATTCTTTAAGATCTTTTAACATTTTCTTTTTCCTTTCGAAATTTTACAGTCTAAATTATATCTCAATCATCTGTTGAATTCAAGAAATATGCTCAGTGTTTTTTAAAAACAAAAACTTTACTGAAGATGTAATTGAGGACTATGATCGTAACTTGTGCAAAAACAGTCTCAATTGTGTTGATAGTATTGAGATTATCACCTACAAACTGACCGATAATATGGGGGAAACTCGTCACAAAAATAAAGGTCAGAAGGAGGTCTAATAGAAAAGTTATGAATCTTGCAGTCGTAAATTTTATCAGACGTTTGAACCAATTTTTTTGTTTCTGTTTAAAAACAATGGTATCGTTGGTGAAAAAAGCAAACAAAATTCCAGTTATATTTCCCAGAGCAGTCGCCCATAATTCTTGTTGGCAAAGGTAAAAAATCGTGATACGAACAATAATCGAAACAAGAGTAGTTGCAACCCCGAAAAATAAGTAGGAGAGGATTTCATTATCGAAGAATTTTTTTATGCATGTTTTCATAAAAATAGTATAGCATAAAGGAGATAAATGTGCTATACTTGTAAGGTTGACTTGCTCAACCCTTGGTGCTTAGCTTCTTTCACCAAGCATATTATAAGTGATATTGTCACTAAAGGAGAAAACATGAAAAAATTAACTGTCCGTGATTTGGCAGATATTGCCATTGTCGCAGCTATTTATGTGGTTTTGACAATCACACCACCCCTTAATGCCATCAGTTACGGTGCTTATCAGTTCCGTATTTCTGAAATGATGAATTTCCTTGCCTTTTACAATCCTAAGTACATTATCGGTGTTACTCTTGGATGTATGATTGCAAATTTCTTCAGTTTTGGAATTATTGATGTCGCTGTAGGTGGTGGTTCTACACTTGTATTCCTTAGCTTAGGAGTATGGCTGTTTAGCAAATACAGCAAAGACTATCTTTTTAATGGATTGATTCGAAAAGATCATTTCTTCTTTTCAATTCTTTTTTCGATTTCAATGATCACCATTGCTGCTGAATTGAACATCGTAGCAGAAGCACCTTTCTTCTTAACTTGGTTTACAACTGCTATCGGAGAATTCGCTTCACTCATCGTTGGTGCTATTCTTATTGGAAAAATCGGTAAACGACTTGATTTGACTAGATAAAGATATCACATGAAATATTCATGAAAAGGAGACTGGGTAAAAAGTTTTTAAAATCAGAAAAACGCATAATATCAGGTATTAAAAAACTTGATACTATGCGTTTTATTGTGGGAAGATTTACTTCATTTTCTCCTGAAATTGAGTTTTTACCCAGCTTCGTTTTCTTTGTCCATAAAACTAGTTGCCCAATAAAAGTGATATATAATAGATTGAATATAACAGTACACTACGATTGCTAAAGATATTTCTAGAAATTAGCTTGACTTTCCTAATCGATTTGTTCATATCTTATTTCGATCAACTATAATAAGGTAAAAAGGAGGTCTAATTATGATAGATTATTTTTTGATTGGGCTAAAATCGACGATGAAAAGCTCAGTTTTGACTTTTGCTATTTACTTTGTTACCTTCCTACTTTTACTAGTTCTATAGCGTGGTTATGTCATTGTGCGTCAAAGTGGTGGAAACTTTTTTGCTCCGTTTCATATTGCTAAGGGAAGATTTTATATCCATAATGCTTATGTTTTTAGAAATCTAAAAAATGAGACGAAAAAGTATCATATTAAAGTTATCATCAATTAGTAGGACTTTAGTCTAAGGATAGGTGAAAATGGAAAAACTAGAAGCAATCAGAGACAATAATCATTTAAGAAACTTGCTATTGGCAGAGTGTGATATTTATTTTTATGATTAAATAAGAGAAGTACAATTTTCTTATAACAATGAGGAATATTCTCTAGCTTGTCAAGCATTTGCCCAGGACGGTAGTGGGGGAGAATTTGTAATTCTTGAAGAACAGAGTATCGTCTTTATAGGGAGTGAAGGCCAAGTTGGGAGGGTAGCAGAAAGCCTTGATGACTTGCTTGCCTTCTTACTTCATGCTGGTTCTATCTCTGATTTTTCTTGTCGTTTGCTCTATCAAAACAAGGATTTGTTGGCAAAATTTTGTCAAGGATTTATCAACAAAGCACGACAAAACTACCAGTCAAAAGGCCAAGAGTGGGACAAAGTGAGAACTCTACTTGCACAAGAGTTGGGACTTGAATTTCAGCCAGAAAACTGCAAGAGTTAGCCTTCAATTTTTATCAATCAGCGATAAGAACCCCACGATTCACTTGTAAATATGGTCATGCTGAGAATGAATATGTCTGCGATTCTGTTTTGTCAGATATTGTCGGCTTGTGGGTTTCAGAGCTGGTTGGGATGACTGCAGAAGAAATTGAAGCTTTTGCTAGCACTAAAAACATTCAAGTGTAAAAAAGCAAAATTTAATTTCCACTTAAAATATTTTGTGTTATACTATTAACAATGATATTTTAAGGAGTTTATATGAGTTCGTCAGAATTTATTTCAAAGATTGATTATTATTGCCATAAGAAAGAAGGTCTATTTGACCAAAGTAAGTTTAAATATGCCATTCGCTCGATGTTTGCAGGTGCTTTCTTAACCTTTAGTACAGCCGCTGGGGCCATAGGTGCTGATCTACTAAATAGCATAGTTCCTAGTGCTGGTTACTTCCTTTTTCCCTTTGTGTTTGCTTGGGGACTGGTTTACATTGTGTTTTTAAATGCTGAATTGGTTACATCAAACATGATGTACCTGACAGCTGGGACATTCTTGAAGAAGATCGATTGGAAGAAAGCCTTTATTATCTTACTCTATTGTGCTTTTTTCAACTTAGTTGGAGCTATCTTAGCAGGTTGGTGCTTTGCTAATTCATCTGCTTTTTCACATCTAACACACGACAGTTATCTAGCAAAGATTGTTGC
Organism: Streptococcaceae bacterium AM104-57; assembly: GCA_027659245.1. Classification (GTDB taxonomy): domain Bacteria; phylum Bacillota; class Bacilli; order Lactobacillales; family Streptococcaceae; genus Streptococcus. The sequence continues at coordinate 70,590 of JAQDPW010000010.1, forward strand.
TAAGAAGTTGGCACGACCTAGTGAGTTGGTCTTGTTGGAAGGGATTTTGGCAAATATGTTCGTAAATATTGCCATTCTATCTTCTATTTTGATTAAGGATAGCAATGCTAAACTCTGGATTATCTTATCAGCTATTTCTATGTTTGTTTTCTTGTCAAACGAGCATATTGCAGCCAACTTTTCGTCTTTTAGTATTATTAAATTTAGTATTGTAGCTGATCAGATTGCTAACTTTGATATTCCAAATATCCTACGCCATTGGGGAGTTACCTTTATCGCCAACTTGATTGGTGGAGGATTCTTGATAGGCTTACCATACGCTTATCTTAATAAAAATGAAGAGACTTATGTTGATTAGCAATAAGCTCTTCCTAAATATAATGAAATCAATAATAGAGGAGGTCGGGACTAAAAATCCAGACCTCTACTTTTTTGACCAAAAAACCTTTTGATAAAAACGTTATTTTCTCTGTCTAAAAATTCAAACATATTATAGTCACTTAGTTTATAAAACACATGTTATAATAAAGCTATGGCATATAGTACAGATTTTAAACAACGAGCATTAGATTACATCAAAGAGGGACACAGCCATGTCGAGGCGTCCAAAGTTTTTGATGTTGGCGTCAGAACTCTCTTCACATGGGAAAAGAAATTACATGAACAAGGACACTTAGAGCGGAAAAAGCGAGTCGCCAAAAGCCGAAAGATTCCTTTGGAGGAGTTGAAGGCCTTTGTAGAGGCTCATCCAGATGCTTTTTTACGGGAAATTGCGACACATTTTGATTGTGCTGTTCCTTCAGTATGGGCAGCTTTAAAGCAGATTAAGGTCACTTTAAAAAAAGA
>JAQDPW010000011.1:0-45357 GCA_027659245.1 Streptococcaceae bacterium AM104-57
GCATCTCCAACTACGGAAATGCTCGTTTTTTTTGATAGTTAGAAGTGGGTTTTTGCCCAACCACTTTATTTTGTCCTGTAAATAATTTATTGAAACTTGTGTCCGCTAGATAAGCCAAAGAGTCTTCGTGTAAGACGAGCGATAAGCCGACGCTAACTTTCTTTCTATCAGACCAAGTTGTTTTATTGGCGTGTTTTAAAACAATAGAAAACAGACTAGGAATATCAAACATCAAGCACCTCCAAAATCGGCAAGATTTTAGCACAATTATTGGCAACAAATCACGCTTGGACTTTTCTATAATAAAGCCATAAGTTAGCTAACTTAAAACAATTATATCAAAATTAAAGGAGAAATCTCATGAATTCACTACGAAAATCAACTAAAGAAACGGCTTTAGCTCAAATCGCAAATCCGTATCAGCTAGCAGTTGCTAAAGAGCTTAGTCATAAGATGGTCAGCACCCAAGCACAGGAGCTCTTAGCTTCAGATATTCTTTTTAAAATCGGCAATCTTGCTTTAATTCAAGCTGAAATTATTAAGAACAATCCTGAAGCATTGGCTTATACAGATTATGTTATTCGAGCTTTTACTCACTACACCACTGAGAAATTAAAATAGGAGCATTATAATGAATATCTTTCTTATTTTTTCCATTATTTTTGTATTACTGCTTTCAATTTGGGATTGCCTAGATGAAGAAGACGATACAGCACCAGAAGAACAGGTTTTGGCGGAGTTCCTTCAGCGCCGCCAAGAAATTCAAGAAATCTACCTAATCGCCCAAAAAGAATTGTTTAAACAACGTAAGTTTTAGCCTTATTTGGACTAGACAAAAGGAAAAAATATGTTGAAATATACTACTGTTTCATTGCTTAAAATTCATTCCAATCGCTTTAAAAACTGAAGTCAGTGAAATTTAACTTTTTATCAATTTTCTTGTATAAATGAGGGCAGAAAGGAGACCAGCTATGAGAAAACTAATGGCATATATTCTTGGATTTGTTGCTTGTGCTTGGCTTATTAACTGGGCGGTGAAACTAATTCTGGAAGTTTGGTGGTTCTTAGTTTTAGCGACTGTGGTTGTTTTCATTGGCTGGCTTGCCTTTCAGATTATTAAATCTAAAGAATGGAGGTAGGGATGAAAAGAAAATTCGAAGCGCTATCTTGGAGCGAACTCAACTGGATGCGCCCGTTTGAGATAGATGATGTGAAATCTATGTTGGGTCAACTGGTGGGGTTAAGTCGGCGCAAAGCGGTTATTTTTGAAATTCGATTATCTAAGAATCGCGTGCGCTATCTATTAGGAACAGAAGAACGAGACAAGCGACATATCAGCCAACTAATTCAATCACACCGAGCTATTCAGTTTTCAAGAGCTCCTAAACGCGAAAAACTTTCGGTTGCACGGTTAGTGAACATCAAAGAATCTCACTATGCTTTAAAAATAGACTCTGCAGAAAACATGATACGTTCAAGCCTTGCAATTTCAAAAATACTTCAGCCAGACGAAACAGTAGTTGTTCAGTTGGTTATTGGTGCAGGCTCACCGCCTCGCCCTCAACCAAAAGATTTGCCGAATTTATCCGCTAAATGGTATCAAGTGATTACGAATAATATTCCTGAGCTTTCCGAAAATTCCAAAAAGCTGATGAAACAAAAATTAAATCAATCTACTTTTAAGTGTGAAATTCGTCTTGGTGTCCAATCTCGCAGTATTTTGCGAATAAAGGAATTTCTTACCAGCCTGCTTAGTAGTTTTCGCATGATGGAATCAAATGCAACCATTGAATTAAAACCATTAGCTATCCAAAAACTCAATCAAGCACAACCTTCCTGGTCTTTCCCATATAGTTTATCCGTCTCAGACTTAGCTTGTTTCATGCTTTTACCTATTGGGGAAGAAAATATTGCAGGTGTGCCAAATGTTCACCCTAAATTAGTAGTGCCACCTTTAGGCTACAATATTAACCGAAAAAATCAGCGAAGTTTGGCGCAAACGGTTGAAAGTCAATCAAGACCAATTCAAATTTCAACACAAGCTGGCAAAAAGCACACCGTTTTTCTCGGTTCAACTGGTTGCGGTAAAACCACCGCTATGAGTCACTTGATTTTATCAGATATAAACTCTAAAAATCATAGCGTTGTTGTGGTGGATGCCAAAGGTCAACTTACTCATGAACTATTAGAGCGCACATCAACTGAACACGATGAAGATATGGTAGTCATCTCGCCAACCGCCAAACGAGTTGTTGGTATCAATCCTTTTGAGCTCACTAAGCACGGTATCGAGCCAGAAGTTATTGCAGATTATCTACTGGAGCTATTTAAAGGACTTTATCCTGAACATTTTGGAATTTACTCGCTGGATATTCTATCGCACAGTTTTCTAACGCTTGCTAGAATTCCAAACACTTCTTTAGTTATGCTACCAAGTTTACTCACTAATCAATCCTTTCGAAATAAACTATTAAGAGAGTTAAAAGACCCAATCGGGCTGGAAAGTTTCTGGAACTGGTTTGAGCTACTCAGTGAAGCTCAACGTCACCAGATGTTAAATCCAATTTTAAATAAGTTTCGTCAGTTCACACTTCGCCCGCAACTTCGAGCTATGCTTGGACAAAGTAAACCTAGTTTTAGTTTAGTGGAAATTTTTCAATCTAGAAAGATTGTATTGATTCCCCTTAATAAAGCGGTAATTGGTTCAGAATCTGCCAAACTAATTGGTAGCCTTATTACTTCTATGCTCTGGATGTTAATTTTGCACCAGTCGTCAGTTGAGCCAAGCAAACGCCAATCGGTCTTTATTTATATTGATGAGACACCAAGTTTCCTAGGAATCCCCAATTCTAACTTAGACGAAGCACTTTCGCAATCTCGCCAGTTTAATGTTGGTTGGAATATCGGCTTTCAACACCTCGCCCAGATGTCACCCCAGTTAAAAGCTGGTATTGAATCTAATGTTGCGAATAAAATTGTTTTTGGCTTAAACCTAAATGAAGCCCGCGACATGGCAAAATCCACTCTTGAAATTAGCAAGGAAGATTTTTACAGCTTACCGCCATTTTGGGCATATATCAGAACAGAAATCTCACCTAATACCTACCGCTGGCTTATCGGTAAGACCTACCCACCTAAACTAAAAATTAGAGATAGTCGTGTGCCATTTTTGAATAGCTTGAGCCGATACGGACAGGATATTTCAGAAATTGAAAGCCAATTCGAAAACTACATTTTTGAAAAATCTTCTTCAAAAAATGAAAATTCTAACCAAAAATTAACAGATTTAGGGCGCAAAAAGCGTTCCAATCGGTCTTCGGATCGTGTTGATGAAGAAAATCTGTCTGCCCCTGATAAATAATGGTTTTTATGATTTTTACTCACACGACTTACTCCGTAACTAAGCATATTTTGCGGAAAGCACACCTTTAAATTTTAATGGAGAACAAAACAGATGAAATGGAATTACAAAATAGATAATGACACGCAAATTCTTTACTTTTTGAGTCAAGCAAGATTTGCGACTACCAACTAACTAGCTAGACTCTTTTTCGCGGATAGCGCTCGATTTGAAACCGCTATTCGTCGGGTTAATTTTACCGCGCAAAGTCTTAAACAAGCTGGCCTAATCTCGCACTTGAAACGGCGAATTGGTGGCGTGCATCGGGGCTCGTCTTCTTATGTTTGGCAAATTACTTTTCAAGGGCTAAAGCTCCTTAAAAGTCAAGATGACAGTATCATCTTACGCTATAAAAATCAATATGAGCCAACTCAGCACCACGTTGAGCATACTTTAGCAATTACGGAAATTTTTGTTGAGACACTGGAGGCCGTTCGAGATTCAGAAAAACTGTCACTTGAAACTTTTTCCTTTGAGCCGAACTCTTGGCGCAGCTACCAAAAACTCTCCGGTATTGGAATGACTTTGAAACCAGACGCTTATTTGGAGCTGGTTAATCACGATTACGAAGACCATTATTTTCTAGAAATAGACCGAAGCACAGAAAGTCTTGCGCGCGTAGTAAATACTTGCAAGAAATATATTGAATATTATCGGTCAGGTATTGAACAACGACAAAAGGAAGTTTTTCCCTATGTTTTGTGGGTTGTGCCAGATGATAAGCGAAAGCTGGCGATTTCGAAAGCGATTCAAAAAGAACTATATAACTTTTGGGAACTGTTCACTGTAATAGCACTTGAAGAATACCCAGATTATATCAAGGGAGGAATAAATAATGAACCAGAAGAATCAAGATAGAGACTCAAAACAGGGTTTACGCACCGCCGATGAAATTTGTCGAATTGGTCGAACGACTTACTTAATCCGTCACCGTTTTATTGGAAATCGCAATCTTGAAAATGTCCTAGAAAGGTTGATTTTAAGCGACAAATCACTACTTTAACAGTAGTAAAAATGGTATAATAGAAGTATAAGGTGTGTGAACTCCAAAAGGAGAAAAACACATGAACAGAACTTTGACAATTTCAGATTATAGACAAGTAGATACTTCGAAACTTTCAGATATAACGGTAGTTTATTGTCGTTTAAGCCAAGACGACGGGCTGGATGGGGATAGTAACTCAATTATCAATCAGAAGAAAATTCTGCTTGATGTAGTTACAAGAGAAAAACTCCCTAATCCTATCTTGTTTGTCGATGATGGCTTTAGCGGAACAAACTTCGACCGTCCAGCTATTTCAGAAGCTCTTAGATTGGTGGAAAATCGACAAGTTTCAAACTTTATTGTAAAGGATTTAAGTCGTCTAGGGCGCTCTTATATCAAGGTTGGTCAACTAACGGAAATCACCTTTCCAAGTTTCGATGTCCGCTTTATCGCCTTAAATGATGGCGTGGATTCTAAAAAGCCCAATGAGAGCAACTCCATTTTCTTACCAATCAAGAGTTTAATGGACGAAATGTATGCGGCAGATACCAGCAAGAAGATTCGGGCAGTCGTGCAATCTAAAGCGAGAGCTGGCGAGCGTGTCACAGTAAACCCACCTTATGGCTACCTCAAAGACCCAAACAACCCTAAAAATTGGATTATTGATCCTGTTGCCAGTGAAGTTGTAAAGCGGATTTTTAAGGAAGCGAAAAGTGGAAAAAGTCTCTCGGAGATTTCGAAAGGGTTAGAAAATGACAAAGTTTTCAAGCCAGACCGCCACCGAATCGAAATCGGTTTGAAACCTATTTCCGCCAGTTCAAATGTTGATAGCTTGCCTTATTTTTGGACGAGAGAGACTCTAAGTAATATTTTAGGACGTGAAGAATATCTTGGACATACGGTTAATCTTCGGACACGGAAAAAATCTTATAAAGACAAACGAACTATTGACCTTCCAAGAGAAAATTGGCTGATTTTCAAGAATACACATGAAGCGATAATTGACCAAGAAACTTTTGATATTGTTCAGAAGATGAGGAGTCATAAGCGGTCTAATCAACGGTATAAAAATCGAGTTGGTCATGAAAACTTGTTTGCGGGATTAGTCTTTTGTGGAACTTGTGGGCGAAAGCATTATTTTTGCCCACAAGAGAAAAACGGACTTAATCATGACCATTATAAGTGTTCTGGTTACCGTAAGCCGATTGATGGTTGCGAAAATCCGCATTACATTCAAAAATCCGCCCTGATTGAGATTGTAAGCGACAAACTTCGTCAAACTATCCAAGAGTGCCAATTAGACCAAGAAGCCTTTTTGAAAAAGTTGGAACAGCAAAGCCAAGCTCAATTTAATAAAGATAACAAACGCCAACAGCTGCAACTTCACAAAGATGAACACCGTTCTAAAGAGATTGACAGTATTATTCAGAAGCTTTATGAAGATAATCTACTTGGTAAAATTTCAGATGAACGCTTTGTGAAACTAAGTCAGAGCTATGAAGAAGAACAGAAACAACTTCAAACTTCCATTTCTGACTTAACCGAAAAAATCGCCAAACAACAAGAAGACAGCTTGAATATCTCCAGGTTTATGACGAGAATTTTGAAATATACAGAGCTACCAGAACTAACCGTTGAGATAGTGAATGAACTGATTGACAAGATTGTAATTCATAAACCAACTGGAACGAAACGCAATCGTATTATTCAGATTGACATTTATTACAATTTCATCGGGAGACTAGATAACGAAAAAAGCGAGCCAAACGAATTGGCTCGCTAATATTAACCCAAATAACTAAACTGCTGGGTGTCAGGTCAGCCTTGGGGAGATTTTTTGTTTCACTAACATTTTTGTACAATCTTTGGCTTGCCGTCTAGTCTATAAACGTTTTATCCAGTAAGAATCAAGCTCTCTGATATCAGAGGGCTTTTTGTTTTTGCCAAGTGCTAATGCCGTGTTCAATTGAGCATATCTTGAAATAAGGCTAGTCGATTGGGTAGTCTTTTTGTTTCACTAGGATTTTAGCCCAAGATCAAATCAACCCTCTGACTTCAGAGGGATTTTTTGTGTGCATTTTTCTAGTCTTGCTCATGATTTAGAAATGTGGTATACTGTTTATTAAAATTGTCAAAATTTTTAATCTTGGTTAAAGGAGGGGTTCATGCTTTCCAAATTTTATGGAAACCATCAAAACCTGAGATATTGTTTTTTACTAGCTATCCTGTTAGGAGCCTTGGGGATTTCTCTGTTTCTGGCAGTTTCTATGGGGTCTGTTCAAATTAGCTTGAGTGATACCTATCGGATAATTTTGAGTCAGTTAGGGGCTCCTCTTGAGATAGGAGACATTTCAAAGTCTACGCTTGCTATTGTTTGGAATATGAGATTGCCACGGGTTTTTCTTGGATTGATTGTGGGGGCAGGCCTTTCCATGTGTGGTAGCGTCATGCAGTCAACAGTCAATAATCCAATCGCAGAACCTTATGTTTTAGGAATTTCAGCTGGGGCAACCTTTGGTGCGACTTTGAGCATCATTCTCGGGTTTAAGGTCATGATTGGTCTTGGCTCTTTCCTTGGAGCGCTTGTGGCAACAGTTGCAGTTCTTCTGATTGCTTCCATGCAAGGCAGGATGACAACTTCTAGCCTGATTTTATCAGGAACGGTCGTGAATGCACTATTTTTGGCTTTTTCAAACTTTATTATCTCTATTGGGGCCAATGCTGATAGCGTTATGACCATCAAGTTTTGGACCATGGGTTCCTTAGCGGGGACCTCCTGGGCTCACTTAACTTTGCCAACAGTAGTAGTGGGAATAGCTTTCTTATTTTTCTCTACACAATACCGTGTTTTTAATGCCATGATGATGGGAGATGAGGCGGCTTTGACCATGGGAATTCCCTTGCGTTTTTACTGGTATCTCTATGTGACGATTGTGGCTATAATGACAGCAATATTGGTATCGACCTGTGGGATTATTGGTTTTGTTGGCCTTATCACACCTCATCTAGCCCGAAGTTTGGTTGGGACAAATTACAGAAGGCTATTTCCGATAGCTACTTTACTAGGTGCCCTCTTTGTCGTTTGGGCAGATGTTCTTGCTCGTGTCTTGATTCAGAATGCTGAACTTCCTATTGGTATCTTCACAGCCTTAGTAGGTGCACCTTTCTTTATCTACATGGTTGCAAGTAGACGAAGGGAGGTGAGGGTCTGATATGGACTTAATGTGTCAGGATATTCACTTTGGAATCGGAGAGAAAACAATTCTCAAAGGAGTCTCACTTAAACTTGAGGGCAACCAATTTCATACCATTTTAGGACCAAATGGCAGTGGGAAGACTAGCTTGCTGAAACTCCTCTATCGACAGGAAAAGCCTGATCAGGGCTTGATTTCTCTAGATGGAAAGCCACTGGAACAATTGAGCGTCAAGGAAACGGCAAAGCAGATGGCAGTCGTCACGCAGTTTAATCAACTTCAGTTTGATTGTACGGTTGAGGAGATTGTCATGCTGGGTAGAACACCCCATCTCTCTTTCTTGCAAAAGGAAAAAGACAGAGACTTTGCTTTGGTTGAGGATGCTTTGGTCAAGGTAGATCTGCTTGAAAAGAGAAATCGACTCTACTCTTCTTTGTCAGGAGGAGAGAAGCAGCGGGTTCTGTTAGCACGCGCCTTGGCCCAAGAGCCGACTCTCTTGCTCTTAGATGAACCGACCAATCATTTGGATATCAAATATCAGCTAGACTTATTGACCATTGTCAAAAATCTTCAGATCAATGTGCTAGCTGTCTTGCATGATATTCAGCTAGCTTGTCGCTATTCAGACTATCTCTACCTAATGAAAGAAGGGGAGATTGTTTACCAAGGTACTCCAAAAGAGACCATCACACCCGAGTCATTGCAGGCTGTCTATGGCATTCAAAGTAAGGTAACTTGGACAGAAGATCAGCAAGCCATGATTCACTATTTATAAAAAATGAAAAGGAAAATAAAAACATGAAAAAAACACTTAGTCTTTTACTTGTAACAGTAGCTACCTTATCTTTGGCAGCTTGTGGTAACGCATCTAAAGAAACAGCAACGGCACCGGCTACAACAGAAGTCAGTCAAAAAGCTAATACAGAAACCAGCTATCCTGTAACTATCAAAACTTATGATGCCAAAGGAAACGAAGTCGAACAAGTCTTTGAAAAGGCTCCTGAAAAGGTCATCACCAACAATCTTTCAACAACTGAAATTCTACTTGAACTTGGTTTGAAGGATAAAATTGCCGGTATGCTCAATCCTGATAATGCCGTAACTGGTAAATACAAGGAAGCAATTGAAGCTATCCCTCATATTGGTGATAAAAAATCAGTCTCACAAGAAACGGTTCTTTCTTATGAACCAGACGCTTTGATGGGACGTAACATGATGTTTTCTGAAAAGTCAATGGGAACTATCAGTGCTTGGAATGAAAACAAAATCCCTGTTTATACGCAAAAAGCTTCACTTTCAACTATCCAACAAGATTTAGGAAATATCGTAGAAGATGTGAAGAATCTTGGTACCATTTTCAATGTCCAAGACAAGGCGAATCAATACGCAGAACAATTACAAGCTAAAATCGATGCGGTTAAAAAAGCCAACCCAGAAATACAGGGTGAAAAGAAAAAGGCTTTGATTATGGTGGCCTACAATGATGAAACCTTTGGTGCCTACAAGTCAGCCCTACAAGAAAGTTTGCTCAACCAACTTGGTTATACCAATGTCGCAACAGGAACATCTGGTTTGACCTTGGAAAACTTAGTATCAATGGATCCAGAGTTGATTATCTATGTAACCAGCGACCGTAATCAAAAGTTGGATGAAAAAGCAGTGGATTTGATGAAGGCAAATGCTGTTTTGGAAAATGTACCAGCAATCAAGAATCAAAAAATCATGACCATCTCTTACGATGAGTTGATGGACTACGGTCCAGCAGTGATTGATTCACTTGAAAAAATCAATGACTTTATCAAGAAATAAGGAGTTTAACTGGGAAGGGATTCAGGTTAGGGTCAGCCTTCCTTCAAACTATGATCCTCAACAAGCCTATCCAGTTGTGCTTTTAAATGATGGGGAACTAGATTATTTATCATACCTATCCCAATCTGTGATTTTGGTGGGCTTGATTCCAGAAAATCGCTTGAATGACTTTACACCCTGGCAGTCTAAGGCTTTGAAAGAAGGGGCTCCAGATTTTGATGGAAAGGTAGATGCCTACCATCAAAAGCTCTTTCAAGGAATTTTAAAAATTCTAAAGAAAGATTACTTGATTGATGAAAGTAGGATTGCTTATGGTGGCTATTCACTGGGCGGTCTTGCTGCTGTTTATAGTCTCTATAGTAACCATCTTCCTGCGACCTGTATCTTTTCTATCTGTGGTTCTTTCTGGTATCCAGACTTTACAGACTATTGCAGGGAACATGACTTGATACAGAGCCAAAGTCTGATTTATCTGCAAAATGGTCAGACAGAAGGTGCCAATCATTCCAATCGTCTGTCTAAGGCTCCTATTTTTGCAAGGGATCTACATAATTTAATTTCAGAAGCAGTTCCCTCAACATATTCCACCTTTGATGCATATGGGCATCATGAAGCTCTCGACCAACGCTATCAACATTTTTGTGATTGGCTAAGGAAAGAGTGGAAGCTTACGTAAAAATCTAGTACTCTCTGTTTAGGATGGACAGAGAGTATTTTTCTTGCCTTTAATCGGGTATGTTTTTACATTTCGGAGTGATTATCCAAACCGAAAGTTTAACTGAAATGCATCAAAATGTGGTATAATGAGTAGATAGATAGAATCGAGGATATTATGTCATTTACGAAATTTAAATTTAAAAAATATATAGAAGAAGCTTTGGAGAAGTTGAAGTTTACGACTCCTACCGAGGTGCAGGATAAGTTAATTCCCATTGTTTTGGCAGGTCGTGACTTGGTCGGTGAATCAAAAACAGGTTCAGGGAAGACTCATACTTTCTTGTTACCGATTTTCCAACAGTTGGATGAAGAGAGCGATAGCGTGCAGGCAGTTATCACAGCTCCAAGTCGTGAATTAGCGACTCAGATTTACCAAGCAGCTCGTCAGATTGCAGGACATTCAGAAGTCGAGATACGCGTTGTTAACTATGTTGGTGGTACAGATAAGGACCGCCAAATTGAAAAACTGGCAAGCAACCAGCCCCATATTGTTATCGGAACACCAGGTCGTATCTATGATTTGGTAAAATCTGGTGATCTTGCCATCCACAAGGCTAAGACCTTTGTAGTCGATGAAGCCGACATGACCTTGGATATGGGATTCTTGGAGACGGTTGATAAGATTGCAGGAAGTCTTCCGAAAGACTTGCAGTTCATGGTCTTTTCAGCGACTATCCCGCAAAAATTGCAACCATTCTTGAAAAAATACTTGTCTAATCCAGTTATGGAGAAAATCAAGACCAAAACAGTTATCTCAGATACCATTGATAACTGGTTGATTTCGACTAAAGGTCGTGATAAGAATGCCCAGATTTATGAATTGACTCAAGTCATGCATCCATATCTTGCCATGATTTTTGTCAATACTAAGACACGTGCAGATGAATTGCATACATACTTAACAGCCCAAGGCTTGAAAGTAGCTAAGATTCATGGAGACATTGCACCTCGTGAACGTAAACGTATCATGAATCAGGTGAAAAATCTTGATTTTGAGTATATCGTAGCAACTGACCTGGCTGCGCGTGGGATTGACATCGAAGGTGTCAGCCACGTTATCAACGATGCTATTCCACAAGACTTGTCCTTCTTTGTTCACCGTGTTGGACGAACTGGACGTAATGGTCTACCAGGTACAGCTATCACCCTTTATCAGCCAAGCGATGACTCTGATATTCGTGAGTTAGAGAAATTAGGAATTAAGTTTGTACCCAAGGTGGTTAAAGACGGAGAATTCCAAGACACTTATGACCGTGACCGTCGTGCCAATCGTGAGAAGAAACAGGAAAAACTGGATATCGAAATGATTGGCTTGGTTAAAAAGAAAAAGAAAAAAGTCAAACCAGGATATAAGAAAAAAATCCAGTGGGCGGTTGATGAAAAACGCCGTAAAACCAAGCGAGCAGAAAGTCGTGCTCGTGGACGTGCAGAGCGAAAAGCTAAGCGCCAGACGTTTTAAGAATGAGGACAGTAGAACCAAGTCGGTTTTACTGTTTTTTTATAGTTCTACATTGAAATTGTCAGAATTCATAAGTAGATGATGTTAAAAACTTAAAATTTAATCAGATCATTCTTTTAAATTTCTGAAGTTTATAATATACTTAAATTAAAAGTAGATTATTGGAGAAGGTAAATGAAAATGAAAATAAAAATGAAAGACTTTATTGCTGGGATTGGTGAAATAAATGTTATTGTTTATTTGATATATGTGTGTACTGGTCTCGCTCCTCTCTTTCATATATTGATTATTGGTTCAGAAGTGACTACTGGAAAAATAGTTTTAACTATCTTAGGCGTACTTTATGCTATCTTTTTAACGATTGCTAGAATTTATCGAAAGTTTTTCTGGTAAGAATCATCATGAAATATTAAAATCCCATCAGAAATTCTCTGATGGGATTTTAGACTTTAATATTATGATTTTATTCCCACTCAACAGTTGCAGGTGGTTTACTTGTAATATCGTAGACGATACGGTTAACGTGGTCAACTTCGTTTACGATACGGACTGAGATTTTCTGGAGCACTTCCCAAGGAATCTTAGCGAAGTCAGCTGTCATTCCATCGATAGAAGTGATAGCACGGATAGCGATGGTATAGTCATAAGTACGGCCATCTCCCATAACACCTACGGAACGAACGCCAGTATTAACAGTGAAGTATTGCCAGATGTCGCGGTCAAGACCAGCTTTAGCGATTTCTTCACGAAGGATAGCGTCTGATTCGCGAACTGTTTCAAGCTTTTCTTCTGTGATTTCACCCATGACACGGATAGCAAGCCCTGGACCTGGGAATGGTTGACGCCATACGATGTGGTCTGGCATACCAAGCTCTGTACCAAGAGCACGAACTTCATCCTTGTAAAGAGTGTTGAGTGGCTCGATCAGTTCAAACTGCATATCTTCAGGAAGTCCACCTACGTTGTGATGAGACTTGATGGTTTGAGCAGTATCGGTACCAGACTCAATCACGTCAGTATAAAGAGTTCCTTGAGCAAGGAATTTCACATCTGTTAGTTTGCTTGCTTCGTCATCAAAGACATAAACAAACTCGTTACCGATAATCTTCCGTTTTTGTTCAGGATCAGATACACCAGCCAATTTATCAAGGAAACGTTTAGCAGCATCTGCTTTGACAATGTTCAAACCAAACTTACCACCAAGCATATCCATAACTTGGTCAGCTTCACCTTTACGGAGAAGACCGTGGTCTACAAAAATACAGATCAATTGATCCCCGATGGCTTTTTGTAGCAGAACCCCAACAACAGAAGAGTCAACACCACCAGAAAGTCCGAGGAGAACACGTTTGTCTCCAACTTTCTCACGGATTTGTTTGATTTGCATCTCAATGAAGTTATCCATAGTCCAGTCACCTTTGGCACCACAGATATTTAAAGCAAAGTTACGCAAAATATCATAACCGTGAACTGAGTGACGAACCTCTGGGTGGAATTGGATACCATAGATTTTTTTATCTGGATTTTCGATGGATGCGTATGGGCAGTCCGCTGATGTTCCAGTACGAACGAAATCAGCAGGAATTTCAGTAACCGCGTCACCATGGCTCATCAAGACTAGTTGCTCATCTGGAGTACCCGCAAAAAGAGCTGATTCTGTGTGAGTCAATGTTGATTGACCATATTCACGGTTTCCAGCATCACCTGCAGGAACAACTTTACCACCAAGCTTGTGGGTTAATAGCTGCATACCGTAACAAATTCCTAAAATTGGAATACCGAGTTCAAAAATTTCTGGGTCAATATCAAATGATCCTTCTTCGTAAACAGAGTTTGGACCACCTGAAAGTACAATCCCGACAGGATTGATAGCCCGGACTTCGTCAGCCGAAATCTTGTGACTTTTTAGTTCTGAAAAGACACCAATCTCACGGATACGACGTGAGATAAGTTGGTTATACTGGCTACCATAGTCCAGTACGATGATCTTTTCGACATCTTGCAAATCAGTTGAAATGTTGCTCATCTTTTCCCTTTCTTAAAAGAAATATCTTCTTGAATATTCTATCATAAATGACCTAGAATTACCAACCAAACAAGTACGGTTTGACTTTTCCCCATAAGATACGGTACAATGGAAAAAATAAAGAAAAGAAGTGAGCACGCATGTTACCAGCTTATATGAAAATTCACGATCAAATCAAGAAAGATATTGATGAGGGAAATTGGAAAATTGGGGAAAGACTTCCAAGTGAGCGAGATTTAGCAGAAGAATTTGCCGTTAGCCGCATGACCTTACGTCAAGCAATCTCTCTTTTGGTTGAAGAAGGGGTTTTGGAACGACGTGTAGGGAGTGGCACCTTTGTTTCAAGTACACGTGTTCAGGAAAAAATGCGTGGGACGACTAGTTTTACGGAAATTGTGAAGGCTCAGGGTAAAACACCATCGAGTCATCTGATTTCCTATCGTCGAACTATTCCGAATGAGCAAGAAGTTGAAAAATTAGGGATCAAGGCCACTGACAATATCATTCGGATGGAACGTGTCCGCTATGCAGATAAGGTTCCTGTTGTCTATGAAGTGGCTTCGATTCCTGAGAAATTTATCAAAAATTTCAAAAAAGAAGAAGTAACTAAGCACTTCTTTCAAACCTTACAACAACATGGTTATCGAATTGGTAAATCTCACCAGACCATTTATGCCCGCCTAGCCAAGGAAAAAATTGCTTATTACTTAGAGGTTGAAAAAGGGCATGCTATATTAGGACTGACTCAGGTGTCTTACTTTGATGATGGGACAGCTTTTGAGTATGTAAAGAGCCAATACGTTGGGGAACGTTTTGAGTTTTATCTAGAAAATAATTAGTCTTTTAGTTTTCTCTTGAAGCAGGATTTTTACTCTTGCTTTAGGAGATTTTTTGATCTTGTATTCATGTAAAAAAGACTGGTTGGGAAATGAGAGAAAAAAAGCAATAATCTAGGCATTTTTCTAGAAATCGTGTTATAATAGTTAGGTTATATGGTCCCGATAAGGTGGTAGGATTGATTGTAAATACTATTTCTACCAGTTCTTTGTAACTCTATAACGAATATTTTTTAAGGGGGGACATTTTTTATGTCAGAACGTAAACTTTTCACGTCTGAATCTGTATCTGAGGGGCACCCAGATAAGATTGCAGACCAAATTTCAGATGCTATCTTGGATGCTATTTTAGAGCAGGATCCAGAAGCACACGTTGCTGCTGAAACAGCTGTTTATACTGGTTCAGTGCATGTCTTTGGTGAAATTTCAACTACTGCTTATGTAGATATTAACCGTGTAGTTCGTGATACCATTGCAGAGATCGGTTATACCAATACTGAGTATGGATTCTCAGCTGAAACAGTAGGAGTTCATCCATCATTGGTAGAGCAATCTCCAGATATCGCTCAAGGTGTTAATGAAGCCTTGGAAGTTCGTGGAAATGCTGATAAAGATCCACTTGACTTGATTGGAGCTGGAGACCAAGGTCTCATGTTTGGTTTTGCAGTGGATGAAACTGAAGAACTCATGCCACTTCCAATCTCACTCAGTCACAAGTTGGTTCGTCGTTTAGCAGAACTTCGTAAGTCTGGTGAAATTAGCTATCTTCGTCCAGATGCTAAATCTCAAGTTACAGTTGAGTATGATGAAAATGACCAGCCAGTGCGCGTGGATACAGTCGTTATTTCAACTCAACACGATCCAGAAGTGAGCAATGAACAGATTCATGAGGATGTGATTAACAAGGTTATCAAGGAAGTGATTCCAGCTTCTTATCTTGACGATGAGACTAAATTCTTCATCAATCCAACTGGTCGTTTCGTTATCGGAGGTCCTCAAGGGGACTCAGGTTTGACTGGTCGTAAGATCATCGTGGATACCTATGGCGGTTATTCACGTCACGGTGGTGGCGCCTTCTCTGGTAAGGATGCGACTAAGGTTGACCGTTCAGCATCTTATGCAGCTCGCTATATTGCTAAAAACATTGTTGCTGCAGGCCTTGCTAAGAAAGCAGAAGTACAATTGGCCTACGCAATCGGTGTAGCTCAACCTGTATCTGTCCGTATCGATACTTTCGGTACAGGAACAGTAGCTGAAAGTAAACTTGAAAAAGCAGCGCGTCAAATCTTTGACCTTCGCCCAGCAGGGATTATCCAAATGCTGGACCTCAAACGTCCAATCTACCGTCAAACAGCGGCATATGGACATATGGGACGTACAGATATCGATCTTCCATGGGAACGCTTGGATAAGGTTGATGCCTTGAAAGAAGCAGTTGAATAACATAAAAAAGGAGTTGTTTTAAACTCCTTTTTTACTTTTATTTATGTGACTATTAGTCCGTCTCGCTCCGTGAGGTGCGAGACAAATAAACCACCCGCTATGCGGGTGCGCGTCAAAGGTTATACCCCAAAAACTCCAAACGTGATACAATAAAGGTGTTCAAGCCAATTGTAAAGCGAAAGGAGAAAAATATGGCACAAAAGGCTCATAGTTTATCGCACACAAAGTGGCACTGTTCTATCACATTGTGTTCCCCCCTAAGTATAGACGAAAAGTCATCTATAATCAATATCGAAGTAGTTTAGGCGAAATATTTCATCGCTTGTGTAGTTATAAAGGAGTTGAAATTATCGAGGGTCACTTAATGCCAGACCATGTACATATGTTAGTAAGTATTCCACCGAGGATAAGTGTTTCAAGTTTCATGGGGTATTTAAAAGGAAAAAGTGCACTCATGATGTTTGACAAACACACCAACCTCAAGTACAAGTTTGGGAATCGGCATTTCTGGGCAGAAGGTTATTATGTAAGTACAGTAGGGCTTAATGAAGCCACAATTAAGAACTATATTCAAGAGCAGGAAAAGCATGATATAGCACTAGATAAATTGAGTGTAAAAGAATATGAGGATCCCTTTAGGGATAGTGGTAAGTAATACTAAAGCCTCTTTAAGAGGCAAGTGACGAGTCAAGAACAATAAGGCTTGAACAAAGTGAAAGCCAGCGTCTTTAGGCGCTGGCTGGTTATATGGGCTTATAGCCCTGGTACAAACCACCCGTTTGACGGGTGGTCATGATTTATTGATAGTCTTTAAAAAAGCCCAGTTTCCAATAGACTTAGTCCCGTACTCTAACTCCATAAAATCTAGCAATTCATAATCATTCTTTTTATAGAATGGAACATTTTTTTCTGTACTGGTAATGAGCCCTAAGCGCTTGCAGCCCTTGGATTTGACATAAGGCTCGACTGCGTCTCTAAGAAAAGCACTGCCCACTCCTTGTCCTTTAACGGATGAATTAACTGCAAGGAGCATCAAATACCAGTCAAAGCTATTAGATTTTTTCAAATGTTCTTCGGAGCGGTCTACTAGATCAAGATACTTCAAAAAATTTCGTGGGCTAATGTAGCGAAACAGTTTTATGACACCATTTAGCAAGTAAGATAGGATAGAAAAATCATTTTGTTGTAATAAGGCGACAGCTAGGATTTCTGCGTCTTGTTCAGCTACTAAACAGGTCTCTTCTTTGATATAGAGGCGAGTCAGGAGACTTTCCAATAGTTCTAAAAAAGCAGGATAGTTTTCAGGTTTCTTGAGATCATCTATGATTAGAGTTAAAAATGGATAATCAAAGAAGCTATCGGCTATTACTTTTCCAATTTTTTGGTATTCGTCTAGCCTTGCTTTTCTGTATACTATTTTCTCCATTTATGAGCTCCTTTTTTATTGTTAGTAAATTATAATAACCGAGTTTTTACAAAAATATTGCCAAACTTAGTAAGTTGAAGGATTGTTAGAAAACTCTTTCTGTAACACTGAATCTGATTCTAGAATATAGGATCAGACAGACAAAGAACACTCTAAAAAGTTAGAATTTTTAGAGTGTTGTCCAAATATTGCTAAGTTTTATTTTGTTGGGATTGAAATTTCAATCAGCTTTTCAGAGTAGAGGGTTTTGATATTAGCTTCATCGATATTTTGCTTGTCAATCTTACGATTTAAGAAAAATTCTTGGATTTTCTCCATCTCTTTTTCGCGGATAGCGCGATGTTTATTTGAAATGAGGATTTCATAATGAAGCGGTGCCTGAGTAAAGACAACATCAGTGTTGCCTGCAGAGTAGACTTCTACGAGTGTAGCGTCGGTACTCTCCAGTTGGCTTTTAACAAGGTTTGAGTGAGAATTAGTAGTGTTGATGAGCTTCATAGGCTTTCCTCCTGTGTTTCTATGTCTATTATAGCACTTTTTGGAAAAATTGGAAAAGTTAATTTAAACTTGATGCTGTTTTTTCCAAGCTTCAATTGCCCATTTATGACTGCCACGTTTGAGATTTTCAATAGCCTCATCAATAGGGAACCAGGCAATATGATTAAAGTCTTCTAGTGGTTTTTGAACTTCCTTGAAAGAAGTCGCTTCGTAGAGATAGGCTGGATTGTAGTAGTAAGTATCACGATGGCTGGAATAGAAATACTCATCTGCTTGTCCATAATAAGTACCAATCTCAGCTGTAAAACCTAATTCTTCAATCAGTTCTCGTTTGAGAGCTTCAAAATGATCTTCACCTGCTTCAATCTCGCCACCAGGTAAGAACCAAGCACCATTTGGAGCTTGAACGAGGATAATCTTTTCATGTTTTGAATCAGGAATGACTGCATAAACACCGTAGCGAGTCTTGTAGGTTACGCCCTCGATTTTCTCTCCAAATGTAGGATTTGTCATAAATGTCTCCTTCGTGATTGCGCTTTCTTTCTATCATATTAAAGAATGCTCTTACTGTCAAGTAAGAACATTCTTTTAGTATGAAGGAATTAGTCATTTGAATCAACTGTTTCCAATTTATTTTTTGATTTAATCATGATTTTACCATTGCTTGTCATGACTGCCTTGAAATCCTTCTCTCTAGGATTTTCAAGATAGTAGTCAGTGATGGCATCTTCGATATAATCTTGAATGGTTCGACGGAGTGGACGAGCTCCCATTTTTGGATCATAACCAAGGTCTACAAGTTTTTCTTTAACCTTATCTGTTACATCTAAATGGATGTTATTTGTAGAAAGTCGTTTATTGACATCATCCAGCATGAGGTCGACAATTTGAAGGAGATTTTCCTTGCTGAGAGCCTTGAATTCGATTATCCCATCAAAACGGTTCATGAATTCTGGGCTAAAGAAGTTGCCTAATTCCCCAAGAACAGAGTTGGTACGACCTTCTCTAGCAGCACCAAATCCAACACTGGCTTCTGCCTTACCAGTACCTGCATTTGAAGTCATGATAATGATGGCATCCTTGAAGCTAACGGTACGACCTTGACCATCTGTCAAGCGACCATCATCCAAGACTTGAAGAAACATGTGCATAACGTCTGGATGGGCTTTTTCTACCTCGTCTAAGAGAATGAGAGAATAAGGATTGCGACGCACTTTCTCAGTCAATTGTCCAGCTTCATCATAGCCTACGTATCCCGGAGGGGCACCAACGAGTTTAGCAACGCTGTGTTTTTCCATGTATTCACTCATATCAAAGCGAATCATGCTATCAGCAGAACCAAAGAGTTCGATGGCCAGTTGTTTAGAAAGTTCTGTCTTACCGACACCGGTAGGACCAACAAAGAGGAAGCTACCAATTGGACGGTTTGGAGTACCTAAACCAACACGGTTACGACGGATAGCCTTAGCAATCTTATCTACAGCATCGTCTTGGCCAATAACATGAGCCTTGAGGTCATCTGCTAGATTGATAAGTTGAGACTGTTCTTTTTCTTTCAAATCACCAACTGGAATATTAGTCTTTTGTTCGATGATGTGTTCAATCGTCTTTTCACTGATGATTGGGGTATCCTGATCCGTTACCTTGGTCTTTTGCATTTCCTTATATTTGGCAATCTGGTCACGGAAGTAGGCTGCTTTTTCAAAATCTTCATCGCGGGTTGCTTGTGCCTTGAGATTTTCTGCTTCGATTAAGCGTTGGTCGATGACCTTGGGATCCACAAAATTCAAGGTTAAGTTCATTTTTGAACCAGCTTCATCTAGAAGGTCAATAGCCTTATCTGGCAAGAAACGATCTTGGATGTAGCGGTTAGAAAGGGTAGCGGCCGCTTCGATAGCTCCGTCAGTATAATGAACGTGGTGGTAATCTTCGTATTTCTTTTGGATACCTTTCAGGATAATGATGGTTTCTTCAACAGTTGGTTCGTCAACTTTAACAGGTTGCATACGGCGCTCAAGGGCAGCATCTTTTTCGATGATGCGATATTCATTGAGGGTAGTAGCACCAACTAGTTGGAGTTCGCCACGAGCAAGAGCTGGTTTTAGGATATTTCCTGCATCCATATTCCCTTCTCCAGCAGAACCAGCACCGACAATCTCATGAATTTCGTCAATGAAGAGAATAACATCCTCGCGCTCACGAATTTCTTCCATGAGTTTTTGCATGCGCTCTTCAAACTGACCTCGGATACCTGTTCCTTGAACAAGGCTAACGACATCTAAGCGGATGACTTCTTTACCTTGAAGCTTATGGGGAACATCACCGTCAACAATTTTCTGAGCTAAACCTTCGACAACAGCTGTCTTACCAACACCGGGCTCACCGATGAGGACAGGGTTGTTTTTTGTTCTGCGGTTGAGGATTTCAATGACACGGATAATCTCTTCGTCACGTCCAATTACAGGGTCAATATTTCCACGACGGGCAATCTCAGTGACATTGATACCATATTCATCCAAGAGTCCTTTTTCCTGGATTGGTGGTGGTGTTTGAGCAGGACCACGATTTTGGGAACCATAGCCACCATTTCCGCCGTATCCGCCACCTGACTGGGTTGGAGGAACATTGTTATTTGAAGAAGGTCTAAAGTTGTTCAAATCGTTGAAGAAGTCTCCAAAGGGATCAAAATCACGGTTATTTAAATCTGTAATTCCTTTAAATAAGCTATTGTTAGGATCAGTTTTGATAATTTTGTAGCAATTTTGACAGAGATCGATTTGCTTTTGTTGACCATTGAGATTGGTATAAAGATGGATTGTTGAGTCATTGATTTTGCAGTTTTGACAGAGCATACCGCCACCTCATTTCTTTCTTCGTGTTGACTAAATCTGAAAGGTCAAAAATAGTCAAACAAGTATATAATTTAATTATATCATGATTATTGGGCAATTCAAGTAAAAAGATTGGATACTAGCACTATAAATAGTAGAGTGCTAATCATGAGAAAATCTTGATAGTAAGAAAAAAATCCTATTTGTCATACAAAAAGGATTCTCGTTGGTGAAAGGCGGTGGGACAGAAATCGATAGACAAAGTCTCGATTTCGTAGTCCCAGCCCCGCGAAGATGATTAGGAGTTTTGGGAGTCTAAAAGACGAACGAAAAGTCCAATCAGCTACCGCGTCAAAGTTTGATTGCTAATAAAAAGTGAGGTCGGGATCTTTTGTCCCACTCTCTGTATATCTATCATTAGTATAGAAGTTCGTAAATTTCCATCGCAATCAAGTCGATGCTGTCAAAAGTATATGTTTCACGAGCTTCAACATCACGAAGTGTAAAGATTGGGCCATTTTCTTCATCATGGTTAAAAGCAACTTCAGCTACAACAACTCCCTCGCGCTCAAAGTTACGTTTTAAGTTACCACCATCTTTTGTCATTGCTTCTAGGCGGTTGATGATTCTAATCAAATGTGATTCCATTTTTATTCTCCTCCATTTCTTATCGTTACTATTTTACCATAAAGAGTATCCACTTGACTAGAAAAAACTAAGATTTCTCGCTATTTCTGTTTTCTTTGAAATTTTATTGAAAATAAAAAGGAAAACATTGCATTTTTATTCAAAATATGTTATACTCATACAAGTTTTAAGTTGGAATTAGAAAGTAGTGGATTTATGAATTTTTCTTTTTTACCCAAATATCTGCCATATTTTAATTATGGTGCTCTCGTAACGGTCTTGATTTCTGTTTTGGTTGTCTTTTTTGGGACAATTTTAGGGGTAGTCTTGGCTTTTGCTCAACGTTCTAAAATGAAACCCTTATCTTGGATTGCCAATCTTTATATTTGGATTTTCCGTGGAACGCCAATGATGGTACAAATCATGATCGCCTTTGCTCTTATGCATATCAATGCTCCGACAATTCAGATTGGAGTTTTGGGAGTTGATTTTTCACGTTTGATTCCAGGGATTATCATTATCTCTATGAATAGTGGTGCCTATGTATCAGAAACAGTTCGTGCTGGTATTAATGCAGTACCTAAAGGTCAATTAGAGGCGGCTTACTCTCTAGGGATTCGTCCTAAAAATGCCATGCGCTATGTCATCTTGCCACAGGCTATCAAGAATATCTTGCCAGCCTTGGGGAATGAGTTTATTACCATTATCAAGGATAGTTCACTCTTGTCAGCAATCGGTGTTATGGAATTGTGGAATGGAGCTACTACGGTATCGACAACCACCTACTTGCCTTTAACTCCACTCTTATTTGCAGCCTTTTACTACTTGATTATGACCTCTATCTTGACACTAGCCTTGAAAGCTTTTGAAAATCGTATGGGACAAGGAGAGAAAAAATAATGACAGAAACGCTTATAAAAATTGAAAACCTTCATAAAAACTTTGGGAAAAATGAAGTTTTAAAAGGAATTGATCTGGAGATTAAAAAGGGAGAAGTAGTGGTGATTATCGGACCGTCAGGTAGCGGGAAGTCAACCCTCCTTCGCTCCATGAATCTCCTCGAAGAAGCGACAAAAGGCAAGGTTATCTTTGAAGGAGTGGACATTACGGATAAGAAGAATGACCTTTTTGCCATGCGTGAAAAGATGGGGATGGTTTTCCAACAGTTCAATCTCTTCCCAAATATGACAGTGATGGAAAATATCACGCTTTCTCCAATCAAGACAAAAGGTGAAAGTAAGGAAGTGGCTGAGAAGAGAGCGCATGAGCTCTTGGAAAAGGTTGGTTTACCAGATAAGGCGGATGCTTATCCACAAAGTTTGTCTGGTGGACAGCAACAACGTATCGCTATCGCTCGTGGTCTTGCCATGGAACCAGATGTCCTACTCTTTGATGAACCAACTTCTGCTCTAGATCCAGAAATGGTAGGAGAAGTACTAGCAGTTATGCAAGAACTTGCTCAGTCAGGAATGACCATGGTTATTGTAACGCATGAAATGGGCTTTGCTCGTGAAGTAGCAGACCGTGTTATCTTTATGGCTGACGGTGTAGTTGTCGAGGATGGAACTCCAGAGCAAGTCTTTGAACAAACACAGGAACAAAGAACCAAGGATTTCTTGAGTAAGGTTTTGTAAGACCTCATTTTTAGAAGAAGGGGCGGAGCAACTCATGGCTTCAAGTAAAGAATATTTAGCCTTTATTCTCGATCAGCTATCAGAGCTAGAGGAGATAAGTTATCGTCCTATGATGGGAGAGTACATCCTTTATTATCGTGGGAAGATTATTGGAGGAATCTATGATAATCGTTTGTTACTGAAGCCTGTGAAGGTGGTCATGGATCAACTGGGACAGACTAGGCTTGAACGTCCTTATGAAGGAGCCAAAGAGATGGTTTTACTAGAAGACCTTGAAGACAAGTCATTTCTAGCAAGACTAATTAAGGATATGTACGAATTCTTGCCTGCTCCCAAGGTCAAAAAGAAAGCATGATGGAATTGTCTAAGACAAATAGACTCAAAAAGCTCCAAAAGGGCTTTTTCTTATAGCTTCAAACTATAAGGTCTATTAGTCAAAAAGTGTTAGAATGGCAAGTTATTTTTTGATATAATAGAGGATATTTGATAGAAAAGAGAAGTGATATGACACAGATTATTGATGGGAAGGCCTTGGCGGCCAAGTTACAGGGACAATTGGCTGAAAAAACGGCTAAACTAAAAGAAGAGACAGGCTTGGTGCCTGGCTTAGTCGTTATTTTAGTTGGAGACAATCCTGCTAGTCAGGTTTACGTTCGTAACAAGGAACGTTCAGCTATTGCAGCAGGATTCCAGAGTGAAGTTGTGCGAGTTCCTGAAACAATTACCCAAGAGGAATTGTTGGATTTGATTGCCAAATACAATCAAGATCCAGCTTGGCATGGGATTTTGGTTCAATTGCCTTTACCAAAACACATCGATGAAGAGGCTGTTCTACTAGCCATTGATCCAGAAAAGGATGTGGATGGTTTTCATCCGCTCAACATGGGACGCCTTTGGTCTGGTCACCCAGTCATGATCCCTTCAACACCTGCCGGGATTATGGAAATGTTTCATGAGTATGGGATTGACTTAGAAGGTAAAAATGCAGTTGTCATTGGTCGTTCTAATATTGTCGGTAAGCCAATGGCTCAGCTTTTATTGGCAAAAAATGCAACTGTAACCTTGACCCACTCTCGCACCCACAATCTAGCCCAAGTAGCTTCTAAAGCAGATATTCTAGTAGTAGCAATCGGTCGTGCCAAGTTTGTGACTACTGACTTTGTCAAACCTGGAGCAGTTGTCATTGATGTGGGGATGAACCGAGATGAAAATGGCAAGCTCTGTGGAGATGTTGACTATGATGCCGTTGCACCAATCGCTAGCCATATCACACCTGTACCTGGTGGAGTTGGACCTATGACCATTACTATGTTGATGGAGCAGACTTATCAGGCGGCATTGCGTAGTTTGGATAAAAACTAGGTTTATAGGTTACTAAAATGAATCATCAGAGTGGCAGTTAAACCAAAAGGTTGAATAGCAATATTTCTACCTTTTTTATCTATTGTAAGGACGGTTCTGTCAATTGAAGCTTCTTTTTATCTACTTTGTAGTATAATGAAGTAGAGGTGATTAGATGCTTGTAAAAGTTTGTAATGCAGATTTTAGTCTTCAGTGGGATGGAATCTATCAATTTGCTCTTGAAAACTATCCTCAGATTCAAGAATGGGAATTGGAGAAGCTAGCAAAGTTTATTGCTTACGAACAGGACCATCATCGTCAGACCATTGTGGAATGTGAGAATCATGAATTAAATATACAAATTCATGATTACTTGCAAGAGCATAGCTATTTTCCTCCGTACAGACCAAGTCATCGGCTTGTAGCTTCTACCTATGATATCCAGAGGAAGTTGGTTACTTCAAATTATTGTAGTCATACTTGTACAGTTGAGGTGGCTCAGGCTATTTTTCAGATTGGAAAACTCATGTCGGCGGTAAAAGTATTTGGTAAAAGTGGGGCTGAGTTAGTTACAGATAGTCGTAATGCAGCTTCTGATCCAGCAGACTATTTTGACTATATCATGTTCGGATGGTCTAATACGACTTCGGGTTACCGACTCGCTATGGAGCGTTTGTTAGGACGGGCACCGTCTGAGGAGGAATTACAAGAAAAGTTCATTCCTGGCGTTAGTTTTCATTTTCTGTATGAAGAATTAATTCAAGCGCCAGGTTATATCTTTGATGGCTATCATGTTGCGAAGGTAAGAGATAGTTTAGATTTAGATACCTTTCTTCATTTGTGTGTTATTCCTTCAAAAGATAAGTCTTGTTTTGAAGGTTTGATTCCTTGTCAATTACAAGATAGAGTGACTTACCTAGACTATGAAGGAGAAGGGTTACAAGCTTGGAATACTAAGGTTAATCAAGTACTGCATGGTAAGGATAAGTTGAAGGAGTAGTGTATGAAAGAGATTGATCAAGCTCTACTGAAAAAAGTGATCATCGAGCGTCCTCGTTCTAGTCATAAGGGAGACTACGGTCGCCTTCTCTTGATCGGTGGGACTTATCCCTATGGGGGAGCGATTATTATGGCTGCTTTAGGGGCGGTTAGAAGCGGTGCAGGCTTGGTGACAGTAGCAACGGATAAAGAGAATATTCCAGCTCTGCATAGCCATCTGCCGGAGGCTATGGCTTTTGACCTTGGTGATAAGCAGTTACTTGAGCAACAGTTACAGAAAGCAAGTGTTGTCTTGGTTGGACCTGGACTAGTGGATGATGAGCGTGGAGAACAGCTTCTCCAAACAGTCTTTCATCATTTAAGTCAAGACCAGACTCTCATACTGGATGGTGGTGCTTTATCCATTTTTGCTAAGACGGGAATGAAATTTCCTAAAGCCCACCTTGTTTTAACGCCTCACCAAAGGGAATGGCAAGTCTTGTCAGGCTTAGATTTGGATTCCCAAGGAAGCAAGGAAACAGGAGAGGCTTTGAAGAGCTTTCCTTCAGGAACGATTTTGGTTCAAAAAGGTCCTGCGACTCGAATCTGGCAAGCCACGCATGCAGATTTTTATCAGCTAAGTGTTGGAGGTTCTTATCAGGCGACTGGAGGAATGGGAGATACCTTAGCTGGGATGATTGCCGGTTTTGCAGGTCAATTTCCCCAAGCAAGTCTCTATGAAAGAGTGACAGTAGCGACTTATTTACATTCAGCAATTGCCCAAGAACTGGCTGAGGACAATTTTGTAGTTCTGCCAACCACGATTAGTCAACATATACCAGCCTTCATGAAGAGGATACAAAAAGACACCTGAGGTTTTCAGGTGCCTTTTAAGGATTAGAAGAGTCCTTTGACCTTATCAACAAGATTACCGATTCCTTCTGATCCTGAAATCAAGCTTTGAGCCTGACTAAGGTATTCACCGAGTTGGTCCTTGTTTTCTTCGACAAAGGTTTTTGCAGTAGCTAAATCTTTTTTCTCGATTAGCTCTTTTACTTGATTAAACAAATCTAATGGGTTCATGATTTCTCTTCTTTTCTACCCTTCTATTCAATCATTTTTTAGAAAAACTTGCAAGAAACTTGCCCCTTCTAACAAAGTTCATGGATGTCAAATTGTGTAAATTTTGATATAATTTTTAATGATGAATTTTAGAAATGATCGGTACGTGGTCGTGGATTTAGAGGCGACTAGTACCGGAAGCAAGGCAAAAATTATCCAAGTGGGAATCGTGGTCATTGAAAATGGCGAGATTGTTGAACAATATGCCACGGATGTCAATCCCCACGAACCCTTGGATTCTCATATCAAAGAATTAACGGGTTTGACCGACCAGCGACTAGCAGAGGCACCGGAATTTTCTCAGGTGGCTGGAAAAATTTTTGACTTGGTCAAGGACGGTGTTTTTGTTGCGCACAATGTCCAGTTCGATGCCAATTTGTTGGCAGAATTCCTCTTTTTCGAGGGTTATGAATTGCGCACGCCTCGTATCGATACAGTGGAGTTGGCTCAGGTATTTTATCCTCAGCTTGAAAAATATAATCTGGGAATTCTCTGTCAAGAGTTGGGAATTCCTCTAGAACAAGCCCATACGGCCCTATCAGATGCCCAAGCAACAGCAGAGCTCTTTCTTTGTATGAGACAAAAGATGTTTGGACTGCCAAAAGGGTTGTTGGAGCGCTTATTGAGTTTATCAGACAGCTTACTCTATGAATCTTACCTAGTCATCGAGGAAGTTTATCAGAAGCAGTCGATCCTAGTTGAACATGACCTGGTAGAGGTGCAAGGTTTATTTTTAAGAAAAGAAAAGCCAGCCCTTTCTCCACGTAAACTATCTAAAGATTTCCAAACCAATATTGCCTTGTTGGATTTGGAAGATAGAGCTCCGCAAGCTAGCTTCGCTCAGAAGGTTCAAGATTTTCTACAGAATGAGAAAATTGCTTTTGTGCAAGCTCAGACTGGAATTGGGAAAACCTACGGCTATTTGTTACCTGCTTTATCACTAGAAAACGAAAAAGGAATCCTTCTCAGTGTTCCTACTAAAGTTCTACAAAATCAAGTGATGCAAGAAGAGGCTCGTAGATTGGAAGAGGTCTTTCACCTTTCGATTCATAATCTTAAAGGACCCCAGAATTATCTAAAACTAGATGCCTTTCATCATGCACTAGAGGAAGAAGAGTCCAATCGCTTGTACACACGTTTTAAGATGCAACTCCTAGTTTGGTTGACCGAAACAGAAACTGGAGATTTAGATGAGATTGGACAACTTTATCGCTACCAGCAGTTTTTACCAAACTTGGTACATGATGGGAATCTTCCCAAAGCTTCTCTCTTTTGGCTAGAGGATTTTTGGAGACGGGGGCAGAAAAAAGCACGCTCTTGCCAGCTACTTGTGACAAATCATGCTTATCTCGTTACCCGACTTGAGGACGATCCCAGTCTACTAGAGGGCCGTCTCTTGATTTTGGATGAGGCCCAGAAGATCTTACTAACTTTGGAAAGTCTTTTACAAAAGAGTTTCGTTTTAAATGACATAGTAGACCAGCTAGATCAAGCTCTAGTTCGAGAAGAAGGGACGCTTCAGAGACGCTTGATGGAGAGTATTCGCTTTGAGCTTTGTCATTTGATGGACCAGTTCCTATCTGGTAAACGGAAGATGTGTCCAGCTAGTAGCATTGACAAGCTCCGCCAAGATTTTTCTGAGTTGAATTTACCAGAATTTAAAGACTATCAGCGATTTTTCTGCACTGATGGAGAATTTTGGCTATCAGCCTCAGACTTGTCTAGCAAGAAGGTTGTCATTTCTTCCAGTCGCAATCAACGTCTGCTCTTTTCGGAAATCTTTCCAGAGAGTTGTCAACTCTTAGCTGTCTCTGCAACTTTGGAAATTAGTAGCAGAGTAACTTTACCAGAACTAATGGGATTCTCGTATGCGGCCTTTGACAGACTGGATGAGAATTTTCAAGAAAATCAAGAAATTTTGGTCGTCAAGGATTTTCCATTGGTGACAGAAACCTCCCAAGAAGACTATGCCCAGGCTCTTGTAGAAGTTCTGGAAGATTTGTCCTATCTTGAAGAACCCATGCTCGTTTTATTCACTTCAAAAGACCTTTTGTTGCAGGTATCAGACTCTCTATCTCTGATTCATCTAGCTCAGTATAAGAACGGAGATCCTGCTCAACTCAAGAAACGATTTGAAAGAGGAGACTCTCAACTCTTACTAGGGACAGGTAGTTTTTGGGAGGGAGTTGATTTTGCAACTCACCCTCGAGTAATTGAAGTGGTGACACGCTTGCCTTTCCAAAATCCAGAAGATCCCTTTACGAAAAAAATGAATCAGGAACTTCGCATTGAAGGGAAAAATCCTTTCTATGACTATCAACTGCCGATGGCTATTATTCGCCTCAAACAAGCGATTGGTAGAACTATGCGTCGTCTTGGACAACGATCATCTGTCCTTATCTTGGATAGCCGAATGACAAGCAAGCGATATGGAAAGCAGATTAGCAAGGCCTTGTCACAGACTAGTCGAGTGAGAGAAGTTGGCAAAGAGCAAGTATTCTCAAAAGTTCAAGAATTTTTACACACAAAATAAAATAAACATCTGAAAGAATGAAGGAGACCTTTATGAAACGTTCTCTCGACTCTCGAGTCGATTATAGTTTGATTCTACCAGTATTCTGTTTGCTGGTGACTGGAGTGGTAGCTATTTACATTGCTGTCAGCCATGACTATCCACATAATATCTGGCCTATTCTCGGTCAGCAACTAGCATGGATCGTCTTGGGAATTATCATCAGCTTTGTAGTCATGTTTTTTAATACAAAATTTTTATGGCAGGCGACTCCCTATCTTTATGCCCTAGGTCTAGTCCTCATGGTCTTACCCTTGGTTTTCTATAACCCTAGTTTGGTCGCAGCAACAGGGGCAAAAAACTGGGTGTCAATCGGTGGAGTGACGCTTTTCCAACCTTCCGAATTCATGAAAATTTCCTATATTCTGATCTTGGCTCGGGTCATTGTCCAATTCACACAGAAACACAAGGAAAGTGAACGAACGATTCCTTTAGACTTCCTCTTGATACTGTGGATGATTATCTTCACGCTACCAGTCTTAGGTTTACTGGCCCTGCAGAGTGACTTAGGAACGGCCTTGGTCTTTGTCGCAATCTTTGCGGGACTGGTCTTGCTTTCTGGAGTATCATGGAAAATCATCATTCCAATTTTTGTAACAGCTGTATCGGGAATTGCAGGATTTTTGGCAATTTTCATCACAAAAGATGGGCGTGCTTTCATACATCAAATCGGGATGCCAACCTATCAGATTAACCGTATCCTTGCTTGGCTCAATCCCTTTGATTATGCACAAACGACCACCTATCAACAGGCGCAAGGGCAAATCGCTATTGGAAGTGGAGGCTTATTTGGTCAAGGATTTAATGTATCCAACCTCCTCATTCCCGTTCGTGAGAGTGATATGATTTTTACAGTCATTGCAGAAGATTTTGGTTTTATCGGCTCTGTCCTCGTAATTACACTTTATCTTCTACTTATCTATCGAATGTTAAAAATCACTCTGAAGTCCAATAATCAATTTTATACCTACATTTCAACTGGATTTATTATGATGCTCTTGTTCCATATCTTTGAAAATATCGGTGCAGTGACGGGGCTCCTTCCTCTGACCGGGATCCCTTTACCATTCATTTCCCAAGGGGGCTCAGCCATTATCAGTAATCTGATTGGTGTCGGTCTGCTTCTATCGATGAGTTATCAAACGCATCTAGCTGATGAAAAGAGCGGTAAGACAAGATTTAAACGTAAGAAAGTTGTTTTGAAAAAAGTTAAATAAGGAGTAAATCATGGCTAAAGTTGCAGTTATCTTAGCAGATGGCTTTGAAGAAATCGAAGCCCTAACAGTTGTGGACGTATTACGTCGTGCCAATATTGCTTGTCATATGGTTGGTTTTGAAGCCCGAGTGACGGGATCACATGCCATCCAAGTACAAGCAGATCGTGTGTTTGATGGTGATTTATCTGAGTACGATATGATTGTCTTACCAGGAGGTATGCCAGGTTCAGCTCACTTGCGTGATAATGAGCAATTGATTGCTGAACTTCAAAAATTTGAGCAAGTTGGTAAAAAAGTAGCTGCCATCTGTGCAGCACCAATTGTTCTGAATCGGGCTGGTCTCCTCAAGGATAAAGAGTTCACCTGCTACGATGGTGTTCAAGAGCAAATTGCTGATGGTCACTATCGCAAGGAAACAGTAGTTGTTGATGGTCACTTGACCACCAGTCGCGGTCCAGCAACTGCCCTTGCCTTTGCTTATAACCTAGTAGAACAACTTGGTGGAAATGCAGATGCTTTGAGAGAAGCTATGCTCTATCGTGATGTGTTTGGATTAGATTAACTAAAACGAGAGGAATCTATCAATTAGGGGATTCTTCTCGTTTTTTACTGTTAAAATAGAAGGAAATCGTCGCTTTTTTGATAAAAAAATGCTATAATGAAGGGTATGAAATATCACGATTACATCTGGGATTTAGGTGGAACTCTACTTGATAATTATGAGACTTCGACTGCGGCTTTTGTGGAAACATTAGCTCAATTTGGAATCGAAGAAGAACATGATACAGTTTACAATGCCTTGAAAGTGTCAACTGCTTTTGCGATTGACCAATTTGCCCCAACAATAGAGATTTTTTTAGAAAAATACAAGGAAAACGAAGCGCGAGAGCTTGAACATCCTGCCTTGTTTGAGGGAGTACCAGCCTTATTGGAGGAAATCTCAGACCAGGGAGGACGGAACTTTTTAGTTTCGCATCGCAATGACCAAGTTTTGGAAATCCTTGAAAAGACTGGTATTGCTGGCTATTTCACAGAAGTAGTAACAGCTAGTTCTGGCTTCAAGAGAAAACCCAATCCAGAGTCAATGATTTATTTGCGAGATAAGTACAAGATAAGCTCTGGCATCGTTATTGGTGATCGACCTATAGACATTGAAGCTGGACAAGCAGCTGGCTTAGCGACGCATCTCTTTGAAAATATCGTGACATTGAGACAAGTATTAGACATGTAAGAAAAAGGAAAAAAGAAAAAGGGAAAAAATGACAGAAGAAATCAAAAACCAACAGGCACAGGATTATGATGCCAGTCAGATTCAAGTTTTGGAAGGTCTGGAAGCCGTTCGTATGCGTCCTGGAATGTATATCGGATCGACTTCAAAAGAAGGTCTTCACCACCTAGTCTGGGAAATCGTTGATAACTCTATCGATGAGGCCTTGGCGGGATTTGCTAGTCATATTCAGGTCTTTATTGAGCCAGATGACTCTATCACGGTTGTTGATGATGGACGTGGTATCCCTGTTGATATTCAAGAAAAAACAGGCCGTCCTGCCGTTGAAACTGTCTTTACCGTTCTTCACGCTGGAGGTAAATTTGGCGGTGGCGGATACAAGGTTTCAGGTGGACTCCACGGTGTAGGTTCATCCGTTGTAAATGCTCTTTCTACTCAGTTGGATGTTCGTGTTCACAAAAATGGAAAAATCCATTACCAAGAATACCGTCGTGGACATGTTGTTGCTGACCTTGAGGTGATTGGAGATACTGATAAAACAGGTACAACCGTACACTTTACTCCAGACCCAGAGATTTTTACAGAAACAACAACCTTTGATTTCGATAAATTAAACAAACGTATCCAAGAACTCGCCTTTCTGAATCGTGGTCTTCAAATCTCCATCACTGACAAGCGTGAGGGACTTGAACAAACAAAACACTACCACTACGAAGGTGGGATTGCGAGCTATGTTGAGTATATCAATGAAAACAAGGATGTCATTTTTGAAAATCCAATCTACACTGATGGAGAAATGGATGATATCACAGTCGAAGTAGCCATGCAGTACACAACTGGTTACCATGGAAATGTCATGAGTTTCGCCAATAACATTCATACACATGAAGGTGGAACCCATGAGCAAGGGTTCCGTACAGCCTTAACCCGTGTCATCAATGACTACGCTCGTAAAAACAAACTCCTCAAAGACAATGAAGATAATCTAACAGGTGAGGATGTCCGTGAAGGATTGACTGCTGTTATCTCTGTGAAGCATCCAAACCCACAGTTTGAAGGACAAACAAAGACCAAGCTTGGAAATAGTGAAGTTGTCAAGATTACCAACCGACTCTTTAGTGAAGCATTTTCAGACTTTCTAATGGAAAATCCACAGATTGCTAAGCGTATCGTTGAAAAAGGGATTCTGGCGGCTAAGGCGCGTGTCGCAGCCAAGCGTGCGCGTGAAGTTACCCGTAAGAAGTCAGGTTTAGAAATTTCAAACCTCCCAGGGAAATTAGCAGATTGTTCATCAAACAATCCAGCTGAAACTGAACTGTTCATCGTCGAAGGAGATTCAGCGGGAGGTTCTGCAAAGTCCGGTCGTGACCGTGAATTTCAAGCGATTTTACCGATTCGCGGTAAAATCCTCAACGTTGAAAAGGCCAGCATGGATAAAATCCTTGCCAATGAAGAAATCCGTAGCCTTTTCACAGCTATGGGAACAGGCTTTGGTGCTGAATTTGATGTCAGCAAGGCCCGTTACCAAAAACTCGTTATCATGACGGATGCCGATGTCGATGGAGCCCACATCCGTACCCTCTTGTTAACCTTGATTTATCGTTATATGAAACCCGTTTTAGAAGCAGGTTATGTTTATATCGCTCAACCACCAATTTACGGTGTTAAGGTCGGCAGTGAGATTAAAGAATACATCCAGCCAGGGGCAGATCAAGAAACCCGTCTACAGGAAGCCTTAGCTCGCTATAGTGAAGGACGTTCAAAACCAACTATTCAGCGTTATAAAGGTCTTGGAGAAATGGATGATCATCAGCTTTGGGAAACAACTATGAATCCTGAACACCGTCTCATGGCGCGTGTATCAGTTGATGATGCTGCAGAAGCAGATAAAATCTTTGATATGCTCATGGGTGACCGTGTAGAACCACGTCGAGAATTTATTGAAGAAAATGCTGTTTACAGTACGCTTGACGTTTAAAAAAATTTGGAAATAGTTCCCATGGTTTGAAAAATATGATATAATCATTACAATTGTTTCAAGTATAAAAAGGAGTTTGATATGTCTGATAATCTGTTGATTATTATTATGATTGTAATCGCGGCTCTTCTGATCATTGCTTATGTTGTAGCGATTTTGTTACGCAAACGCAATGAAGGTAGGCTTGCAGTACTAGAAGAAAGAAAGGAAGAGTTATATAACCTTCCAGTAAACGATGAAGTAGAAGCCGTTAAAAATATGCACCTGATTGGTCAAAGTCAGGTTGCCTTTAGAGAATGGAACCAAAAATGGGTAGACTTATCCCTCAACTCATTTGCTGATATTGAGAACAATCTCTTTGAAGCAGAAGGCTACAATAGCTCTTTTCGCTTCCTGAAAGCTCAACACAAAATTGACCAAATTGAAAGCCAAATTACTCTAATCGAAGAAGATATTGCTTCCATTCGAAATGCTTTGGCAGATCTAGAAAAACAAGAAACCAAAAACAGTGGCCGTGTCCTTCATGCTCTAGAATTATTTGAAAGCTTACAAATGACAGTCGCTGAAGATTCGGAGAGATATGGTCAATCACTTCCTGAAATTGAAAAACAATTGGAGAACATTCAATCAGAGTTTTCTCAGTTTGTAACGTTGAACTCTTCAGGAGATCCAGTTGAGGCAGCGGGCATTTTGGATAATGCTGAAAATCACATCCTTGCCTTGACTCATATTGTGGAGAGAATTCCTGCAATTGTTGCCAATCTAACAACTGACCTTCCAGACCAGCTGGAAGATCTAGAGGCTGGCTATCGTAAGTTGCTTGATGCCAACTATCACTTTGTAGAAACTGACATTGAGTCACGTTTACAGTTATTGTATGAAGCTTTGAAAAATAACCAAGAAAATATTAAAAAATTGGAATTGGACAATGCTGAATATGAAAACACTCAGATTCAAGAAGAAATCAATGCTCTCTATAATATTTTCACACGAGAGATTGCTTCTCAAAAAGTTGTTGAAAACTTGTTGTCAACACTTCCAACCTATCTTGACCACTTAAAAGACAACAATCAAGTCTTGGTGAAAGATATTGAACGCTTGAACAAAACTTACTTGATGTCTGAGAGTGATGTAAATCACGTCCGTCGTCTTCAAGTGGATTTGGATTCCCTAGAAGTTACAGTTAGTGATTTGACTTCAGAACAAGAGGAATATTCTGAAGCTTACTCTGTATTAGAAGAACGTTTAGAAAATGTTCAAGCTACATTAAAAGAAATTGAAGATGATCAAGTTTCAGTTAGCGAACGTCTGGTGCAAATTGAAAAAGACGATGTCAATGCTCGTCAAAAGGCAAATGTCTACGTCAATCGACTCCACACTATTAAGCGATACATGGAAAAGAGAAATCTTCCAGGAATACCACAGAACTTCTTGAAATTGTTCTTTGCAGCTAGCCACAGTACCGAAGACTTGATGGCAGAGTTGGAACAGTCACAAGTCAACATTGAGTCTGTCAACCGTATTTTAGAAATTGCAACTCACGATATGGAAATTCTGGAAACAGAAACATACAGTATCGTACAACATGCTACCTTGACTGAACAATTACTTCAATACTCTAACCGCTACAGATCATTTGATGAAGGGATTCAACAAGCCTTCCACGAATCTTTAGAAATCTTTGAAAATGCCTTTGATTATCAAGCATCTTTCGAAAAGATTTCCCAAGCTTTGGAAGTTGCTGAGCCAGGTGTAACAAACCGCTTCGTTTCTTCTTATGAAAAAACAAGAGAAACTATTCGTTTCTAAACAAAAGAAAGTCCTAGGGAGATCTAGGATTTTTCTTTTACCTTTCTTTTCCTAAAAAATGGACATTTTCCTATTTATCATTGAAATTATAGTTTTGATTTGATATGATAAGACTATGATAAAAAAGAGAACAAACGACAAGAAGAAGAGAAATTTATGGATTATTGTAGGGCTTCTATTTTTTACAATCTTGACATTAGGTGGAACCATCACTTATCAAGTTCTTACCAAGCAAGCTTTTGAGCAAAAAATTGAAGCACTGAAAAAAGAAAAAGATGATTCCTATTCACAAGGAAGTCAGAAAGACCATTTTCGTAAAGGGCAGGCAGAAATCATCACCTACTATCCTATGACGGGGGACAAGGTCATTACCTCTGTTCAGGATATCATAGTAAAAGATATCACGGATAAGGTAGAAGATAAAGAACATTTGATTTTTTACTATTCTGAGAAAGATTCATCCTCTATCAAAGGTATTGAGAGTCACCTTATAAAAAAACAGGCCTATGACGTAAGTAATTCTAATGTTGTTGAATTGGAAAACACTTCATTGGACCAGCTTTACCTTAAAGAAGATGGTAGTCCTTTCACTCTTGATCAGCTATTTACAGATGCTAGCAAAGCCAAAGAAACATTTCTTGAGAATATCAAGTCAACGCTCCAAGATAAAAAGCTTGAACAAACTCTTGTTGATCAAGTAATAGCCGATTTTTCAGCTACCGATTTATCATCTTGGAAGTTCGTTTACAAAGATAGTCAATTGGTGTTATATCCAGTCAAAGCAACTAATAATGTAGAAGAAATAGCTTTGCCTATTTCAGACTTCTTTGATGTTATCCAATCGTCCTATCTAACTGAAAAGGATGCAGAACTTTATAAGAAGGCTCAGGCTGAGAAAAATAAAAAAGTAGTAGCTCTTACCTTTGATGATGGACCAGATGGAAAGACAACACCACAGGCATTGGATATCTTGGCTAAATACAAGATTAAAGCAACTTTCTTTGTCCAAGGAAAGAATATTGCAGGTAATGAGTCGATTCTTAAACGTATGCAGTCTGAAGGTCATGAAGTTGGAAACCATAGTTGGAATCACCCAATTTTAACGAAACTGTCACTGGAAGATGCTAAGAAACAGCTCACAGATACCGAAGACGCTATTACAAAAGTTCTTGGAAAAAGTTCTAAATTGATGCGTCCGCCATACGGTGCAATCTCAGATGATATTCGCAATAGTCTTGATTTAAGCTTTATCATGTGGGATGTGGATAGTCTGGATTGGAAGAGTAAAAATGAAGCATCTATTTTTACAGAAATTCAGCGTCAGGCAAGCAATGGATCTATCATTTTAATGCACGATATCCATCAGCCGTCAGTAAATTCGCTTCCAAAAGTAATTGAGTATTTACAGGAACAAGGTTATAGTTTCGTGACTGTATCAGAGCTACTGAATACTCGTTTGAAGCCACATGAAATTTATTATTCTCGTAATCAATAGATTGTAAGTCGGCAAAAGTAGAAAAAAATTAAAAAAAGATAGTTTTTATCTTGACAAGTAGGGGAAAACTTGATATTATATAAAAGTTGAGAAAAGCAGAAGTGAGAACTTCTCGCCTTGCGACTAACGTTGTCTGGCCCCTACGGATCAAATTTCAGGAATGAAATACAATCATGTAGTGCGGGTTTGCGTTAGCAAGTCCGCTCTTGTTTTTCTCTAAATTAAAAAAAGAGGTGAAAACCATAGCAAAGCAAGACTTATTCATCAATGATGAAATTCGTGTACGCGAAGTTCGCTTAATCGGTCTTGAGGGTGAGCAATTAGGTATCAAACCACTTGGTGAAGCGCAAGCACTTGCGGATGAAGCGAACGTGGACTTGGTTCTCATTCAACCTCAAGCTAAACCTCCTGTTGCGAAAATTATGGACTACGGTAAGTTCAAATTTGAGTACCAGAAGAAACAAAAAGAGCAACGCAAAAAACAAAGCGTTGTGACCGTGAAAGAAGTTCGTTTGAGCCCAGTTATCGACAAGGGTGATTTCGAAACTAAACTTCGCAATGCTCGCAAATTCCTTGAAAAAGGGAATAAAGTGAAGGTATCCATTCGCTTTAAGGGGCGTATGATCACCCATAAAGAGATTGGTGCAAAAGTTTTAGCCGAGTTTGCTGAAGCAACACAAGATATTGCTATCATCGAACAACGTGCTAAAATGGATGGTCGCCAAATGTTCATGCAATTGGCGCCAGCAACTGACAAAAAATAATTGTCAGAAAGTTAAATAAAGGAGAAAAAATCATGCCAAAACAAAAAACACACCGCGCATCAGCTAAACGTTTCAAACGTACAGGTTCTGGTGGACTTAAACGTTTCCGTGCTTACACATCTCACCGTTTCCACGGAAAAACTAAAAAACAACGTCGTCATCTTCGTAAAGCATCTATGGTGCATTCAGGAGATTTCAAACGTATCAAAGCAATGCTTACTCGCTTGAAATAATCGCGTATTTGTAAGTAAAGAATTCTAGGAAATATTTGGAGGAAATATAAATGGCACGTGTTAAAGGTGGCGTTGTATCACGCAAACGTCGTAAACGTATTCTTAAATTAGCAAAAGGTTACTATGGAGCTAAACATATCTTGTTCCGTACTGCAAAAGAACAAGTAATGAACTCTTACTACTATGCATACCGTGACCGTCGTCAAAAGAAACGTGACTTCCGTAAATTGTGGATCACACGTATCAACGCGGCAGCTCGTATGAACGGACTTTCATACTCACAATTGATGCATGGTTTGAAATTGGCTGAGATCGAAGTTAACCGTAAAATGCTTGCTGACTTGGCTGTTAACGATGCAGCAGCTTTCACAGCTCTTGCAGATGCAGCTAAAGCAAAACTTGGTAAATAATTATTCATAAGACTGGTGCAAGTTTGTCCCAGTCTTTTTTAAACAAAGGAGAAAAAATGGCTTCTAAAATGCTACACACTTGTTTGCGAGTAGAAAATCTTGAAAAATCAATCGCTTTTTATCAAGATGCTTTTGGTTTTAAGGAATTACGTCGTAGAGACTTTCCAGACTATGCTTTCACTATTGTTTATCTTGGACTTGAAGGTGATGATTATGAGTTGGAGTTGACTTACAACTATGATCACGGACCTTATGTTGTCGGTGACGGTTTTGCTCACATTGCCCTAAGTACACCTGACCTTGAGGCTCTTCATAAAGAACATAGCGACAAAGGCTATGAAGTGACAGCACCTAATGGACTTCCAGGGACTCAACCAAACTATTACTTTATCAAAGATCCAGATGGATACAAGGTAGAAGTGATTCGTGAAAATTCATTATAGTTCCTATCGAGTAGCTTGTATGCTACTCGTTTTTTAGAATTTGTGGTAGAATGAAAGAAAAAGAATGGAGGCAAGGTCATGAAAGTTCATGTAAAAGATGATTTTTGGCAACTATTTCCAGATGCTCAAATCAGTGTATTGGTGGTAAAAGGTCTCAACAATACTATTGATGAGAGTGACGATCCATATTTTAAAGCTTTATTAGATGAAGGAACAAAAAAAGCTCGGACTTTTATACCAGATGAAAATTTCACTCAGAATGAAGTGATTCAAGAATGGCGTCAGGCATTCACAAAATTCAAAACAAAAAAAGGTGCTCGTTCTTCTATTGAAGCTTTATTAAATAAAGCGTGTAAGTCAAGGAAGAGAATTTAATCCAATAAATCCTTTGGTAGATATCTATAATAGCGTCTCACTTTCTTACGCTGTTCCTTGTGGGGGAGAGGATTTAGCTAAGATTGTTGGTGACTTATGTCTTGGGAGAGCTCAAGGGAATGAATCCTTCTTTCCACTAGGGGCTGAAAGTGATGCTCCTGCCTTAGCTGATGAAATGATTTATTTTGATGAACAAGGTGCGGTTTGTCGGTGTTTAAACTGGCGTGAAGCCCAAAGAACCATGTTAACAGAAGAAACCAAAGATGCTGTTTTAGTCATTGAAGCTATCAATGAAGAACAGGCATCGCGAGCTCGGGAAGCAATGCTAGAATTACATACTAAAATTGAGGAATATTTCGGTGTTAGTGGCAAGATCAGTCACTTGACAGCTACAAATCCTATCTTGGAAATAGAATGATAAGTGAGAATCACAGTTAATTCAGCTGTGGTTCTTTTTTCTACAAGGGAAGAAAGAAATTGTTTTTCTATTTTCTAAAATGGTATAATATAAGAAGAAAAAGGGAGGTGATAGCGAGTGATTGCACAACTTGATACTAAAACGGTTTATAGTTTCATGGAGAGTATGATTTCTATTCAGAAGTATGTTGACCAAGGGAAAGCATACGGCTACTCAGCACTTGGAATCATGGATATTGATAATCTCTATGGAGCTTATTATTTTATCAAAGAGTGCCAAAAGCAAGGGATCCAGCCCTTATTAGGTCTTGAGGTGACCATTCATCATAAGGAAGAACTGATTGATCTGCGCTTTCTAGCTCTATCAAATCATGGTTATCGAAATCTCATGAAGCTTTCGAGTCAAAAAATGACAGGTAAAAAAGAATGGACTGATTTTTCTCCCTATCTAGAAGATGTTTGTGTTATTGTTCCTTATTTCCATGAAATAGCTCACTTAGATTTGGGACATGATTATTATATCGGAGTTTATCCAGATACAGCTCAGTCGAATTTTTCTCACCCCATTCTCCCACTTTATCGTGTTAATTCTTTCGAAGCTGAGGATTTAGAAACGCTCCAAATGCTCAAGGCGATTAAGGAAAATGTGACCTTGCGAGAGGTGGATGTTCAATCGCAACAAGGCTTGTTTTTACCTGCTGACCGTCTTGAACAATTTTTTGTAGAAAAGTTTCCAAAAGCTTTAGATAATCTATCTGAACTGATTGGAGCAACTACTTATGAGATTGATAGTAGTCTCAAGCTTCCTCGTTTCAATCCAGAGAGACCAGCTGTTGAAGAGTTGCGCGAAAGAGCTATTAAGGGCTTGGAACTGAAAGGCTTACTAGATTCAGTTTATCAGGCTCGTTTAGAAGAAGAGCTATCTGTGATTCATGACATGGGATTCGATGATTATTTCTTGGTTGTCTGGGACCTCTTACGTTTCGGTCGTTCTCAAGGATATTATATGGGTATGGGACGTGGATCTGCAGTTGGAAGTCTAGTGGCCTATGCCTTAGATATCACTGGTATTGACCCTGTGGCTAAGAATCTCATCTTTGAACGCTTTTTAAATCGTGAACGTTATACCATGCCCGATATCGATATTGATATTCCCGATATCTATCGTCCTGAATTTATCCGCTATGTTCGTGACCGTTATGGCAGTATTCACGCTGCTCAGATTGTCACCTACTCAACCTTTGGTGCTAAACAGGCCGTCAGAGATGTTTTTAAACGATATGGTGTTCCCGAGTATGAGTTGACATCCATAACCAAAAAAATTGGATTTAAAGATACCTTAACAAGTGCCTATGAAGGGAATCTAGGATTTAGACAACTGATTCAAGGTAAGATTGAGTACCAAAAGGCTTTTGAAATTGCTAAAAAGATAGAAGGCTATCCTCGGCAAACTTCCATCCACGCTGCTGGTGTCGTGATTAGTGATAAAAATCTAACGGACTATATTCCTCTTAAGTATGGTGAGGATATGCTCATTACCCAGTATGATGCCCATGGAGTTGAAGGAAATGGCTTGCTCAAAATGGATTTCTTGGGCTTACGAAACCTAACCTTCGCTCAAAAAATGCAGGAGCTCTTGTTTGAAACTCAAGGAATTCAGCTAAGGATTGAGGATATTGACCTTGAGGATAGGGAAACTTTGGCTCTTTTTGCAGCTGGGAAGACCAAGGGAATCTTTCAGTTTGAACAACCTGGTGCTATTCGCTTATTAAAGCGCGTGAAGCCTGAAAGCTTTGAAGAAGTAGTGGCAACGACTTCTCTTAACAGACCTGGAGCAAGCGACTATATCGATAACTTTGTTGCTCGAAAACATGGCAAAGAAAAGGTGACAGTTCTGGACCCAGTTTTGGAAGATATTCTGGCTCCAACTTATGGCATTATGCTTTACCAAGAGCAGGTTATGCAAGTGGCACAGCGTTACGCTGGTTTCAGCCTTGGGAAGGCTGATATTTTACGTCGCGCCATGGGGAAAAAGAATGCTGCCGAGATGCACCGAATGGAGGAGAGTTTTATCCAAGGTGCCTTTGAAAAAGGTCATGGAAAGGAACAGGCTCAGCAGGTTTTTGCCGTCATGGAAAAATTTGCTGGTTATGGTTTCAACCGATCGCATGCTTATGCTTATGCGGCTTTAGCCTTCCAGCTTGCTTACTTTAAAACACATTACCCAGAAATCTTTTATCAAGTTATGCTCAACTATGCCAGTGGAGATTATATTCTCGATGCCCTTGAAATGGGCTTTGAACTGACACCACTCTCTATCAATACAATCCCATATCAGGATAAATTGACAAACAAGACTATCTACTTGGGACTTAAGAGTATCAAGGGGATGCCTCGAGATTTTGCCTATTGGATTTTAGAGAATCGTCCTTTTAGTAGTGTCGAAGATTTTGTCACTCGCTTGCCTAAAAATTATCAGAAGTTGAGTCTCTTAACTCCCCTAGTCGAGATTGGTTTATTCGATAGTTTTGAAAAAAATCGCCAAAAAATCTTATCTAATTTACCTACTTTATTTATTTTTGTGGAAGAATTGGGTAGTTTATTTGCAGATAATAGCTACAATTGGCTTGAGAGTGAGGATTTTACGCAAGTCGAGAAGTTTCGTAAGGAACAGGAGTGGCTTGGAGTAGGTATCAGTCCGCATCCCTTACTGATTTTAGCAAAGAATCCCCTCTATCCAATTGTGAGTTTGTCTGAACTATCTGAAGGACAGACAGCTACAGTACTCGTTGAGATAGAATCCATTCGTGTCATTCGTACTAAAAAATGTGAAAACATGGCCTTCTTACAAGTCAGTGATAGTAAGACTAAGTTAGAAGTTACAGTATTTGCAGATCGATACCGGCAATTCAAAGATTTCCTACACGAAGGAAGCTTCTACTATCTAAATGGAAAAGTTCAGGCTAGAGATGGTCGTCTTCAACTAATCTTAAATAGTCTCAAAGAAGCAGTGAGTGAACGATTTTGGATACAGGCTGCTGATCATGAACATGATGCTGAAATTTATCATATTTTAGAGCAATATAAGGGAGAAATTCCAGTCATCATTCGCTACGAAAATGAACAAAAAAATGTCCTTTTACCGGGTTATTTTGTTGCAAAAGATGTTAGTTTACAGGAATCTTTAAGTCAGATAGTTATGAAAACGATTTATCGCTAAAAATACGGAAAATAGAAGAATTTTAAAATCAAATGTGGTATAATCAGTAGGAACGTTAAAAGAAAAAGGAGCACAAACCAAATGAAACGTATTGCTGTTTTGACTAGTGGTGGTGACGCCCCTGGTATGAATGCTGCTATCCGTGCAGTAGTTCGTCAAGCAATCTCAGAAGGAATGGAAGTATTTGGTATCTATGATGGATACGCTGGTATGGTTGCTGGTGAGATTTATCCACTTGATGCTGCTTCAGTAGGAGACATCATTTCACGTGGTGGTACCTTCCTTCACTCTGCTCGTTACCCTGAGTTTGCACAACTTGAAGGTCAACTTAAAGGGATTGAGCAATTGAAAAAACACGGCATCGAAGGTGTCGTGGTTATCGGTGGTGATGGTTCTTATCATGGAGCTATGCGCTTGACTGAACATGGCTTCCCTGCTATCGGACTTCCAGGAACAATTGATAACGATATCGTAGGTACGGATTTCACAATCGGATTTGATACTGCAGTTACAACTGCTATGGATGCCATCGATAAGATTCGTGATACTTCATCAAGTCACCGTCGTACTTTTGTAGTTGAAGTTATGGGACGTAATGCTGGAGATATCGCTCTTTGGGCTGGTATTGCCACTGGTGCTGATGAAATTATCATCCCCGAAGAAGGCTTCAAGATGGAAGACATCGTAGCTAGTATCAAAGCTGGTTATGAGTGTGGTAAAAAACATAATATCATCGTTTTGGCTGAGGGGGTTATGTCTGCCGATGAATTCGGTAAGAAACTCAAGGAAGCAGGAGATACTAGTGACCTTCGTGTGACTGAGCTTGGACATATCCAACGTGGTGGTTCACCAACTGCTCGTGACCGTGTATTGGCGTCACGCATGG
Source organism: Streptococcaceae bacterium AM104-57 (assembly GCA_027659245.1). Classification (GTDB taxonomy): domain Bacteria; phylum Bacillota; class Bacilli; order Lactobacillales; family Streptococcaceae; genus Streptococcus. The sequence continues at coordinate 43,374 of JAQDPW010000011.1, forward strand.
GTGCACACGCTGTTAAACTCCTTAAACAAGGAATCGGTGGTGTCGCTGTTGGTATTCGCAATGAGAAAATGGTTGAAAATCCAATTCTTGGAACTGCAGAAGCAGGAGCTTTGTTTAGCCTAACAGCTGATGGTAAGATCGTTGTTAACAACCCTCACAAAGCTGATATTGAACTTTCTGCTTTGAACAAGAGCTTGTCATAATCAACTTTAACTAAACTGGTAAAATGACCATAAAAGGTCGAATTATATAAAGGAGTCACAAAATCATGAACAAACGTGTAAAAATCGTTGCAACTTTGGGTCCTGCGGTAGAAATCCGCGGTGGTAAAAAATTCGGTGAAGACGGATACTGGGGTGAAAAACTTGACGTTGAAGCTTCAGCTAAAAACATTGCTCAATTGATTGAAGCAGGAGCTAACACTTTCCGTTTCAACTTCTCACATGGTGACCACCAAGAACAAGGTGACCGTATGGCAACTGTTAAACTTGCAGAAAAACTTGCAGGTAAAAAAGTTGGTTTCCTTCTTGATACTAAAGGACCAGAAATCCGTACTGAATTGTTTGAAGGTGAAGCTAAAGAGTACTCATACAAAACTGGTGAAAAAATTCGTGTTGCAACTAAACAAGGTATTAAATCAACTCGTGAAGTGATTGCTTTGAACGTTGCTGGAGCTCTTGACATCTATGATGACGTTGAAGTTGGTCGCCAAGTATTGGTTGACGATGGTAAACTTGGTCTTCGTGTTGTAGAAAAAGACGATGCAAGTCGTGAATTTGTCGTTGAAGTTGAAAACGACGGTGTTATCGCTAAACAAAAAGGTGTAAACATCCCTAACACTAAAATTCCTTTCCCAGCTCTTGCTGAACGTGATAACGCTGATATCCGCTTCGGTCTTGAACAAGGTATCAACTTTATCGCGATCTCATTCGTACGTACTGCAAAAGACGTGAACGAAGTTCGTGCAATCTGTGAAGAAACTGGTAACGGTCACGTTCAATTGTTCGCTAAAATCGAAAACCAACAAGGTATCGATAACTTGGACGAAATCATTGAAGCTGCTGACGGTATCATGATTGCTCGTGGTGACATGGGTATCGAAGTACCATTTGAAATGGTTCCAGTTTACCAAAAAATGATCATTACTAAAGTGAACGCTGCTGGTAAAGTTGTTATCACTGCAACAAACATGCTTGAAACAATGACTGAAAAACCACGTGCAACTCGTTCAGAAGTATCAGACGTATTTAACGCTGTTATCGACGGAACTGATGCTACAATGCTTTCAGGTGAGTCAGCAAATGGTAAATACCCACTTGAGTCTGTTCGTACAATGGCAACTATCGATAAGAACGCTCAAACTCTTCTTAACGAATACGGACGTTTGAACTCAGATTCATTTGAACGTAACTCTAAGACAGAAGTTATGGCTTCAGCAGTTAAAGATGCTACAAACTCAATGGACATCAAATTGGTTGTAACTCTTACTAAGACTGGTCACACAGCACGTTTGATCTCTAAATACCGTCCAAATGCTGATATCTTGGCATTGACATTTGACGAATTGACAGAACGTGGATTGATGTTGAACTGGGGAGTTATCCCAATGTTGACAGAAACTCCATCATCAACTGATGACATGTTCGAAATTGCAGAACGTAAAGCAGTTGAAGCAGGTCTTGTACAATCTGGTGACAATATCGTTATCGTTGCAGGTGTGCCACTTGGTGAAGCAGTTCGTACTAACACAATGCGTATCCGCACTGTACGTTAATCTAATATTAAAAAGCCTATCATATCAAGTTTTAGCTTGTATGATAGGTCTTTTTTTGTGACGAGGGGCAAAATATATAGTGGTTTGAAACAAGATGTGAACAAAGAGATTAGGAAAGTCAACTTAATTTCTAAAGATGTTTTAGAATCTGTAACGTACTATTCTAAGTTCAATCCGCTATATATAGTGGTTTGAAATAAGATGTGAACA
>JAQDPW010000011.1:45367-61117 GCA_027659245.1 Streptococcaceae bacterium AM104-57
ATAGTGGTTTGAAATAAGATGTGAACAAAGAGATTAGGAAAGTCAAATTGATTTCTAAAAATGTTTAGAATCCGTAACGTACTATTCTAAGTTCAATACACTATAATTTCTAGAAATATTTTTAGCAGTTGTAGTGTACTGTTCTAGATTCAATCTTCTATAGTGGATTGAAATAAGATGTGAACAAAGAGATTAGGGGAGTCAATTTTATTTCTAGAAATATTTTAGCAATCGCGGCGTACTATTTTAAATTCAATCTACTATATAGTGGTTTGAGACAAGGTGTGAACAGAGAGATTAGGAAAGTCAAACTAATTTCTAGAAATATTTTTAGCAGTTGTAGTGTACTGTTCTAGATTTAATCTGCTATATCATTTTTGTTTCAATGCTAAGGTATATAATACAAGTTTGCCCTGTAACTTTTGCTGTAATTATAGACTGCAATGCTCATCTTTGTATCTTTATGACTAAATCTAGCTAGGATTTTTTGGATAATAAGTCTATAAGTGTATGATTGAGGATTGAGGATTGAGCTTATTGCTGTTTGTGCAGAAAGGATTGCTAAAAGATAGGGTTTAGTAGTGTTTAGGAAAATAAAAAAGCTCTCTGGAAAAACCAGAAAGCTTGAGAGGCATCTCCATGTGAGAAATCGGTTCACACAATTTCTCAAGGTCCGCTCCTGCGTTATGACCTCCTTTGCTCAATAGTAGCTCTCGCTACATATCGACTCATCGCAAATTTTATTTTACTATAAGGTCGAAAAAAAGTCAATAAAAAAGTTCCTATAAAAAGGAACTGTTAAATAATGCTAATTGCCGGGATCGAACCGGCGACCTCATCCTTACCATGGATGCGCTCTGCCTACTGAGCTAAATCAGCTTACTTAAAAAGTATACTATAGAATCAAATCTTTGTCAATAAAATATTTGATTTAAAAGTAATCAACTGTCAGTCAAGCTAAAATGGCTTCAGGGAATCTCCTAAAACCATTTTATTCTAACCTAATTGATTTTGTTTTTTTTCTGGATTCCAGATAAAACTTGCGATAAAGCTAAAGATGATGGTAACAATTGCAACTAAGACAGCAAGAATCAGTGCTGGTATGCGAATAAACCACCACAAAGGATTTGGTTTTTTATTTGTATGCCATTGTTTTGTTTCCTCATCCAGACGTTGGAATTCTGATTGGATACGTTCAGCAACCATCTCAATTCCTTCATCATTCATTTTCTTAATGTCTGAGATATCGATTGGATTTCCGAAGTTCATGTCGACACGTTCACGACTGATGAGGCCTTTTAAAGTCATCGGACCAGTGTAGGTAACTGGCATGATACGTACTTTGGCCATTTTAGCAATCAGAGCTACGCCACCTTTGACATCGTTAGAATGACGACTACCGCTTGGAAACATGATGAGAGAGCGGTCGCTCTTTTTAAGAACATTGATAGGATACTTAATAGCTGAGGCGCTAGGATTTTCCCGATCGATAGGAAAGGCACCACACATACGAATCCACCAACCAAAGATTCGGTTGGAGAAAAGTTCCTTTTTAGCCATAAACACAAACTGTTTCGGTTTGGTCGCAAATGCCATGTAAACAGGATCCCACCAGGTACGATGGGGAGCGACTAGGATATAGTTTTCATCTTGACTCGGAATTTTATTGGTATTATGATAATGAGCATTACCGTTGATAGACCAGAGAATCAACATAACGAGCCCACGAAGATAAGTATAAAACATGGTGTCTCCTTCAAATTTCTTTCTTTTATTATACCTTATCGTTGTAGGACAGGCAAATTTTTTTTTGTATAGGCGGAAAAGCTCTTTATATGAAATTAGAATTATTCAAAAAAAAATGATATGATAGAGATTATGGATAAAAATAAAATTATAGGCTTAAGCCAATCAGAAGTTAATGAACGTCAGAAACAGGGTCAAGTCAATGATTTCAAAGCATCAGCTAGTACCAGTACTTGGCAGATTGTAAAACGAAATGTTTTTACTCTCTTCAATGCTTTAAACTTTGCTATTGCCTTAGCACTCGCCTTTGTTCAAGCCTGGAGTAACCTAGTTTTCTTTGCGGTTATCTGCTTTAATGCTTTTTCAGGAATTGTAACCGAGCTTCGAGCTAAACATATGGTTGACAAACTGAATCTTTTGAATAAGGAAAAGATCACGACCATTCGTGATGGGCAAGAGGTAGCTTTGGATCCAGAAGAGCTTGTTTTGGATGATGTGATTCGCTTGTCTGCAGGGGATCAAATTCCAAGTGATGCAATTGTATTAGAAGGTTTTGCAGAAGTCAATGAAGCCATGTTAACGGGAGAAAGTGATTTGGTGCAAAAAGAAGTAGAAGACCTAATGTTGTCAGGTAGCTTTCTTGCAAGTGGTTCTGTCCTCGCTCAGGTACATCATGTTGGGGCGGATAACTATGCTGCTAAACTCATGCTTGAAGCTAAGACAGTGAAGCCGATTAACTCTCGTATCATGAAATCGCTAGACCGGTTAGCTGGTTTTACTGGGAAAATTATCATTCCTTTTGGTATTGCTCTCTTGCTTGAAGCCTTGGTCTTAAAAGGTCTGCCACTCAAGTCTTCTGTAGTCAATTCATCCACAGCTCTTTTGGGGATGTTGCCTAAAGGTATAGCCCTTTTGACCATCACCTCTCTCTTAACTGCTGTTATCAAGCTTGGGTTGAAAAAGGTTTTGGTGCAGGAGATGTATTCTGTTGAGACCTTGGCGCGCGTGGATATGCTCTGTTTGGACAAGACGGGCACCATCACCCAAGGGAAGATGCAGGTTGAGACAGTCCTTCCTCTTACGCAAGCTTACGACAAAGATACCATTGCCAAAATACTAACCAGCTATATGGCACACAGTGAGGATAAAAATCCAACAGCTCAAGCTATTCGAAAGCGTTTTGCGGGAGTGGTAGCTTATCCGATGATTTCTAGTCTTCCATTTTCAAGTGATCGAAAATGGGGAGCAATGGAGTTGGAAGGTCTAGGAACTGTTTTCCTAGGCGCACCGGAGATGTTGTTGGATGCTGAAGTTCCTGAAGCTAGAGAAGCTCTTGAACGAGGATCTCGTGTCTTGGTGTTAGCGCTCAGTCAAGAAAAACTTGACCATCACAAGCCACAAAAGCCATCTGATATTCAGGCTTTGGCTTTGCTTGAGATTCTAGATCCGATTCGAGAAGGTGCTGCTGAGACGCTAGACTATCTTCGTTCTCAGGAAGTGGGATTGAAAATTATCTCTGGTGATAATCCAGTTACCGTTTCAAGTATTGCTCAAAAAGCTGGTTTTGCAGACTATCAGAGCTATGTAGATTGTTCGAAAATTACGGATGAGGAATTGGTTGCTATGGCGGAGGAGACTGCGATTTTCGGACGTGTCTCGCCTCATCAAAAGAAACTAATCATCCAAACTCTAAAAAAAGCAGGACATACGACTGCTATGACAGGGGATGGTGTCAATGATATCCTAGCTCTCCGTGAGGCAGACTGTTCCATCGTTATGGCTGAAGGAGATCCAGCGACTCGTCAGATTGCAAATCTGGTTCTCTTGAATTCAGATTTCAATGATGTTCCTGAGATTCTCTTCGAAGGTCGTCGTGTGGTCAATAACATTGCCCACATTGCTCCAATTTTCTTAATTAAGACCATCTATTCTTTCCTGTTAGCAATCATCTGTATCGCCAGTGCTTTTCTGGGACGGTCTGAGTGGATCTTGATTTTCCCCTTCATTCCGATTCAGATAACTATGATTGACCAGTTCGTGGAAGGTTTCCCACCGTTTGTATTAACTTTTGAACGAAATATCAAACCTGTGGAACAAAACTTCCTCAGAAAATCCATGCTTCGTGCACTACCAAGTGCCTTGATGGTAGTCTTTAGTGTTCTCTTTGTTAAAATTTTTGGAACCAGTCAAGGTTGGTCAGTCATTGAAATTTCGACACTTTTGTATTATCTGTTGGCATCGATTGGATTCATGTCTGTCGTTAGAGCTTGCTTGCCATTTAGCCTGTGGCGTGTGTTATTGATTATTTGGTCAGTTGGAGGTTTCCTTGGAACAGCTCTATTCCCAAGAATCCAAAAATTGCTTGAAATTTCAACACTTACAGGTCAAACATTGCCTATCTATGGCATTATGATGCTCGTCTTTATTGTGATTTTCATACTGACAAGTCGTTATCAATCTAGAAAATAGAGAAAGACTGCAATCCATGGTTGCGGTTTTCTTATACGACGAATCTATCAGGCATCTGAGGCGGAAGGCCTACGTGTCTATCATCTATCGGTGAACCCAAGAGCGACTCTCAAGCCTGCTTGTATTGAGGTAGCAGCTTCAAATGTATGTGGCTAGACTATTTGAAGTTTGAAGAAATAATACTCTTCGAAAATCTCTTCAAATCAGGTCAGTGCTATCTGCAATCTCGAAGCTGTACTTAGAGCAACTTGTGGTTGACTCCCTAGTTTGATTTTTCTTGAGTATAAAAACTGTCAGATCAAATCGTATCTCTCCGAACAGAAACATGAAAGTAAGGTGTATAGAGCTCGTAAGAGGACGCGAAAGTCTGTAACCTAAAAAAGAACTAGATAAATCCACTAAGTGTGGTTAGTCTAGTTCTTTTTCACTTATTCAACACCTAAGATTTCTTTAATATCATCAACGCTTAGATTGCTTCTGCTTTCTTGTCCTTCAAGGACGGTGTTGAAGAGTTCTTTTTTACTTTCTTGGAGTTCTTGGATTTTTTCCTCTATGGTTCCAAGGGTGATGAGGCGATAGACATCAACTTGTTTGGTCTGGCCAAGGCGGTGGCTTCGTCCGATAGCTTGCATCTCGACTGCTGGATTCCACCAGAGGTCACAGAGGATGACAGTATCAGCTCCTGTTAGATTAAGTCCTGTTCCACCTGCTTTTAGGGAAATGAGGAAGCAGTCTTTTTCTCCCTGATTGAAGAGATTGACCATCTCTTGACGTTTATCTGAAGGGGTTTGTCCTGTGATTTTAAAGTGAGATAATCCCTTTTTCTCTAGTTCTTGCTCAATGAGATCAAGCATAGAGGTGAATTGTGAAAAGATAAGTGGTCGTGATCCTTTTTCACGAATGGTGTCTAGGAGCTCGAATAAGCTGTCCATTTTTCCACTATCCCCTGTGTAGTCTTCTAAAAAGAGCGCTGGGGTATTACAGATTTGTCTAAGTCGGGTCAGTCCTGCTAAGATTTCAATTTTATGACGTTTAATCTCATCAGCGCTGGCTCCTGCAATCATTTCTTGCATGCGTCGAAGTTGAGCTAGATAGAGTGTTTTTTGTGAACTGCTGAGTTCATTGCTGTAGAGGTGCTCGTTCAGTTCAGGCAATTCTGTCAGAACTTCGTCTTTTTTCCTACGCAGAACAAAAGGTTGAATTAGTTTGGCAACGAGTTGAGGTGACAATTTTGAAAATTCCTTTTTACTTGGTAGGAGTCCTGGTAATACTATCTGGAAAATAGACCAAATTTCTTCGAGACGGTTTTCGATAGGAGTTCCAGATAGGGCATAGCAGGTCTTGACATCAAATTCTCTCAAAGCTTGTGCTGTTTTGGTCTGACTATTTTTTATCATCTGTGCTTCATCTAAGATGAGGTAGTCGTAAGACTGCTTTTGATAGTGTTCAAGGTCAGATCGAAAAGATGGATAGCTTGTAATAGTGATAGTGGCAGAGTTTTCGATTTGTTTGATACGCTCAGTTTTTGTGCCATAGGCCACTTCAACCTGTTTGTGAGGTACAAATTTTCGGAATTCTTCTTTCCAATTGTAAAGAAGGCTGGCTGGAGCTAGGATAAGAGCTTTCTGGTCTGGTTTAAGGTTGGCTTCCAGAAGAGTGATGGTTTGCAAGGTTTTCCCTAGCCCCATGTCGTCCGCCAGGATTCCTCCAAAATGATAATGATCCAGCATACTCAGCCACTTGACTCCTTCTTTTTGATAGGAGCGGAGTTTGGCCTTGACTTCATAAGGCTTGATATCAAATTCTTCAGGGTGAGTCAGATCATAAGCCATCTTTTTGAAATCACGAGAAAAATTGACATGTTCATTGTCTTTGAAGATTTCAGAAAGGCTAAAGGCACGAGATTTGTGCATCTTGATTTTTCCGTCTGAAAATTTAGCACGAAGATCTTGGAGACTTTGGGCAACCTTGAGACTTTCATCGTCAAAGACTAGAACCTTTCCTTGCTTGGTTTGGTAGTGGCTTTCTTGATTCCATAAAGCTTGGATAGCTTTTTCAACCTCATCTTCTGAAATCATAGAAAAATCAAACTGAACTGAAAGGAAGCCCTCGTCGTCAAAAATGTCAATAACAGCAGGATCTTCTACTAAGAGTTTTTCAAGCGATTCATCTAGTTGAACTTGACCCAGAGTACGAAAACGGGGGAGTTCTTTTAGGAAGAAATCAACGATTTTGATTTTAGAAAGACTATGAAATTCCTCTTTGAAACCAGCAGAAAGTAGTTGATGATAGATTTTTCTAGCTTTGCTAGCTTGGTAAGTATAGGGGAGGGTTAAGAGATCTTGTTTAGAATGGACTTGCTTTTCTCCAAAGGACCACATCATGTTGAGGGCAATTTCGTTTCTAGTCTTGGAGAAGGCAAAGGTGGGGATAAAGTCATGGATTTGTAATTCATCTGGAATACTGATAGGAACATAGTTTGAGATGATAGTACAGATTTGCATGAGTTCAGCCTTATTTTCCTGTGAAAAGATAAGAGGAGAACTTTCTTGATAATGATAGATCCAAGTAGCTAATTTATCTAAAAAGTAACGGTGCTCTTTTTTGATGATGTGGAAGTGATTGTGCCGAATCCAAAGTTTTTCTTGAATAATGAAACCAAAATAAGCTGTATTGATGATTTCATAATGGTTATCAGATTTGACAACTTTAAAAATTTCTTCTTCTGGGATAAAGGGATTATCATCTAAGAATATAAGAGGATATTCGGCTTTTGAGGTTACATATTGAAAGACGTCTAAAGCTTGAAAAAGTGGCACGAGGTCGTTTAAATAGCTAACAGGAGCCTCTAAATAGCGTCCGCAATCTCTAGGGCTAATGCCATAACTGAAGCTGAGATGAGAATATTCATTTCTGTCGATGAAATATTTTTTGATATAGAGAATAAGATTTTGGGATGCTTGGTTAAACTGATCCAAGGATAATCTGATTGTCCCGATTTTCTGTGAAACAAAGTAATCTTCCTGTTGAAAAATGAGAAAAATGAAGTGAGCTATATCCTTGATAACATAGGCACGAGGAGCCTGTTCCACCTGTAGTTTTAAGGTCCAGAATAGGCTATGATTTCGAATTTCGAATTGTCCATGAAGTGCAAGTGAAGGCGCCACCGCTTTTTCTTCTAGCAGTTCGTCTTGGAGCTCTTCAGATGGCAAAGTAGGAATCAGTTGGCTGGCAAAACTTGGTTTATGACTAGATTTACGAATGCGTTCTTGAATAACTTGGGGGAGACTACGAAAGTAGAGATCCATGGCAACCCAGTGTTTACAAACTCCCTGATTTTGGAAATCCTTACATTCGCAATGAAAGCCAGTCAAATCGAAGTGTTCCATACTGGTCAGGATGTTGGGTTCCAGATACATGGAGATGCCATTATAGGTATTGGGATGCTTAAAATATTCTTTGTTTTCAGTATCAAAATAGTTTTTTATCTGTTGGAAAATAGTTCGTCCATCCATTCTCATACGAGCAGGTAGTCTATCGGGAACCGTCATTGAAGTAACCTCAGTTCTAATCATTCTTTTCTCTATATTATCAGATTTTTTAGGAAAAGAATAGACTTATCTTACATAAATTGCATCTTGATAGGGATGGGAAAAGTAAAGAGTTTCTCTTGAGTGTCAATTTTCCAAGTGAATCCATCTATTGCGTTAGGGCATTGAAATTTCTTTCGCTGGAGCTACTTATATTACTGGAAAGTTGAGGATTGAAATATGGTATAATAAAGAGAGATAGACTTTCGGAAAGTGAGAAAAAATGATTTCAAAGAGATTAGAAACGGTAGCTTCTTTTGTTCCCCAAGGAGCTGTTTTGCTGGACGTCGGTAGCGACCATGCTTATTTACCGATTGAACTAGTTGAAAAAGGTCATATTGAAGCTGCCATCGCGGGTGAAGTTGTAGAGGGGCCCTATCAATCTGCAGTTAGAAATGTTGAAAGTCATGGCTTGACTGAGAAAATTCAGGTTCGTTTAGCCAATGGTTTAGCAGCTTTTGAAGAAGCTGATCAGGTCTCTGTTATCACTATTGCAGGAATGGGTGGTCGTTTGATTGCTACGATATTAGAAGAGGGATTAGACAAACTTGCAACTGTTGAGCGATTGATTCTTCAACCGAATAATCGTGAAGACGACTTGCGTATCTGGTTACAAGAGCATGGATTTCAGATTGTAGCAGAAAGCATTCTAGAAGAAGCTGGGAAGTTTTATGAAATTCTAGTTGTGGAAACCGGACAAATGAAGCTATCAGCCTGTGATGTCCGCTTTGGACCTATATTGTCCAAAGAAGTCAGTCCAGTCTTCAGCCAAAAATGGCAAAAAGAAGCCAGCAAGCTTGAGTTTGCCCTTAGTCAAATCCCAGAAAAAAATCATGAAGAACGTCAAGTTTTAGTAGATAAAATTCAAGCCATCAAGGAGGTGCTCCATGAAAGCAAGTGAAGTGATTAAGCGTTATGAAGCCTATTGCCCCCAAGAATTTTCTATGGAAGGCGATAGTCGTGGACTGCAGATTGGAACTTTAGACAAGGAAATTCAAAAGGTCATGGTTGCTCTTGATATCCGTGAAGAGACAGTCGCTGAAGCGATTGAAAAGGGTATCGATTTGATTATCGTCAAGCACGCGCCTATCTTTCGTCCGATTAAGGACTTGGTAGCTAGTCGTCCTCAAAATCAGATTTACATCAATCTCATCAAGCATGATATCGCAGTCTATGTCAGTCATACTAATATTGATATTGTTGAAAATGGTCTCAATGATTGGTTCTGCCAACTATTGGGGATTGAGGATACAACTTATCTGCAAGAAACAGGTCCTGAACGTGGGATTGGACGTATTGGGAATGTTCAGCCTCAGACATTTGGAAAATTAGCCCAACATGTCAAGCAAGTCTTTGGTCTAGATAGCCTTCGTATGGTGTATTATAAAGAGAATGATTTGCAAAAGAAAATCTCAAGAGTGGCTATTTGTGGCGGCAGTGGGCAGTCTTTCTACTCCGATGCTTTGGCAAAAGGAGCGGATGTCTACATTACTGGTGACATCTATTACCATACAGCTCAGGATATGTTGTCAGATGGTTTATTAGCTCTGGATCCAGGACACTATATTGAAGTTCTCTTTGTTGAAAAAATTGCAGCGTTCCTGAACGAATGGAAGGAAGAAAATGCTTGGTCTCTCGAAGTTATCGCAAGTCAAGCGTCCACCAATCCATTCCATCATATCTAGTTAGAAGGTAAAAACTATGAAAAAAATTGCCATTGTAGGAGCAGGAATTGTAGGGGCCACGGCTGCCTACTATCTTTCTAAGGAAGCTGGTATTGAAGTAACTGTTTTTGATTTTGGACACGGCCAAGCAACCAAGGCAGCAGCTGGTATTATCAGTCCTTGGTTTTCCAAACGCCGCAATAAAGCCTGGTACAAAATGGCGCGCTTGGGGGCTGATTTTTATGTGGATTTGTTGGCTGATTTAGAAAAGTCGAGGCAAGAAATTGACTTTTACCAGCGTTCTGGTGTCTTTCTTCTTAAAAAAGATGAATCCAAACTAGAGGAACTCTATCAACTTGCCTTGCAACGTAGAGAAGAATCTCCCTTAATGGGGGAATTAGCCATCTTAGACCAAACGGCAGCAAGTAACCTATTTCCTGGCTTGCAGGGATTCGACCGCCTACTCTATGCTTCTGGTGGAGCGAGAGTGGATGGGCAACTCCTAGTGAGTCGTTTACTGGATGCCAGTCAGGTTAAGGTCGTAAAGAAAGAGGTTAGTCTAACCTCTCTATCATCGGGCTATCAGATAGACAATCAAATGTTTGACCAAGTAATTTTATCTACGGGAGCTTGGTTGGGACACTTGTTAGAGCCTTTAGGTTATGAAGTAGATGTTCGTCCCCAAAAGGGGCAACTCCGAGATTATCAACTTGCCCAAGACATGGAAGCTTACCCTGTTGTTATGCCAGAAGGTGAGTGGGATTTGATTCCTTTTGCAGGTGGGAAATTATCCCTAGGCGCTACCCATGAAAATGATATGGGATTTGATTTGACGGTGGATAAAACCTTGCTCCAACAAATGGAGGAGACAGCCCTGCCCCATTATCCAGTTTTATCTAAAGCGACTTCAAGAGCTGAGCGCGTGGGAATCCGTGCCTATACCAGCGATTTCTCTCCTTTCTTTGGGCAGGTGCCAGAATTAGCAGGTGTCTATGCTGCTAGTGGCCTGGGTTCATCAGGTCTCACGACTGGTCCTATTATCGGTTATCATCTAGCTCAAATGCTTCAAGGGAGAAAAGGAGTATTGGATCCAGCAGATTATCCGACTGAAAGATACATTAAAAAGAAACAATAGTAAACTTTTTACCTAGTTTTTACAATAGTCTTAGGAAAGTAAATGACATTCCCCATCAAAAATGGTAAAATGAAAAAAATAATCTAAGAATCGAGGAAAAAAGATGCAAGAAAAGATTTTGGTAACAGGTGGTGCAGGTTTTATCGGAACTCACACTGTCATTGAGTTAATCCAAGCAGGTCACCAAGTTGTTGTCGTAGATAATTTAGTCAACAGTAGCCGTAAAAGTCTTGAAGTAGTGGAAAGAATTACAGGAGTTGAGATTCCTTTTTATGAAGCTGATATCCGAGATACGGATACACTTCGCGATATTTTCAAACACGAAGAGCCAACAGGCGTTATCCATTTTGCAGGTTTGAAGGCAGTTGGTGAGTCAACTCGTATCCCTCTTGCCTACTATGATAACAATATCGCTGGTACAGTTAGCCTTTTGAAGGCAATGGAAGAAAACAACTGTAAGAACATTATCTTCAGTTCTTCAGCAACAGTTTATGGAGATCCTCATACAGTCCCAATCCTAGAAGATTTTCCACTTTCAGCTACCAACCCTTATGGCCGTACCAAGCTTATGCTTGAAGAAATCTTGACAGATATCCATAAAGCAGATTCAGAGTGGAACGTTGTCTTACTTCGTTACTTCAACCCAATTGGGGCGCATGAGAGTGGTGACCTAGGAGAAAATCCAAACGGCATTCCAAACAACCTTTTGCCGTATGTAACACAAGTCGCAGTTGGTAAGTTAGAACAAGTTCAAGTCTTCGGAGATGACTACGATACAGAAGATGGAACAGGTGTTCGTGACTATATCCACGTCGTTGACCTAGCAAAAGGACACGTTGCCGCCCTTAAGAAGCTTCAAAAAGGCTCAGGACTCAATGTGTATAACCTTGGTACTGGAAAAGGCTACTCTGTTCTTGAAATTATCCAAAATATGGAGAAAGCTGTTGGACGCCCAATTCCATACCGTATCGTTGAACGTCGCCCAGGTGATATCGCAGCTTGCTACTCAGACCCAGCAAAAGCTAAGGAAGAGCTCGGATGGGAAGCAGGACTTGGTATTACAGAAATGTGTGAAGATGCATGGCGTTGGCAAAGCAAGCATCCAAATGGATTTGAAGACTAAAATGATGATTTCAATCATAGTCCCATGTTTAAACGAAGAGGAAGTACTTCCTCTTTTTTATCAAACTCTTGAAGCACTGATTCCAGATTTGGGAACAGAAATCGAATATATTTTTGTAGATGATGGGTCAACTGATAGGACTTTGGAAGTTTTAAAGGCATATCGGGAGCAAAATTCTGCAGTACATTATATCTCTTTCTCGCGAAACTTTGGGAAGGAAGCAGCCTTATATGCAGGATTACAACAAGCGACAGGAGACTTGGTGGTGGTTATGGATGCAGACCTTCAGGATCCGCCAAACCTCCTGCTTGAGATGAAAAAACTACTAGATCAGAATTCAGATTTGGACTGTGTGGGAACACGTAGAACTAGTCGAGAGGGAGAGCCATTTCTACGTAGTTTCTGTGCCAATCTTTTTTATCGTTTCATGCAAAAAATTAGCCCAGTAGCTCTTCCCCTAGGGGTTCGTGATTTTAGGATGATGAGAAAATCAGTAGTAGATGCAGTGTTAGAATTGACAGAATACAATCGCTTTTCCAAAGGCCTCTTTGCCTGGGTTGGTTTTCATACTCACTATCTAGAATATCCAAATGTTGAAAGGCAGGCGGGTAAGACTAGTTGGAGTTTTAGGCAATTATTTTTCTACTCTATCGAAGGGATTGTGAATTTTTCAGATTTTCCTTTGATATTAGCTTTTGTTGCGGGTCTTTCGTCGTGTTTTCTGGCTTTAGTGATGACATTGTTTGTAGTTGTCCGTACTCTCGTACTGGGTAATCCAACTTCTGGTTGGACCTCTCTGATGGCTGTCATTCTATTTCTTGGTGGTGTCCAATTATTGACGATTGGTATTCTCGGAAAATATATCAGTAAAATTTATATGGAAACGAAAAAAAGACCCCTCTATCTGATAAAAGAACAGAGTGAGTCAAGATAAGATTTGCTAAAAATAAGTCCTTCAAAAGACTATAATTTTCTGGAAAAATATGCTAAACTAGAAGAAGCGGGATTTAGAAATATAATCTCCATTAACGATCAAAACTGGTCTTTGATGAGCGCGCGAGTTGGGCAATTTTTAACGGCCTCTAAGACGTCTTGACTAGGAGAAATTTCTTTTTCTAGTTGATCAGGATCATCGTAAAAACGTACAATACCATTATCATGGTAATCAAATAATTCAGAATAAGTTTGGCATAGCCCACAGGCAATGCATCGTTCAGGTATAAGTGTGATTTTCATATTTATATTGTAATAAGAAAATAGAAAAAAAACAAGGAGTAAGGTATGGAAAAGGAACCGTGGCAAGAAGATATCTATAACAATGAGGAAAGCCGTTCGGAGCGTAGAAGCAGAGGAAATAAGGGAACAGGAGTGGTAGCCAACCGTATTCTAACCATTTTAGCTTGTATTTTCTTTGTAATCGTGGTCGGTATGATTGCTGTTTTAATCTATCTGTCTTCAGGTGGTAGTGATCGTACGGCAGCCTTGAAAGATTTTCATGATTCTTCTGCGCCTAAGGTAGAGGAAGTTTCTTCAACATCATCAAGTAGTTCAGTTAAAGCATCAAGTTCTGAAGCAGAATCAACTTCTTCAAGTAGTTCAGAGGAACATACAAATGCTGAGGGAACCATTACTGTCCTTGCAGGTGAAGGTGAGGCAGCTATTGCAGCTAGAGCAGGCATTTCTATTGCTCAGCTTGAAGCCTTGAATCCTGGTCATATGTCTTCAGGTTCTTGGTTTGCAAATCCTGGTGATGTTCTTAAGACAAGATAGGAGTTAGAATGAAAACAATTCAGATTGCTATTGATGGTCCAGCTTCAAGTGGTAAGAGTACAGTAGCTAAGATTATAGCTAAGGATTTTGGATACACCTACTTGGATACAGGTGCCATGTATCGTGCGGCAACTTACATTGCTTTAAACAACCAAGTAAGCCCAGAAGAGTCATCTCGACTTCTTGAATTATTGGAACAATATCCGATTAGTTTTGGTCGTGCCGAAACAGGAGAACAGCTTGTTTTTGTTGGAGACGTTGATGTTACCAATCCAATCCGAGAAAATGAAGTAACTAATGCTGTATCTGCTTTTGCAGCCATTCCAGCTATTCGTGAAAAATTGGTTGCTCTTCAACAAGAAATTGCCCAACAAGGGGGAATCGTCATGGATGGTCGAGATATTGGCACAGTGGTCTTGCCTAAGGCTGAATTGAAGATTTTTCTTGTTGCTTCAGTTGATGAGCGAGCAGAACGTCGTTACAAGGAAAATCTTTCAAAGGGGATCGAAACAGATCTAGAAACTTTGAAAGAAGAAATTGCTGCTCGTGACTACAAGGATAGTCATCGAGAAACTTCGCCTCTTAAACAAGCAGAGGATGCTATCTACTTAGATACTACAGGACTAACTATTTTAGAAGTTGTCGAAAAAATCAAGTCAGAAGCAGTTAAACATTTTTAATTGGAGCTCATAATCGATTGACCACGAGGGTGGTCAATTTTTTTACGATTTGTCAAATCTTCTATTTTAAGGTATAATAGTTTCTGTTAAAGAAAATTTGACAATCAAACAATCATGCAACTATAAGGAGATAAAATGAACAATCTACCAAATTGCCCAAAATGTAATTCAGAATACGTCTATGAAGACGGAGCATTGCTAGTCTGTCCAGAGTGTGCCTATGAATGGAATCTAGCAGAACAAACAGAGGTTGAAGAAGGCCTTGTTGCTATCGACGCTAATGGAAATAAATTGGCTGACGGTGATACAGTAACCTTGATCAAAGATTTGAAAGTGAAAGGTGCACCGAAAGATCTTAAGCAAGGAACACGTGTTAAAAATATCCGTATCGTTGAAGGTGACCACAACATCGACTGTAAGATTGATGGTTTTGGTGCTATGAAATTGAAATCAGAATTTGTTAAAAAGATTTAATCATGACTACTTGGAATAAATTTATTTTTTTCAGTCGAACTCTCTTATTTTTCGCATCATTTACAGGGGTCTATCTGGAGATTACCAAACGTGGTGGTTTAGGGATGTTGCTTTACTATACAGTCCTTTCCAATCTTTTGGTTGTCATCTTTACAGCTTATCTTTTGTTAAAGATGCGTAGTGGCGGTGATAGTTGGCAGAGTGCTGGGATTCTACGTCTCAAAGGTGGTGTCACTATGAGTATTATGATTACTTGTGTCATCTATCATTTCATGCTAGCTCCTTTGACGACAGATTTTTACCGTTTGGAAAATTTCCTTTGCCATTATATTGTCCCTCTCTGGTTTTTAGCAGATACAATTATTTTTGATAAGAGTCGTCAATATAAGTTAGTTGATCCCATGCTTTGGACTAGCCTTCCTTTGCTTTATATGATTTTTGCCATCTTAAACGGTTTTGTTCTAAAGATGGATGTCCCTAACGCTAAGGATAGTCCCTTCCCTTATTTCTTTTTGAATGCTCCCAAACACGGTTGGGGCTTTGTCTTTAAATGGGCAGCCACTATCTTTCTTGCTTATATGATTTCAGGTTATCTCTTTTATCTTGTCAAAAGCATAAAAAAATCAAAAGACTTCCTGCGAAACAAAATATGATACAATCAAACTATGAATTATGAATCAAGTAAACCCTTAAGTGATGCACGATTTAAGCGCCTTGTTGGTGTTCAGCGCACTACTTTTGAAGAGATGTTAGCTGTGTTAAAAACAGCTTATCAACGTAAACACGCAAAAGGTGGACGAAGCCCTAAGTTAAGCTTAGAAGATCTCCTCATCATGGCTACTCTTCAATACATGCGAGAATACCGCACTTATGAACAAATTGCGGCTGATTTTGGCATTCACGAAAGCAAACACGAAAGCAACTTAATCCGTCGGAGTCAATGGGTTGAATCAACTCTTATTCAAAGTGGCTTTACGATTTCAAAAACTCATCTTAGTGCTGAGGATACGGTGATTATGGATGCAACAGAGGTAAAAATAAATCGTCCTAAAAAAATCAACTAGCCAATTATTCTGGTAAAAAGAAATATCATGCTATG
>JAQDPW010000012.1:0-2458 GCA_027659245.1 Streptococcaceae bacterium AM104-57
ATTCAAGTAGCTATGGTTATGATGCCAATAAAAAATTGGTACTCTATACAGATCCAAATGGTCAAGCGACAGCCTTTAAGTACGATCCATTAGGACGAATCATCGAAACAGTAGCTCCGACAGGAAGCAAGCAAAGCTTCAGCTATGATGCTTTGGGAAATCGTTTGAGCGAAACAAGTGGCGAAGGACATACAACGACCTACAGCTATGACAGTATGAACCGTGTTAGCAGCAAGAAACGTCCAACAGGTGGAGAGACTCAGTATGCCTATGATACTACAGGTAGCTTGGCAAAAGAAACAGATGCCAACGGTCATAGCACCAACTATGTCAATGACCTTTATGGTCGTGTGACCAAACGCACCTTACCAAATGAGGCAGCATACACCTATGCCTATGACGCCTTGGGACGTCTCACCAAGCAAACAGGTCCACAGGGGCTATCAAAAACCTATAGCTATGATGTGTCTGGAAACTTAGTGCAAGAGACAGACCAATCCGATCGAAGCAATCACTATAGCTATGACAAGGTTGGCCGTCTCTTAACGGCTAAGAACGCCCTTGACCTTGAAACCAAGTATAGCTACGATGAAGCGGGGAATCTAGCCAAACTGACCAAACCGTCCGGTGCTACAACCACTTTTGACTATACGACCCTCGATCAACTCAAAACAATTAAAACGCCAACTGGTCGAACGGTGGAATCAAGCTATGACCCAGTCGGTCAGGTGACCAAACGAACTATCAATGGCAAGCGCGAAACGACCTATACCTATGACCCGAATGGCAATCTCCTTGAGGAGACGAATCCTCTCGGTCAAGTAACCAAGCGGACCTATGATAGCCTCAATCGCCTCACCTCAGAAAGCGATGGGGCAGACCAGTGGACTAAGTATGGCTATGACCACGATAATCATCTCACGAAGATCACAGATGAAGCTGGTGGCGTCGCAAGCATGACCTATGATGCCAATGGCAACCTCACCAGTGTCACATCCGGAAGCAAGCGTGTCAAGACCTACACCTATGACTTAAAGGATCAGTTGCTTACAGCGACACAAGGAAGTGGAGAGAAGGCTTCTACCTCTAGCTATACCTACGACAGTGTGGGCAATGTCACTTCGGTCACGAATGGAAATGGTAAGGTCACAAGCTACAGCTATGACCAGCTTTCCAATCTAGTGGAGCGCATGACCAGTCTCGGAGACAAGGAGACCTATACCTATAATGTCAATAACCAGCTCGAAAAAGTAACCAAGTCCGATGGGAAAACCATCAGCTATGACTACAACAAGCTGGATCAACTACTCAAGGTGGAGTACTCTGAAAAGCAAGAGGGTCAAGTCCTCTATACCTATGATGCGGATGGTCGTCGGGTGTCTATGAGTGACCTGACAGGAACTAGTCAGTACGCAACCAACGAAGAAGGCGAGATCACGGGTGTTCGTCAGGGAGATGGTAGCCTGATCCAGTACGAGTATGATGCTTATGGCAATATCTCGAAGATGATTTACCCAGATGGCAGTACAGTCTCTTACACTTACGATGAACTGGATCGTCTGACTTCTGTGACAGATGTCAAGGGGCAAAAGACCAGCTATAGCTACAACCCAGCAGGGGATCTGACGGAGGTTGACCGAGGAGATGGCACCAAGAGCTTCTTGACCTATGACAAGGCTCACCGCCTCACCGAACTCCGTCACATGGACAAGCAGGACAAACTCATCTCCAGCTACGGCTATGAGTATGACGATGGTGGCTATATCGCTAAAGAAACCATTAAGCAGGATGGCGAAACCCTAGTCCATACCTATACCTACGATACTCTGGGTCAAGTGGAAAACATGACCGTATCGGATGGAGCTGGTAAGGAACTCTCCAAGCTCTCCTACACCTATGACCTAGCCGGCAATAAACTAACCAGCACCGAGACAGTCGATGGCAAGGAGAGCCAGACACGCTTTACCTACGATGACCATAACCGCTTGACCAAACTAGAAGGTCCAGATGGTACCATCACCTATACCTACGACAAGAATGGCAATCGCATCGCTTCTGAGAAGAGTTCAGAAAAGCTAGACTATATCTATGACACAGAGAACCGCTTGCTTGCGATCAAGGACAAGAAGGGTCTACTCATGGCTGCGCTATACGATGGGGATGACAATCGTGTCTTCACTGCTAGTCGCAAGGAAGGCAAGAACACTTATCAGCTCTTCCAACGTAAGCCAAAGGATGCCAAGTCAGGCCGTAAGTCACCATATACAGCTCCAAGTGGGGAAGAAAACTCCCTCTTCTGGTATGGCTTTAGTCAGAATGTCCTCCAAGCTCTATCCACCCTACCACAGACAGTAGGAAGCATCTGGCACAGTATCTTTGACGATGTGTCGAGAGCCTATCACCAGAAAGTGGCTAAGGATCGAGCAAGTAAGGAAGGGATTGTGGTCAACCCACCAGA
>JAQDPW010000012.1:2468-3072 GCA_027659245.1 Streptococcaceae bacterium AM104-57
AATTGTGGTCAACCCACCAGAACTTGGTAACTTACCGGGTCAGGGAGAAGTAACCTATACCAGTCAGGTTCAGGATGTCCTCATCCCTTATACCACACGAGAGGATAGCTACAACTACTACGAGGAACGCAACTATGTCAACGATGTCAATCGTGAACATACAGAAGTCCTCGAAACCTATGACCATGATGGCAAGGCTCGTGAGACCTATAGCTATGGTCGAGGTCGAGCTAGCTACCTCAACAACCAAACAGGTGACAACTACAACTACTTGACCAACCAGTCAGGCTCTGTGACAGGATTGACCAAGGATGGACAAGCCGTCGCATCAAGCAACTATAACCTCTATGGGGCAAGAAAGACAAGCACAGACACAACAGGCAATCCATTTGCCTATAATGGCGAAGCTCGTGACGATACTGGACTTGACTATTTACGAGCAAGATATTATGATAGTCAGGGAGGTACTTTCTTAAGCGAGGATAGCTACCCAGGTGAGGACACAGATCCTCTCAGCCAGAACCGTTATAGCTATGTGCAGAATAACCCCGTCAACTATACCGACCCGAGTGGGCACTTCTGGAACAGTATCAAAAAAGGCTGG
>JAQDPW010000012.1:3082-3365 GCA_027659245.1 Streptococcaceae bacterium AM104-57
GTTACAACTACTTGACCAACCAGTCAGGCTCTGTGACAGGCTTGACCAAGGATGGACAAGCCGTCGCATCAAGTAGCTATAACCTCTATGGGGCAAGAAAGACAAGCACAGATACGACAGGGAATCCATTCGCCTATAATGGCGAATCTCGTGACGACACTGGACTTGACTATTTACGAGCAAGGTATTATGATAGTCAGGGAGGTACTTTCTTAACCGAGGATAGTTATCCAGGTGAGGTGACGGATCCTCTCAGCCAGAACCGATACAGCTATGTGCAGAA
>JAQDPW010000012.1:3375-3934 GCA_027659245.1 Streptococcaceae bacterium AM104-57
CTTCTGGAACAGTATCAAAAAAGGCTGGAACTATGTTAAAAAGACAGCCTCTAATGCTTGGAATGGTGTTAAAAGAGCTGCAACCAATACCTGGAATACGGTAAAAAGAGTGGCCTCAAACACCTGGAATGGTGTGAAGAGTTTCGCCTCCAAGGCTTGGAATGCGACTAAGAGTGCCTTTAATCACGCGACCAACTGGGTCAGCACCCAGGTCAACCGTGCATCGAATTGGATTGGCAGACAGTGGAATAAGGTTCAAACTGCCTACAATAGTGCCAGTGACTATGTACAAACGAAATATCAGCAAACAGTAGCTCAGATGGAAGCCAAGCGCCAACAAGTGGTTCGGTCTGCCTATGCCTTGGCAACAGGCTTGACTTCTTCTCCAACCATCCGAGAGGGTATGAATCTCCTCCGAAACTGGGGAACAGCCTTGCAGAACACCTTGAAACATGTTTGTACAACAGCCGAACGGATCAAGAATCAAGTCGTTGATTTTGTGAAAAATGTCGACTGGAAGAAGGTTGCCATCGTGGCAGCTGCGACTGTAGCAGCAGTA
>JAQDPW010000012.1:3944-60072 GCA_027659245.1 Streptococcaceae bacterium AM104-57
CGAGGATAGTTATCCAGGTGAGGTGACGGATCCTCTCAGCCAGAACCGATACAGCTATGTGCAGAACAACCCCGTCAACTATACCGACCCGAGTGGGCATAGAATGGTCTGGATGGGTGGTGAAGGCGAACCAAGTCGCCCTCGTAGTATCAATACGCGCCTACAACGTTTCTACCAACGGAGTATTGTTGAAGAAGATTCTTTAGGCCGTGCAGTGTCATTACATGAATACACAGATCGTCGTATTCGAACCGATCGAAATTTCCGAGCACCAGCAAGTTATTATCAAGCTTTTGGTCCCAATGTGGCAACATATCAAGGTGGAAGTTACGGAGGACAAAGTTCTTATGCATATGCCCAACAACAGGCAGCGCGCGCAAGAGCCCAAGCAGAACAGCGTCGTCGCCAACAGATTCGTTATGAATATGGTTTAGCAACAGGCATCAAGTCATCGCCAACCATCCGGGAAGGATTAAATTTACTTCGTAACTGGGGAACCGCTTTACAGAATACCTTGAAGCATGTATGTAATCCAAAAACAACCGGTGCCTCCGATAAGGGAGAAATTAAAGTTCCATCTGTCGCAGACTTTAGAAAGTATGAAGATGCGGCAAGATATGGACTAACAGTCTCTGAAAAAGCTAATATTGATTCAAGTTCTCTTAGTGAACTGAAAAATAAATACGGTAATGTTCTAGGAAACTATAATACTTATCAAGGCACAGGTTACTTTAATCCACAGGGGTCACCTAGAAATAGATACATCATCTCTCGTTATGAAGAATTAAAGGCTATTGAAGATGCTAAGGTAGCTCAAAAAGTAGCTGAGATGAATAAGTATCACTATACTAACCTATACAAGCATATTACTGAAACAGGCTACCGTATAGATGGGACACCAGCGAGTGATTTAGAGAAAACTGTCGCTCCATATGTGCCGTGGATTGCGCCGATTCAAGATGTGGCAGCTGCGGTTGCTGGTAGACAGGTTGCTAAGTACAATTCTAGTGTTCCGACTGGTAATGGTCAGCAGTGGAGAAATAGCACACAAAAAGTTTTTAAATCAGGGGAGTTAGAGCGACACTATAGTAAACATGGTCAACAAGTTGCTAGTGCACTTAATGAGTCAAATTACACCATGGAGCAATATTTGAAAGATGCTAATTATGTTATACAAACTGGAGAGTATTCTTCAAAGAATAATGCTTATTATAAGTATGTAGGTTTTAGCAAAAGTGGGAATAGAAAAGGAAGAACCAAATATGCAGTTGTTGGTCTTGATAAGGATACAGGAGAAATAACAACCTATCATATCAAGGATATTGAAAGTATGCATGCATGGGATTCTAGTTTAGGAATTACTCCTTAGAGTAGGAGAGATAGATGATAAAAATACTAAAAATTGACTGGCTTGATGAAACAAGCTATGAGGGGGAAATCACTCTAATAGACAGTCATAATAAGCAGCTGGTTTGTTTCACCTATTCACAACCGTTAGATGTTATTACAAAAAAGCTTAATGTTTTTTATGGAATGGGAGGATCTGAGGTGATTAGGAGTGAGGAGCGTTCTTATTTGTTAGCACGTCTTGAAAACTTTGAATATTATGTAGTAGGTCAAGTACTAGATAAGGATATTCCGCTGATACAATGTTTTGATTATGTTTTAAAATTCAGTGGGGAATTGCCAGGAGATATTGTTTCTGGAGACTGGGTAGAGTGTTCGGTAGAACGCTTTGATATATATATGTGATTATAAGAGTGAGACTGTCGGGCAATGGCAAGTAGTGGAGAAATAGTATTGATCCTAAAAGTATAAAATCCTCCGACTTATCAATGACCTAAACAGTTAAAAACCATGCAAACGATGTGATTAAACGTGGAAAATATGTTGGTGAAAAAGCTAGACCGTATGTTAATAATGCGGGAACAGATTTAATTATTCAAGAAATTATTGACGGTGGTTCCCCCGTAAAAGATAAATTTCTACCAAATGGTTGGCGCTGGGAAGTTAATGGAACATTTAACGGTAGGCAAGAAGGAATATGGGAGTTGGTTGTTGATTTGGATACAAATCAAATTGTTCACTTTAATTATGTGAGATAGGAGAATACATGTTTAAAATTATAAAAAAAGAACGAAATCTATATGAAAAGCTAATATATAGTACCAACACAAAAGAATTAATTGCATTGCCAATTAAAAATAGTGATATAACCTTTAGCTTTATTTATTTGTTTCTTGGTTTTAATTCTGAAGATATGGAATCTACTCAGTTATGGGGGTATCATCACGACTGTACTTGGATTAAGAAAAATCTGAGACCTCCTAAGGCAGATGAGGGTAGTATTTTACTTACTAATACAGACATTGAAGGTGGAGACAGTTTTCGAGTAGAGTCTGCAAATGATTGGGAAACGTATTATGATGACAAAACGGGCTGGCTAAAGATAACTTCTAAAACGGAATACGAGGATCTTGATTCTGTAGAATTTTTTAAAGATGCTATTGCTGAGATTGATAAGCGGGGGGAAATACAGTCTTTTTGGTTACGACCAGAGTTTCAATAGTAAGCTATACAAGTCGAAGAAGTAAGACGAACTTAAGGATATTTGTATGAGATACAATAATTGATATTAAAGTTTAAATAAGTCATGATTAGCATGCGTGATATTATCGTTATTTTCGTTAAAATTTAATCACTAGATAGGATTTTAAAAAAATAATTACAAAGTGAAGTTGAGATGATGCGGTCTCAACTTCATTTTCAAATAGTAAGCAAAATAGTGAGGTTTAACTTAAGATAATGTGCAGGTGGAGAGGATCAGTATGTCTATGACGCTACAGGTAGCTTGGCAAAAGAAACCGACGCCAACGGTCATAGCACCAACTATGTCAATGACCAGCTAGAAAAAGTAACCTGGTCCGATGTGAAAATCATCAGCTGTACTATTTTCCGTAACTTTAGTACATTAGTTGAATATGCCTTTTCTACTGAATTTCAATTTATAACAGAATAATGATCTTTTGAAAACATTTACACTTGCTTGAATTATGTTATTTACTTGAAATTATGGTATAATCGTTCAGTTAGAAAATAAATTTTTGAATACAATAGAGGAAATCATGACAAAATTAAGAGAAGATATCCGTAACATTGCGATTATCGCCCACGTTGACCACGGGAAAACAACCCTCGTTGACGAATTATTGAAACAATCAGAAACGCTTGATGCACGTACTGAATTAGCTGAGCGTGCTATGGACTCAAACGATATCGAAAAAGAGCGTGGAATTACCATCCTTGCTAAAAATACAGCTGTTGCCTACAACGGAACTCGTATCAACATCATGGATACACCAGGACACGCGGACTTCGGTGGAGAAGTTGAGCGTATCATGAAAATGGTTGACGGTGTTGTCTTGGTTGTAGATGCCTACGAAGGAACAATGCCACAAACTCGTTTCGTATTGAAAAAAGCTTTGGAACAAGACCTTGTTCCAATCGTGGTTGTCAATAAAATCGATAAACCATCAGCTCGTCCAGCAGAAGTAGTGGACGAAGTCTTGGAACTTTTCATCGAGCTTGGTGCAGATGACGACCAGCTTGATTTCCCAGTGGTGTATGCTTCAGCGATCAACGGAACTTCTTCATTGTCAGATGATCCAGCTGACCAAGAAGCTACTATGGCACCAATCTTTGACACAATTATCGATCATATCCCAGCTCCAGTAGATAACTCAGATGAGCCCCTTCAATTCCAAGTGTCACTTCTTGACTACAACGACTTCGTAGGTCGTATCGGTATCGGACGTGTCTTCCGTGGTAGTGTAAAGGTTGGGGACCAAGTTACCCTTTCTAAATTGGATGGTACAACTAAGAACTTCCGTGTCACAAAACTCTTCGGATTCTTTGGTTTGGAACGTCGTGAAATTCAAGAAGCCAAAGCTGGTGATTTGATTGCCGTTTCAGGTATGGAAGATATCTTTGTCGGTGAAACGATTACTCCAACAGATGCAGTTGAGGCATTGCCAGTTCTTCACATCGATGAGCCAACTCTTCAAATGACCTTCTTGGTCAACAACTCACCATTTGCTGGTCGTGAAGGTAAATGGGTCACTTCCCGTAAGGTTGAAGAGCGCCTTCAAGCTGAATTGCAAACAGACGTTTCCCTTCGTGTTGACCCAACTGATTCACCAGATAAATGGACTGTTTCAGGACGTGGAGAATTGCACTTGTCAATCCTTATTGAAACAATGCGTCGTGAGGGATATGAACTTCAAGTATCTCGTCCAGAAGTTATCGTAAAAGAAATCGACGGTGTTAAATGTGAACCATTTGAACGTGTTCAAATCGACACTCCAGAAGAATACCAAGGATCTGTTATCCAAAGCCTTTCTGAGCGTAAGGGTGAAATGTTGGATATGATCTCGACTGGAAACGGTCAAACTCGTTTGGTCTTCCTTGTTCCAGCGCGTGGTTTGATCGGATACTCAACTGAGTTCTTGTCAATGACACGTGGTTACGGTATCATGAACCACACCTTCGACCAATACTTGCCTTTGATTCCAGGTGAAATTGGTGGTCGTCACCGTGGTGCCCTTGTTTCTATCGATGCTGGTAAGGCTACAACTTACTCAATCATGTCTATCGAAGAACGCGGTACTATCTTTGTCAACCCAGGTACTGAGGTTTACGAAGGAATGATCATCGGTGAAAACTCTCGTGAAAATGACTTGACAGTTAACATCACTAAGGCTAAACAAATGACCAACGTTCGTTCAGCTACTAAGGACCAAACAGCTGTTATTAAGACACCTCGTATCTTGACTCTTGAAGAATCACTTGAGTTCTTGAACGACGATGAGTACATGGAAGTAACGCCTGAGTCTATCCGTTTGCGTAAACAAATCCTTAACAAGGCAGAGCGTGAGAAAGCAAACAAAAAGAAAAAATCAGCTGAATAAGAGCTAGAAAGAGCAGAAAATGGTCTATTTAATCATAGGGATTTTATTACTCTTACTCTATATATTTGCGACACCTCAAAGTATCAAGGGAACGGTTAATATTGTAATTCTTGTTTTTGGTCTCGTTTCCCTCGTGATTTTGCTCATGTTGTCCATCCTGCAAATCTTTCAGCTACCAACAGAATTCTTTATCACAGTAGCCATGCTGGTCCTCACTTACTTTAGTTTGCGAGACATATCCTTAATGTCGGTGAAAAAGAGATAGGTAAGTGGCTCTGGGGTTCTACTAGGATTCGGTAAATATTTTGATAAAACATAACTACCACAAGTGAAGTCAGTAAAACTGAGTTTACTTGTGGTTTTTGCTTTGTATAATCTAGAAATTTAGGCTCTTTAAGCTTCATCGGCCTCCTACTTTCATTCACTAGATTTTTATTAAGTAGCAGATAATAGAAGAACTTCTGGGAGGAAATTACGTTCTTACTGTGAATGTTTACAAAGAATAAGGATGCTTTTCTTTCAAAAATGGATAAAGAAGCTAGATATGGCAATTTTATTATTCAAATCTTTTGTAGGCGTTTACTATTTTTGATATACTGGAAAAAGGAATAGATACGAAATTGGAGTTTGTCATGAAGAAACATCATTTTAAAGCAAAACAACGCTTTTCTTTGAGAAAGTATACAGTAGGAACTTGTTCCGTCTTATTGGGAACGAGTTTATTTTTTGTGGGCACAAGTGGAAATGCTGTGGTTGCAGAGGAAAGGATTCCCCAGCTGGTGTCACACTATGTGGAAGATAATGATCTTCCTGAATCTTTGAAAGCTGAACTACGTTGGTTTGAAGAGAATGCTATCCAAGTGGAGGAAGGTAAGGATTATTACTTTGTCTACCGTAAATCTACTGCGAAGTTACCTGATACTGGCTTGTTTTCAAATGCTATCCTGCCTGTGCTAGGTACAGGAATCTTGTTAGTTTCGCTCACTCTCATTAAAAAGAGAAAGGGAGCCTCTCTCTTTCTAGTGACAGTTTTGGCTGTAGGTGGGACTGCTCTATCGGTTTCTGCCTTGGAGAACTTAGTAGAGCTTCGTCCAGCTCTCATCAAAACAGTTGCAGGAGAATTTTTGCCTAGTCCAGAAAGGATTGAGGGGTATGAATTTACAGGTTATTACTTTGTAAGAGAAAATGAGGAAATTTCTAAGACTGAAGATACAAAACCTCATTCCCTACAAGCAGAAAAGGTAGAATCCACCTCAACCCCAAGTGAAGGTTCTCCAAGTTTGGTCCAAGAGAAGCCAGAGCTTGAAGTAACGACAGAAGCCGTTGCTTATAAAACTATTCATCAGGACGATCCAGACTTGCTTAAGGGTGAAACTCGTGTTGTTCGAGCAGGCGTTCCAGGGGAGCGTACTATCTTAACGGAAGTGACGACTGTGAATGGCAAGGAAGTCCGCCAAGTCAAATCCACCACTGTAACTGTGGATCCAATTTCAGAAATCATTGCGGTAGGCACTAAGGTAGAATCCACCTCAATTCCAAGCGAAGGTACTCCAAGCTTGGTCGAGTTAAAACCAGAACTTGAAGTTACGACAGAAGCCGTTGCTTATGATACTATTCATCAGGACGATCCAGACTTGCTTAAGGGTCAAATTCGCCTTATCCAATCAGGCGTAACAGGCGAACGCACTATCTTAACCGAGGTCACCAAGATTGATGGTAAGGAAACTCGTAAAGTAGTTTCCAATGAAGTCACCACCGCCCCTGTATCAGAAATCATCGCAGTAGGCACTAAGGTAGAATCCACCTCAATCCCAAGTGAGGGAGCACCAAGTTTGGTCGAGGTGAAACCAGAGCTAGAGGTCACGACAGAAGCCGTTGCCTATGATACTATTCATCAGGACGATCCGGACTTGCTCAAGGGTCAAACCCGTGTCATTCAAGCAGGAGTAGCAGGAGAGCGCACTATTTTAACGGAAGTGACGACTGTAGATGGCAAGGAAGTCCGCCAAGTCAAATCCAACACTGTAACCTTAGAACCAGTTACCGAAATCATCGCAGTAGGCACTAAGATAGAATCCACCTCAATCCCAAGTGAGGGAGCACCAAGCTTGGTCGAGGTGAAACCAGAGCTAGAGGTCACGACAGAAGCCGTTGCCTATGACACAATTCATCAGGAAAATCCAGACTTGCTTAAGGGTCAAACTCGTGTCATCAGAGCAGGGGTTGTAGGCGAGCGTACTATTTTAACGGAAGTCACGACTGTAGATGGTAAGGAAGACCGCCAAGTCAAATCCAACACTGTAACTTTGGAGCCAGTTTCAGAAATTATCGCAGTAGGCACTAAGGTAGAATCCACCTCAACTCCAAGTGAAGGCACTCCAAGCTTGGTCGAGGTGAAGCCAGAACTTGAGGTTACGACAGAAGTCGTTGCCTATGATACTGTTTATCAGGACGATCCAGACCTACTTAAGGGTCAAACTCGCCTTATCCGAGCAGGTGTTGCAGGTGAGCGCACTATCTTAACAGAGGTGACAACTGTAGATGGCAAGGAAGACCGCCAAGTCAAATCCAACACTGTAACTGTGGAACCAATTTCAGAAATCATAGCAGTAGGCACTAAGGTAGAATCCACTTCAACTCCAAGTGAAGGTACACCAAGCTTGGTCGAGGTGAAGCCAGAGCTTGAAGTTACGACAGAAGCCGTTGCTTATGATACTATTCATCAGGACGATCCGGACTTGATTAAGGGTCAAACACGTGTCATTCAAGCAGGTGTTGCAGGTGAGCGCACTATTTTAACGGAAGTCACGACTGTGGATGGTAAGGAAGACCGCCAAGTCAAATCCAATACTGTAACCTTGGAGCCAGTTTCAGAAATCATAGCAGTAGGCACTAAGGTAGAATCCACTTCAATTCCAAGCGAAGGTACACCAAGCTTGGTCGAGGTGAAACCAGAGCTTGAAGTAACGACAGAAGCCGTTGCTTATGATACTATTCATCAAGACGATCCAGACTTACTCAAGGGGCAAACCCGCCTTATCCGATCAGGCGTCGCAGGTGAGCGCACGATCTTAACGGAAGTGACGACTGTGGATGGCAAAGAAGTCCGCCAAGTCAAATCCAACACTGTAACTGTGGATTCAATTTCCGAAATTATAGCAGTAGGTACTAAGGTAGAGTCGGCGCCAGTTCCAGAACCTAAGATTGAAACCCAAACAATCCCATATAAAACAATCTATCAAGCAGATGATAGTCAAGAGGTCGGTTCTAGAAAAACGAAAACACATGGGGTCAAGGGACAAGTAGAAACTACTACCCGATATACAAGAGATCAAACAAGTGGCCAGATTACAGAGTCTAGTACATCAAAAACCTTAGTGGAAAAGGTAGATGAGATTATTCTAGTTGGAACCAAACCAAGTGTGGAAACGAAGGTTATCGCTAATAAAACGATATATGAAGCGGACCCGACACTTCCTTATCAAACAGAAAAAGTTGCTGTTCCAGGTAAGGAAGGAAGCGAAAAAACGACTACCACCTATCAAGTAGATGCTCAGACAGGTCAGGTTACAGAAAGAGAACACCAAAAAGAAGTAACAGCTCCGATTGATAAGGTAGTGAAGGTCGGAAATGTCCAAACCATCGTGACACCAATTCCAATCAAGGAGGAACGCCGTCAGGATTCAAGACTTGATAAGGATCTTGAAAAAGTAGAAAGCCAGGGCGATCCTGGTGAGTCCACCACTACCAGAGTTTATGAAGTAAATTCGCAAACAGGTGAAATGCTATCACACACGGAAACAAGTACTGTGACAAAAGCAATGAAGCCAAAGGTCATCTTGGTGGGAACCAAAGAAAACAAACCTCATCTTCTTCCAGTGAATACGGAGTTAGAAAATGCTATCGATGTACGACCTGCTAGCCAAGGAATGAAGGCTGTAGATTTGCTTTCCAATCCTTACGTGACAAATGCTCTCAGACCAAATATTCTGGGTCGAGATGTGATTAGTAAGAAGATTGAACTCAAAAAGACAAATCCTACTATTACAGATGAAGAGGTTAAAGAAGTCCTTCGCAAAGAATATCTCGAGAGATTATCTATTAAAGATACGCTTGAACAGACGAAAAAGACCCTAGATGCAGACATTAAAAAAGTTGTAGCTCATAGCTTGAGTGTGCTTGGGAACACAGCGGAAAGCAGAGCTAAGGTTCAGGCAGATTTAGAAACTAATAAGGAAAAAATTCTCCTAGGTTTAACCTATATCAATCGTTTCTACAATATTGACTTTGGCAAGACCAACATCCGTGATATTCTTGCCTACAATCCAAGCTCTTTTGGCAAGAAGGTGACGTCATTAGAATGGCTAACATCTCTGGGTTCAATGAGCTATGATGAGATGAAGCTGGTCAATAGTCCACGAACATTTGAAAAATACTTTGGAAAGGTAACCGATAAGTCAACTCTATTAGACTTTCTTGACTATAACCGAACTACCTTTACAAGTATGGATGGCGATACTTGGTTGAAGGATGCTACAAAAGCCATCGTTATTGAGAAGAAATCCAAAGAGAAGACAGATGAAAATGTTAGTCTCTACACGAAGTTGACCTCTGATCCTGCCAAGTATGGGGCAGAATCTCAACAGATTGATAATCGCAAACAATATAACATGGCAACTCTTCTAGGCCTAGTGAATATCAAGGAACCAAGTATTTATGCCATTACAAATATGGCAACCGTTTCTTACGGGAATATCGGAACTTATATGGATACCTCACTGGCTCAGAGCAATCCTACCCAATATAAGGCTGAATTGGAAAAAGTGAAGGCTCTGGTTGAATTGACGGCTGAGCGTCAGGCTGCTTATGTTGATACGCTTTATAGAATCACTAAAAAAGACAATCAATCAAAACTAGTAACCAACCGTTTGATTGTGGATACTATGAAAAAGTATACTAGCAAGCAAAATGCAGGCATCAAGGAAACCTGGTCTAAGGAGTTTGGACCAGAAGCGGATAAGGGAGTCAAGGACTTCATGTCTCCGCTAGGCATGTATTCTCCGTCTCAATCAGTAGGTGCTGAGGCTAATGGGGCTGGTGTGCGCTACTTTATTGATAGGGTTTTGGACGATCGAGGGTCAGCAACCTATTCTCATGAAATGACTCACTTGTTGGACCGCACAGTTCTCTTTAACAATTATGGTCGACGAGATGGTACAGGAGCAGAATTCTATGCACGTGGAATCTTTGAAAACTCCTACACTCCTGAAACAGATAGCTACTTTAACTTGAACTTTGTCTATGACGAGAGAGACAAAGACAGTTTCTACAACAAGACACCTGAGCGCTTTAAATCAGCCGCAGATTTGAAAGAATATATGCACGGTAGTTTCGATGTTCTCTATACTTTGGATTATCTAGAAGCTGAGGCAAGTCGAGGATTGTCAGCAGCGGATAAGGCAGTCTACTTCAAGCAACTCTTGCCGAGTGCGACAAGTGGTTCAAGAACTCCTGTTTCTTATCCAAATCCATCGGTCAAACCAACTCACCAGAGTGAGGAAATCAAGGCTTTAACTGAGGCGGATGCAAGCAAGCTAGGCGATGTTCATAGTTTGATTGACAACCACATCGTAGTAAATCGCTATATTATCAAGGGGTTCACGGCTACAGGTAAAGTAGATGCCAACGGCTATTATACCGTCGATATGTTTGATACGATTTATGGTGTCAACGAAAATGACAAGGGGATGAGTGGCGATATCAGCTTTAGAAAACAAGCCTTTGAACTCATGGCAGGTCTTGGTTACTACGAAGGTTTCGTTCCTTATGTCTCTAATCAGTACAAGCAAGATGCTGAAAATGAGAATCGTCCCTTGTCAGACCAATATATCTTTGAAAAGATCTTAGCTGGCAAGACCTATGCTCAATTCAAGAAGGAACAAATGGATGAACGGATTGCAAATATCAGTAAGTTAAAACAGATTACCATTGACTATAAAGGTAAGCAAGAAGTGATTTCCAGTCCTGAACGAATGAAGCAATTGATGGAAGAAGCGGTAAAAGAAGAACTTGCTCAGATCAAAGCAGGAAATATCAGCCAAAAACAATATCGTTTTATTGAAACTCCTGTTCAGAAGTTGAAAAAAGCTATATACAAAGCATATCTCAAGGAATCAAATGAGTTTAGAAATTCCATCTATACTTCTTAAGGGAAAGATATAGTCAATCATTTAAAAGTTTCATAAGAGTTCATGCCAATTTTGATATTCTGTAAGAGTGATTGACTAGTTAGCTAGGTTTAAGATAGAAAAACACCTTTTGAATGGCAAGTTTTTGCGGTTCAAAAGGTGTTTTGTTTATGATGATAGATTGCTTTTTTCTTCAGAATAGCGTTGATAGAAGTCAACTTTCAGTTGGATAAAGTTTTCCAATTCGCGCAGGAGTTGGAGCAAGGTTGCGCGTGTTTCAAATTCTTCCCTTGTTTTAGGGAGGTTACGATTGCGAAATACCTGCAGGTAGCTTTCAATATCATTTAATAAATCGTTGGCTGGATTGGTCTGACTGAGTTGAACCGCAATTTTAGCAAATAGCTGGGCAAGGATTAGGCTTTCGCTTGCTGCTAGATTACAGGTGTTGATTTGCTGAGCCATATTGCGAAGAATGCGACTCTGTCTCTGTCTCATTTCAAAATAGTGGATATGGTAATCGGTTTGATGGAAGAGGTGGTCAGAGTGATCAAGGTAGACGAGTTTGAGAGCTTCTTCAAGAAGCTGATCCAATTCTTCAACGAGTTGAGCACGGTTGCGGCCATCGCCCTTTCCAAGATAATATTCAAAACGTTGTAGAATGTGTTTGAGTTTTTCTTCTACCTTGAGATGATAGAGATGGATTTCTTCTTGTCGAGAAGGCATATAGAGATTGACAGTCAGGGCAAATCCCGTACCAATCAGAAATAGGAGAAGCTCGTTCACTAGCAGATCTGGTGATATAGACTCTTGAACCAAGAGATGACTGACCAGGACACTACTCGGGGTAATGCCAATTTCCCAGCCGAATTTATAGGCAAGGGGAACATAGAGGGCCAAATAGAGACCGAAACTCCAGATATGGTAGCCAGTCAGGTGAAAGGAAAGGACACCAATGAAAAGAGCAAGAAGGGTAGAGAATAAACGATTGCGAGCTAGTTTTATAGTGCTTCTACGAGTATCAGACAAGCTCAAAAGGGCGATGATACCAGCAGAAACAGCCGAAGATAAATCCAGAAAGTAGGCTAGAACACAGGCCAGACAAGTGGCTAAAACAAGTTTAAAAGTACGTTGGGTGATAGACATGAGACATTTCCTAAACTGAATGATAGAAACCAGACAAAACAAGCCCCAAAAGGCTTGCCTTGATTATTTTTTGCGAGCAGAAGCAAATTCGGCAACTGCTGTAAAGAGTACATCTGTTGAAGAGTTGAGGGCTGTTTCGCAAGAGTCTTGAATAACACCGATGACGAAACCAACACCCACAACTTGCATAGCGATATCATTGGTAATCCCAAAGAGACTACATGCAACAGGGATGAGCAGGAGTGAGCCTCCGGCAATTCCTGAAGCACCGCAGGCAGAGATGGCTGCAACGATACTGAGTACAAAGGCTGTTGCAAAATCAACTGAGATTCCAAGGGTATTGACAGCAGCTAGGGTTAAGATGTTGATGGTAACAGCAGCTCCAGCCATATTGATGGTTGATCCCAAGGGGATAGAGACAGAATAGGTATCTGGATTAAGCCCTAGATCCTCACAGAGTTTCATATTAACAGGGATATTAGCAGCGGAACTTCGGGTGAAAAAGGCTGT
The DNA here is from genome assembly GCA_027659245.1 of Streptococcaceae bacterium AM104-57. GTDB lineage: Bacteria > Bacillota > Bacilli > Lactobacillales > Streptococcaceae > Streptococcus. Next base: position 16,753 of record JAQDPW010000012.1, read on the forward strand.
GACTCCGCTGATACGCAAACATTTCCAGACTAGAGGATAAGGATTTTTCTTGATAAAGAGAAAGGCAATCAGAGGATTGATCACTAGGGCAACGAAAACCATAGTAGCAATCAAAAGTCCGAGTAGGATCCCGTAGTTTGCCAAACTAGCGATACCTTGGTCAGAGATGGTTTTGAAGACCAAGCCCAGGATACCAAAGGGCGCAAGGTTGATGATCCATTCGACGATTTTTGAAGTCACACTGGCCATTGTTTTGAGTAGTTCCTTGCTATTTTTGCTAGCTTCTCGCATGGCAATCCCGAAAACTATAGCCCAAGATAGAATCCCGATATAGTTAGCTTGAATAAGTGCATTGACAGGATTGTCTACTATTTTTAGTAGGAGATTACTGAGTACTTGTCCGATACCGTCTGGAGGAGTAACTTCTGTGCTAGCGCTACTCAAGACCATCTGAACAGGGAAGAGAAAGCTAGCCAAAACTGCTACAAGAGCCGCAGCAAAAGTCCCCAGCAAATAGAGGAAAATGACTCTTTTCATATTGCTATCTTGACCTTTCTGGTGTTGGGAAAGGGCGTTAGCGACTAAAGCAAAAACCAGGATAGGAGCGATAGCTTTTAGTCCTCCTACAAATAAATCTCCCAATAAACCAATACCGGTTAGATTGGGAACAAGTAGACCTAGAATTGCTCCCAAGGCCATTCCGATTCCGATACGTTTGATCAGATTTGTTTTGTTCCAAGCACGAATAATTCTTTTCATAAAGGTCTCCTTTTTGTGTATTGTTTATGATTATAGTATAAATATGCTTGAAAAGCAAGTTAGTTGTAAATTTACATAAAATGAATGAATATTTATGAAAATAATAGCCTGGTAGATTTATGGTATAATGAAAAGGAAAGGAGTTTTATATGCAAGAATTTTTTCAACGATATCTGGATAAATTAGATCTGACAACTGTTTTAGAGAATCTCTTGACCAAGGTGATTTCTCTTTTACTTCTTATCCTTCTATTTTATATAGCTAAAAAGTTCCTCCATGTTGCTGTAGGAAAGATTGTTAAACCTTCACTTAAGTTTTCAAATCGAGATGCAGGTAGACAAAAGACTATTTCTCGTTTGCTTGAAAACATTTTTAACTACACACTTTATTTCTTTTTGATTTATTGTATTTTATCCATTCTAGGTTTACCTGTCTCTAGCTTGCTTGCAGGTGCAGGGATTGCTGGGGTAGCTATCGGTATGGGAGCACAAGGCTTTCTATCAGACGTCATCAACGGCTTCTTTATTCTCTTTGAACGCCAGTTGGATGTAGGAGATGAAGTTGTTTTGACCAATGGTCCGATTACCGTATCAGGTAAAGTTGTCAGTGTTGGAATTCGGACGACTCAACTGAGAAGTGACGACCAAGCCCTTCACTTTGTTCCTAACCGCAATATTACTGTGGTTAGCAATTTTTCAAGAAAAGAAGAGAACTGAAATTTTACTTGATTTATGGTACAATAGAAAGAGTTTGGTAAAGGAGAAACGATGTTTTTAGATAAGCAGTTAGGGAATGGTTGTACCTGGATTAATCTAGATGTGGAAATCATCAAAAATCTTGAAGATTTATCTGAAATCTATGGATTGGATAAAGAAACCATCGAATATGCGCTGGATAGAAACGAACGGGCCCACATGGATTATAACCGTGAGAATGGGACAGTGACCTTTATCTACAACGTTCTTGACTTAGAAAGGGACAAGGAATACTATGAAGCCATTCCTATGACCTTTATCGTGGAAAAGCAACGAATGATTACCATCAGCAATCATAAGAATGCTTATGTCATTGATCAGATGTTAGCTTATCTGGATAGCCATGATTCTCTTTCAATATATAAATTTCTTTTTGCTAGTCTAGAAATCATTAGTAACGCCTATTATCCAATCATTGAAAAGATGGATAAGAGTAAAGATGAAGTCAACAGCTTACTTCGTCAGAGAACAACCAAGAAAAATCTTTTTGCCCTCTCCGACTTGGAGACTGGTATGGTTTACTTAACGGCAGCGGCAAAACAAAATCGACTCCTCTTGGAACATATCCAGAGCCATGCTCTTTATCGGAGATTTAATGATGTCGAACGAGAGCAGTTTGATGATGCGATGATTGAAGCCCATCAGTTGGTGTCTATGACAGACTTGATTTCTCAAGTCTTGCAACAACTCTCTTCTTCTTACAACAACATCCTAAACAATAACCTGAATGATAGTTTGACAATATTGACTATTATCTCCGTTTTACTAGCAGTACTTGCAGTTATTACAGGTTTCTTCGGAATGAATGTTCCTCTACCATTTACAGAAGAGCCCAATGCTTGGATTTATATCTTAATGGCTAGCTTGATTTTATGGGCAGCCTTATCTCAATGGCTGAAGAAAATTACTAGAAAATAAAAGAGAAGGAGCCAGAATGGCGATTGAAAATTATATGCCAGATTTTGCTGTGGAAGCAGTTTATGATCTGACAGTCCAAAGCCTGCAGGAGCAGGGGATCAAGGCTGTTTTGGTGGATTTGGACAATACCCTGATTGCTTGGAATAATCCAGATGGAACAGCAGAGATGAAGCAATGGTTACATGACCTTCGTGATGCTGGGATTCGTATTATTGTAGTATCCAATAACACACCCAAGCGTGTCAAACGAGCAGTTGAAAAATTTGACATTGACTATGTTTACTGGGCACTGAAGCCCTTTACTTTAGGAATTAACCGTGCCATGAAACATTTCCATTATGAAAAAGACCAAGTGGTCATGGTTGGCGACCAGCTCATGACTGATATTCGAGCAGCCCATCGAGCTGGTATTCGCTCGATTTTGGTCAAACCCTTGGTCCAGCACGACTCTATTAAGACTCAGATTAACCGAGCGCGTGAGCGTCGTGTGATGAGAAAAATCGCTGAAAAGTACGGCCCTATTACTTATAAAAAAGGAATCTAATTATGGAAGAAATTCTCTGTATTGGTTGTGGAGCAACTATTCAGACTACAGATAAGACTGGGCTTGGTTTCACCCCCCAGTCGGCACTCGAAAAAGGTTTGGAGACAGGTGAAGTCTATTGTCAACGCTGTTTCCGTCTGCGCCACTACAATGAAATCACAGATGTCCAGTTGACAGATGATGATTTCCTCAAACTTCTGCACGAGGTGGGGGACAGTGATGCCTTGGTAGTTAACGTTATTGATATCTTTGACTTCAATGGATCAGTCATCCCAGGATTGCCCCGCTTTGTGTCAGGTAATGATGTGCTCTTGGTTGGAAATAAAAAAGACATCCTTCCTAAGTCTGTTAAGCTTGGTAAAATTAGCCAATGGCTCATGGAACGTGCCCATGAAGAAGGACTTCGTCCAGTTGATGTTGTCTTGACTTCAGCGCAAAATAAGCATGCCATTAAGGAAGTCATTGACAAGATTGAACACTACCGTAAGGGACGTGACGTCTACGTAGTTGGTGTGACCAATGTCGGGAAATCAACCCTTATCAATGCCATCATCCAAGAAATCACGGGTGACCAGAATGTCATCACAACTTCACGCTTCCCAGGGACAACTCTAGATAAGATTGAGATTCCACTTGATGACGGTTCCTATATCTATGATACACCAGGAATTATCCATCGTCACCAGATGGCTCACTACTTGACAGCTAAAAATCTCAAGTATGTCAGTCCTAAAAAGGAAATCAAACCTAAAACCTACCAGCTCAATCCAGAGCAAACCCTATTTTTAGCTGGCTTGGGACGCTTTGATTTCATTGCAGGAGAAAAGCAAGGATTTACAGCTTTCTTTGACAATGAACTCAAATTGCATCGTACCAAGCTAGAAGGAGCGAGTGACTTTTACGATAAGCATCTAGGAACCCTCCTTACACCACCAAATAGCAAGGAAAAAGAAGATTTTCCAAAACTGGTCCAGCATGTCTTTAATATTAAAGACAAGACAGACCTAGTTATCTCAGGACTAGGCTGGATCCGTGTAACAGGAACTGCCAAAGTAGCCGTCTGGGCCCCAGAAGGCGTCGCAGTCGTCACAAGAAAAGCAATTATTTAAACACAGAAAGGAAAGAGTTGTCTAGATTCGGGCGAGCCCTGCGAGCCTATAACGAATACTTTTCGCCGTGGTGTCAGTTGGTACAAGTGATTGTACCAACTGCGGAAAATTTGAGACCTTAGGCTCAAATTTTAGTCATGAAAGTCCGAAGGACTTTGCTGACGTCCGTCACCACTTTAGAAAAGTATAAAAAGAAACTCTTTTAAAGAAATTATGTCATTAACATCAAAACAACGTGCCTTCCTCAACAGCCAGGCACACACCCTCAAACCCATCATCCAAATCGGGAAAAATGGACTCAACGACCAAATCAAAACCAGCGTTCGTCAGGCACTTGATGCTCGTGAATTGATTAAGGTTACACTCTTGCAAAACACAGATGAAAACATCCACGAAGTAGCTGAAATCTTGGAAGAAGAAATCGGTGTGGATACAGTCCAAAAAATCGGACGCATCTTGATTTTGTATAAACAATCAAGCAAGAAAGAAAATCGCAAGATTTCTAAAAAAGTAAAAGAAATCTAAGCATGACGCTCCAAAAACTGTTTTTACAGAAGACTAAAGGAGATTAGCCTATGGCAATCGAACTATTAACTCCCTTTACCAAAGTGGAGTTAGAGCCAGAAATCAAGGATAAAAAACGTAAGCAAGTTGGAATCTTAGGGGGAAATTTTAACCCTGTTCATAATGCACACCTGATCGTGGCAGACCAAGTGCGTCAACAGTTGGGATTGGATCAGGTTCTGCTCATGCCTGAATACCAACCACCTCACGTAGACAAAAAAGAAACCATTCCTGAGCACCATCGCCTCAAGATGCTTGAATTGGCGATTGATGGAATCGAAGGTTTAGCTATTGATACCATCGAGCTGGAGCGTAAGGGTATTTCCTACACCTACGACACCATGAAGATTTTGACAGAGAAAAATCCAGATACCGATTATTATTTCATTATCGGAGCCGACATGGTGGACTATCTGCCTAAGTGGTACCGAATTGATGAGCTGGTTGACATGGTTCAGTTTGTGGGGGTTCAGCGCCCACGCTACAAGGCAGGGACTTCTTATCCAGTCATCTGGGTGGATGTACCTCTTATGGATATTTCATCTAGTATGGTGCGTGATTTTATTGCCCAAGGACGAACACCTAACTTTCTCTTGCCAAAACCAGTGCTAGACTATATTGAGAAAGAAGGGCTTTACTGATGGCATACCAAGACTATATCAACTGTTCGCGTGAAGAATTGTTGGAAAAAATGGCAGAGCTCCTACCTGAAAAACGTCTAACCCATTGTCTGGGTGTAGAGCGTGCAGCCATAGAATTGGCTCAGCGCTTTGGTGTGGATGTTGAGAAGGCTGGTTTGGCAGGTCTCCTTCATGATTATGCTAAAAAGTTGTCAGATCAGGAATTTTTAGACTTGATTGACCGTTATCAGCTAGACCCTGACCTCAAAAACTGGGGTAATAATGTCTGGCATGGTATGGTTGGCATCTACAAGATTCAAGAAGATTTAAACTTGCAAGATCCTGAAATTTTACGGGCTATCGAAATTCATACAGTCGGAGCAAGTCAGATGACAGACCTTGATAAAGTTATCTACGTCGCAGACTATATCGAGCACAATCGTGCCTTTCCAGGTGTGGACCAGGCACGTGAGATTGCTGAACTATCACTAAATAAGGCAGTAGCTTACGAGACAGCTCATACCGTGGAGCATTTAGCTCACCAGGGATTTCCCATCTATCCCCAAACCCTTGAAACCTATAACGCCTTTGTGCACTATTTGAAAGAGGACTAAATGAAGACGGCTTTTATAATCATTGATGTTCAGAATATTTTAGTGGAAACTGGGTTTCAGACAAAAAGTCTATTGGAAAAAATTTCTTATTTACAAAACCAGGCTAGAAGCAAGAATATCGAAATTATTTATGTTCAACATATTGAGAACGCTGAAGCTCAAACATCAGAAGATTGGCAGTTATCTGAGCTTTTAAGTCGAAAACCTAATGAAAAGGTCTTTCAGAAGAAGTATAACAGTATTTTCAAAGAAACTGGTTTAAAAGAATACTTGGATAAACAGGGGATTGAAAAATTAGTTTTATGTGGTATGCAGACAGAATATTGTGTGGATACCTCTGTCAAGGTTGCCTTTGAATATGGCTATCAGCTTATTATTCCAGAAGGAACTTGCACAACGTTTGATGGCGATGACATTCCAGCAGAAACGATAAATGAATTTTATGAGGGCATTTGGGAGGGGCGCTTTGCAGATGTCCTAGATTACAAATATATTTTCTAGAAAGAGGACTAAATGAACGAAAAAGAATTACTAGAACTAGTCGTGAAAGCGGCTGATGAGAAACGTGCGGAGGATATCCTCGCACTTGACGTACAAGAATTGACCAGCGTGACGGACTACTTTGTCATCACTAGCTCAATGAATAGCCGTCAGTTGGACGCTATCGCTGATAATATCCGTGAAAAAGTAGCTGAAGCTGGCTTTAAAGGTAGCCATGTTGAAGGCGATGCAGCTGGAGGCTGGGTCCTATTAGACCTCGGTGGTGTCGTAGTGCATATCTTCTCAGAAGAAATGCGTGCCCACTATAACCTCGAAAAACTATGGCATGAGGCAAATTCTGTAGACATTTCAGAAGCCTTAGCATAGAAGATGAACTCAGTTGTAGTCAACTGGGTTTCTTTGCTTATTTTAGAAAATTGATGGAAAGGTAAAGAGCGAGTGGTGTTTGCCATGGAGGCTCTTGGTATCATGATTATGGCAACTTATGAAACTTTTGCGGCTGTTTATGATGCGGTCATGGACGACAGTTTATACGACAAATGGACGGATTTTTCCCTTCTGCATTTGCCCAAGACTAAGGAAAGAAAGAAACTCTTGGAGCTGGCTTGTGGTACAGGCATCCAGTCCGTTCGTTTTTCTCAAGCAGGTTTTAATGTGACTGGGCTTGATTTAAGCGCGGATATGTTGAAGATTGCCGAAAAGAGAGCGGCATCAGCCAAGCAAAAGATTGATTTCATTGAAGGCAACATGCTGGATTTGTCCAAGGCTGGTAAATACGACTTTGTCACATGTTACTCGGACTCAATCTGTTACATGCAGGGTGAGGTGGAAGTCGGGGACGTCTTTAAGGAAGTCTATAATGCCCTTAATGAAGATGGGGTCTTCATCTTTGATGTGCATTCGACCTACCAGACAGATGAGGTTTTTCCAGGCTATTCTTACCATGAAAATGCAGAAGATTTCGCCATGCTTTGGGACACCTATGAGGATTCAGCACCACATTCTATCGTACATGAGCTGACCTTCTTTATCAAGGAGGCTGACGGTTCCTTTAGTCGCCACGATGAAGTGCATGAGGAGCGGACTTATGAGGTCCTGACCTATGATATTTTGCTGGAACAGGCTGGCTTCAAATCCTTCAAACTTTATGCGGACTTTGAGGACAAAGAGCCTACAGAAACTAGCACCCGTTGGTTTTTTGTCGCGCAGAAGTAGGAGATTATCATGATAAAAGGACAAGTTTGGCTATTAGTATTTATCTTATTTTATTTTGGCTTTTACTGCATAAAATTTAGAGATAATATTAGACTTAAACCGTTAGTAGATATTAAAACTGAGTTTCAGAGTGATATTGATTTATTTTATGAACATATATCTTTTAAAAACTGGAAAAAAGCAATTGTGTCAATCCTCTTGATTATAATAGGGATTTTTATCTTAGTATTTTTATCAATATTAGGTCTGTTTCTACTAATTTTAAAAATATCTTTATTATTTTTGAAGAAGATTGTAATTTATGAAGCTGACAATAAATTTGAAATATTTAAATATGTGTTGCTTCCTATGATATTAGCGTATTTGTTTGGTGAATATGCCAAGACTGTTAAGATAAGCAATACATCTTTAAATATAATAATTATTTTTGGAGATAAAATTATACAATTGTTTGGTGAATATTCAATTATTCCATTGACTTTGTTGATTTCTGCAACTGTATGTTATATATTCAAATTTTTAGTAAAAAATGATACAGATTTTATTAAGGAATTGTTTGAATATTTTTGGAACTGGATTAAAGTTCTTATAGTTACTTTGCTATTTATTTTAATTATTGGATCTTACTTACTCCTTTTAGATGAAGTAAAAAATAGTATCTCTAGTAAGGATCCATATACAATTATACCAATATTTATTGCTAGTTGTATTGTTACATCCAAGATAATTGTTAGATTAATAGTTGTTAAAAGTAATAATGTGCCAATGAAGGCTAAACGACACCCCTTTAGAACAAAAAGGAAATATAGACGTAGGAGATTTCCATGACCATTACAGGTATTATCGCGGAGTTCAATCCCTTTCATAATGGCCACAAATACCTACTAGAACAGGCAGAGGGGCTAAAGATTGTTGCCATGTCTGGGAATTTCATGCAAAGAGGTGAGCCTGCTATCGTGGACAAGTGGACACGGGCTCAGATGGCGTTGGAAAACGGAGCAGACCTGGTAGTGGAATTGCCCTTTTTAGTCAGTGTTCAGGCAGCGGATTTCTTTGGACAAGGAGCTGTGGATATCTTGGCTCGCTTGGGCATTGATAGCCTAGCTTTTGGGACTGAGGAAGTTCTGGATTATCGGAAAATTGCAGACCTATATTCAGAACGTGGTCAAGAGATGGAGCAATTTGTGGACAATCTACCTGATTCCCTCTCCTATCCTCAGAAAACGCAAGCTATGTGGAAGGAATTTGCAGGTCTTGATTTTTCAGGCAATACGCCCAATCATGTCCTTGCTCTGGCCTATGCCAAGGCAGTTGCAGGACGAAATATCAGACTTCAGCCGATTCAGCGTCAGGGGGCGGGTTATCATTCTGTGGACAAGGATGTGGACTTTGCTTCGGCGACAGCCCTTCGTCAGCACCAAAGGGACAAAGATTTCTTAGAACGCTTTATGCCTTCTGTTGCCATATTTGAGCAGGCCGGTAAGGTGAGCTGGGAAGACTATTTTCCCTTGCTCCGCTATCAAATCTTGACAAATCCCGATCCAACTACTATTTATCAGGTCAATCAGGAAATGGCAGTGCGCATCAAGGATGCCATCAAGACAGCCCAGTCTGTTGACGAATTGGTCGAGGTAGTTGCTACCAAACGCTACACCAAAGCGCGTGTCAGACGCCTCTTGACCTATATCTTGGTGCAGGCAAGAGAAAGTGATTTGCCAGAAGCCATTCATGTCCTTGGATTTACCGAAAAAGGCAGGCAGCATCTTAAGTCTCTGAAAGGGCAGATCAATCTAGTCAGCCGAATTGGCAAAGAACCTTGGGATGCTATGACTCAAAAGGCAGACCAAGTCTACCAATTAGGAAATCCCAATCTCTTAGAGCAGAATTTTGGAAGAGTACCCATTAGAATAGAAACAAACTAAGTCTACTGTGAGGTGGACTTTTTTAAGTTTTTTCGAATAACTAGATAGAAAAGAAAAAACTTGTACAAGTTCATGACAATTTCTTTCTTTTCATGTATAATAATGGAAAAGAGGTAAAACGAGGTATGGTTATGGAAGCAGTTCTTTACTCAACATTCCGAAATCATTTAAAGGACTACATGAAAAAGGTAAATGATGAATTTGAGCCTTTGACGGTGGTCAATAAAAATCCAGACGAGGACATTGTAGTCCTTTCAAAGAGCGAGTGGGATAGTATTCAAGAAACTCTGAGAATCGCTCAAAATAAGGAACTATCTGACAAGGTCTTGCGAGGAATGGCTCAAGTTCGTGCTGGAAGCACTCAGATCCATGTTATTGAGGAGTGATGAATGCTACTCAAGTTTACAGAAGATGCGTGGGCAGATTATTGCTACTGGCAAACTCAGGACAAGAAAACGTTAAAAAGAATCAATAAACTAATCAAGGATATTCAACGTGATCCCTTTACAGGAATTGGTAAACCAGAACCACTCAAGTATGACTACCAGGGAGCTTGGTCACGTCGTATTGATGCAGAAAATCGCTTGATTTATATGATGGATGGAGATAGAGTGGCTTTCTTGTCCTTTAAAGATCATTACTAAGTCTACTTTGAGGTAGGCTTTTTCTAATTTGTGTGTAAAAAAATCTTTAAAGATTTGCTTAGTAACAATACCCTAGTTTATTAGGGAAAATAAGGATTTTAATCCCCGAAATAAGCAAAATAACTTCAAATTAAGGTTTGTTAAAAATCAATTTTTATGGTAAAATGTATAAGAATGTAATTCATTCGGATTAACAAATTTAATGAGGTAAAAACATGGAAATCATGACAATTGCGATTGTTGTTTTTGCCGTCATCATTGGTTTAGTCATTGGATATGTCAGCATCTCAGTCAAGATGAAATCATCACAAGAGGCTGCGGAGTTGATGCTTTTAAATGCTGAACAAGAAGCAACTAATTTACGAGGACAAGCAGAGCGCGAAGCGGATTTATTACTCAATGAAGCTAAGAGCGAGAGCAAGTCTCTTAAAAAAGAAGCACTATTGGAGGCTAAAGAGGAAGCCAGAAAATACCGTGAAGAAGTGGACGCTGAATTTAAGTCAGAACGTCAAGAACTCAAACAAATCGAAAGTCGTTTGACGGAGAGAGCTACGAGCCTTGATCGTAAAGATGATAATTTAACGAACAAAGAAAAAACACTTGAACAAAAAGAACAAAGTATTTCTGATAGAGCAAAAAACCTTGATGTACGTGAAGAACAACTAGAAGAAATTGAGAATCAAAAGCAAGCTGAACTAGAACGTATCGGAACTCTGACTCAGTCGGAAGCAAAAGACATTATCTTGGCTCAGACAGAGGAAAACTTGACTAAGGAAATTGCTAGTCGTATTCGTGAGGCTGAGCAAGAAGTTAAGGAACGTTCAGATAAGCTGGCTAAGGATATCTTGGCTCAAGCCATGCAGAGAATTGCTGGTGAGTATGTGGCTGAGTCTACTAACTCTACGGTTCATCTGCCTGATGATACCATGAAAGGTCGCATCATTGGTCGTGAAGGGCGTAACATCCGTACTTTTGAAAGTTTGACAGGGGTTGATGTCATCATTGATGATACGCCAGAAGTGGTAACCTTGTCAGGTTTTGATCCTATCCGTCGCGAGATTGCCCGTATGACTATGGAAACCTTGCTTAAGGATGGACGTATCCACCCAGCTCGTATCGAAGAGTTGGTTGAGAAAAATCGTCAAGAGATTGATAACAAGATTCGTGAATATGGTGAAGCTGCAGCCTATGAAATTGGTGCACCGAACCTTCACCCTGACTTGATGAAGATCATGGGTCGCTTGCAGTTCCGTACTTCATACGGACAAAATGTCTTGCGTCATTCGATTGAAGTGGCTAAGTTGGCTGGTATCATGGCTAGCGAACTTGGTGAAAATGCTACCCTTGCCCGTCGTGCGGGATTCCTCCACGATATTGGGAAAGCCATTGACCGTGAAGTAGAAGGTAGCCACGTTGAGATTGGTACGGAATTAGCTCGCAAGTACAAGGAACACCCAGTTGTGGTCAATACTATTGCTAGTCACCACGGAGATGTAGAGCCTGAAAGTGTGATCGCAGTCATCGTTGCTGCAGCGGATGCCTTAAGTGCAGCCCGTCCAGGAGCTCGTAGTGAGTCACTCGAAAGCTACATCAAACGTCTCCATGATCTTGAAGAAATTGCTAATAGCTTTGAAGGTGTTCAAAATAGCTTTGCCCTTCAAGCTGGTCGCGAAATCCGCATTATGGTAAATCCAGGTCAAATCAAGGACGACAAGGTCACAATCTTGGCTCACAAAGTTCGTGAGAAAATCGAAAACAATCTCGATTATCCAGGAAATATCAAGGTAACCGTGATTCGTGAACTTCGTGCAGTTGATTATGCAAAATAAATAAGAAAGAGCAGTTGAAAAATTACTGCTTTTTTGTTACACTAGTTAGAAAGATTGTAGTGAACAGAAATGGCTTTAGATATATAGTCTTACAGAAATTTTCAAGTCATTTCACAAACTATCTAAAGGAGACATAATGGCAGACCGAGGCTTACTAATCGTTTTTTCAGGCCCTTCTGGAGTTGGAAAAGGAACGGTTAGACGAGAAATTTTTGAGAGTTCTGAAAATCAATTTCAATATTCTGTATCTATGACAACGCGGGCACAACGTCCAGGTGAAGTAGATGGTGTTGATTATTTCTTCCGTACACGGGAGGAATTTGAAGAGTTGATCCGTCAAGGGCAGATGTTAGAGTATGCAGAGTATGTGGGTAACTACTATGGAACTCCTCTGACTTATGTTAATGAAACGCTTGATAAGGGAATCGATGTCTTTCTTGAAATTGAAGTGCAGGGAGCTCTCCAGGTTAAGAAAAAAGTTCCAGATGCGGTCTTTATTTTTTTAACACCACCAGATTTGGAAGAATTGCAAGACCGTCTCGTTGGCCGAGGTACAGATAGTGCAGAAGTGATTGCTCAGCGTATCGAAAAAGCCAAGGAAGAAATTGCTTTGATGCGTGAGTATGACTACGCTATTGTAAATGACCATGTTCCTCTAGCGGCCGAGCGTGTGAAACGTGTGATTGAAGCAGAACATTTCCGTGTAGACCGTGTGATTGGTCATTATCAGGATATGCTACCAAAGTCTCCGACTATTCGATAAAATTTAGAAAACAGGTACAAACAAATGATGCTTAAACCCTCTATTGATACCTTACTTGACAAGGTACCATCAAAATATTCACTCGTTATCTTGGAAGCAAAGCGTGCTCATGAATTAGAAGCTGGCGCACCTGCTACTCAAGAATTTAAATCTGAAAAATCAACTCTTCGTGCCCTGGAAGAAATTGAATCAGGGAATGTAACCATCCACCCAGATCCAGAAGGGAAACGCGAAGCTGTTCGTCGTCGTATCGAAGAAGAAAGACGCTTGAGAGAAGAAGAAGAAAAGAAAATCAAAGAGCAAATCGCGAAAGAAAAAGAAGAAGGTGAAAAAATTTAAGGTTGGGGGGACTCAATCTTATTTTTTCTATTGCAAGAATACTCAATCAATTAAAAGGATTTAAGAAGAGAAGGAGGTGAGGATATGGCTATTGCAAAAATCATTGTGGATGTGCCTTTGATGCAGACGGACCAACCATATAGTTACAAGGTCCCTGAGGAATTCGTAGATATGCTGGAAGTTGGCATGCGGGTTCATGTACCCTTTGGGAAGGCCAATCGCTTGATTCAGGGGATTGTTCTGGGATTTGGACAAGAATCCGATGCGGAAGTGGCAAACGAGGAATTGAAAGAGATTGCGGAGGTACTGGATTTTTCTCCAGTCTTAACGGAAGAACAACTCTGGTTGGCCGAAGAACTACGTAAGTCAGTCTTCTCATACAAAATTTCTATTCTTAAAGCCATGCTTCCTGGATTTTTGAACTCTAGTTATGATAAAATCCTCTATCCTCTGGAAGGCTTGAGTCAGGAAGATAAAGAGCGTTTATTTGGTTGGCAAGAATCTCTAGCCTTTTCATCGCTTGACTTGAACAAGCAGGCAGAGATGATGCGATTAACTCGAAAAGGGCTCTTGAAACTCGAGTATCAGGCTGTGGATCAGAAGAAGGTTAAGACGCAGTCTTGGGTTGAAGTTCATTTTGAACAGTTAGAAAAGCTAGAAATCTCAAACCGTGCCAAGAAGAAATTGGAACTGCGAGATTATTTATTAGCACATCCTGAAACAGTTCCTTTGGCTACTTTATTAGAATATTACTCACGCGAACAAGTCAATTTCTTTGTGGAACATGGAGCTTTGACTATCTTTCAAAAAGAAGTCCAACGTTCAGCCTCCTATTTTGAAGGCATTGAGTCCAATCAAGCCCTAGAGTTAAACCCAGAGCAAAAACAAGCCTGTGAGGCAGTTGTAGGAGAGATTGGGAAGCAATATCCTCCCTTTCTTCTTCAAGGAATTACCGGAAGTGGTAAAACCGAGGTTTACCTGCAAATTATCCAAGGTGCCTTGGATATGGGAAAAACAGCAATAGTTCTAGTGCCGGAAATTTCTCTGACACCTCAAATGACAGAGCGTTTTATTGGTCGTTTTGGTGAGCAAGTTGCCATTCTCCATTCGGGTTTGTCCAATGGTGAAAAGTACGACGAATGGCGCAAGGTGGAGCGTGGAGATGCTCAGGTAGTTGTTGGGGCCAGGTCTGCTATTTTTGCACCTTTAAAAAATCTAGGTGTTATCATTATCGATGAAGAGCACGAGGCTAGCTATAAGCAAGACAGCAATCCGCGTTATCATGCTAGAGATGTGGCCCTTTTACGAGCTCAGTACAATCAAGCGGCTTTAGTTCTTGGTTCTGCAACACCGAGTCTAGAAAGTCGTGCGCGTGCTGGTAAGGGCGTTTATCAACATCTGCGCCTGACTCAACGTGCCAATCCTTTAGCAAGTATTCCTGAAGTTCAACTTATTGACTTCCGTGATTACATCGGGCAGAATGAAACATCAAACTTTACACCACCACTGATTGAGGCCATTCAAGATCGATTAGATAAAAAAGAGCAGGTTGTTCTCATGCTCAACCGCCGTGGTTATTCTAGCTTTGTCATGTGTCGGGAATGTGGGACTGTTGATACCTGTCCCAACTGCGATATTTCTCTTACTCTGCACATGGATACTAAGACTATGAATTGTCATTATTGTGGTTTTTCTAAGGAAATTCCTCATGTCTGTCCAAACTGTCAAAGTCGCAGTATTCGTTACTATGGAACAGGAACTCAGAAAGCCTACGATGAGCTAGCGGAACTCTTTCCAGAGGCACGTATTCTGCGCATGGATGTGGACACGACTCGTAAGAAAGGTAGCCACCAAGCTTTACTTGAACAATTTGGCAATGGTGAAGCGGACATATTGCTAGGAACCCAGATGATTGCCAAGGGCTTGGATTTTCCAAATGTGACCTTGGTTGGTGTTCTCAATGCGGATACAGCCTTGAATCTGCCTGACTTCCGTTCTTCTGAGAGGACTTTCCAACTCTTGACCCAGGTGGCAGGACGAGCAGGTCGTGCTGAAAAAGCTGGGCAAGTCTTGATTCAGTCCTATAATCCTCAGCATTATGCCATTCGTTTTGCCAAGGATCAGGACTACGAAGGTTTTTATGCCTATGAAATGGGCATTAGACGTCAGTTGGGTTATCCACCTTATTATTTCACTATTGGAATCACCTTATCTCATAAAAAAGAAGAAGAGGTTCTTAGACGTGCTTATCAAGTAATGGGTATTTTGCGATCAGGTTTATCGGATGCTAGTATCATCCTTGGACCAACGCCAAAACCTATCGCTCGTACTCATAACCTCTATCATTATCAGATTTTAATTAAATACCGTTTAGAAGATGAGCTGGGTCCAACCCTTAATCAGGTCTTGGCCTTGACACAAGAACGGGAAAATAGCGAACTTCGTCTCAGTATTGACCACGAACCGCAACAATTTTTATAAGAAGGAGAAGATATGACAAAACTAATATTTATGGGAACGCCTGAATTTTCAGCGACCGTTTTGAAGGGACTTTTGTCAGATAATCGCTATGAGATTCTAGCAGTTGTAACTCAGCCAGACCGTGCTGTTGGACGTAAAAAAGTCATCCAAGAAACCCCAGTGAAACAAGCAGCCAAAGAGGCAGGACTTCCTATTTACCAACCTGAAAAATTATCGGGTAGTCCAGAAATGGAAGCCATCATGAATTTGGGAGCTGATGGGATTGTAACAGCAGCTTTTGGACAATTTCTCCCAAGTAAACTCCTTGATAGCATGGATTTTGCAGTCAATGTTCATGCTTCGCTCCTTCCTAAACACCGTGGTGGTGCTCCTATCCATTATGCCTTGATTCAGGGTGATGAGGAAGCAGGAGTAACCATTATGGAAATGGTCAAGGAAATGGATGCAGGGGACATGATTTCTCGTCGCAGTATTCCCATTACTGATGAGGACAATGTTGGAACTTTGTTTGAAAAATTGGCCATTGTTGGGCGTGATTTGCTTTTGGATACTCTACCCGCTTATATAGCTGGTGAAATTCAGCCTCAACCGCAAGATCCAAGCCAAGTAACTTTCTCACCAAATATTAAACCAGAGGAAGAAAAATTGGACTGGAACAAGACCAACCGTCAACTTTTCAACCAAATCCGTGGGATGAATCCATGGCCAGTTGCCCATACTTTTCTAAAGGGCGAACGCTTCAAAATCTATGAAGCACTCCCTGTAGAAGGTCATGGAACTTCAGGCGAGATTCTTTTCATCGGTAAGAAGGAATTGATTGTCGCAACAGCAGAAGGAGCCCTGTCTTTCAAACAGGTTCAACCAGCAGGAAAACCTAAGATGGACATTGCTTCCTTCCTCAACGGTGTGGGACGAACTTTGGCAGTAGGAGAACGATTTGGTGACTAAAGTAGAAACGGCTAGAAGTTTAGCCCTAGAGGTATTGGAGGATGTCTTTATCCAACAAGCTTACTCCAATATCGCCTTAAATAAACACCTAAAAGCCAGTCAGCTGTCAGCAACAGATAAAGGCTTAGTGACCGAATTGGTCTATGGAACGGTAGCTCGTAAACTAACTTTAGAATGGTATTTATCTCATTTTATTGAGGATAGAGACAAGCTAGATAGTTGGCTCTATGTTCTTCTTCTCATGAGTACTTACCAACTCCAATATCTAGATAAGCTTCCTGATCATGCAGTGGTCAATGAAGCGGTGGAACTGGCTAAACTTCGCAAAAAAGGCAGCGAAAAACTGGTTAATGCAGTCCTTCGCCGTATCCTGCGAGAAGGTTTGCCAGATATTGCAAGTATCAAGCGTAAAAACAAGCGCGACTCCATTGCCTACTCCCTACCAGTATGGTTAGTTGCCAAGCTTAAGGAAGAGTACGGAGAAGAGCGAGCACAAGCGATTTTTGAAAGTCTGTTACAACGGAACAAAGCCAGTATCCGTGTGACTGATTTGAGCCGAAAAGAAGAAATCAAAAAATGGCTCTGTGCAAGTGATTCTGCCTTATCAGCTTCTGGTCTGGTCAAGGAGCAAGGGCACTTTGCAAGCCATGATTTGTTTGCTGAAGGGGCTATTACTATCCAGGATGAGTCTAGTCAACTGGTTGCTCCAACTCTTGATTTACAAGGCACTGAGCAGGTTTTGGATGCCTGTGCAGCCCCAGGTGGGAAAACAGCTCATATGGCATCTTATTTGACGACAGGTCAGGTAACGGCTCTAGATCTCTATGATCATAAACTCAATTTGATTCAAGAAAATGCTCAGCGTTTAGGCGTAGCAGATCGTGTCCAAACACAAAAATTGGATGCCAGAAAGGTGCATGAGTTTTTTGGCAAGGATCAATTTGATAAGATTTTAGTAGATGCTCCTTGTTCAGGGATTGGTCTATTGCGTCGAAAACCAGATATCAAATACAATAAAGAAACGGCAGATTTCGCGTCATTACAGGAAATTCAGCTGGAAATATTAGGTAGTGTTTGTCAAACACTACGAAAAGGTGGTATAATAACCTATAGTACCTGCACTATTGTCTCGGAAGAGAACTTTCAAGTGGTTCAAGCATTTTTAGAAAGTCATCCCGAGTTTGAGCAGGTTAAACTAGAACACGAATGCAAGGATATTCTAAAAGATGGCTGTATCCTTATTACTCCAGAATTATACGGAAGTGATGGATTCTTCATCAGCCAATTTCGTAAGATATCCAATTAGGAAGGAACTGACACATGGAAATTTCATTATTAACAGATGTTGGTCAGAAACGAACAAATAACCAAGACTATGTCAACCACTATGTTAATAGAGCTGGACGTACCATGATTATTTTAGCTGATGGGATGGGAGGTCATCGCGCAGGGAATATCGCTAGTGAAATGGCGGTAACAGACCTAGGTATAGCTTGGGTTGACACCCAGATCGATACAGTCAATGAGGTGCGTGAATGGTTCGCCCATTACCTAGAAATTGAAAATCAAAAGATTTATCAACTAGGACGAGATGAAGCCTACAAGGGAATGGGGACAACCCTCGAAGCTCTTGCAGTTATCGGAAATCAGGCAATTTATGCCCATATCGGAGATTCTAGAATCGGTCTCATTCGAGGGGAAGAATACCGTCAACTGACAAGTGATCATTCCTTAGTTAACGAATTGCTCAAGGCAGGTCAACTGACACCAGAAGAGGCAGAAGCGCATCCACAAAAAAATATTATCACCCAATCTATCGGACAAAAAGACGAAATTCAACCTGACTTAGGAATTGTCAGCTTGGAAGCAGGAGACTATCTCTTGCTCAATAGCGATGGTCTGACAAATATGATTTCAGCTAGTGAAATCTGTGATATTGTCACAAGTGATATCTCACTTGATGATAAAGCGGCGACCTTGATTCGTTTTGCTAACAATGCTGGTGGCCTTGATAATATTACAGTTGCCCTTGTTTCGATTGAGGAGGAGGCGGCACAATGATCCAGATCGGCAAGATTTTTGCCGGGCGGTATCGGATTGTCAAACAAATTGGCCGTGGAGGTATGGCGGATGTCTACCTGGCCAAGGATTTGATTTTAGACGGGGAAGAGGTAGCTGTAAAGGTCCTAAGGACTAACTACCAGACTGACCCGATTGCTGTTGCTCGTTTTCAGCGTGAAGCGCGTGCAATGGCTGACTTAGATCATCCCCATATCGTTCGGATAACGGATATCGGCGAAGAGGACGGTCAACAGTACTTGGCTATGGAATATGTAGCCGGTCTTGATCTCAAGCGCTATATCAAAGAACACTATCCCCTCTCAAATGAAGAAGCTGTCCGTATTATGGGTCAGATTCTCTTAGCTATGCGCTTAGCGCACACTAAAGGTATTGTCCATCGTGACTTAAAACCTCAAAACATTCTTTTAACTCCGGATGGGACGGCCAAGGTAACGGACTTTGGGATTGCCGTAGCCTTTGCAGAGACCAGTCTGACTCAGACCAACTCTATGTTGGGTTCTGTGCATTACTTGTCACCTGAGCAGGCTCGTGGTTCTAAAGCAACGGTCCAAAGTGACATCTATGCCATGGGGATTATCTTCTATGAAATGCTGACAGGACATATCCCTTATGATGGCGATAGTGCAGTAACCATCGCCCTCCAGCATTTCCAGAAACCACTGCCGTCAGTTATCGCTGAAAACCCATCTGTTCCCCAAGCTTTGGAGAATGTGGTTATCAAGGCAACGGCTAAG
Source organism: Streptococcaceae bacterium AM104-57 (assembly GCA_027659245.1). Classification (GTDB taxonomy): domain Bacteria; phylum Bacillota; class Bacilli; order Lactobacillales; family Streptococcaceae; genus Streptococcus. The sequence continues at coordinate 36,094 of JAQDPW010000012.1, forward strand.
AAATTGACTGATCGATACCAGTCAGTTTCAGAGATGTATGTGGATTTATCCAGTAGTTTGTCTTATAATCGTAGAAATGAAGCCAAACGTGTTTTTGATGATGCTAGTAAGGCAGATACCAAGACCTTGCCAAAGGTTTCTCAGACAACCTTTACCTCTATTCCTAAGGTTCAATCACAGACAGATAGCCATCAGGCAACTAAAGCTAGCCCAGAAGCAAGTGCTAAAAAATCTGTGGAAAAACCAGTGAAAAAACGTCGTTTTAAAGCACGTTATCTAGTTCTACTAGCAAGTTTCGTATTGGTTGCCGCTTCTTTGGTGTGGATTTTATCCAGAACACCAGCTACTGTTGAGATTCCAAAAGTTGCAGGTCAAACTGTCGCTGAAGCAAAAGAAAATCTGAAAAAAGCGAATTTTGAGATTGGTGAGGAGAAGACCGAAGCGAGTGATACCGTAGAAGAAGGGAGAGTTATTCGTACAGATCCAGATGCTGGCTCAGCTCGCAAAGAAGGGTCTAAAGTTAATCTAATCATATCTTCAGGTAAACAATCATTTAAGATTGGAAACTATATTGGACGCAAATCTACTGATGTTGTTGCAGAATTGAAAGGGAAAAAGGTTCCTGAAAATCTGATTAAGATTGAGGAAGAAGAGTCCAGTGAATCGGAACCCGGTGTGATTTTGAAACAAAGTCTCTCAGAAGGTACGACCTATGACCTCACCAAAGCGACCCCTATCGTTTTGACTGTTGCTAAAAAGGTGACAACCGTGACTATGCCAAACTACATTGGCTCAAGTCTTGAATTTACAAAGAATAACTTAATTCAAATTGTTGGTGTCAAGGAAGCCAATATCGAAGTAGTAGAGGTATCGACAGCTCCTGAGGGCACTGCTGAAGGAACTGTTGTGGATCAAAGTCCCAAACTAGGTGAGAAAGTTGATCTAAGTACGACACGTATAAAGATTTCTATTTATAAACCAAAAACCCCACCATCATCTTCTTCGGTTCCGTCTTCGAGCCAACGCAATAATAACAGAACGGACAATACGGTGCCATCCCAAAGTCCATCGACACCATCTTCGTCTACACCTAATCAAACAGACGAACACAACACAAATAACTAATTATCTTTGTCACAGTTTTTGTGACAAAGATTTTTTTTCCTCCGAAATTATGATAAAATAAAATGGAGTTTGAAAAAGGAGGGAAATATGGAAGAATCAAAAAAACTGAATGCAGTTATTGATGTCATCATGCTAGCTGGAACAATTCTGCTTCGCAATGGTTCTGAGATTTATCGTGTTGAAGATACCATGATTCGGATTGCTCATTCACAGGGTATTATGGATTGTAATGTTTTAGCCATGCCTGCCGCCATTTTTTTCTCCATTGAAAATACAAATATCTCTCGTATGAAGCGAGTGACCTCCTCTGCTTATAATATTGAGAAGGTGTGTGATGTCAACCAGATTTCACGGCAGCTTGTATCAGGACAGCTGGATCTGGAGACAGCCTTTATCCAACTAAAGGAATTGAATGCCAAGGCATCTCCCTACACCAATGTTCAACTAACTGCTGCAGCGACCCTCAGTGCTCCTTTCTTTTCAATCATGTTCGGTGGGAATGTCTACGATGCCATAGGAGCAGGAGTAGCAACCTTATTTGCTTTTACTTTCTCCCTCTATGTAGAAAAATTTATTCGTATCCCTTTTATGACTGCTTTCGCAGGAGCACTTGTCTTTGGTTTGATTGCACAATTTTGGGCGCGCTATTCTGGCTTGCCGTCAACAGCTGATTTGGTGATTGCGGGTGCGGTTATGCCTTTTGTACCTGGAATTGCCCTGACTAATGCTGTTCGAGATATTATGACCAATCACATTAACTCTGGTATGAGCAAGATGTTTGAATCCTTGCTGGTTACCCTTGCCTTAGGGGCTGGAACATCAGTCGCCCTCTTACTCATGAACTAATATGACACTAACAACATTTTTATTGCAAGCTCTGGCAAGTTTGCTTGCCATTATTACCTTTTTAATCGTTTTAAATGTCCAGCGTTCCATGCTGATTCCTGGTGGAGTTTTAGGGATGTCTATCTGGCTACTCTATTTGATACTTAAGGAACCAACCAATGTCATTTTGGCAACCTTTATTGCTGCGGTGATTGGTTCTTGTGTCAGCCAGATTATGAGTATTCTCTACAAAACGCCAGCAGTGGTTTTTGCCCTAGCTATTCTGGCACCACTAGTACCAGGTTATCTATCTTACCGAACCACTTCCTTCTTCGTTACAGGTGACTACGGCCATGCTATTTCTAGTGCCATGCTAGTCATGATGTTGGCCCTCGTTATCTCCATTGGAATGGCCAGTGGAACAGTTTTGTTGAAATTGTATCATTATCTCAAAAAGAATCGAGCTAGCTAAGACTCGATTTTTTATAGCCCTAAAGTTCTGTTTGTTAGACTAGCCTAAAAATGAGATAAGGTTTTGAAAATGAACTTGATTTGGGGAATCAAGTCTTTTTTAGCGCTTTTGACTTCAATTGTGATAAAATAGAGGTGAACGAATTTTTACAATGAATGATAAAAATAGAGGTAAATATGACAATCGGTATTGATAAGATTGGTTTTGCGACCAGTCAATACGTTTTGAAATTACAAGATTTAGCAGAAACCCGAGGAATTGATCCTGAAAAATTGAGTAAAGGACTCCTTTTAAAAGAATTGAGTATTGCTCCTTTAACAGAGGATATTGTTACCTTGGCTGCCAGTGCAGGAAATTCTATCCTGACTGAAGAAGAGAAGCAAGAGATTGATATGGTTATCGTAGCGACAGAATCTGGAGTCGATCAAAGTAAGGCGGCTGCGGTTTTTGTACACGGTCTACTTGGAATTCAACCTTTTGCTCGTAGTTTTGAAATCAAAGAAGCTTGCTATGGTGCAACTGCGGCCCTTCACTATGCTAAGTTACACGTAGGAAATTCTCCTAAATCAAAAGTCTTGGTACTAGCTAGTGATATTGCAAAATATGGTGTCGAAACTCCTGGGGAACCAACTCAAGGAGCAGGTTGTGTTGCTATGCTGATTAGTCAGAATCCACGTATCATGACTTTCAACAACGACAATGTTGCGCAAACTCGTGATATTATGGACTTTTGGCGTCCAAATTATTCAACGACACCATTTGTAAATGGAGTCTACTCAACACAGCAGTATTTGGATAGCTTAAAAACGACTTGGGAAGAGTATCAAAAGCGTTATAACTGTACTTTGGATGATTTTGAGGCTATTTGTTTCCACTTGCCTTATCCTAAGCTAGCTCTCAAGGGATTGAAAAAAATTCTTGATAAATCTCTACCTCAAGAGAAAAAGGATTTACTCCAAAAACACTTTGATGAGTCTATTATTTATAGCCAAAAGGTTGGGAACATCTACACAGGTTCACTCTTTTTAGGACTCTTGTCTCTCCTTGAAAACTCTGCTAGTCTTAAAGCAGGAGACAAGATTGCTCTCTACAGCTACGGAAGTGGTGCTGTATCTGAGTTCTTCAGTGTGGAATTGGTTGAAGGCTATGAACAGCAATTGCAGAAAAACCGCTTAGAATTGCTAGACCAACGTCAAGTATTGAGTGTCGCTGACTATGAACGAATCTTCTTTGAGGAAGCAAACTTGGATGAGTCCGGTTCTGCAACCATGTCAGGCTATGAGGGACAGGACTATGCTCTGGTTGAGATTGTAGACCACCAACGACGCTACAGCAAGGTTGAAAAATAATGAAAAAAAATTGGAATGGATTTGCTAAAAAAACAATTCAAGAGCGCCTAGAACTAGTTAAGTCTCAGGCGCTTACTTCTATTGAAGCCCAAGAAAGTCTTGAGCAAAATGAGAATCTCAGTCTAGCAGTTGCGGACCAACTGAGTGAAAATGTGGTGGGGACCTTTTCTCTCCCATACTCAGTAGTTCCAGAAGTACTGGTAAACGGTCAAGAGTACACCGTTCCTTATGTGACCGAAGAGCCATCTGTTGTTGCTGCGGCTAGTTTTGCTAGTAAGATTATCAAACGTGCGGGTGGTTTTACTGCTCAGGTTCATCAACGCCAAATGATTGGTCAGGTAGCTCTTTATCAGGTTCCAGATAGGGATAAAGCATGCCAGGCTATTTTGAGTCACAAAGCAGAGCTACTCGAACAAGCAAACCAAGCCTATCCATCTATTGTCAAACGTGGTGGTGGAGCCAGAGAGCTAACAGTTGAGAAAATTTCTGGTGAGGCTGACTTTTTAGTGGTTTATCTCCATGTGGATACTCAGGAAGCCATGGGAGCTAATATGCTCAATACCATGCTTGAAGCTTTAAAACCTAGCTTAGAGGCTCTAAGTCAAGGGCAAAGTTTAATGGGCATTTTGTCCAACTATGCAACAGATTCTCTAGTAACTGCAACTTGTCGGATTGCCTTTCGTTATTTGAGTCACCAGAAGGATGAAGCGCGTGAACTAGCTGAAAAAATGGTTTTAGCTAGCCAGTTTGCCCAAGCAGATCCTTACAGGGCAGTGACCCACAACAAGGGAATCTTTAACGGAATTGATGCTCTCCTGATTGCTACTGGAAATGATTGGCGTGCCATCGAAGCAGGAGCGCATGCCTATGCCAGTCATGATGGTGCTTATCGAGGTCTCAGTCGTTGGACGATGGATTTGGAAACAGAAGAGCTAATAGGAGAGCTGACTATGCCGATGCCAGTTGCTACCAAGGGTGGATCAATTGGTCTCAATCCTCGAGTCATTCTCAGCCATGACTTGCTAGGTCATCCATCAGCGAAAGAATTGGCCCAAATTATCGTTTCGATTGGTCTCGCTCAAAACTTTGCAGCTCTTAAAGCTCTTGTAAGCACAGGAATTCAGCATGGACACATGAAACTTCAAGCAAAATCTCTAGCGCTTTTAGCAGGTGCGACTGAGGCAGAAGTACCTAAACTAGTGGAAAGCTTGATTGCTGAAAAGACTTTTAATCTAGAAAAAGCACAAACTCTTTTGAAAAAATTAAGATCATAAGAAAAACTCAGACTGATTTTGTCTGAGTTTTTCTTATGATTAGACGCTTTTACCTGGTAAGAGACTAACTGGCAAGAAATAACCAGTAGTAGCAACCTCTTTGCCTTCAATTTTTTGTAAGAGCAAATCGACTGTCAGACGAGCGATTTCTTCTAATGGTTGTTTTATGGTAGTGAGGTGAGGGTAGTAATTCTCGATAAAATAAGTTCCATCATAACCAATAACCTTTAGTTGTTCTGGAACAGAGATACCAAGTTCCTGAGCAATCTTCATTACCAAGATGGCAGTCAAATCATCCGATGCAAAGATAGCGTCTGGTTTTTGTCTGGTCAGGATACTTTTGATTTCCATTTCCTTGCGGAGGGGTGAAAAGTCACTGGAAATATTGATAATGGGAGCTTTTGGGAAGATAGAAGCAAATCCTGCATGACGAAGTCCAGTTGGGGAATTGGAGTTGTCATTACCTGTAATCATGATAATAGATTTGGCTCCAGTTTTAGCCAAGGTCTGAGCGGCTAGGACTCCGCCAGCATAGTTGTCAGAAGAAACGACGGGAATGTCTGGTGCTAGGTTGCGGTCAAATGAAATGATTGGAGCGGTTACGCGATTGTAGTCTTCAATTCCCAAGTTATGGCTACCAGAGATAATACCATCAACTTGGTTGGCTTCTAGCATTTCAAGATACTCACGTTCTTTTTCCGAATCGTGCTCACTATTACAGATGATGGTCTTATAGCCGTTTTTGAAGAGTTCGTGCTCCAGTTTGTCAATCAATTCAGCATAGAAAACATGGCTGATTTTTGGGAAAATTAACCCAATTAACTTGGCTGATTTCCCTTGAAGGCTACGAGCTAGGTTGTTGGGTTTATAGCCCAATTCACGCATGGCATCCTTAACCTTTTGAATAGTTTTTTCTGACAGGTAGCCCTTTTTATTGATAACACGTGAGACAGTAGTTGGGCTGACGCCTGCTAGTTCTGCGACATCAGTTAGTTTTGCGACCATATTCTAATTTGTAGTAAGTTCCAGTTGGTTTTCCAGATTTAATGAGGATTCCATTTTGATCCGCATGTGGGAATACGCGACCAGAAAATACTTTTTCTCCTTTATTGATGAAAATTTCAAAGACTGAATTATCGATGAAGATATTTACAGTAGTAGCTTGGTTGTCAATTGAACATGAGCGAGTAGTTCCAAATTCTTGAGCATATTGCTCACCTGCTTGACTGCGGTCAACAGTAACTTGACCATTGACAAGGTCAAAATTGATGGAGAGTCCCTTGCCATCTTTATCTGCAAGAAGGACGATTTCACTTTGACTATTAGCTGCTAAGTTAAGCTCGAGCTCGTAGGTGTTTTTGGTTTCAGAACGATTTGAAAATTCCTCTTCTGAAGCACGGAGTTCTTTGATAGCAGCTACAGGATACTGATAGAGTTTGCCATCTTTAATGGTAAGTTCTTTGACCAATGAGAAAGTCCCTTGGTGATCAAAACGATCAGATGGATAAGACACATCTGGCAAACCAAGCCAGCTAACTGCCAGGGCACGTCCATCAGGAGCATTGAAGGCTTGAGTAGCGTATGCTTCAAACCCATAATCGAGGTTATGTAGTTCAGACACATCTACCATACGAGCATTTTCAGGATCAAAGGAAGCACCGATTTTATACATATTTGGATAGATATTGTCATAGTCAAGAACCTTTTTATCCAAACCTTGTGGGCAGTAAAGAAGGACAGGTTGTTCTCCGACAAAGACTAGATTTGGGCACTCCATCATATAAGCAGTACGGTCATTGTTAAAGTCAAGGTCTCCGACTTCTTGCCAGTTTGTATAATCATTTTCGATAGCCTTGTAGAGACGGACAAAACCTTTTTTCTCCAAATCTTGACCGCCGACGATAGCGTAGTATTGGCCTTTAAAGTTAAAAATCTGTGGATCGCGGAAATGGTCAGTAGCATCAGCAGGCTGGTCAATTAAGATTTTGTCAATCTTTTCAACCTTTCCATCCTTGTCTACCAAGGCACCAATCTGATAAGGGTGGCGTACCCAATTTTCATCACGGACATTTCCTGTATAGAATAGGAACAATTGATCATCAAACTGCATAGCAGATCCTGAGTAAGCGCCGTGGCTATCCAGTGGAGTATCAGGTAAGATTTTTACACCTGTTTCAGTAAAGTGCACCAAATCGTCGCTTTCAAGTTGAACCCAAGATTTTAACCCATGAGCTGCACCGAAAGGGAAGTTCTGATAAAAGACAACCCACTTGCCATCGAAATAAGAAAAGCCGTTTGGATCATTGAGAAGTCCCTGCTTTGGTTCGATGTGATAGCTGACATGCCATGGTGATTGAGCCATATTTTCTTGAATTTGTTTGATCTCTTCTTGTGTCCAATCTTCATAACGTCTGTAGCGACGTTCAGTTGTCCATTCCATTATGTATTCCCTCCAAAAAATCTTCTATCTTAATAGTAAACGTTTCCTTATAAAAAAGCAAGTCTTTTATACTGGATAAAAGAAAAAAATGTCAAACGATTGACAGAATGTAGAGGCGAAATTCTATGAAAATCAATGAAATTATGAAAGTTTTTGAAAACTTTAAAGTAAAAACCTTGATTTTAGAGGGTGTTATGGCTGTGTTGATGAAAAAAATAGCAAAAACAATCAAAAAATAAAAAATAGTAAAATTTTTTCTGCAAAACGCTTGACATATTTTTAAAACGTGATAGAATAATACTCGTAGGGCGAGTAAAATCGCTTTCAAACAAGAAAAATTTTTATAAGGAGATTTTTGCAAATGACCAATACAGAAATTGCAAAAAAAGTCATCGAAGCCTTGGGTGGACGTGAGAACGTTAACAGTGTAGCCCACTGTGCGACTCGCCTTCGTGTTATGGTGAAAGATGAAGCGAAGATCAACAAAGATGCTATCGAGAACTTGGAAAAAGTTCAAGGTGCTTTCTTTAACTCAGGTCAATACCAAATCATTTTTGGTACAGGTACAGTAAACAAGATGTACGATGAAGTCGTAGCTCTTGGTTTGCCAACGACATCTAAGGATGAGATGAAGGCAGAAGCTGCTAAACAAGGAAATTGGTTCCAACGTGCCATCCGTACTTTTGGTGACGTCTTTGTTCCAATCATTCCAGTTATCGTAGCAACTGGTCTCTTCATGGGTGTTCGTGGGCTCTTGAATGCTCTTGGAATGACACTTCCAGAAGATGTGACAACTTACACTCAAATCTTGACTGATACAGCCTTCATCATCTTGCCAGGTTTGGTTGTTTGGTCAACCTTCCGTGTATTCGGTGGTAACCCAGCCGTTGGTATCGTTCTTGGTATGATGCTCGTTTCAGGTTCACTTCCAAATGCCTGGGCTGTTGCTTCTGGTGGAGAAGTAACTGCTATGAACTTCTTCGGATTTATCCCAGTTGTTGGTTTGCAAGGTTCAGTTCTTCCAGCCTTCATCATCGGGGTTGTCGGAGCTAAATTTGAAAAAGCTGTTCGTAAGGTTGTTCCAGATGTTCTTGACCTCTTGGTAACACCATTCGTAACACTCCTCGTAATGTCAATTCTTGGTTTGTTTGTTATCGGACCAGTCTTCCACGTTGTTGAAAACTATATCCTTCTTGGAACAAAAGCTATCCTTAACTTGCCATTTGGTCTTGGTGGTTTCTTGATTGGTGGAGTTCACCAAGTTATCGTCGTATCAGGTGTTCACCACATCTTCAACTTGCTTGAAGTTCAATTGCTTGCTGCTGACCATGTTAACCCATTCAATGCTATCATCACAGCTGCCATGACTGCTCAAGGTGCTGCAACAGTAGCCGTTGGTGTGAAAACTAAAAATCCTAAACTTAAAACACTTGCTTTCCCAGCTGCTCTTTCTGCCTTCCTAGGTATTACTGAGCCTGCTATCTTCGGGGTTAACTTGCGTTTCCGTAAACCATTCTTCCTTTCATTGATCGCTGGTGCAATCGGTGGTGGATTGGCATCTATCCTTGGTCTTGCTGGTACTGGTAATGGTATCACAATCATCCCAGGTACAATGCTTTACATTGGTAACGGACAACTTCCACAATACCTTCTTATGGTAGCTGTATCATTTGCCCTTGGTTTTGCTCTTACTTACATGTTTGGTTATGAAGATGAAGCAGAAGTGACTTCAGAAGCTACAACTGAACGTTTGGCTGACGAAGCGGTAACTGGTACTGTTGTTGCTCCTAGCGAAGGTGTCATCCAAACTCCAATCGTTGGTGACGTTGTAGCTCTTGCTGATGTGAACGACCCAGTTTTCTCAAGTGGAGCTATGGGACAAGGAATCGCTGTGAAACCTAGCCAAGATCTTGTTTACGCCCCAGCTGATGCTGAAGTGACAATCGTCTTCCCAACAGGACATGCTTATGGTTTGAAAACTGTAAACGGAGCTGAAATCTTGATCCACGTGGGTATCGACACTGTTTCAATGAACGGTGAAGGATTTGACCAAAAAGTTGCTCAAGGTGACAAGGTTAAAGCTGGAGATGTTCTTGGAACATTTGACTCAGCTAAGATTGCTGCTGCAGGTCTTGATAACACAACAATGGTTATCGTAACAAACACTGCAGACTTTGCTTCAGTAAATCCAGTTGCTTCTGGATCAGTTGCTAAGGGTGATGCAATCATCGAAGTTAAAGCTTAATACTCTTCGAAAATCTCTTCAAACTGCGTCATACTCGCTTTGCCGTATGTATGTGTTACTGACTTCGTCAGTTCTATCTACAACCTCAAAGCCGTGCTTTGAGCAATCTGCAGCTCGATTCCTAGTTTGTTCTTTGATTTTCATTGAGTACACTACTTTCGATTTAATAAATCAAAAAAACGAACAAATGTCATGTTTGTTCGTTTTTGATTGAATCTTAAAATTTACAGAGGAAAAACTAAAATATAGAGCAACTTTCCTCCTTGAAATATGCTATAATAGAGAAAATAAAAACTAGAGGTTTATCATGACAAAATTATATGGAAGCTTGGAAGCGGGCGGTACAAAATTTGTCTGTGCTGTCGGTGATGAAAACTTTAACATTGTAGAGAAAACACAATTCCCAACAACAACTCCTATCGAGACAATCGATAAAACTATCGAGTTCTTTTCAAAATTTGATAATCTTGCAGGTCTTGCAATTGGTTCATTTGGTCCAATTGATATCGACAAAAATTCAAAAACTTACGGTTTTATCACAACTACACCAAAACCTCACTGGGCGAATGTTGACTTACTTGGTGCTCTCCGTCGCGCTCTAAACGTGCCAATGTATTTCACAACAGACGTAAACAGTTCTGCCTACGGTGAAGTAGTAGCACGTAATAACGCAGGTGGACGAATCGAAAACTTGGTTTACTACACAATCGGTACAGGTATCGGTGCAGGAGTTATCCAACGTGGTGAATTTATCGGTGGTGTGGGTCACCCTGAGATGGGACACTACTATGTGGCTAAACACCCAATGGATATTGAAAAAGAATTCAACGGTGTTTGTCCTTTCCACAAAGGATGTTTGGAAGGCTTTGCGGCTGGTCCAAGCTTAGAAGCTCGTACAGGAATTCGTGGTGAAAACATCGAATTGAACAGTTCTGTATGGGATGTTCAAGCCTACTATATCGCTCAAGCTGCAGTCAACGCAACTGTAACCTTCCGCCCAGACGTTATCGTCTTTGGCGGTGGTGTAATGGCCCAACAGCACATGCTTGACCGTGTGCGTGAGAAATTCACATCCTTGCTCAATGGTTACCTACCAGTTCCGGATGTGCGTGACTATATCGTAACACCAGCTGTTGCAGGTAATGGTTCAGCTACACTTGGAAACTTCGTTCTTGCTAAGAGCGTAGCAAAATAAGTATAAAAAATGAGGTCGGGATTTGTCCCGGCCTCTTTCTTTAGTCTTTTTCAATTTTCGTTTCCTGATGGAATATATTTTGCCAAATTTCATGTCTTCGCCAGATGCTTGTATGGATAGTATCACCTATCTGATAACGGATGAGTTTTGTTTTCTGACTGATCGAGGTTAGATGAAGCTCTTTAATGGCAGATGTCAGTTCTTTTTCGGACTTATAGGCATCCTTGTCCAGTTCTTGTCCGTCCTGGCGAATATAAATGAAATCTTCAGCCAGTAATTCTTCCAATTGATTTCCTTGGTCAATTAGTTGCTCTCTCATGAGCAATTTTTTATAGACATTATCTAGAATTTCATCCTCAGGGATTGGTGCTGGTTCTATATGAATGTCTGTATCAAAGACACCAAATCGATCTGATAACATTGATTCAACCTGGTCCGCAATTTCATGACTCTCATAAACAGAGAGATCTGGGTTCATTTCCAGAGTAATGTCCAGATAAATGTTGCTTCCGTAAGTACGACCGCGTTGAGATTTGACCTTGCTAATCTTAGGAATTTCCATGATAGCTTTTTGATAATCTTCGAGCAAGTGTTCATCAAAACCATCAGAAAGGCTGAAGGATGACTCGATAAAGATATCATAAGCAGTTTTAAGAATAAAGAAGGTAATGATAATCGCAACCAACTTATCCACGATTGGATAGTTAAAGCTACTAGCCAGGATAGCAATAGAAGTTCCAAGAGAAGTCACAGCATCTGACAAATTGTCCTTGGCTGCTGTCTTGAGAGCTTTGGACTTAGCTTGCTTGCTCAGATGGGTATTGTAGAGATAAACTGCAAACATGATGATAGCAGAGATGACTCCCAGAGTCGCCCCAAGTGGGTCAATGACCGTTTGTTCTCGGCTGAGTATCTTTTGAATGGTGTCCCGTAGAACATCAAAACCAACGTAAAACATGATGATGGAAGTGATGAGACTTGCCAAATCCTCTATTTTCCAGTGGCCGAAGCGATGATCTCTATCTGCCGGTTGGCGAGCCAAACGAATCCCGATGAGAAGGGCCACGTTTCCAACGATATCTGAAACGTTGTTAAAACCATCGGCCACCAAGCTGGATGAATGGAGGAGGTGGCCGGTCGCTAGCTTAGCTGCAGACAAGAATAGATAGGTCAAGATGCTTATAATGGCACCACGCTCAGCCAATTTTAAGTTTGAAACCGATTGATTCATCTAACTCTCTTCCTAGAATTTTTGTATTCTATCATTATACTGGTTTTTCAAGGAAAATTCAAATGTGGGAAGTAAGTTAACCCCACCTCAAAACTTGAAAACTTTTGAAAATCTGATATAATAGAACTACTCAAGGGAGTAGCTGGCGGGAAACCGCGATAGTGTCGTCATTACGAATTATTTCCGGCACTATATTAAACAGCGAGACTTGTTTTTTTAAAAAACAGGTCTCTTTTTTTGTAAAAGAGGCCAAAAAGGAGGAGACTGTTTTGTCAAAAGAACAAAATAAAGACTTGTTTTACACACAAACCTCAGAAGAAGTCCTAAAGAACTTGGACACATCTATCGAAGGTTTGTCAACTGCTCAAGCTCAAGAACGCTTAGCGACTTATGGTCGTAATGAGTTGGAAGAGGGTGAAAAACGTAGCCTACTAGCTAAATTCCTTGATCAATTTAAGGATTTGATGATTATCATCTTGCTGGCGGCGGCTGCTCTTTCTGTCATTACAGAAGGAATGGACGGTCTAACGGATGCCATTATCATCTTGGCTGTTGTTGTTTTGAATGCTGCCTTTGGGGTTTACCAAGAAGGGCAAGCAGAAGCAGCCATTGAAGCTCTGAAAAATATGTCTAGCCCGATGGCTCGTGTTCGTCGTGATGGTCATGTTATTGAGATTGACTCGAAAGAATTGGTACCTGGAGATATCGTCTTGCTTGAAGCTGGAGATGTCGTGCCTGCAGATATGCGCTTGTTTGAAGCAGCTTCTCTTAAAATTGAAGAAGCAGCTCTTACAGGGGAGTCTGTCCCGGTTGAAAAAGATGTGACAGGACTTGTTGAAGCAGATGCTGGTATCGGAGATCGTGTTAACATGGGTTACCAAAACTCAAATGTAACATACGGTCGTGGTATTGGTGTCGTGACAAACACTGGTATGTATACAGAAGTTGGTAAGATTGCAGATATGTTGGCTAATGCTGACGAGACAGAGACACCATTGAAGCAAAGCTTGGAACAATTATCTAAGGCCTTGACTTACTTGATTATTGTGATTGCCGTTATTACTTTCTTGGTTGGTGTATTCGTTCGTGGTGAACATCCGTTGGAAGGCTTGATGGTTGCGGTTGCTCTTGCGGTTGCTGCGATTCCAGAAGGACTTCCTGCCATTGTAACAATCGTTCTATCATTGGGAACTACAACCCTTGCAAAACGGAATTCAATCGTCCGTAAATTACCAGCGGTTGAAACTCTCGGTTCAACAGAAATCATCGCATCTGATAAAACAGGTACCTTGACGATGAACCAAATGACGGTTGAAAAGGTTTATACCAACGGCCAATTGCAAAGCTCGGTAGCTGAAATTGCTACAAGCAACAATACCCTTCGTATCATGAACTTTGCCAATGATACCAAGGTCGATCCATCTGGTAAGTTGATTGGGGACCCAACGGAGACAGCCCTTGTTCAGTTTGGTTTAGACCACAACTTTGATGTCCGTGAAGTCTTGAAGGATGAGCCACGTGTAGCGGAATTGCCATTTGACTCAGACCGTAAGCTCATGTCTACCATTCATAAGGAAGCAGACGGTTCTTACTTTATCGCTGTCAAGGGTGCGCCTGACCAATTGCTCAAACGTGTGACTCGTATTGAAGTCAATGGGGAAGTTCGCCCAATCACAGAAGAAGATAAAAATGCTATCCTTGCTACTAACAAAGACTTGGCTAAACAAGCCCTTCGTGTCTTGATGATGGCTTACAAGACAAGTAACGAAATTCCAACCTTGGAATCTGAAATTGTTGAGTCTGATCTCATCTTCTCTGGTTTGGTCGGAATGATTGACCCTGAGCGTCCAGAAGCTGCAGAAGCTGTTCGTGTCGCTAAGGAAGCGGGTATCCGTCCAATCATGATCACGGGTGACCACCAAGATACAGCGGAAGCTATCGCTAAACGTCTCGGAATCATCGATCCAAATGATACAGAAGACCATGTCTTCACGGGTGCTGAGTTGAATGAACTCACGGATGAAGAATTCCAAAAAGTCTTCAAGCAATACTCTGTTTATGCTCGTGTATCACCTGAGCACAAGGTTCGGATCGTGAAAGCATGGCAAAATGAAGGTAAGGTTGTTGCCATGACTGGTGATGGGGTCAACGATGCGCCTTCACTTAAGACAGCTGATATTGGTATCGGTATGGGGATTACAGGTACAGAGGTTTCTAAAGGAGCTTCTGATATGGTCCTTGCTGATGATAACTTTGCAACCATTATCGTAGCGGTAGAAGAAGGACGTAAAGTCTTCTCAAATATCCAAAAATCAATCCAATACCTCTTGTCTGCTAATATGGCTGAGGTCTTCACGATTTTCTTTGCAACCTTGTTAGGTTGGGATGTGCTTCAACCAGTGCATTTGCTATGGATTAACCTAGTAACAGATACACTACCAGCTATCGCCCTAGGTGTTGAACCAGCTGAACCAGGCGTCATGACTCACAAACCTCGTGGGCGTAAGTCTAACTTCTTTGATGGTGGTGTCTTCGGAGCAATCATTTATCAAGGGATCTTCCAAACAATGCTAGTTTTAGGTGTTTATGGTTGGGCTCTTCTCTTCCCAGAGCACCAAAGTAATACTGAAATCCATGCGGATGCCCTTACCATGGCTTTTGCAACTCTCGGTTTGATCCAATTGCTCCATGCCTTTAACGTTAAGTCGGTTTACCAATCGATCTTTAAAGTGGGACTCTTTACGAACAAGACCTTTAACTGGTCTATCCCAGTTGCCTTTGTCTTCTTTGTGGTGACAATTTTGGTTCCTGGATTTAATAACCTTTTCCACGTGTCACATTTGAGCTTGACTCAATGGATGGTGGTCGCTGTAGGAGCGCTTATGATCGTGGTCCTTGTTGAGATTGTCAAAGCAATCCAACGAGCACTCGGAAAAGATAAAAACGCTATTTAAGCATTATGAAAGTCATCTTCGGATGGCTTTTTGTTTGTATATAAAGGTAAACTGACATAATACTCAATGAAAATCAAAGAGTAAACTAGGAAGAGAGCCGCAGACTGTACTTGAGTACGGCAAGGTGAAGCTGACGTGGTTTAAATTTGATTTTCGAAGAGTATAATTTTGTGCTATAATCAAGTAGACTGATATCGTATGGAGGAAAGAATCTTGGAAAAGAAAATTGTAAAAGATATCTTGTTTTTGTCACAGGTATCCCAGCCTGCTAGTCAGGAGGATTTACCTCTAGCAAAGGACTTGCAGGATA
The DNA here is from genome assembly GCA_027659245.1 of Streptococcaceae bacterium AM104-57. Taxonomy (GTDB): domain Bacteria; phylum Bacillota; class Bacilli; order Lactobacillales; family Streptococcaceae; genus Streptococcus. Next base: position 51,514 of record JAQDPW010000012.1, read on the forward strand.
CCCTACAGGCTAATCGAGAAACTTGTGTTGGACTAGCCGCCAATATGATTGGAGTGCAAAAGCGCGTCGTTATTTTTAATATCGGAATGATTCCCATGGTTATGTTTAATCCAGTTCTCCAATCTTTTGAAGGACCATACGAGACAGAGGAAGGTTGTTTGTCTTTGACAGGAGTGAGACCAACAACTCGGTATGAAAAGATTACCGTGGCTTATCGGGATATCCATTGGCAAGAGCAAACCATTACCCTGACAGGATTTCCTGCTCAGATCTGTCAACATGAACTGGATCATTTAGAAGGGATTATCATATAAGCAGGTTCAGATTATCTTTCACTAGAATAGTGGATGATTTTTCAAACTAAATAACTAAAAAACCTCGTTTTTCTTGCACTCTTGTTTGAAATTTGTGATAATAAATGAAAGAAACATAAATGGAGGACAGTCAAATGGGATTTTATCTGATGATTGGTTCGATGTTGCTTGGTCTTTTCGCTTTGAAGATAGGATTTTCTCATCTAAAGGAGAAAAAGGTTACTCTGTCATCTATCTTGACAAGTTGCCTTGGAACAGCACTCGTTCTCTTTGCGATTTGGTTAGGATTGCCAAAATAAGGAAAGAAGAGTCTGGGACAAAAGTCTTAGCCTCTCAATTGTCTTTGGATTGTCGATCAAGACGCAGTGGTTGAGTGGGCTCTACTACGCTGATTTCATCAGCTTTTACAACCCTACACAACTGTGCGGAGGTGGGACGACGAAATCGAATTCTAACGAATTACCGATTTCTGTCCCACTCTCTTTTAGGCTCAAATCCTTGGTGCTCCTAAAAAAATATGCTACACTAAGACTATGAAAATTTTAATCCCAACTGCAAAAGAAATGAATACCGAAATCCCTAGTTTAGAGGCTAAACCATTGCGACCTGAAAGTCAGGCAGTGCTGGATGAATTGGCCAGATATTCTGCCCAAGAGCTGGAGAATTTTTACAAAATATCTGCCGAAAAAGCGCAAGAGGAGTATGACCATATCCAAGCCTTGAAAAATGGAACGGCTAGAAACTATCCAGCCTTGCACCTCTTTGATGGGCTTATGTATCGCAACATCAAAAGGGACAATCTAAGCAAGGCTGAAGAAGCCTATCTGGAGAAACACCTCATGATAACGTCAGCTCTTTACGGTGTGATTCCAGCCTTTGCATCGATTGCACCTCACAGACTGGACTTTTTGATGAAGCTTAAAATCGCTGGGAAAAGCCTGAAAAGTCACTGGCAGTCAGCTTATGAAGAGTCGGTGAAGGGTGAAGAACTAATCTTTTCACTCTTGTCTTCGGAGTTTGAAACTGTCTTTCCAAAAGATATCCGTGAAAAAATGGTGACCTTTAAGTTTATGGAAGAAAGAGATGGAAAACTAAAAATCCACTCAACCATTTCTAAAAAAGCTAGAGGGGCTTTCTTAACATCCTTGATGGAAGGTCAGGTAACTTCTGTAGAAGAGATTAAAAATCTTAGATTTGCAGGTTTTATGTATCGAGACGACCTGTCTAGTGACAAGGAAATGGTCTTTGTAAAATAGATTGAAAATAGCGTCTGCTCTTGATTGAATCAGGGCAGGCTTTTTTATGATTTGATGCTTCTATTTTTAGTTCAGAATGGTAGGAATTTTCTCACAATTTTGGTATAATAGGACTATTAGAAAATTTCAAGGAGACAAACATGTCAGTTAAAATTGCTTTACTTGGATTTGGTACAGTAGCCAGTGGTGTACCATTCTTACTAAAGGAAAATGGAGAAAAAATTGTTCAAGCAGCACATTCAGAAATTGAAGTAGCCAAGGTTTTGGTCAAAGACGATGAAGAGAAAGCACGCTTGCTTGAGGCAGGAAATGATTTTAATTTTGTAACAAATATCGATGAAATCTTGTCAGACAAAGACATCACAATTGTTGTTGAGTTGATGGGACGTATCGAACCTGCTAAAACCTTTATCACTCGTGCTTTAGAGGCAGGGAAGCACGTTGTGACAGCCAACAAGGACCTTTTGGCTGTTCATGGTGCAGAATTGCTTGAGATTGCTAAAGCTCATAATGTTGCTCTTTACTATGAAGCAGCTGTTGCGGGAGGAATTCCAATCCTTCGTACCTTGGTTAACTCACTAGCATCAGACAAAATCACTCGTGTTCTTGGTGTCGTCAATGGAACATCTAACTTCATGATGACCAAAATGGTAGAAGAAGGTTGGTCTTATGCAGATGCCCTCGCTGAAGCCCAACGACTTGGCTTTGCTGAGAGCGACCCAACCAATGACGTTGACGGTATTGATGCAGCCTACAAGATGGTCATCCTCAGCCAGTTTGCTTTTGGAATGAATGTTAAATTTGAAGATGTGGCCCATCAAGGAATCCGCAACATCACTCCAGAGGATGTGGCAGTTGCTCAAGATCTTGGGTATGTGGTTAAATTAGTAGGTTCTATCGAAGAAACACCATCTGGAATCGCTGCCGAGGTTACACCAACCTTCCTTCCTAAGGCTCACCCACTTGCAAGTGTCAATGGGGTCATGAATGCAGTCTTTGTAGAGTCTATCGGGATTGGTGAATCAATGTACTACGGACCAGGTGCTGGACAAAAACCAACTGCAACGAGTGTCGTAGCTGATATTGTTCGTATCGTTCGTCGCTTGAATGACGGTACCATTGGAAAAGCCTTTAACGAATACCATCGTGACCTTGTTTTGGCTCAGCCAGAAGATGTCAAAGCCAACTACTATTTCTCAATCTTGGCTCCAGATTCAAAAGGTCAAGTCTTGAAATTGGCTGAGCTCTTTAATGCAGAAGATATTTCCTTCAAGCAAATCTTGCAAGATGGTAAGCAAGAAGGCAAGGCTCGTGTTGTTATCATCAGCCATAAGATCAACAAGGCGCAACTTGAAAATATTACAGACGCTTTGAAGGCGGTAGCTGAGTTTGAACTTCTCAATACCTTCAAGGTTTTAGGAGACTAAGATGAAGATTATTGTACCTGCTACAAGTGCCAATGTGGGTCCTGGATTTGACTCAGTTGGCGTAGCTGTAACCAAGTATCTAGAAATTCAGGTTTGTGAAGAACGTGAAGAATGGATGATTGAGCACCAACTAGGCAAATGGATTCCGCGTGATGAACGTAATCTTTTGCTGAAGATTGCTCTACAAATCGTTCCAGACTTACAACCAAGACGTCTGAAGATGATCAGTGATATTCCTCTTGCACGTGGACTAGGTTCTTCTAGTTCTGTCATCGTTGCAGGGATTGAACTGGCAAATCAATTAGGAAATCTTAAATTAAGCGATCACGACAAATTGCAATTGGCGACTAAGATTGAAGGCCATCCTGATAATGTTGCACCAGCCATCTACGGAAATCTGGTTATTGCGAGCTCAGTCGAAGATCAGGTTTCAGCTGTTGTGGCGCCTTTCCCAGAGTGTGCTTTCCTAGCTTATATTCCAAACTATGAATTGCGAACTCGCGATAGTCGTGGTGTCTTGCCTAAGAAATTATCATACAAGGAAGCTGTTGCAGCAAGTTCTATCGCCAATGTGGCTATTGCAGCCTTGCTGACTGGAGATATGATCAAAGCTGGTCAAGCTATTGAGAGTGACCTTTTCCACGAGCGTTATCGTCAAGATTTGGTGCGAGAATTTGCGACAATTAAAAAAGTTGCCAAGAGAAACGGTGCTTATGCGACCTACTTGTCTGGCGCTGGGCCTACTGTCATGGTTCTAGCTGATCCTGATAAGATGCCGAAGATTAAGACAGAGCTTGAAAAACAACCGTTCAAAGGCAAGCTTCATGACTTGCAAGTAGACACACAAGGCGTTCGCGTCGAAGAAAAATAAATATAGCGATAGGATGGGGAAACTCTCTATTAGAGGGCTTCCTATCCTTTTTTTGAAAATGAAACGAGAAATATGGGATTTTTCCCGTATTTGATGACCGATAGAGGGTCAAGGAGGTATGAGATGGCAGAAATATATTTAGCAGGTGGTTGTTTTTGGGGTTTGGAAGAATATTTTTCCAGAATTTCTGGAGTGCTACAAACAAGTGTTGGTTATGCCAATGGTCAGGTAGAAACCACCAATTATCAATTAATCAAAGAAACAGATCATGCCGAGACTGTGCAAGTTATTTATGATGAAAAGGCGGTCTCGCTCCGTGAAATTTTACTCTATTATTTCCGAGTTATCGATCCTTTATCTGTCAACCAACAAGGGAATGACCGTGGTCGTCAATACCGCACAGGGATTTATTACAAAGATGAAGAGGATTTACCGACTATCAATACAGTAGTTCGTGAACAAGAACTCCTCATTGGTCGTAAAATTGCAGTGGAAGTGGAGAAGCTTCGCCACTATATCTTAGCTGAAGACTATCACCAAGACTACCTCAAAAAAAATCCTGGAGGCTATTGCCATATCGATGTGAGGGATGCTGAGAAACCACTGATAGATGCCGCCAACTATGAAAAACCGAGTCAGGCAGTTTTACGAGAAAGTTTATCAGAAGAGTCCTACCGAGTTACCCAAGAGGCTGCGACGGAAGCTCCTTTTAGCAATGCTTATGACCAAACTTTTGAGGAAGGAATTTATGTCGATATCACGACTGGTGAGCCCCTCTTCTCTGCCAAGGATAAGTTTGTCTCAGGCTGTGGTTGGCCAAGTTTTAGCCGACCAATCTCTAAAGAGCTTATCCATTACTATCAAGACCTGAGTCACGGGATGGAGCGAATTGAAGTCCGTTCACGTTCGGGTAATGCTCACTTGGGACATGTCTTTACAGATGGACCTCAGGAACTAGGTGGTTTACGCTATTGTATCAATTCTGCCTCTTTACGATTCATTGCTAAGGATGAAATGGAAGAGGCTGGATATGGCTATCTACTTCCATATTTGAATAAGTAAAAAGATGGTGGTTTTTCCACCTTCTTCATTTTGAAAATAGAAGGGACATATGAAACAATTACTTTCTTACTTAAAACCCTACCTCAAGGAGTCATTTCTAGCGCCCTTGTTTAAGCTGCTAGAAGCCGTTTTTGAACTCTTGGTTCCCATGGTGATAGCTGGGATTGTCGACCAATCTATCCCCCAAAAAGATCAGGGTCACCTCTGGATGCAAATGGGTTTCCTCTTTGTTTTTGCGGTTATCGGCGTTTTGGTAGCCTTAGTGGCTCAGTTTTACTCAGCCAAGGCAGCAGTAGGATTTGCCAAGGAGTTGACCAATGACCTCTATCGTCATATTCTTTCCTTGCCCAAGGATAGTAGAGACCGTTTAACGACCTCGAGTTTGGTGACGCGTTTGACTTCAGATACCTATCAGATTCAGACAGGGATCAATCAATTTTTACGCCTATTTTTAAGGGCTCCTATTATTGTTTTTGGTGCCATTTTTATGGCTTATCGTCTCTCGCCTGAATTGACCTTCTGGTTTTTGGTCATGGTTGCCATTTTGTCCTTTGTCATTGTCGTGTTATCACGCTTGGTCAATCCTCTCTATAGTATTTTGAGAAAGAAAACAGACCAGCTGGTTCAGGAAACACGCCAACAGATACAAGGGATGCGTGTGATTCGTGCCTTTGGCCAAGAAAAACGAGAAATCGAGAACTTCCAAGTACTCAATCAAGTCTATACAGCTATCCAAATGAAAACAGGCTACTGGTCCAGTCTCTTGCCCCCCTTGACCTATTTGATCGTCAATGGAACTTTGCTTGTGATTATCTGGAATGGTTATATTTCTATCCAGGGAGGCTGGCTTAGTCAAGGTGCCTTGATTGCCTTAATCAACTATCTCCTGCAAATCTTGGTAGAATTGATAAAACTAGCCATGCTCATTAATTCACTCAACCAGTCCTATATTTCTGCCAAGCGGATTGAGGAAGTTTTTGCTGAAGAACCTGAAGATATACTGGCAGAAATTGCTCAAAAAGAAACTTCCTCGAACCAGTCCTTACGAGTTGAACACTTGAGCTTTACCTACCCAGATGCTGCTCAACCATCCTTGCAAAATCTTTCTTTTGCTATGCAACAAGGACAAATTCTTGGAATCATCGGGGGGACTGGTTCTGGTAAGTCGACCTTGGTACAGGTCCTACTTGGCCTTTATACGGCAGATAAGGGAAGTATTTCCCTTTATCGAGATGGACGTAGTCCTCGCAATCTTTCTGAATGGCGGTCCTGGATGGCTTATGTTTCTCAAAAGGTTGAACTCTTTAAGGGAACCATTCGTTCTAACTTGACTCTGGGTATGGAAGAAACAGTCTCTGACCAAGAACTCTGGCAGGCTTTAGAAATTGCCCAGGCCAAGGATTTTGTCAGTGACAAGGAAGGTCAGCTGGACGCAGAGGTTCAAGCAGGTGGTCGTAATTTCTCAGGTGGGCAAAAGCAACGTTTATCGATCGCCCGAGCAGTCTTGCATCGAGCACCCTTTCTTATCTTAGATGATGCGACTTCGGCTCTTGATACCATTACTGAGTCCAATCTTCTGAAGGCTGTTCAAGATAACCTACCAAACACCAGCTTGATCTTGATTTCCCAACGAACTTCAACCTTGAAGATTGCTGATCAAATTCTTCTTTTAGAGAAAGGGGAGCAATTAGCACTTGGAAATCATAAGGAATTGATGGAGACTAGCCAAGTCTATCGTGAAATCAATGCATCCCAACATGGAAAGGAGGACTAGAATGAAAGGCAAACATGCAAGTCAAACCCTTAAACGATTAGCAAAAGATTTAGCTGGCCATCCCGTCCTTCTTTTCCTGGCTTTCTTGGGTACCATTGCTCAGGTAGCCCTATCAATCTATCTACCAATCTTGATAGGACAGGTGATTGACCAAGTCCTAGTTGATGGTTCCTCCCAGTTATTTTGGCAGATTTTCCTCCAGATGATATTGGTGGTCATAGGAAATACGCTGGTACAATGGGCCAATCCTCTCCTCTATAATCGACTGATTTTCTCCTATACCAGAGATTTGCGCGAAAAAATCATTGAAAAGCTCCATCGTCTTCCGATTGCCCTTGTAGATAGACAAGGTAGTGGAGAAATGGTCAGCCGTGTAACGACAGATATCGAGCAGTTGGCAGCGGGTCTGAATATGATTTTCAACCAATTTTTCATAGGAGTTTTGATGATTTTGGTCAGCATCCTTGCTATACTCCAAATCCATCTATTGATGACTCTATTAGTTCTGCTCTTAACACCTCTGTCTATGGTCATTTCACGCTTTATCGCTAGGAAATCCTACCATCTCTTTCAAAAGCAGACAGAGACTAGGGGGATTCAGACTCAGTTGATAGAAGAATCGCTCACCCAACAGACCATTATCCAGTCCTTCAATGCTCAGGAAGAATTTATCGAGAGACTTCATGAGGCAAATGACAACTACGCAGGTTATTCTCAGTCGGCTATCTTTTATTCATCGACAGTCAATCCTTCGACCCGATTTGTCAATGCCCTCATTTATGCTCTACTTGCTGGTGTTGGAGCCTTGCGCATCATGGCGGGTTCTACTTTGACGGTTGGGCGTTTAGTGACCTTTTTGAACTATGTGCAGCAGTACACCAAGCCTTTTAACGATATTTCATCAGTCTTAGCCGAGTTGCAAAGCGCCTTAGCTTGTGCAGAACGTGTTTATGCTGTTCTAAAAAGTTCAGAGGTTACAGAAACTGGTCTTAAAGAATTGAACAGCGACCAAGTCAAGGGAGCTATTTCCTTTAAACATGTTTCTTTTGGTTACAATCCTGAAAAGATCTTGATTAAGGATTTGTCTATTGATATTCCAGCCGGTAGTAAGGTTGCTATCGTTGGACCAACGGGTGCTGGAAAGTCTACCCTTATCAATCTCCTCATGCGTTTTTATCCGATTAATTCAGGAGATATTTTGCTAGATGGTCATTCTATTTACGACTATACTAGAGCATATCTTCGACAGCAGTTTGGGATGGTGCTCCAAGAAACTTGGCTCAAGCAGGGAACCATTCATGACAATATTGCCTTTGGCAATCCTGATGCTAGCCGAGAGCAGGTCATTGCAGCAGCCAAGGCAGCTAACGCAGACTTCTTTATCCAACAGTTGCCACATGGTTATGATACCAAGCTTGAAAATGCAGGGGAATCCTTGTCTGTTGGTCAGGCTCAGCTCTTAACTATTGCCCGTGTCTTTCTAGCCATTCCTAAGATTCTTATCTTAGATGAGGCGACTTCATCCATCGATACCCGGACGGAGGTCTTGGTTCAGGATGCCTTTGCCAAACTCATGAAGAGGCGGACAAGCTTTATCATTGCCCACCGTTTATCGACCATTCAGGATGCTGATTTGATTTTTGTCTTGGTCGATGGAGATATTGTCGAATATGGCAATCATGAGGAACTCATGACGAGAAAAGGCAAATACTATCAAATGCAAGAAGCAGCGGCTTTTAGTCCAGAATAGACTTTACCTAGTTTCTTAAGCAAATACAAAATAAAAGTTGCCTTCGGGGAGCCCACTGAAAAAGTAACTCTCTTACTTTTAATAAAATGAAAACCGAGGAATCTC
>JAQDPW010000013.1:0-1835 GCA_027659245.1 Streptococcaceae bacterium AM104-57
GTTGTAGTGCCCTGCACATTGGTTCGTCTTGTTCAGTTTTCAAAGGTCTTTGTCACTCACTTCTCTCAAGTGACAACTGTATTAGTATATCACAGCCGCTTTCGCTTGTCAACACTTTTTTGAAACTTTTTTTATTTTTTTCATCTAGTGTTCCATCTGTAACATACCATAGTCCGTACGGGATTCGAACCCGTGTTACCGCCGTGAAAAGGCGGTGTCTTAACCCCTTGACCAACGGACCGGAGTTGTTATTTTCAGCTCTTACTATTATACCGACTTTTTCTTACTTGTCAACACCTTTTTTAAACTTTTTAGAAGTCTTGTAATCTTTCCTTCAGCTCTCGTAGTAATCATCCAACCACAATCCTCCTTCTGGTAGGCGATAGCTAATCTCCCCTACTTCTTCATAGGCCATCCGGTCCAGGCGACGCTTTTGACTCTCTTGTTTTCTGACGCTATCCAGGATTCGATTACGAAATTTTGTTTTGAAGTAGACATAGAGTTTCTTTTCTTCTACTAGTTCTGGATGGTGTTCTAGAAGTTCATGAAGACAGATCAGTCCTTCTTGGTCCCAGTCTTCTTTTTCCCATAGATGGAGATAATAATCTTTTCGGCATTTATGGACTATTCCTTTTACCTTCTCATAATACTTTTCAAGCATTTGCTTTCCCCCTTTCTCTGCTTGTAGTATAGCAGAGAAAGGAGGGAAAGAGGGGTTTTGGTTTCTGTCTTGTGGTTTTATTTGAAAAAACAGTAAAAAAAGCGCAAAAAATCACTTCCTGTGCTATACTGTAATTGAAAATTTTTTTAGTTTGGGCGTTAGAACTGTTTCCTCAGTCCTAGCGCCTTTTCTTTTTGATAAGGCTGTTTGGTGGAGAGTAGTTTGTAAATGATTCTGAGAATCTTATGAGCACAAGCAATAATCGCCCTCATCTTGCTTCCTCTTTGGGAAATTCGATTGTAAAAAGAAGAAAAAGCTGGATCCTTAGAATGTGCTGCAATTAATCCCGACATGGTCAAAGCCTGTTTGATATATCGATTTCCTTGCGTGATGTGTGAGGATTTTTTAATGCCAGCACTTTCATAGGACCCTGGGCAGAGTCCAGCCCATGATGCTAAGTGTGTATCGGATGGAAAGGCTGTAACAGTTGGTCCAATCTCAGCTAGAATAGTGGCAGCACAGTTTTCATTCACACCAGGAATGGTTTGAAGTATCCTATTTTCCTCAGGGGAACTCCTTTTCGATGTAGTGTTGAATCTCATCTGTCTGTTTTTCAATGAGTTCCTGATACATCTGACATTCCTCTAAGCTCTGGTCTAAGAGGAAGCGGTCTTCTAGTGACAACTTCCCTTCCATCGCTTCAACGAGTTCTTCTGGACTTGCTTTCACTCGCTTTTGGATACAAGGGATAACAGATTCTACATTAATGGTTTCTCCGTCAATGAATAATTTTAAAAGTGCTTGCCCCGTCTTAGAAAAAATATCAGAAAGATAACTGGTTAGCTTGATATTGGCTCGTTGTAAGAGATTGTGAATTTCATTTTTGACTTGAGTTTGACGTTGTTTATAAGAACGCATGCGACGTGTCAGTAAACGTAACTCCATCACTTCAGGGGCAGGGATATAGGAAGGTTCAATCAGCCCACAACGACCGAGTTGAGCAATCCATTCAGCGTCCTTCATGTCTGTTTTTCGACCAGGCACATTCTTGATATGTTGAGGATTGGCAAGTACTAAGACGAGATCAGAATCTGAAAAGATATTAAAGAGAGGGAGCCAATATTGCCCAGTACTTTCAAAAAAAACATGTGTGACGTGATTTTCTACCACCCAA
>JAQDPW010000013.1:1845-56071 GCA_027659245.1 Streptococcaceae bacterium AM104-57
AACATCAATACCACAACACGTTTCAATCATGACTTCCATTATAAAAACCTCCTGTTAACTATTTGAACAATAGAACAAGAGGCTACTAGTAAGATATTTTCATGCTCAAGGCATATTCGAGTTATCTCATGACTCTTGTTCATCCAGTTTTTTGTACAGGCTAGGAAAAGCCCTATTAAACACCACGGATTTGTATTGTTCATCTTCATTATAAGCTAAACTTCTTTTTCTGTCATGAGTTAGCAGGCTTTGCCTGCTTGGAGTTTTTTAAGTCTATAATGTTATGGAAGTTGTGAATGCTAACAAATGAGGGTGAAAAAAGACAAAGATTTGAATCCTTGTCTTTAACCTTTTAAACGTTTTAGCGAAACAGATCTACAATGGTATCCCAGACTGTCTGAGCTTTTTCTTTAATCTTAGCATCTGAAATAGCTTTTCCTGCTTCATCGACCAGATTTTGTGCCCGTCCACGAATATCTGATAGTATATCATCAGACTGTGCACTAGTATCACTTGTAGTTTGTTTCCGTATGTTTTCTGGTGCAATGCCATTCATTTTATAAGCATTTTCAACTGTAAAAGTACTTCCTGGTGTATAAGGAAGAATTGTTTCTGCCATACTTCTAAAAATGTGAGCAGCACCATTCGAAGTCGAACCTGCCAGATAATGATTTTCGTCCGTAGTCGGGAAACCAAGCCAATGACTTATCACCACATCAGGCGTATATCCGATAACCCACTGGTCACTTGTATATACTGGGTTAAAAGCCGCTTCAGTTGTACCAGTTTTCCCAGCCATAACATAGTCATCTGGCGAGGAGCTTATTCCTGTACCATTTGTAAAAGTACCTAACATCATACTGGTCATTTTATCAGCTACTGACTTATCTATTATACGTTTTTGAGAATTTTTGTGGGTTGCAATGACTTGTCCGCTAGCATTTTCAATACGAGTAATAAAATGCGCTTCAGGTATCAAACCTTCATTTGCAAACGCTGCATAAGCCTGCGCCATTTGTAGCGGACTTGTCTCCACCCCACCACCTAGAGCTACACCTAGCACACGATCAACATTCGTTAAATCAAGTCCGAATCTTTCACCTGATTCAAAAGCCTTATCGATACCAAGTTGCTTGACTGTCGCTACAGCAGGAAGATTTAGAGACTCGGCTAAGGCTTGATACATTGGAACTTCTGGTGACGTTTTGATCCCAGCGTAGTTATCAACCTTATAGTCTCCATATTCCATGGTATGATTATCCAACTCTTTATTTAAAGCCCAACCCGCTTCGACTGCTGGTGTATAGACTACTAGAGGTTTAATCGTTGAACCTGGACTTCTTTTGGTTTGGGTTGCATAGTTAAAATTTCTGAAACCTGTCTTATCATCCCCTGCCACTCGACCAACAACTCCTCGTACTCCTCCTGTTTTCGGCTCCAAGGCGACACTGCCTGACTCAGCATGCGTTCCATCTTCGGCTGTTGGAAACAGAGAAGTATTTTCATAAATGACCTGCATATTAGCTTGGTAATTTTGATCTAGCTCCGTATAAATTCGATAACCGTTATTAACGATTTCTTCCTCTGTTAGATTATACTTTTCAATAGCTTCATTAACAACTGCATCAAAATAGGAAGGATAACGGTAGTCTGATATTTTCCCTTCATAACTATCTTTCAACTGAGAAGCCATATCAACACTTGATGCTTCTGCTTCCTTATTTTTATCAAGATAGCCGGCAGCCACCATATTTTGCAAGACAGTATCTCTTCGATTAGTTGAATGCTCAATAGAATTCAGAGGATTGTACAATTCTGGGCCTTTAAGCATACCTGCTAAAGTGGCGGCTTCATCAAGAGTTAATTCTGATGCTGAAACACCAAAGTACTTTTTACTAGCATCCTCAACACCCCAAACTCCATTACCAAAGTAGGCATTGTTCAAATACATGGTTAGAATTTCTTTTTTACTGTATTTTTTGGTTAATTCTAAAGCAAGGAAGAATTCTTTTGCCTTTCTCTGAACAGTTTGGTCTTGTGAAAGATAAGCATTTTTCGCCAACTGTTGGGTAATTGTAGAACCACCACCCGAGCGACCAGCTGTTAGGATAGCTAGGAAAAAGCGACCATAGTTAATTCCACTATTTTTATAGAAGCTTCTATCTTCTGTCGCAATAACAGCATTCTGCAAATCTTCACTAATTTCCGAGAGCTCAACATAGGTTCCTTTTTGGCCTGACAAGGCACCAGCCTCATTCTCTTCTCTATCAAAAATCACCGTTCGTGTTTTCAAAGCATTCTGCAAGTCTGTAACATTTGTCGATTTAGCCAAGGCAAATAGATAGACCCCAACAAACAAGCTTGCACTTAGTCCAAGAATGAGAAAAATTTTTGTCAAATGATAGCGACGCCAAAATTTTCGAATGGGGCCGACTTGCCCAGCTTTCTTTCGCCCACCTCTTGACCGTCTTAAATTAGTCGAGGTATTTTCTTCATTATTAACTTCATCGATTTCTACTTCTGCCATTTCAGATTCTTCTTTTTTAAATAAAGAAAGAAACTTTTCAAATAATGTATCTAATTTCATGCGTTTATTTTATCATCTTCCCCATAGGAAGACAAGAATTTAGCTAGTTTCTCTATCCAAATAATCTATTTTTTGTTACAATATCTGTATGAAATTTACCTTTGTTATCCCTGATTCTCTTCCTGAAATGACTGTCAAAGTTTTCTTGGAGGAGCAACTACTCATTCCGAGAAAAATACGGCATTTCTTGAGAATTAAAAAGCACATTCTCATCAATCAAGAAGAAGTCCACTGGCATCAAACTGTCAAATCCGGAGATGAATGTCAACTGATTTTCGACGAGGAGGATTATCCTACAAAAGAAATTGTTTGGGGAAATCCTAATCTTGTCCAAGAAGTCTACCAAGACCAACATTTGATCATCGTGAACAAACCAGAAGGTATGAAAACTCACGGGAATCAACCAGAAGAAACTGCACTTCTCAATCATGTCAGCGCCTATGTAGGCCAGACTTGCTATGTTGTCCATCGCCTAGATAAGGAAACGAGCGGCCTCGTACTATTTGCTAAAAATCCATTTATACTGCCCATCCTCAATCGATTATTGGAGAAAAAAGAAATCTCCCGCGAATACTGGGCTCTGGTTGAGGGAAAAATAGGAGTTAAAGAGCTTGTCTTTCGAGATAAAATTGGTCGCGATCGTCACGATCGTAGAAAAAGAGTTGTGGATCAAAAAAATGGTCAATACGCCGAAACCCAAGTAACTCGATTGAAACAATTTCAAAACAAGACTAGTCTCGTTCGTTGTAGATTAAAAACAGGTCGAACACATCAGATTCGGGTTCATCTATCTCACTATGGACATTCAATCCTTGGAGATCCTCTCTACAATCCACATTCAAAAACTAAGAGACTAATGTTACACGCATTTAAACTATCCTTTGTCCACCCTCTGACTTTAAATCAATTAAGCTTTACTGCGCTATCAGACACATTTGAAAGAGAATTAAACCAAAATGGATGACACTAGCATCCATTTTTTCTTATAGATACAAAAAAAGCAAGACCTGTTGGCCTTGCTTTTATCAACTCAAGAATTATTTAGCGATTTTAGCGAAGTATTCAAGAGTACGTACAAGTTGTGCAGTGTATGACATTTCGTTGTCGTACCATGAAACAACTTTAACCAATTGTTTACCGTCAACGTCAAGAACTTTAGTTTGAGTTGCGTCAAACAATGATCCATAAGACATACCTACAACATCTGAAGATACGATTGGATCTTCTGTGTAACCGTATGATTCATTGGCTACTGCTTTCATAGCTGCATTCACTTCATCAACAGTAACGTTCTTTTCAAGAACAACTACCAATTCAGTTACTGAACCAGTTGGTGTAGGAACGCGTTGTGCAGCTCCGTCAAGTTTACCGTTCAATTCTGGGATTACAAGACCGATAGCTTTAGCAGCACCAGTTGAGTTAGGTACGATGTTAGCAGCACCAGCGCGAGCACGACGGAGGTCCCCTTTACGGTGTGGTCCATCAAGGATCATTTGGTCACCAGTGTAAGCGTGGATAGTAGTCATCAATCCTTCAACAACACCGAAGTTATCTTGAAGAGCTTTAGCCATTGGAGCCAAGCAGTTTGTAGTACATGAAGCACCTGAGATAACTGTTTCAGTACCGTCAAGAACGTCGTGGTTAGTGTTAAATACAACTGTTTTAACATCTGATCCACCAGGAGCAGTGATAACAACTTTTTTAGCTCCACCTGGGTGCAAGTGTTTTTCAGCAGCTGCTTTAGTAGCAAAGAAACCAGTTGCTTCAAGAACGATTTCTACACCGTCGTTAGCCCAGTCAATTTGTTCTGGATCACGTTCAGCAGAAACTTTAACGAATTTACCGTTAACTTCAAATCCACCTTCTTTAACTTCCACAGTTCCGTCGAAACGACCTTGAGTTGTGTCATATTTCAACAAGTGTGCAAGCATAACTGGATCTGTAAGGTCGTTGATGCGAGTAACTTCAACACCTTCTACGTTTTGGATACGGCGGAAAGCAAGACGACCGATACGTCCGAAACCGTTAATACCAACTTTAACTACCATTAGTGATTTCCTCCTTATGAAAATCATGAAAATTTTATTGTGAAAAGAGTAACTTGAATCACTACAAATCACCTTTCAACATACCTATTATATAACTATTTGAGTTTAATTGCAAGCGCTGGCCTTGTTTTTCTGATAAGCTTTGGTAATATTTTCATTTCTTTACTTAGCCTTGCAGCCTACTCCAATTCTATGCATTTCTTAATAAAAATATATTCTCTAAGCATAAAAAAACCGAGGTTTACCCTCGGTTTTGGCTGATAACGATTATTTACGGCGTCCTGGACGTTCTGCATAACCATAATAAGCATCTGCCATGATTTCTTCCATGTCAGCTACCATCGGCAAGCGTGGGTTAGCAGGTGAACATTGATCCTCATAAGCAAGCAAGGCAATTTCATGCAAGCTGTCTTTCCAAGCTTTTTCATCAATTCCTTGATCCTTGAAATTCATCTTGATACCTACTGCAACACCCAGTTCGTAAACAGCTTTAGCGTATGCTTCAACTGCTTCTTCTGGAGTTGAGTGAGGCAAGCCAAGCATTTTCGCGATGTCTTGGAATTTCTCATCAGCTTTCCAGTAGTTGTATTTAGGCCATGTAGTAGTCTTAGATGGGCGAGTTCCGTTGTAACGGATAACGTATGGAAGCAAGATTGCGTTTGTACGTCCATGAACAGTATGGTGAACCGCACCGATCTTGTGGGCCATTGAGTGGCTCATACCAAGGAAGGCATTGGCGAAGGCCATACCTGCCATTGTAGAAGCATTATGCATTTTCTCACGTGCTTCTGGGTCGGCTGTCTTAACAGATTTTTCCAACCATTCAAAGACAAGTTTGATTGTTTGAAGGGCGATACCGTCTGTATAGTCGTTAGCGAAGTTTGAAGTGTAAGCTTCGGTAGCGTGAGTCAACACGTCCATACCTGTATCGGCAGCGATGAAGTCAGGAACTGACTCAACCAAAGCAGGGTCAACAATCGCAATAGTTGGTGTCAATGAGTAGTCAGCCAATGGATATTTACGGTTGTTTTTCTTATCAGAGATAACGGCAAATGGTGTTACTTCTGAACCAGTACCTGAAGTTGTTGGGATACCGATGTACTTCGCTTTCTTACCAAGTGATGGGAAGCGGAAGGCACGTTTACGGATATCCATGAATTTTTGAACCAAGTCACGGAAGTCAATTTCTGGTTGTTCGTAGAAGAGCCACATTACTTTAGCCGCATCCATTGGAGAACCACCACCAAGAGCGATAATTGTATCTGGTTCAAATTTTCGCATCACTTCAGTTCCACGTTCTACAGTTGTGATATCTGGATCCGGTTCAACGTCTGAGAAGACTTGGACAGTTACACGGTTGCTACGTTTGTTCAATTGGTCGATAATGCGTTGAACGAAACCGAGTTTTTCGATAGATTTGTCTGTAACAATCATAACGCGTTCAATATCTTCACATGTTTGAAGGTATTGGATAGAATTGCGTTCGAAGTAAATTTTTGAAGGAACTTTAAACCATTGCATATTATTTCTACGTTTCCCTACTTTCTTGATGTTTAGAAGGTTAATTGCACTCACGTTATCACCGACTGAGTTGTGTCCATAAGAACCACATCCAAGTGTCAATGATGGAATGAAGGCATTGTATACGTCACCGATACCACCGAAAGTAGATGGAGAGTTCCAGATAATACGCATAGCTTTGATTTCTGTACCAAAACGTTTAGCAAGGTCTTCGTCTTTTGTATGGATAGCTGCTGAGTGACCAAGTCCATTGAACTCAACCATTTGGCGAGCTTTTTTAAGACCATCTTCTGTATCTTCGGCTTTTAGGACAGCGATAACTGGTGACAATTTTTCACGAGTTAATGGTTCTTTTGGTCCTACTTCTGCACATTCTGCAGCCAAGATGTTTGTTCCTTCTGGAACAGAGAATCCAGCTTGCTCAGCAATCCATGCAGCTGGTTTACCAACGATGTTTGCGTTTAGTTTAGCACCAGCACAGTTTTTGCTGTTAGCTTTCACACCGAAGCAGAATTCTTCGAGAAGAGCTTTTTCTTTTTTGTTTACGAAATAAGTGTGATATGACTTGAATTCTTCAACAAATTCATCATAAACTTCTTTATCAATGATAACTGCTTGTTCTGACGCACAGACCATACCATTATCAAATGATTTAGACATAACGATATCATGAGCAGCTTGACGGAGGTCAGCAGATTTTTCTACATAAGCAGGAACATTCCCGGCACCTACCCCAAGTGCTGGCTTACCACATGAGTAAGCAGCTTTAACCATGGCATTACCACCAGTTGCGAGGATAGTCGCAACACCTTCGTGGTTCATAAGTGCTCCAGTTGCTTCCATTGATGGTTCTGTAATCCATTGAACACAGTTTTCAGGAGCACCAGCTGCAATCGCTGCGTCACGAACAATTTGTGCTGCGTGTGCTGATGATTCTTGTGCTGATGGGTGGAAAGCAAACACGATTGGATTACGTGTTTTCAAAGCAATCAATGATTTGAAGATAGCTGTTGAAGTTGGGTTGGTTGTTGGAGTGACACCGCAGATTACACCTACAGGTTCTGCAATTTTAGTCAAACCTGTAATTGGGTCCTCTTCAATAACTCCAACTGTTTTAACGCCACGCATATTGTTTACTACGTGCTCACAGGCAAAAAGGTTTTTTGTTGCCTTATCTTCGAATACCCCACGTCCAGTTTCTTCAACTGCATGTTGTGCAAGAATTCCGTGTGCATCAAGAGCAGCAACAGATGCTTTTGCTACGATGTAGTCAACTTGCTCTTGGTTCAACTTGCGCATTTCGTCAAGTGCAACCAAAGCTTTTTGTACTAATCCATCTACATGCTTTTCAGCAGCGAGTTGTTTTTGCTCAGGTGTCAAAGTTTTTTTATCAGCCATATTTTCCTCCATAGCCTTAAAGGTTTAAGCCTTTGTTAATTTTTTCACAAGTATATTATAACTCTTTTTTTAAAATTTGTAAACAGTTTCATGAGCATTTCACAAACTTTTTTTATTTATTTGTGAAAACAATTTCAAATATACTCACACATGCACTTTTTCACTTAAAGTTTGTGAATTATTCTATAAAAGATTTATTTTTCACAAACTTAGTTGTAAAGAGGGGATAGAAATACCTTTCGTTCCCGTGTAAGCGTTTTCTTGCGCTCTAAAAGAAGGAGACTGGGCAAAAACTAAATTTCAGCAGAAAATCAAGTAAATCTTCCCACAATAAAACGCATAGTATCAAGGTTTTTCAACAACTGATATTATGCGTTTTTTGATTTTAAAGACTTTTTGCCCAGACTCTATTGTGCTTGTTGAAATAAACCTTGTTTGAAATCCCCTTCATAGACTACTTCTTGTTCAGTAGTCAGTTTTCCTTTTCCTTCAGCTTGGCCATTTACAAAGTCTCCCTCATATACCCAACCTGCTTTAGCTTGGTAGGTACCTTTACCATTGAAGGCACCATTGCTAAATTCTCCGGTATAGGTATCACCGTTTGAGAAGGTAACCGTGCCCTGACCATTCATCTTACCACGAACTAGGCTCCCGTCATAAATAATAGCATCATTATCAAGCTTAAGAACGCCCTGTTTTGGAAGATTGGTCAGAAATACGAGACCTGCACAAACAACAATGACGAGCACTGTCGCAATTTCTAAACGGGGACGTGTTAAATAGACGCTATATTTTTCATAGAGTTTTTTTAAATTTTCCATGTTCACTCTCATTTTCTAAGCGACTTAACCAAGTCTGGCAACCAGTTAAAACTCGGTCATAAGTTTCTTCAAAATCACCTGTATACCAGGGATCTGGAACGCTTTCAGATGCAAAAGGCTGTATCTTATCTTGTTGATCTTGCGGGCACATCTGATATAAGTCAGCGAGATTAGACTCATCCATCCCAATGATATAGTCAAAATACTCAAAATCTTTTTTAGAAATTTGTTGGGAAGTTTTCGAAGTATCATAAGGAACGCCATGACTTTGAAAGATGCCTTGTGTCCCTTTGTGGATCGGATTGCCAAGTTCCCAGGAAGAAGTCGCTCGGCTTTGAACCTCATACTTATCGGTCAAGGATTTCATCACAAATTCTGCCAAAGGACTGCGACAAATATTGCCAAGACAGACAAAGACAACTTTTTTCATCATTGTTCCTCTCATTTATAGAAAAACGGGAATGCTTTCCACCCCGTTTTATTCTTCAATAGCACTGCCTTCTTCGATAACTGCACCTTCAGGTGTGACAGCTTCTTTGACTGGCAAAACAGTTCGAATTGCTGCTAATTCGAAGGTTAAGTATACGCCATCAACATCAAGAACAATTGTTCTGTTTTCTGTATCTACTTCGTCGACTGTACCGTAGAGACCACCGATAGTGATTACTTCGTAGCCTTTTTGAAGCTTATTGAGGCTCTCCATACGTTTTTCCGCTTGTTTCTTTTGAGAACGTTGCATGAAGAACATCAAGCCCAACATCAAGACAAGCATAATCAAAAATGTTAAATTCCCACCCATTATTTTTACTCCTTTGTAATTCAGATAAAACTACTATAACAAATTTTACGTGTTTTTACAAGATTAGGCCATGCTTTTTATATCAAGAAAGAGGCTGGGACAAAAATTCCCAACCTCGACTTTTTTAGCAATATGCCTCTATATTATTTCAAGTTATTCACAAGTTCTACAAGGTTTTCAACTGTAAAGCCAAACTCTGCTAAAACTTTTGGTGCTGGCGCAGAAGCTCCAAAGGTATCAATACCAAGAACTGCTCCATCAAGACCGACGTATTTATACCAGTTTTGAGTTGCTCCCATTTCGACTGCTACACGACGACGGACAGCATTTGGTAGGATTTCTTCTTTATAAGTTGCATCTTGTGCATCAAATACATCTGTAGATGGCATGCTAACCACGCGAACTTTTCCACCTTGACTTGCCAATTCTTTAGCGGCTGCAACAGCGAGATTAACCTCTGAACCAGTCGCAATCAAGATAGTGTCGAAGTCTGCTGCATTTTCATAGACAACATAAGCACCTTTCGCAACCTTATTAAAGTCTGTTCCTTCCTCAACAGTCAAGTTTTGACGAGTCAAGACGAGGGCAGTTGGTGTTTTCTCACTATTCACTGCAAGGTACCAAGCTGCTTGAGTTTCACGCGCATCTGCTGGACGGAAAACATTAAGGTTTGGAATTGCACGAAGTCCTGCCAAATGCTCAATC
The DNA here is from genome assembly GCA_027659245.1 of Streptococcaceae bacterium AM104-57. GTDB lineage: Bacteria > Bacillota > Bacilli > Lactobacillales > Streptococcaceae > Streptococcus. The sequence goes on from JAQDPW010000013.1 coordinate 11,725, forward strand.
GGTTCATGAGTTGGTCCATCTTCACCAACTGCGATTGAATCGTGAGTGAAGACATAAGTCACTGGAAGACCTTGTAAGGCTGACAAACGAACTGCTGCTTTAAGGTAGTCTGAGAATACGAAGAAAGTTCCACCGTAAACTCGAAGTCCACCGTGAAGAGCCATTCCGTTCAAGACAGTACCCATTGCAAATTCACGAACACCAAACTGGATGTTGCGATTCAAGCGATTTGCATCATCTTGAAGTCCGTCAGTTTTGATGTAAGTCATGTTTGAATGTGCGAGGTCAGCTGATCCACCAAGGAAGGTTGGCAACTTAGCTGCCACAACATTCAAGGCATCTTGGCTTGAGTTACGAGTTGCTTGAGAGAAGCCATTTTCTAAAGCTGGGAAGTCTTCTGGAGTCAACTCAACTGGATCGCGTCCTTCGATAATTGCTTCCGCTTCTGCAGCCAGTTCTGGGTGAGCTTCTTTATAATCTGCGACTAGTTTTGTCCATGCTTCATAGGCTGATGCGCCACGGTCTGCAACATTTTCTTTGAAATCAGCATAAACTTCTGCTGGGATTTCAAATGGTTCGTAATCCCAACCAAGGGCTTGACGAGTTGCTGCAGTTTCATCCGCGCCAAGAGGGGCACCGTGTACGGCATTAGTCCCTTGTTTATTTGGAGAACCATAACCAATAACAGTTTTCACTTCGATCAAAGATGGTTTTCCTGAAGTCTTAGCTTCTTCAATAGCAGCATGAATAGCTTCTAAGTCTGTTCCATCTTCTACCAAGGCTGTATGCCAACCATAAGCATTGTAACGATCGCGAACACTCTCTGTGAAAGAATCTTTTGTCTCACCATCCAAGTTGATATCATTTGAATCATAAAGAACAACCAACTTGTCAAGCTTTTGCAAGCCTGCATAAGAAGCAGCTTCACTTGAGACACCTTCCATCAAGTCACCATCACCACAGATGACGTAAGTATAGTGGTCAAAGATGTTGTAACCTTCACGATTGTACTTAGCTGCAAGGAAGCGTTCTGCTTGTGCAAAACCTGTCGCAGTCGCAATCCCTTGTCCTAGAGGGCCTGTTGTTGCATCAACCCCTGCTGTATGACCAAATTCTGGGTGACCTGGAGTTTTAGAGCCCCATTGACGGAAGTTCTTCACTTCATCCATGCTCACATCTTCAAATCCAGAAAGGTGAAGAAGAGCATAAAGAAGCATTGATCCGTGACCGGCTGAAAGAATGAAACGGTCGCGGTTAATCCAGTTTGGTTGGGCTGGATTGATACGAAGTTCTTTAGTGAATAGGCTGTATGCCATCGGTGCAGCTCCCATAACCACCCCTGGGTGACCTGAGTTGGCTTTATTGATAGCGTCAATACCTAGAAAACGAATCGCATTAACAGATAGATTTGACATAGAATTTCCTTTCTCTTTGAGGTGATAGGTCTATCACATATTCTATTTGTACTATTATATGAAAATTATCCGTATCGTGCAACATACGGATAACCTCCAGAAAAAATTTTTATATTAAAGCAAGGCTTTGAATTGGATATTTGAGTCTTGTTCGAAGCAGTCATCAAAACCACGTGGGTGATGGTATTCTATTAAGTGTTGGTCTTGAGGATAAGTGTATTTACCACCAACTTCCCAGATAAATGGATGGAAATCGTATTGCAAACGATCTTTTCTCATTTTCCAAAGTTCTAGGATTTCATTCGTAGAAGCCATGAAGTTAGACCAGATATCATAGTGAACTGGGATAATGACTTTAGCACGTAGATTTTCTGCCATGCGAAGTAGGTCGATAGAGGTCATTTTATCTTGGATACCAACTGGGTTTTCACCATAGTTATTCAAAGCAACATCAATTTTGAAGTCTTTACCATGTTTCGCAAAATAGTTTGAGAAGTGAGAATCCGCACCATGATAGATGGTTCCACCTGGTGTTTCAAAGACATAGTTAACAGCCTTTTGAGCCATTTCCTCATCAGTAACAGCTAAGCCAGCAAGTTCGCCACCTGTCTCATCAGCACCGTTTACTGGTAGAGTTACCAAGCAAGTACGGTCAAATGATTCTACCGCATGAATCTTCATGTCTTTTAGTTCAATAGTATCACCTGGTTTGACAACGATGATGCGTTCTTTTGGAACACCCCATCCTTCCCAGATTCGTCCACAATGGTAAGGACCGATAAACTTAACATGATCTAACTTAGGATTGTTGAGAATCGCTGCAGCTGTGTATGGGTCGATATGGTCACTGTGGAAGTGTGAAACCAAGTAGTAGTCGAGTTCGTTGATAGCAAATGGATCAATAACCATTGGCTGAACACGCAAGTTTGGTTGCAACTTACGAACACCTGCCATATTTGCCATTTGGTGTCCACGAACCATATCTTTCACTTTTTTAGTTGATTTTCCACGGTTTGACCAAAGGTCCATGACAACGTTAGCACCACCTGGTGTCTTAATCCAAGTACCACAGTTACCTAGCCACCACATGGCGAAGTTGCCTTCAGGCACGACTTCTTCTTCGATTTCTTCATTCAACCATGTTCCCCACTCTGGGAAAGTAGCTAAAATCCATGATTCTCTTGTAATTTCTTTTACGTTTGGCATTTGAAATCCTCCATATTTTGTTCAAGTATTTATTTCATACTTAGTATAACACCGACCGATATATTAAAAAAGACCAAGAAAAACACAGGTTTGTGTTCATCATTGGACTGTGATGTTTATGATTCATCTAAAAAAGCTTGGATGACTAATTCTTGGTTGATTAAAAGTTGAATTTCTTCTTGTAATTTTGCTGCAGCGTGTTTATCAGTTATATAGGTAGCAATAATTGTTGAGAGATTATCCTTGAAGGTTCGACCATCTTTTCGAAGAACCTTGTTTTTCATAAAGTCTGTCATGCGTAGAATATCTTCTGCCTCAAGTATAGGATTTACCTTTAGCACCGGGAAGCGACTCTCAAGCTCATCGTTTGTTGTAATAAGTAAATCAACCTGAGTAATATCCTCCACGCTTTTGAACTGCTCAGTGGTAAAGACTGCCCCAATCTGTTCGTTTGGAAGATAGAAGCGACATTGTTTAAGTAAGAGTTTAGAAACGCCCACTCCTTCATCACACACAATATAAATCTTCTTGGTATTGTTCTGAATCGATGGAGTATATTTTAAAAATCCTCCAACATGAATGGTCAGATAGGCAATCTCATCATCCGTCAATCGAATCTGCCAAGCTTCTTCTAACACTTCTGCACATTTTTTTGTAATTACGAAAAGTTCACTATACTTAGAACGAATCTGACGTGTCAAAGGATTTTTTGAGAAAATACCATAGTTCTTTCTGAATAATAGCGCCTTACAATGAATCACAAGATTCCTCAATAAGTCTTCTTTCTGTTCAATCTCCATTCTGGTTTGGGATTCAAAATACCAAATAAACTCTTCTAAAGCCATTCTCAAATGCTGAAAATCTTTACTTTCTGCATGGATATCTCGATCTTTTCGATAGGATAACAAAAGAATGGCCAAGAGAGATGTATCTAATTCTGAAAACGAGATGCCAAATGTTTCAAACAAGCGTTCTCCTAGTTTCTTAGACACCTGGTATTCTATCCTCTTTCGAATCAATGAAAATTCTTGATCAATTTCTTGATGTTTATCTTGATTTCGAGTAACGGTATCACACCCTAGTAGAAGATAGGGAAGGACCTGTAACATAAAGGTGACTTCGTGATGGTTTATTTTTTTCCCTAAATTTTGCTCAACCAGTGGAACTTGTTTTTTGAGGAATTGATTGACCTCATCAGAAAGAAGCTTCTCATCTTCTAATCGCTCCTTGATTTTCTCCTCTAAAATAGCTACAAAGGCGGGATTCCCCTCCATAAAGACATGATAGAGAAGGGATTGAAGATACTGGATTTTATTAAGAGGGTGCGCATTTAGATAGTAGCCTCGAGATTTACTAACTTGAAGCGTTACTTGATACTGTTCCAAGGTTAGTTGGTAACGAATGCTATTTAAGTCATTAAGAACTGTATTTCGAGAGACTTCTGTTAATTCCATGAGTTTTTCAAGTGTGATTCTCTCTTTGGAAATACCAATCAGAAGGAGCATCAGCTGCATCCGTTCATTTGCACTCATGATGTAGTCATAAGAATCAACTTCGTCTAATAATTGACGACAAGCTTCTCTTTGTTCCTCGGTCAAGTGAATACCAATTCGAGGCAGACTGATGATGTGCAAATTCTCATCATCCAGAGCATCATTGATTTTATCAATGTGATAGTAGATTTTTCTTCTAGACTGTTCAAGATCTTTCGAAATCGTCATGATCGTTTTGGACGTCTCTTGATTTATCAAATATTGAAGCAAGTCGCAACTCGCCTTATCTAACACCATATTTCATCCCCCTCTATTTGTCAATCGCTTCCAAAACAACTTTATAATGGTATCACATTCGTACAGACTTTGCAATTATGTGCTGTAAACTCTTAACAGTGGATACTTACAACTACAAAAGCGAGGCTTGGATCCGTAAGGTCCTAGCCTCTTTTCAATTCAATTTCTTATTTCTTTTGACCGTAATAAGCATTTGGTCCATGTTTACGTTGGTAGTGCTTTTCTAGGATGTACTGGGGAGCAGGTTCAACTCTTGGATTGATTTGCTCTGTGAAACGATTCATCTTAGACACTTCCTCTAGTACAACAGAGTGATAGACAGCATTCTCTGGATTTTTGCCCCAAGTGAATGGACCGTGATTACGTACGACAATCCCTGGTACTTCAACAGGGTTTAGACCACGACGTTCAAACTCTTCTACGATAACTAGGCCAGTATCTTTTTCATAAGCTACTTCTACTTCATCCTTGGTCAAACTACGAGCGCAAGGGATTGAACCGTAGAAATAATCCGCATGGGTTGTCCCGTAGAAAGGAATATCACGGCCTGCCTGAGCCCAACCAACAGCTTCTGTCGAATGGGTGTGGACCACACTAGCAATCTCTGGCCAAGCCTTATATAACTGCACATGAGTTGGAAGGTCCGAAGATGGTCTTAAATCTCCTTCTAGAACCTTGCCATCTAGGTCAGTCACCACCATGTTTTCAGGGGTCAATTCGTCATAATCTACGCCTGATGGTTTGATAACAATGACACCGAGTTCGCGATTGACTTCCGATACATTACCCCAGGTAAATTTGACAAGTCCATGTTTTGGCAATGATTGATTGGCATCACAGACTCGTTTACGCATAGCATTGATTACTTGATTCATCTTACATCAAACCTGCTTTCTTAATTAGTGGGTAGAGGAAAGATTGCGCCTCTTGAATGGCTGCGCGTGTTTCTTCTACAGTTTCACAATTTTCAGACCACATTTCGATTAGAAAAGGACCATTATAATTGGTTTGCTTTAAAATATCGAAAGCTTCTTCCCATTTGACACAACCTTGCCCAAAAGGTACATCTCGGAATTGGCCCTTTGAACTTTCTGTCACTGCATAAGTATCCTTGAGATGGAGAGCTGCGACGGCATGATGGCCAAGATAAAACTCACTGTAGACATCATTATGCCAGGCAGATACATTACCAATATCTGGGTAGACAAAAAGGTAGGGAGAGTCAATCTCTTTTTCTACAGCCAAGTATTTTTCGATACTATTGAGGAAAGGATCATCCATAATTTCGATGGCAAGTATCACCTGAGCTTCTTCAGCCCAGTCACAAGCTTTTCTCAAATTTTTGATAAAACGTTGGCGTGTCTGGGGTGACTTTTCCTCATAGTAGACGTCGTAACCAGCTAATTGAATAGTACGAACTCCCAAGTCTTGGGCTAATTCGATACATTTTTTCATGAGTTCCAGAGATTTTTCCTCTAGAACTGGATCATTTGATCCCAATGGGTAGCGACGATGACCTGAAAAACAGATAGAAGGAATACGAACTCCAGTTTCATAGATCGCTTTGACAATTTCCAAGCGCTCTTCCTTGCTCCAGTCAAGTCTTGCTAAACGCTCATCACGTTCGTCAATAGACATCTCGACAAAATCAAAGCCTAACTCCTTAGCAAAATTTAAACGTTCTAGCCAAGTAAAGTGTGTCGGGGTTGCCTTTTCATAAATTCCAATTGGACGTGCCATGGTTTACCCCCAAATTCGTTTGATTTCATCCTTGAAGGCACGCGCTGCTCCTGCTGGATCCGCAGCCTCCGTAATTCCACGACCTGCGATAAAGGTAAAGACATCAACGCCTTCAAAGAGTTTGAGAGTATCTACATCTAGACCACCTGTTACAGAAACCCGGAGGCCCATGTCAATGAGTTTTTTAACCTTATTAAGGTCTTTTTCACCCCAAGTTTCACCAGCAAGAAGGGCATCACGAGATTGGTGATAAATAGCTTGTGAGATACCAGCATCTAGCCAAAGCTGAGCTTGTTCAAAAGTCCAATCACCATAAAGCTCGATCTGGATTTCGCCTCGGTCCCCACGTTCAGCCTTGATAGCCTTTAGAGCGGCTTCCATAGTAGGGATGGTTGCGCAACAGATACAAGTCATCCAATCTGCTCCACGAACGGCATTATTTTGGGCAACTGTTCCACCAGCATCAGCACATTTTGTATCTGCTACAATAATCTTATCTGGGAAAAGGCTTCGCAAGACTTCAACCAGTTCACTTCCAACTTGAAGCAAGCAAACAGTTCCAGCTTCGATAATATCTACTTCCTGACCAACAGAAACAGCTGCTTTAATTGCTCCTTGCAAGTCTGAATGGTCTAATGCAACTTGTAAATTAGGTATTCTTTTTGTCATCTCTTTATTCCTCTTTCTAACTTTCCAAATCCAATCCTTCGAGATAAGGGCTATCCTTAGATTCTTCAATCATCGCCAAGACATCTTCTTTAGTTTTGCAAGCCTGTAAACGTGCAATAGAATCTTCTAATTCAAATAAGGCAATGATCTGTGGAATGGCTACACTTGTGTGAATTTTTGAGCTTGTTGCAGCTAGTGCCAACAAAACAGAGACCTCTTTCCCATCTGAAAATACAACAGGATTTTGCAAGGTAATCAATGAAAAGGCATCTCTTTGCACTCCAGCTTCAGGTCTAGCATGGGGCATAGCCATACCTGGCATCAAGATATAGTAAGGACCATACTCTTCAGTCGATTCGATAATAGCATCGTAATACTCTGGCAAAATCGCCCCACTTTCAATCAAGGGATCTACTGCTACCTTGACTGCTTCTTTCCAATCGTTAGCCTCTAAACCTAGTCGGATCGAGTCATTGTCAATTAAAGCTTGTTTTAAATTCATATCTGCCTCCTTTATTTAAAGAGGGAGAAGGACAGAAACGATAACTCTCAGTTTCTGTCCAGCCCCCTCCAACTTTTTACTGTAGTGCTTGACTGAGTTTTTCAGTGATTTCTTTATCATCCATCAAGTTGTCAAGCCCGATTAACTTCCCATTAGTCCGACCTTCCAATTCTTGGATCAAATGAAGAGAAGCGATTACGATGTCATAGCCTGCTGCTAAACCTTTTGCTTCACCGACACTGCATGAATTGACTGTAAAGTCTGTTTGATTAAGTTTACGGAGGGCATTTTCAACCTTCATCTTGATAACCATAGATGAACCCATTCCATTTCCGCACGCTGCTAATACTTTAACCATTTTATTTTCTCCTTTTCTAGAAACTATGCTTCTTCTTGAACTTCACCCTTGTAGTATTTTTCTTTATCTTTTGCTTTGGCAAATTGAAGTTGAGGAATAACAAGCAAGAAGAGACATACAAGTACATAACCAACAATACCGAGGTATTTAAAGATGTATCCAAATCCAAGCCATGGGAATTCAAAGTCGATATTTCCATGGTAACCACCGTAAGATGTCAAATCAAGAAGGGCTACACAGAGAGCTCCTAGAGCAACTTGGAGGACACCTGAGATGAAGGAGAGGATAACGGCTGCTTTCCAACCACCACGCTTATCAGCGTAGACTGCAATTGCTGCATTATCAAAGAACACTGGTACAAATCCTGTAATAATAAGGATAGGGTTTTTAAAGACGATGAGCAAGACAATTGTAATCAATTGACCAATCAAACCAAAGGCAAATCCTGACAAGACCGCGTTTGGAGAACCAAATCCATAAGAAGCTGCAACGTCAACCGCTGGGAATGAACCTGGCAACAATTTGTTTGAAATACCTTGGAAGGCATTTGTCAACTCAGATACGAACATGCGGACACCTTGCATCAAAACGAACAAGTAAACAGAGAAGGTGAAAGCTGTTTGGATAATGTACATAAAGAAATCTTGTTTAGCAGGATTGAATAGAGTTCCTGAAGTGATGACTTCTTTATTAGACATAATGTCTGGACCCAAGATTAAAAGAATAGCTCCGAAAAATACGAGCATCAAGGTAGCAGATGCAACAACTGTATCGTGGAAGATAGAGAGGAATTTAGGCAATTTAAGATTGTCTAGACTTTCTTCTTTCTTACCAAAGCGTCCTGCAACTTTATCTACAAACCAGATTGCAAATTGTTGTTGGTGACCAATCGCAAATCCGCCACCACCAGTCAAGCGTTGAGTTGCCTCAACAGTCATATTTGAACTAACTGCCCAGTAAAGGCCACAGATGATACCGATAGCTGCTGTACCGTAAGCATTGCGCAATTGTGGGACTAAGAATAGAACCATAAGAGATACAGTCGCAGCTTGTTGTACCATGATGTGACCAGTAATAAAGAGGGTTCTTACTTTCGTAATCTTGCGTAGAGCTACAAGCAAGATATTTACTCCAAAACCGATCAATAGAGCTGTAGTTGCAGTTCCAACGAAATCTGGAAACTCTGCTGCAATTTTGTTGTTTGCTGCAGCAAGTCCAAAGTAAGGGTCAATAACCGCTGCACCGATTTGGAATTTATAGTTAAGGGCTGCCAAGATTGGACGGAAGGTTGTAACCAAACCACCCGCACCCACGTTGAGCAACATATATCCTACTGTTGCTTTAACGAAACCTGAGAAAACGTCATGAGCAGGTTTTTTCAAAAGTGCGTATCCTATTAGCACCAATAAACCTACGAAAAATGCGGGATTCTGCAAAATATTGCTAGAAAACCAATTTAGAACACTTGAAATGACTTCCATAATTGTTCTCCTTTTGAATTGTTTTTGTAAGTTTATTATATAATTTGAAAACGGAAACAAAAAGACCAAGAATTACACAGCGGACTGTTCACTCTTGGACTGTATAATTTATGATATTTTACGGATTATCTTATTTCCTTGTAGCTAGATAATAGGGAAGAATTTTATCATAAGACTTCAATAGGCCTTCTACGATTTCTTCTTCCGATGAATTTGCAGTTACTGGAATATCTGCCTTTACTAAAACTTTGCGGACTTCCTGATGGAATCGTTTTTCTCTTAAAATTTGGCGATTTTCCTCAGTAGCCTCCATCTTTTGACTTTCTCCATCTGAGTAGACTAGATAGTAAATTCCTTCTACCACTGGAACTTCTAAGACCTTGGTTTGTTTGTCTAATGTTCGCTCATCCTTCTTACGTTCAATAAAACTCACTTCTAGTGAAACTCCAAAATCAGAAGGGCTTCCATACAAACGAAGGGCCAACATAGGCTCCGTCACTTGCCCTTCACGCTGTAAATAAGCCCAGAAATGTGGTCGCAAACGTTGGGCTTGATTCATCCACTGACTCGTTCCTTGCAGTATCCATTCTGGATGCCTTGCTTGAAAAGCCTTGGCCAAGTGTGTAAAGACCTTTCTGGCCTCCTGCCCCTTACTCCTCAAATAAAGCATTTTCTCCGCATCTTGTTCTGCCTTCTCTGGTTTTTGGTACTGCAAGCCAGAGAAAGCTAGATAGTCTCTCATTGTATTCAACATAGGATTAACCTCCCTTAGCTAGCAAAAAATCAGGGAAGCCCTGATTTTCTATTTTATTCTGTATCAACAACAACGTAACGATTTGGCTCATCACCTTCTGAATAACTAGTGACACCCTCCATACGTGAAATGATACGATGGATAATTTTACGTTCGCTGCTAGACATTGGATCTGTCACCTGACTACGACCATCTTCTAGGACACGTGTAGCTAATTTTTGTGCATAGCTCTGCAAAACTTCCGCACGGTGCTCTACATAGTCATTAACATTGATGGTAATATAGAAGGTTCTTGAATAGCGATTATAGAGATAATTCTGTGCTAAGAGCTGAAGAGATTTCAAGACCTTCCCGTGGTAACCGATAATACGACCTGGTTCATTAGTATCGATTTGCATATTGATAGAACGGCGATTTGAAGTACTTGAGATTGCTCCCTCAACATCCATATCATCAATAATACCTTGAACATAGCTGGTCACTTCTTCAACAACCTGGTCAATATCGTAGGTCGGCTCAATCTTCAAGCCTAGGTTTTCTAAATCATCATTCTGCTCTTGTTCTACTACTTCCTGCTCTTTAGGCTCTTCTGGAAGCAAATCTTTTAGAATGGCAATATGACCTGTCTCCTGGAGAATCGTGCTCGCTTCTTTTTCATTTTTCAGAATTTCAGCCTTAACCTCATCAGAGATGCCTTGCCCTTCTTCCTCGATTTTCTTAATGGCTTCAACAACATGCCCTAAGTCTACTGTTGCTTCACTAACAGTCTTAACGGGTTCGTTCTTAGCATTAACTTCCTTTGGAACTCCTTTGACTGCTTGCTGATTTGCCTTCACAACAGTTGTCTCACTAATTGCTTCGATATCAACTTGCGCTGGTTTCTTCCCAAAAAGGCCAAAGAATCCTTTTTTCTCCCTTGATACGACCTTAATATGCGCCTTCATTCTAGGAATTCCCATTTCATTCAATCCCGTCTGGATCGCTTCTTCAACCGTTGAACCTGTAAATAATACCATTACAAGATTCCTCCTTACTTTTTCTTTTTCTGTGCTTTCTTGAGAGCTTTTCTCTTCTTACCTTCTAAATCCTTCTGAGCCTGTACTCCCGCCTCACGCTCTGCAATAATCTTAAATGGATTGTTGAGCAGATAGGTTTGTAGCACCTGATAAGCATTGGATACCGCCCAGTATAAGGCAACCCCACTTGGTGAATACATGGCAAAGAAGAAAATCATGACTGGAATTGCATACATCATTCCTGTCATGGCACCATTTTTCTCAACCATGGCCTTATTGGATAACCAAGTGCTAAGGAAAGTAAAGATAGCTGCCAAAATTGGCAAAACAAAAGTCGTATCTACACCACCAAGGTTAATCCATAAGAAATGACCCGTTTTTAGAAATTCTACCCTACTCAAAGCTTGGAACAAGGCCAACAAGACTGGCATTTGGATTAAGATTGGCCAAAGAGAAGCTGACTGCTTCACACCATGTTGCTTGAACAACTGACGCATTTCTTGATCAAGCTTGGTACGGCTCTCCATATCCCGTCCCGGATAACGTTCTCGCAACTCCTTAACAAGTGGTTGTACTTCTTGCATCTTTCTAGATGCCACCATTTGTATTTGAAAAACTGGTAGAAGAATCGTTCTAATCAGAAGGGTAAATAATATAATCCCCAGACCAATACTTGTATCAAATGATAAAAAGCGAATGGTTTCAGCAAAAAAATAAACAAATTTACTCCAAAAATCTGTTGATTCCGCTGTAATCTCACTCGGCGTACCACTAGCTGTGCAGGCGCTCATCACAAATAAAGCAAGCACCATTAAGCTAGTCAACTGTAATTTCTTTTTCACTCCCATTTCCTTCCTGGTAAATCTTTGATAACTTTAATACGTGAAGTAGATTTTTTTCCATTTCCGCGTAGTCCAAGATTTCAACACCTTTTCGAGCAATCACAACAAAATCTACATTTTCAACCAGCTGATCTTTATGTTCAATCAGAATATGTCGAATTCTTCTCTTGATCTGATTCCTCGTGACAGCGTTTCCTAATTTTTTACTGACAGATAGGCCAACTCGAAAATGCTGTTCATTATTTTCTAATCGATAAATAACAAATTTACGATTAGCAAAACTCTCCCCTTTTTTAAATATTGCACTAAAATCTTTCTCTTTTTTTACACGAAAGCGTTTTTTCAAAATTCAACTCCATCTATTAAAACTACTACTATTATACCATAATTTTTCAAAAAGCCAATCATAGCAAGGTTTTAGCCCATGTTTACCTAATAAAAAGACATATTTTCACTCTAAAATCATCATCTTTTTTCAAAAATTTCTCAAATTTGGGCATACAAGTCTGCTCATTTCTGATCAGAAAAAAACAAAAGTCACCCTTTGGAGTGACTTTTGTAGGAGATTATTATGAAAAAGTTAGGATTTCTATTAAATAAAGTTAGGAGGTCTTTATTTAATAATTATAGTATACACGTCTATCCTTAAACCCAACTTAAACAGATTCCACTTCTTTTTAATTTTTAAAACTATGGATTGGAGCCGGGATTTGTCCTCCACGTGCAATAAAATCAACAGACGAGGCACCGTTGACTTTCATGACTGGCGCTGTTCCTAAAAGCCCACCAAACTCAATCATATCGCCTTCTTTTCCTTTTGGAATAATACGTACAGCTGTTGTTTTCATATTGATGACCCCGATAGCAGCTTCATCAGCAATCATTGCCGCAATCGTTTCTGCAGGTGTATCCTCAGGAATGGCAATCATATCCAAACCAACTGAACAGATTGCCGTCATAGCTTCTAGTTTTTCCAAATTAAGGGAGCCATTTTGCACAGCAGCAATCATCCCCTCGTCCTCAGAAACTGGGATAAAAGCACCTGATAAACCACCAACTTGGTTGCAGGCCATCACTCCGCCCTTCTTAACTTGGTCGTTCAAAAGAGCCAAGGCAGCAGTCGTTCCATGGGTCCCAACTGTTTCTAGTCCCATTTCTTCAAGAACACGAGCTACAGAATCACCCACTGCTGGAGTCGGAGCCAAGCTCAGATCGACAATTCCAAAATCAACTCCCAGACGCTCACTAGCCATCTGACCGACTAATTGACCAATACGGGTAATCTTGAAGGCTGTCTTTTTAACAGTTTCTGCTACAACATCAAAACTCTGACCACGAACCTTTTCTAGGGCACGTTTGACAACACCCGGTCCTGAAACACCCACATTAATGATAACATCTGCTTCACCTACTCCATGGAAGGCACCTGCCATAAAAGGATTGTCCTCTACCGCGTTGGCAAATACAACTAATTTAGCAGCACCCATATCAGACAGAGAAGCTGTCTCCTTGATAATACGCCCCATATCCGCTACTGCAGTCATATTGATACCCGATTTGGTAGAACCGATATTTACCGATGAACAAACCTTATCTGTTTCTGCCAAAGCACGAGGAATGGAATTGATGAGAATCTCATCACCTTTTTGGTAACCCTTTTGTACCAAGGCAGAAAAACCACCAATGAAGTCAACACCAATTTCTTTCGCAGCTTTATCCAGTGCTTTAGCTAAGACTACATAATCCGTCGCATCAGTAGCAGCACCGATCAAGGAAATTGGAGTTACGGACACACGTTTATTTACAATGGGAATGCCCAACTCAGCCGCAATTTCATCTCCAACAGCCACTAAATTAGCCGCCTTGGTTGTAATCTTTTGATAAATTTTCTCCGCAGCACGATTGATATCTGTATCAATACAGTCTAAGAGAGAGATACCCATAGTGATTGTCCGAATATCAAAATTCTGCTCCTCAATCATAGCGATTGTTTCGGTAACTTGTCTAATATCCATGACCCCTCCTAGATATTGTACATAGCATCAAAAATAGCTGCACTTTGAATATTAATTTTAACATTCAAAGTCCGTCCAAAAGTTTCAAATTCACTTCTAAGATAAGTGAAATCTTGTTTTTCATCACTAGATACCACAGCCATCATTGTAAAGAATTCGTCCAAGACTGTTTGTGAGATATCATCAATATTCAAACCCAATTCTGCAATTTTACCAGAAACACCTGCAACAATTCCAGATTTATCTTTACCAACAACAGTTATAATCGCTTTCATAAGCAAACTCCAATTCTTCTTAAAATAAGAAACCTGAACATTAAACAGGATTCTTTTTCAATAGTATAGCATATTTCTTACTAAAATACTTAAAAACGCCTGCTTACGAAATTGTTCTTTAGTAAAAAACAATTTCGTAAACAAGCGTCTACCTTATCATCTTATGATGAGTGTTCCCGCTAGGACTTATGTCCTAGCGGTAGACCAGAGCTAGACTAAGAGCACAAGACTCCATCATCATAACACTCAACAAAATTGATGATTTTATACTAATTCGATGATCGCCATTGGCGCTGCATCACCACGACGTGGTTCAGTTTTAAGGATACGAGTGTATCCACCGTTACGTTCAGCATAACGAGGTGCGATTTCTGAGAACAATTTTTGAAGTGCTGTAGTAGAAGTGTACTTATCAGTTGCTTCATCATAGTTTTCAGATGCGATTTCATTACGTACGAAAGCAGCTGCTTGACGACGTGCATGCAAATCACCACGTTTACCTAGAGTAATCATTTTTTCAACAGTTTTACGGATTTCTTTAGCACGAGCTTCAGTTGTCACGATTGATTCGTTAATCAAAAGGTCAGTTGTCAAATCGCGAAGCATTGCTTTACGTTGTGAGCTAGTGCGTCCTAGTTTACGGTAAGCCATGTATTCCTCCTTTATTTATCTTTTAATCCAAGACCCAAATCAATGAGTTTGACTTTCACTTCTTCCAAACTCTTGCGTCCAAGATTTCTTACTTTCATCATCTCTGCTTCAGATTTTTCTGTCAAATCATGCACAGTATTGATACCGGCACGTTTCAAACAGTTGTATGAGCGCACAGACAAGTCAAGTTCCTCAATCGTACGTTCCAAGATACGGTCGTCCGATTCAGTATCAGCTTCTTTCATCACTTCTGCTGACTTAGCAATCTCTGTAAGATTTGTAAACAAATCAAGATGCTCTGTCAAGATACGTGCTGAAAGCCCTAAAGCATCTTCTGGAATAATTGTTCCATTAGTCAAGATTTCAAGGGTTAATTTGTCGAAACCATCATTGCTACCTACACGAGCAGGTTCAACTTGATAGTTGACTTTTGTAACTGGTGTATAAATAGAATCTACAGCAAGTGTCCCAACTGGTGCATTATCTTTTTTATTTTCATCAGCAGGTACATATCCACGACCACTGTTAACAGTCATAGTCGCTTTTAGAGAAGAACCTTCACCGATTGTAAAGAGATAATGATCTGGATTTACAATTTCAATATCGCTATCTGTCAAAATGTCACCAGCTGTTACTTCAGCAGGGCCTTCAACATCTAGTTCGATGATTTTTTCGTCTTCAACGTACGATTTCACTGCAATTCCTTTAATGTTCAGAATGATTTGCATCACGTCTTCACGAACACCTGGAACTGTGTCAAACTCATGTAACACACCATCAATGTTGATAGATGTCACAGCTGCTCCTGGTAGAGAAGCTAGAAGTACACGACGAAGAGAGTTACCAAGAGTTGTACCGTAGCCACGTTCAAGTGGTTCGATTACAAACTTGCCATAATCTTTATTTTCATCAATTTTTGTTATATTTGGTTTTTCAAACTCGATCATTTAGTTACTCCCTCTTAAACGAAAAGCAGTGTAAGGTTATGATTATACACGGCGACGTTTTGGAGGACGAGCACCATTATGTGGCACTGGAGTCACATCGCGAATTGCTGTTACTTCAAGACCAGCGGCAGCAAGAGCACGAATAGCTGACTCACGACCAGAACCTGGACCTTTTACAGTAACTTCAACTGACTTAAGACCGTGTTCTTGTGCAGATTTAGCAGCAGCTTCAGAAGCCATTTGAGCAGCGAATGGTGTAGATTTACGAGAACCTTTGAAACCAAGAGCACCAGCTGATGACCAAGCAATTGCATTACCATGCACATCAGTAATCATAACAATAGTGTTATTAAATGTAGCGTGAATATGAGCAATACCAGATTCGATATTCTTTTTCACACGACGTTTACGTGTTGGTTTAGCCAAGACTTTTACCTCCTATATTATTTTTTCTTACCAGCAATCGCAACAGCTTTACCTTTACGAGTGCGAGCGTTGTTTTTAGTGTTTTGTCCACGGACAGGAAGTCCACGACGGTGACGGATACCACGGTATGAACCGATTTCCATCAAACGTTTGATGTTCAAGTTAACTTCACGACGAAGGTCACCTTCAACTTTGATTGCATCCACTTCACGACGGATAGCATCTTCTTGATCTGATGTAAGATCGCGAACACGTACATCTTCTGAAATTCCAGCAGCTGCCAAGATTTTCTTAGATGTTGGAAGTCCGATACCGTACACATAAGTCAATGAAATTACTACGCGTTTGTCATTTGGAATGTCAACTCCAGCAATACGAGCCATGTTTTCTCCTTTCTATCTTATCCTTGACGTTGTTTGTGTTTTGGATTTGCTGGGCAAATTACCATAACACGACCATTACGACGAATTACTTTACAGTATTCGCAAATTGGTTTGACCGATGGTCTTACTTTCATTTCTTATCCCTCCAAGTTTTTCGATTATTTAAAGCGGTAAGTGATACGTCCACGTGTCAAGTCATATGGACTCATTTCGACAGTAACACGATCTCCCGCTAAAATACGAATATAGTTTTTACGAATTTTACCAGAAACTGTTGCTAAAATCTGATGTCCATTTTCAAGTTCAACCGTAAACATTGCATTCGGCATGGTATCAACTACTTTGCCTTCAACTTCAATCACATCGTCTTTTGCCACGCAAAAGTACCTCCATAAATTTCGATTTGATGCCTCTAGACACAGAGACAACAATTATAAGTCAGACTAATTCAGTATAACATTTGTAGAGACATTTTGCAAGCATGAAAAACGCTTTTATTTCAAATTTGTCAATACTTTTTCGATATCTGCAAATACATCATTGATATCTTGATTACCTTCGATATCATGTACCAAACCTTTAGCACGATAGTGAGCAATAATCGGTTCACCTTGGGCAATATTGACATCCAAACGACGTTTTACTGTCTCTGGTTTGTCATCTTCACGTTGGTAATAGTCTTCTTCTTTGTAGTCAACTGGTGGGTTGAAAACTTTGTGGAAAGTTTCACCAGTTTCACGGTGAATGATACGACCACTCAATCGTTCGAGTAGGCATGATGGATCTACTTCAATATTGATTACACCCTCAAGTTCAAGACCGAGGTCTACCAAAATTTGATCCAAAGCGTGAGCTTGTTCAATTGTACGAGGAAATCCGTCTAAGAGGAATCCTTTTTCCTTAATGTCATCTTGAGCCAAACGTTCTTTAACGATTCCGTTTGTAACTTCATCTGGAACTAACTCGCCTTTGTCGATATAAGACTTAGCTAAGACACCCATTTCAGTTTGGTTAGCCATTGCCGCACGGAACATATCACCTGTTGAGATATGAGCAACATGGAATTGTTCAACAATTTTTGCTGCTTGTGTACCCTTACCTGCACCAGGTAAGCCCATAATCAAAAGATTCATGATTCAAACTCCTTTTTTGTTTTTAAATAGAAGCAAAAATTCATTTCAACTCCTATTTAAGAACAAAATAGAAGAGAGGAGTAAAAAATCTGACAAGGTCTTTGATTTTTACACTCCACTCTCTGAGCAATAGTGAATTTTATTTTCTATTACAATTATTCTGTTGTATTCATGAAACCAACATATTTACGTTTCAATAGATAACCTTCCAATTGTTTGATTCCTTCAATACCTGTTGAGATAATGATCAAGAGACTGGTACCCCCAAAAGCAACGACTTCTGAAAGACCAAATACATCCTTAGCCACAATCGGTAAAATAGAAATCACACCAAGGAAGAGTGAGCCGACTGTGGCAAGACGACGAAGAAGTTTTGACATATATTCTTCTGTCCCTTTACCAGGACGGACACCGTGAATGTAAGCACCGCTCTTTTGTAAATTCTCTGCTGCTTTCTCAGGATTAATCTGTACAAATGTATAGAAGAATGTAAAGAGGATAATCAACAGAGCGTACAAAGCGATACCTGTTGGCGCTGTTGTCGACAACAACTCCTGAGCTGTACGAACCCAGGCCCAATCAAGACCAGATGCACTTACAAATTGTAAAATTGCCGCTGGTGCTGCTGTAATTGAGCTAGCAAAGATAACTGGAATAACTCCTGCAGGGTTAATCTTCAATGGAAGATAGGAACTTGATGGTGCTCCTTGTGCTACCTTAGTATACTGAATTGGTATCTTATATTCAGCTTGTTGAACATAAGTTGTAAAGTAAACAATCAATAAGACTGCTACAATTAAGATAGCAACAAAAATGAGGGATGAAGTCAAGCGGTCACTTGGTACATTGACAAAATAGTCAACATAAATACCCTTGATCATATCAGGAATTGAAGCAACAATCCCTGCAAAGATGATCATAGAAACACCATTCCCATATCCCTTATCAGTAATCTGTTCACCCAACCAAGTAACAATCATACTACCTGCTGTTAGGATCCCTCCAATCACAAGGAAAACTTGTGGTGTTAGAGGAACAGTCAAAAGTTTGGCTCCAGATAAAGCATTAAAACCAGCTGTAATTCCGATAGATTGCACGAATGCAAGTACAAGGGCAATGTAACGAGTTGCTTGATTCAATTTTCTACGACCAACTTCCCCTTGTTTGCCCCATTCCACAAACTTTGGTAATAAATCCATTTGTAAGAGCTGGACAACGATAGAAGCGGTAATGTATGGACTAACACCAAGTGCAAAAACTGAGAAGTTTTTCATGGCATTACCAGACACCAAACTTAACATATTTAGAAAAGATAGACCACTCAAAGCATTCAAGCTGTTGGCATTGACCCATGGAACTGTAATACTAGTCCCGATACGGAAGACCAAAACGATAAAAATTGTAAAAAGAATTTTTGATCGAACCTGCTTGACTTTAAGAGCTTCTCTTAATAATTTAAAAAACATAGGTCACCTCTCTTAGATGACTTCTACTGAACCACCTTTAGCAGTGATAGCTTCTTCAGCTGATTTAGAGAATTTAGCTGCTTTCACAGTCAATTTCTTAGTCAACTCACCGTTACCAAGGATTTTGATACCTGATTTTTCAGCTTTAACAATTCCTGCTTCGATAAGAACAACTGGAGTTACTTCTGCACCATCTTCAAAGACGTTCAATTGGTCAAGGTTAACAATTGCGTATTCTTTAGCGTTGATGTTAGTGAATCCACGTTTTGGAAGACGACGGAACAATGGAGTTTGTCCACCTTCAAAACCAAGGCGAACTCCGCCACCGCTACGAGCTTTTTGACCTTTTTGACCACGACCAGATGTTTTACCGTTACCTGATGAAGTACCACGACCTACACGGTTACGATTTTTACGAGAACCTTCTGCAGGTTTCAATTCATGAAGTTTCATTATATATTTTCTCCTCTTTTGTAAAATGCTAGCGCCGATAAGAGAGAAAAGGTTGTCTCTCCTATCAACTCGCCTATACCTTTATCATCAAAGATGACTATATCTAGTTTTAGGGGATGGTATAGTGCACATCCCCTAAAAATTCATTAGTTTACTTCTTCAACTGTTACCAAGTGAGATACTGCTGTGATCATACCACGGATAGCAGCGTTATCTTCTTTAATAACAGAGCTGTTCAATTTGCCAAGTCCAAGTGCTACAACAGTTTTACGTTGTGATGGAATGCGTCCGATTGGAGACTTAGTCAAAGTAATTTTAATTTGAGCCATTTTATCCCCTTTCTTATGCCAAATCAGAAACTGAAATACCACGAAGGGCAGCAACTTCTTCAGCGCGTTTCAATTGTTTCAAACCTTCAACAGTTGCACGAACAATGTTGATTGGAGTGTTAGAGCCAAGTGATTTAGATGTAATATCTGCCACACCTGCCAATTCCACAACGGCACGAACTGCACCACCTGCGGCAACTCCAGAACCTTCTACAGCTGGTTTCAACAATACTTTAGCTCCACCGAATTCTGAAAGAACTTCATGTGGGATTGTTGTTCCAACCATAGGAACTTCGATCAAGTTTTTCTTAGCATCTTCTACTGCTTTGCGGATTGCTTCTGGAACTTCTTGAGCTTTACCAGTACCAAATCCTACACGACCATTGCGGTCACCAACAACTACAAGAGCTGCGAAACGAAGACGACGTCCACCTTTAACAACTTTTGTAACACGGTTAACAGCAACTACGCGTTCTTCAAGTTCTACTGCATTGTCTTTAAATGCCATTTTCTAGTGTCCTCCTATTAGAATTTCAATCCGTTTTCACGAGCTGCATCAGCCAAAGCTTTCACACGTCCGTGATATAGATATCCACCGCGGTCGAACACCACTTCTGAAATACCTTTAGCGTTTGCACGTTCTGCAACGAGTTTACCGACAGCAACGGCTTGTTCAGTTTTTGTTCCTTTTGAAACTTCTTTGTCAAGAGTTGAAGCACTTGCGAGCGTTACACCCGCTACGTCATCAATAACTTGAGCGTAGATGCCTGTATTAGAACGGAATACGTTCAAACGTGGGCGATCAGCAGTTCCAGAGAGTTTTCCGCGAACGCGACGATGGCGTTTTTGGCGGAGTTTGTTTTTATCTGGTTTTGAAATCACAGTTTTCACCTCTTTAATTTTAAATCGTGTGCTATGCACAAAGTTGGAAATGATATTGGTGGCTGAAAATCAACCACTCAATATTATTTACCTGTTTTACCTTCTTTAAGACGAACATATTCGCCAACGTAACGGATACCTTTACCTTTGTATGGTTCTGGTGAACGAAGGCTACGTACGTAAGCAGCTGTTTGACCAACTACTTCTTTTGAAATTCCGCTAACAACGATTGTTGTTGGGTTTGGGAGTTCAAAAGTAATTCCTGCTGGAGCTTCAACTTCATCTGGATGTGATTTACCAACAGCCAAAACAAGTTTGTTTCCTTGAAGTTGAGCACGGTAACCAACCCCACGCATTTCAAGTTGTTTCTTGAATCCTTCTGATACACCAATAACCATGTTGTTCAAAAGTGCACGAGTAGTTCCGTGGATAGTTTTCATTTCTTTTGAATCGTTTGGACGGTGAAGGGTTACTTCAGTACCTTCCACACGAATTTCAATATCTTTTGAGAACTCACGAGTAAGTTCTCCTTTAGGTCCTTTTACAGTTACAACGTTGTCATTGTTAGTGATTTCAACACCAGCAGGCAACACGATAACTTTATTACCAATACGTGACATGTTTATTTTCTCCTGTTAGATTGTCAGGCCGTGATGGCCAGTTTTCACGGGGGTTAAATCGATTTCTCGATTTAAAGGAACATTTAGGTTTCAATTTTAAAGTGAATCTAGGCATCGTCTCACAGGCATAACTTTGGGTTAGGCAAGAGACGATAACGACGAGTCACAAAGAAATTGGGAGCTAAATATTACCAAACGTAAGCGATAACCTCACCACCAACATTCTTTTGGCGAGCTTCTTTATCAGTAAGCAAACCTTCTGAAGTTGAAAGGATAGCAATTCCAAGTCCGTTAAGGACTTTTGGAAGATCTTCACGTTTTTTGTAGACACGAAGTCCTGGTTTAGAAACACGTTTCAAGTTAGTGATAACTTTTTCACCGTTTGGTCCGTATTTAAGGAATACACGGATGATGCCTTGTTTGTCATCTTCGATGATTTCTACGTTCTTAACAAAACCTTCGCGTTTAAGGATTTCAGCAATCCCTTTTTTGATGTTTGATGCAGGTACTTCAAGTACTTCGTGTTTTGCTTGGTTAGCGTTACGAATACGAGTTAGGAAGTCTGCGATTGGGTCAGTCATAACCATTTTGTTTTTCTCCTCTTACTAGTAGTTTGCAAGTTGCACTTGCTAGTTAATACATGATACAGAGAGCGTAACAGCAAGAGCAAAAATAGGCAATTTAATGTTGGAGCCATGCTCCAAAGTAAATTGGTCTTTTTTGCCAAAGCTGTAGCTCGTGTTCAAATTGGCTAGCCAAACTGAACTCGGGCTAAACTCTGTGTGAAAAAGATAAACTTTTCTAGAAACAAAAGTTTCTTCGCCAAGTTTCCTATTTTCACTTGGAGTTTTGACGCCCTTGATATCTTAAATTACCAAGATGCTTTTGTTACACCAGGGATTTGACCTTTATATGCTAATTCACGGAAGCAAACACGGCAAAGTTTAAATTTGCGGTAAACTGAATGTGGACGACCACATTTTTCACAACGAGTATAAGCTTGAGTAGAGAACTTCGCTGGACGTTTGTTCTTAGCAATCATTGATTTTTTAGCCATTAGATTTACCTCCTATATTATTTTGCAAAAGGCATTCCAAGGCCTGTAAGCAATGCACGTGACTCTTCGTCAGTGTTAGCAGTTGTTACGATAACGATGTCAAGACCACGAGTTTTGTCAACGTCATCAAAGTTGATTTCTGGGAAGATCAATTGTTCTTTCACACCAAGTGTGTAGTTTCCACGTCCATCAAATGATTTTGTTGGAACACCGTGGAAGTCACGTACACGTGGAAGTGAAACTGAAACCAATTTGTCCAAGAATTCGTACATACGTTCACCACGAAGGGTAACTTTTGCACCGATCGCAACACCTTCACGAAGACGGAAGCCGGCGATTGATTTTTTAGCTTTAGTGATAAGTGGTTTTTGACCTGAGATAAGTGCCAATTCTTCAGCAGCTTTTTCAAGGCTTTTAGCGTTTGATACAGCTTCACCAACACCCATGTTCAAAACGATCTTATCTACTTTAGGCACAGCCATCACTGATGAGTAGTTGAATTGTTCTGTCAAAGCAGGAACTACTTCATTAAGATATTTTTCTTTTAAACGATTTGCCATTATACTTCTCCTTTCCTTCGTGATTAATCAAGCACTTCGCCTGATTTTTTGTTGTAGCGAACTTTTTTACCGTCTACAAATTTGTAACCAACACGACCAGCTACACCATTTTTGTCCAAAACTTGAACGTTTGATACGTGGATAGCTGCTTCTTTCTCGATGATACCACCTTGAGGAAGCTCGTTAGTTGGACGTTGGTGTTTCTTAACGATGTTAACACCTTCAACGATAACTTTGTTTACTTTTGGAAGGGCAGTAAGGACAACAGCTTCTGTTCCCTTATCTTTACCAGCGATTACGCGAACTTTGTCGCCTTTTTTTACAAACATTTTTTTCTCCTTTTATTCTTACGCCCAATGGGCACCCTGGCTAGGCCAGGGGACTGTGTTTGTTTGTTTTTGCTCTGTGAAAATCAAAGCAATCCTTCGTCAGTTTCAACTCACCTAACTTAAGTTATGCTTTCGTCTTACTTCCTAGACTTGTTTTAATTTTCTTTGAGCAATCAATTAAAGTACTTCTGGAGCAAGTGACACGATCTTCATGAAACCACCTTCACGTAATTCACGTGCAACTGGGCCAAAGATACGTGTTCCGCGAGGAGTTTTGTCTTCACGGATGATAACTGCTGCGTTTTCGTCAAATTTGATGTATGAACCATCAGCACGACGAGCACCTGATTTAGTACGAACGATAACTGCTTTAACAACGTCACCTTTTTTAACCGCACCACCAGGAGTAGCTTGTTTTACAGATGCCACAATAACATCACCGATGTTCGCAAATTTACGTTTAGAACCACCAAGAACTTTGATAGTCAAGATTTCGCGTGCACCGCTGTTGTCTGCGACTTTCAAACGAGTTTCTGTTTGAATCATTTCAGTTTTCTCCTTTCAGGTTTGATTAGATGATAACCGCTTCTTCAACAACTTCTACAAGACGGAAACGTTTTGTAGCTGAAAGCGGACGAGTTTCCATGATACGTACGATATCGCCTTCTTTGGCAACATTGTTTTCATCATGTGCTTTGTATTTTTTAGAGTAGTTAATACGTTTACCATAGACTGGGTGGTTACGTTTTGTTTCAACTACAACTGTGATTGTCTTGTCCATTTTGTCAGATACAACACGTCCAACAAGAACTTTACGATTATTGCGTTCCATTGAAATTTCTCCTTCCCTAGTCTATTATTTCGCTTCAGATTGAACTGTTTTGATACGAGCGATTTGTTTTTTAACTTCTTTCAAGCGAGCTGTTTGTTCTAATTGACCAGTAGCAGCTTGGAAACGAAGTTCAAACAATTCTTTTTTCAATTCGTTTTCGCGCTTCGCGAGTTCTTCTTGAGAAAGACCACGAAGTTCTTTAACAAATTCTTTTACTTCATTAAGTTTCATGCCTTCTCCTTATTCTGCTTCACGTTTTACGAATTTACATTTAACTGGCAATTTGTGGCTTGCAAGACGAAGCGCTTCGCGAGCGATCTCTTCAGATACACCAGCGATTTCGAACATCACTTTACCACGTTTAACTGGTGCTACCCAACCTTCAGGTGCCCCTTTACCAGATCCCATACGCACACCGATAGCTTTAGCAGTGTATGATTTGTGTGGGAAGATTTTAATCCAAACTTTACCACCACGTTTCATGTAACGAGTCATGGCGATACGAGCAGCTTCGATTTGGCGGTTAGTGATCCAGTGGCTAGTTGTAGCTTGAAGACCGTATTCACCGAATGCTACTTCTTTTCCACCTTTTGCTTCACCGCGCATTTTTCCACGGAATTCACGACGGTGTTTAACACGTTTAGGTACTAACATTGGTTATTTACCTCCTTTAGTGTTTTTGCGAGCTGGAAGAACTTCACCACGGTAGATCCATACTTTAACACCAAGTTTACCGTATGTAGTATCTGCTTCTTCCCAAGCGTAATCGATATCTGCACGAAGTGTGTGAAGTGGAACAGTTCCTTCAGAGTATCCTTCAGCACGGGCGATATCTGCACCGTTCAAACGACCTGATACTTGAGTTTTGATTCCTTTAGCTCCAGCACGCATTGCACGTTGGATTGCTTGTTTTTGTGCACGACGGAAAGCAACACGTTGCTCCAATTGACGAGCAATACCTTCACCTACAAGGTGAGCATCCAAATCAGGTTGTTTGATTTCGATGATGTTGATGTGTACTTGTTTTCCAGTCAATTTGTTAAGTTTTGCACGGAGTGCATCAACGTTTGCACCACCTTTACCGATAACCATACCTGGTTTAGCAGTGTGAAGTGAAACGTTAACTTTGTTTACTGCGCGTTCGATTTCAATAGTTGAAACTGCTGCGTCAGCAAGTTCTTTTTGAACGAATTTACGGATTGCAAGATCTTCATGAAGGTAATCCGCGTATTCTTTTTCAGCATACCATTTGGCATCCCAATCACGGATGATGCCGACACGCATACCAATTGGATGTACTTTTTGACCCACGATTTTACCTCCTTATTTTTCTGCAACAGCTACAGTGATGTGAGCTGTACGTTTGTTGATTGGTGAAGCTGAACCTTTCGCACGTGGACGGAAACGTTTCATAGTTGGTCCTTCGTTTGCGAATGCTTCAGATACTACCAAGTTAGCTTTATCCAAACCAAAGTTGTTTTCAGCGTTAGCTACAGCTGAGTTCAAAACTTTCAAGATGATTTCAGCAGCTTTGTTTGGAGTGAATGTCAAAATTGCGATTGCATCGGCTACGCTTTTACCACGGATGTTATCAAGAACAAGACGTGATTTACGAGGTGAAACACGTACTGTACGAGCCATTGCTTTAGCTGAAGTAATTTCTGCCATTTATGTTCTCCTTATTTTCTACGTGTTTTCTTGTCGTCTGCAGCGTGACCTTTGTAAGTACGAGTTGGTGCAAATTCACCAAGTTTGTGACCTACCATGTCTTCTTGGATGTAAACAGGTACGTGTTTACGTCCGTCATAAACTGCAATAGTGTAACCAATGAAACTTGGGAAGATCGTTGAACGACGTGACCAAGTTTTAATAACTTTTTTCTTTTCGTCGTTAGCTTGAGCTTCAACTTTTTTCATCAAATGCTCATCGACGAAAGGTCCTTTTTTAAGACTGCGTCCCATTTTTATATTTTCTCCTTTAAATGTTGTACCACAGCGGCTTGCGCTCCATAGGAGCGCTACCGAGCTGGCGGATTTACTAGTTGCTTAAGCGACTAGTTTAATATTATTTCTCGTTGCGACGACGAACGATAAGTTTGTCAGATTTCGCTTTCTTGTTACGAGTTTTAAGACCAAGAGCAGGTTTGCCCCATGGAGTTGATGGTGCTTTACGACCAACTGGTGCTTTACCTTCACCACCACCGTGTGGGTGATCGTTAGGGTTCATTACAGAACCACGAACTGTTGGGCGGATACCTTTCCAACGGCTGCGTCCTGCTTTACCAAGGTTAACAAGTCCATGTTGTTCGTTTCCGACAACACCAACTGTTGCACGACAAGTTCCAAGAATCATACGAACTTCGCCTGATTGAAGACGAACAAGAACATATTTACCTTCTTGACCCAATACTTGAGCAGAAGCTCCAGCAGCACGAACCAATTCACCACCACGACCTGGTTTCAACTCAATGTTGTGAACCAAAGTACCAACTGGGATGTTAGCAAGTGGAAGAGCGTTACCTACTTTGATATCAGCTTCAGGACCTGAAACAATACGTTGACCAACTTCAAGACCTTTTGGAGCGATGATGTATGCTTTCACACCGTCAGTGTAGTGTACAAGAGCGATGTTTGCAGAACGGTTTGGATCGTACTCGATAGTTTTAACAACTGCTTCAACGTTATCTTTGTTACGTTTGAAGTCAACCAAACGGTAGAAACGTTTGTGTCCACCACCGTGGTGACGAACAGTGATGCGACCGTTGTTGTTACGACCAGCCTGTTTCTTCAAAGCAACAAGCAAAGATTTCTCAGGTGTGCTTGTTGTGATTTCAGCGAAATCCAAAGAAGTCATATTACGGCGACCGTTTGTTGTTGGTTTATAAACACGAATTCCCACGATATTTCCTCCTTAGATTATTCAGCTTCAGCAGCGAACAACTCGATTGCTTTTGAATCAGCTGTAAGTGTGATGATAGCTTTTTTAGTTTTGTTAGTAAAACCAGTGTAACGTCCAACACGTTTAGCTTTAGGTTTTACGTTGATTGTGTTAACATTTGCAACTTTAACACCTTCAAAAGCAGCTTCAACAGCTTGCTTGATCAAAAGTTTGTGTGCACGAGTGTCAACTTCAAATACATATTTTCCTGCTTCAAGTTGAGCCATTGAGCTTTCAGTGATAACAGGTTTTTTGATAACATCATACAAATTCATTATGCAAGAACCTCCTCGATTTTAGAGATAGCTGCTTGAGTAACAAGAAGTTTGTCACTATTTGCGATGTCAAGAACACTTGCAGTTGTAGCAGTCGCAACTTTCACGTTTGGAAGGTTACGAGCTGAAAGAGCTGCGAATTCGTTTCCTTCTTCAAGAATAACAAGGACTTTAGAATCGATGCTCAAAGCTGCAAGAACTTTTGCAAATTCAGCAGTTTTTGGAGCTGTAAATTCAAGAGAATCAACGGCTACAAATTTGTTTTCAGCAACTTTTTCTGAGTAAACAGATTTTAGTGCAAGGCGACGAACTTTTTGAGGAAGTTTGTACGCATAGCTACGTGGAGTTGGTCCGAAGACAATTCCACCACCACGCCATTGTGGAGAGCGGATAGAACCTTGACGAGCACGTCCAGTTCCTTTTTGACGCCATGGTTTGCGTCCGCCACCTGAAACGGCTGAACGGTTTTTAACAGCGTGAGTTCCTTGACGAAGACTAGCACGTTGGCTGATGATGACATCAAACACAACAGATTGGTTTGGTTCGATACCAAAGATTGCATCGTTAAGAACAACTTCGCCCGCTTGTTTACCAGTTTGGTCGAATAATGTTACATTTGCCATTTTGACTGTATTCCCCTTTCCTTATTATTTACCAGCTTTAACTGCTGATTTGATAGTGATAAGAGATTTCTTAGCACCTGGTACGTTACCTTTGATAAGGATAACGTTCTTTTCCGGAACAACTTGTACAACTTCAAGGTTTTGAATTGTTACACGGTCGCCACCCATACGTCCTGCAAGGTTTTTACCTTTGAATACGCGGTTAGGTGCAACAGGTCCCATAGAACCTGGACGACGGTGGTAACGAGAACCGTGAGCCATAGGTCCACGTGATTGTCCGTGGCGTTTGATAACACCTTGGAAACCTTTACCTTTAGAAGTACCAGTTACGTCAACAACATCTCCAGCTGCGAAAGTTTCAACTGTGATTTCAGCACCAACTTCCAAGCCTTCAACGTTTTTGAATTCACGAATGAAGCGCTTAGGAGCCGTGTTAGCTTTTGCTACATGTCCTTTAGCAGGTTTGTTGCTCAATACTTCGCGTTTGTCATCGAAACCAACTTGGATAGCGTTGTATCCATCTGTTTCAACAGTTTTAACTTGAAGAACAACGTTTGGAGTTGCTTCAATAACTGTTACAGGGATCAATTCGCCAGCTTCAGTGAAGATTTGAGTCATTCCCACTTTTTTCCCTAAGATTCCTTTTGTCATGAGAAAATAGTTCCTTTTCTATATTTTTTATTCAAAAAGTTTTTAACGAGCGTTTTTTATGCTCAAGTCTAAGATACAAAGGGCGTCAAACTCAAAGTGAAAATAGGAAGCTAACGCAGTGTCTTGTAGACACTAGGAAGTTTATCTTTTTCACACCGAGTTTAGCCCGTGTTCAATTCAATTGAAACACCAGCTTCTGCTCTTTTATATTTTAGATTAAAGTTTGATTTCTACGTTTACACCACTTGGAAGATCCAATTTCATCAAAGCGTCAACTGTTTTTTGAGTTGGGTTAACGATATCGATCAAACGTTTGTGTGTACGCATTTCAAATTGTTCGCGAGAGTCTTTGTATTTGTGAGTCGCACGAATGATTGTGTAGAGGCTACGCTCAGTTGGAAGTGGGATTGGACCCGCAACTTGTGCACCTGTACGAGTAGCTGATTCTACGATTTTTGCAGCCGCTGTGTCAAGCGTACGGTGTTCGTAAGCTTTCAAACGGATACGGATTTTTTTGTTTGCCATCTTTTTCTCCTTTTCGTCTATTTAAGATAATAGGCTAGCTCCACAAGAAAACCGACGCGCGTTGCGTGGCAATGCAACCGAGCGTGTCGCAACCTCTTGCATCAAAGCTAAGGCTGTAATTTACAGCACCATAATAGAATAACACAAAGCCCCTGCGATTGCAAGGGATTTGACAAGATTTTTTTATTTTTTTAGATGAAACTGTTTTCTTATTCCATTTTAATAAATTTGCATATTTAAGTGCTGAATTATCTGACTTTTCTTCTATATAATGTTAGTTTTAATTTGAAATTTATTATCTGATTGATCTACCAAGATATCAGCTCTTGACTCGGTTTCTTTATAGTATTGTAGATACTGCTCTCGTCTCATCTGCTGACTAGCCAATATAATGGATGCATCGCCATTTCTCACAGTCGTATCTCGAGCTAGTCGCCTCTTTAATTCGGTCTCCTCATCTGTGTAGAAACAAATTGTTTTATCAAAAAGTTCCTTGGGTAGAAAACCCACAGACATCCCTTCGACTATCAGAATTGGTTTTGCTCCCGATAAGACCTCACTAGCCTTCCAAGGTTCTTCGATTGTCAAGACATCCATACCCGCCTGCAAGGCTAAGATATCTCTCTGCAAACTTGCCAGTTCATGCGCTACTGGCAAACAGGCTGTCACCTTTTGGTCTGGCGCTTGCTTTGGTACTACCAGATGACGTTCAGATGTGATATAGGGATCTGTTTCTAGTAAATTTACCTTTTCAGCATCCAGTACTTGGTATACGTCTTGGGCAAAAGTTGATTTCCCTGAAGCTCCGTGACCGTAGATACCTAGCGTTTTTACTTTTCCCGACTCTATTTCTGATGCTAGTCTTTCTATTAACTCTCTTTTCTTCACTCTCTCTTCACCTGTTCATAGCTTTCTTTCCCATCGTTAAGCTTTTCCCAAATAATGACTTCCCCGCTTTTAAGAGATTTTTGCACATCGATAATCCGTTGGTTGGAAGAGCCACGGAACTGAAGCATGAGATTACGCTTACTTTTATCATAGCGACCATCTACCAGGATATCAATCAGGGATAAAAGTTCTAGTTTATCAGGCGTCTCCAACATCATTTCTTCCCAGGTGTAGCCTGTCCAAGACCAGATGTCTTTTTCTGGCAATTCCTTTCGAATGCGTTTTACAAGGGGCAAAAGAATACCTGTATTGAGGAATGGCTCTCCTCCTAGCAAGGTCAATCCTTGAACATAGGGCTGGGCTAAGTCTGCCATAATCTGTTCTTCCAATTCTTGTGTATAAGGAATTCCTGCATTGAAAGACCAGGTCGCTACATTGTAACAGCCCTCACAATGAAACATGCAGCCGGCTACATAGAGAGAATTGCGCACCCCTTCTCCATCCACAAAGTTAAAAGCCTTATAGTCAATGATACGCCCTTGACTAAGCTCCTCACTCTTCCACTCGCCTGGTTTTGGTGTATTCCATGTCATGCTTTCTACTCCAACTCTATCCAGTAGCGCTCCGTTCCATTTCGAACATCCTCCAACTCTCCACCATTAGCTAAGATAACAGCTCGGCTTGCTGGATTTTCTGCGCTACAAGTCACCAGAGCACGATGGATGTTCTTTTCTTTAGCCACTTGTAGACCTTGTCGGAGGGATTCTTTCGCATAACCCTTACCTCTTTCGGAAGGGCGGATAGAATAGCCAATATGGCCAGCATGATTCAGCAAGCCCTCATTTAGTCTCAGCCGTAGATTCAAAAAACCTAAAGCACGGCCTGATTCATCAAACAAAACGAACTGAATTGATGGAACGCGATTTTCCAGCAATCCTATTCCCATTTCTTTATTTCGGCCAGTTTCTAGCCAGTCCTCGTAAGAGAAATTCTCAATATCCCAAAATCCGCCATTGTGGGTCGATTGGGTCTCTTCAAACTCCTCTATCATATCTACAACAGCTTCCTTATCTGCCAATCTTGGTCTGCGTAATATCATCTTTACCTCCAACTAAGAGAAAAGCGAGAGCGGACTCTCACTTTTTCTTATTCTTATTTAAAAATTGCTCTCTTAGGCTAGCCACTCGGTCTTTTTTATTGACTCCACCCTTTGAATGTTTTTCGTGGAATCTTTGAACCAAGGCCTTGCCCTTATCGTCTAATTGATATTTTCCCATTATATCTCTTTCTAATTTCTTACTTCATGCCCTGCTGTTTTAATGGTTGAACCGTTCATGTGTTTGACACGCGCAGCAATTTCCTTGTGACGACCATTCACCATCGGACGCGCTTGCGGATTTCCAAGATAGCCACAGGTCCGTTTAACAACGTCTACTGTTTTTGGATCACTATTGCCACAGTTGGGACAAGCAAAGCCTCTCTCGGTAGGTTCAAAATCCCCTTCAAAATCACACTTGTAACAGCGGTCAATTGGAGTATTGGTTCCGAGATAACCTACACGGTCATAAGCATAATCCCAAACAGCTTCCAAGGCCTTTGGATTTTGTTGAAGAACTGGATACTCACAGTAGTGGATGAAGCCACCTGAAGCACCCGCTTCTGGATAAACCTTTTCAAAATCTAGTTTTTCAAAAGGAGTTGGATTTTTACGCACATCATAGTGGAAGGAATTTGTGTAGTATTCTTTATCAGTAATGTCTGGAATAGAGCCAAATTTCTCTGTATCCAAGCGGCAGAAGCGGTCTGTCAGACTTTCAGATGGTGTTGAATAAATAGAGAAGTGATACCCATATTGGTCTGACCACTCTTCCACTCGATGTTTCATATCTCGAATGATATCAAGGGTGAATTCTTTAGCTTCTGGATTGGTTTCCCAATTGTTGCCAAAGAATACTGTCGCTACTTCATAAAGTCCAATGTAGCCAAGCGAAACAGTAGCACGACGGTTCTTAAAGAGCTCGTCAACACTTTCTTCTTTACCAAGACGACGTCCGAAGGCACCATATTGATAAAGAATTGGTGCATTAGCTGGAGTAGCTTCCTTGGTTCTTTCCACACGATAAACTAGAGCATCTTCAGCAATGTTCATGCGCTCATTGAAAATTTCCCAGAACTTGTTCAGGTCGCCCTCAGACTCAAGAGCGATACGAGGGAGATTGACTGTCACCACCCCTAGATTCATACGGCCAGAGTTAACTTCAACTCCATTTTCATCCTTCCATCCTTGAAGGAATGAACGGCATCCCATCGGAACCTTGAAGGAACCTGTCAATTCGATAATCTTATCGTAAGACAAGACATCTGGGTACATCCGTTTAGTTGCGCATTCGAGCGCTAACTGCTTGATATCGTAGTTAGGAGAACCTTCCTCCAGATTAAGTCCTCTTTTAAGAGTGAAGATCAATTTAGGGAAGATAGCTGTACGGTGTTCTGAACCAAGACCTTTGATACGAATGTTCAGGATTGCCTTTTGAATTTCGCGTTCAAAACGATTGGTTCCTAGACCGAAACCAAGAGAAGTAAAGGGTGTTTGACCGTTTGAAGTGAAGAGGGTATTGATTTCATACTCTAGAGATTGCATGGCATCATAGATGTCTTTTTGGGTTTTCTTCCAAGCATATTCTTCGCGTTTATCAGGTAGAACCCATTCCTCTGCATCTTTGAGGTGTTTTTGGTAATTTTTCTCTGCATATGGAGCCAAGACCTCATCGATACGGTCTGCTGAACAGCCTCCATACTGACTTGATGCAACGTTAGCGATGATTTGTGAAATCTGAGCAGTCGCAGTCTGAATAGACTTAGGACTCTCTACCTCAGCATTCCCAATCTTAAAACCATTTTCCAACATGCCCTTGAAATCAATCAAACAGCAGTTGGTCATCGGGGTGTAAGGGCTGTAATCCAAGTCGTGATAGTGGATATCCCCTTTTTGGTGGGCATTAGCTACGTGCTTAGGAAGCATTTGAAGACCGATTGATTTCCCAACAATCCCCGCCGTCAAATCACGCTGGGTATTAAAAACATCACTATCTTTATTAGCATTCTCATTGACAACTGCCTGGTCTTTGTTGAGAAGTTTATGGATACTGAAATTGATATCTGTTGCTTTTGAGCGCTCAAAATCCCTTTGAGTTCGATAAGTGATATATTCCTCTGCCAAGGCATATTCTTTAGCTTCCAATAACTCATGTTCTACGATGTTTTGGATTTCATAAATTTTTACACCTTGAGGAAAGCGACTATGAATCTCTTCTACAATACGTTCAATTAGAGTATTAAGACGCTTTTCTACCAAGGGGGTTACATCCATGACTTTTTCTGCAGCCTTGTGTAAGGCTTTATCAATCTTATCTACATCAAAAATGACGCGTCTACCATCTCGTTTTTCAACGAACAAGGTGGGAACGGTTGCAAGCTTTTCTTCTAATACAATCATATCCATGCTCTTTTCTAAAATATTATTGAATAGTTTATATTCAGTATTATACCACTCTAAAAATAAAAATCAATATCTTGTGTTAAAAATCATAAAATTTTTAAAATTCCACAAGATATTGATTTTTTGTTATTTTAATTTGTAAAGTTTAAAGTCTTTGAATTCACTTTGAACTGGTTGATAACTTTCTGCCAGAAGCTGTTCTACTTCCGTCCAGAGAGCTGTTTTTGTATTGACCACAATCACTTTAGGTTGGTTATCACGTAGATCATTGACAAGTTTAGTACGATTTTCTGATAAAGCTGTATGTAATTTCGGTGTTAGTAACTGACTAGCTGCTAATCGTTCGCTAGCCTGATAAACACTAGCCGAATTGTCCCATACATAAATGCTGTCTGTTGCTTGCGTTTGCCCCTTGACAATAGTTTCGATACGAGCACGTTCTTGATATTGTTCTGGGTGAAGGACATAGCGCGCTACTAAAGGTGCCAAGAATAGGTAAGCAAAGGCCAAGATAGGCAGGTAAGCATTTCCTTTGAGGAAGATTGCCCATACTGAAGGAGCTTCGCTATATCTTCTACGACGACTCACTCCCTCTGCATCATTGGCACGAATTCGAGTCAACAACAAAATGGACATGAAAGGAAGCAACTCAGCTAGACGACTTCCATGGATCGGTTCAGTAGAGAAAATTTCCAAGCCTAGTGATAGTACAAGAGCAAGCGCAGCAAATATAGATAAGACATATTGCTTGCTTGGTTTAGACTGGAAAAAGCCTGCAAACACCAGGGTCAATCCTCCAAGACCGATTGCCAATAATCCATAAAAGAGGAGATTATCTAGCAGACCAGGGTTGGACATAAAATTCAAACTATCAATTGGATAGAGAATTTGACTAATAGCACTCCCAAAACTCCCATTATAAGCCGTATAGTAACCGATTGGATAAAAGAAGAGTGAAAATCCTAGACCAACCGCAAGAAATTGATAAAAGCCGCGAGCCCAGTAACCACGCCCAATATTAAAGGCTAACAAAGCAAAAAATAAGACCAGAGCATATAAAGTTGTGACTAGAGGGGCGAAGAAAAATGCTAGAGCCAAACTCATCCCGATACGCAAGAAACCTTTGTCATGATTAGATTCTGCAAAATAGGTTGTGACTAATTTTAGGGCGTAGAATAAGAATGGAAGGGCAAGAATTGTGGCATAGCCACCACCAAAGCTAAGAACTCCAGCAAGAAGGTAAAAAATCGTCAACACTTGTCGCGACTGCTCGTCCTCTTTCGTCAAGTCATAGGTTGAACGAAAAAGAAAAATTCCAGCGCCCACTAAAGCAAGCCAATTAAAGGCCGCAAATAAAAGGCTACCTTTAGCTAGATACTGTAAAAAGTAATAGAGAAGACCACTCGTTCCAAAATAGTCTGTGTAGATTTCTCCTCCTTGGTGCATTGCCCATCCAATATAGAAATCCTGAGCCTGCTCTGGACTGGTCAATCCTAGCACAAAAGGAAGAACTACAGATACAAGTACCGCTAAAGTGCTCCAAATTAAGATTTTAAACAATGGTAAGCGAGCAGATTGTCGTGTTTCAAACTCTTCTCGCTCCTCTCCCCCAGCTGAATTTTCTTGATTTCCAGTCCAAGTTGGAGTTGGTTCGTCTTCTAATCTGCCATATACGTTCATTCATTCTCTCCTAGATTTTGATTTGTTCTAGTATATCAAAAAGTCTAGTTCTTGTCAGCCTGCTGAGGACATTTATTCAGCTTTTTATAGAGACTAGCGAAGCGTTCAA
Organism: Streptococcaceae bacterium AM104-57; assembly: GCA_027659245.1. Lineage (GTDB taxonomy): Bacteria > Bacillota > Bacilli > Lactobacillales > Streptococcaceae > Streptococcus. The sequence continues at coordinate 47,043 of JAQDPW010000013.1, forward strand.
TCTCATAAAAACGGTGATAAGATGCCTTTTTATAGGCTTCTAAAAAATTTTTTTCTTCTACTGTTATCATCTCTTCTCCTTTTCTCTTTATTCGAAAAAAAGAGAAGCAATCTATTAAAAAAACTGAATTCCCTAAAAGAGAATTCAGCATTTTGTCTTTAGTCAGCCTTTTTTTCTAAATTTTTTGAAATACTACGATTTTTACCTTCCAGATACACCATCAAAATAGAAATATCTGCTGGGTTTACTCCCGAAATACGGCTAGCTTGTCCGATGGTTTCGGGATTGATGAGTTTGAACTTCTGACGGGCTTCGGTTGCGATAGAGTCAATGTCATCCCAGTCGATATTAACTGGAATGCGTTTTTCTTCCATGCGTTTCATCTTGGCAACCTGATCCATGGCTTTTGAGATATAGCCTTCGTACTTGATTTCTGTTTCAATCAATTCGATAATCTTGTCATCCAAGTCCTCTGTAGCTGGTCCGATGAAGGCTACCACATCTTGGTAAGAGACTTCTGGACGACGGAGGAACTCCTTGGCTGTGACTGCATCTGTCAATGGTTTGAAGCCCATTGCTTCAACCTTAGCATTGGTTTCCTTGACTGGCTTGAGTTTGATGCTATCCAAACGCTTCATCTCATTGTCAAATTGATTTTTCTTGATTTCAAAACGAGCCCAACGTTCATCATCCACAAGGCCAATCTCGCGTCCCATCTCTGTCAAACGCATATCGGCATTGTCATGACGGAGAATGAGACGGTATTCTGCACGACTAGTTAACAGACGGTAAGGTTCAATAGTACCCTTGGTCACCAAGTCATCAATCATCACCCCGATATAACCGTCGCTTCGCTTCAAAATCAACTCAGGCTTGCCTTGGATTTTCAGAGCCGCATTGATACCAGCGATAATCCCTTGGCCTGCTGCTTCTTCGTAACCTGACGTTCCATTTGTCTGACCAGCAGTGAAAAGCCCAGAGATTTTCTTGGTCTCTAGAGTTGCACGCAACTGATGAGGCAAGACCATGTCATACTCAATAGCATAACCTGTACGCATCATCTCTGCATTTTCCAAACCTTTGATAGAATGAACCAGATCACGCTGGACATCCTCAGGCAGACTGGTTGAGAGACCTTGCACATATACTTCCTCTGTATTGCGCCCTTCTGGCTCAAGGAAAAGTTGGTGGCGTTCCTTGTCCGCAAAGCGAACAATCTTATCCTCAATCGACGGACAGTAACGAGGTCCCACTCCCTTAACCACACCTGTAAACATAGGTGCGCGGTGGAGGTTATTCTGGATAATCTCATGGCTAGTACCATTGGTATAGGTCAACCAGCACGGTACTTGGTCTTTGACATAATCCTCATCACGTGAAGTGTATGAGAAGTGATTTGGCGCTTCGTCTCCTGGCTGAATCTCTGTCACATCGTAGTTGATTGAAGAAGCCTTGACACGTGGAGGGGTTCCTGTCTTGAAACGACCGATTTCAAGTCCAAGTTCCTTGAGATTATCAGCTAGGTTAATAGAAGCCAGACTGTGGTTTGGACCTGATGAATACTTAAGATCTCCGATGATGATTTCCCCACGGAGGGCGGTCCCTGTAGTCACGATAACAGCCTTAGCAGCATACTCTTGATGGGTTGCTGTACGAACACCGACAACCTTGCCATCTTCCACCAAAATCTCATCAATCATGGTCTGACGAAGGGTCAGATTCTCTTGATTTTCAACTGTCTTGCGCATTTCCTTAGAGTAAAGCTCCTTGTCAGCCTGCGCACGAAGGGCACGGACAGCTGGTCCCTTCCCAGTGTTAAGCATCTTCATCTGGATGTAAGTCTTGTCAATGGTTTTGGCCATCTCGCCACCAAGTGCATCAACTTCACGCACGACAATCCCCTTGGCAGACCCACCGATAGAAGGATTACATGGCATGAAAGCCAGCATTTCAATGTTAATGGTCGCAAGCAAGACCTTGCAACCCATACGGCTAGCAGCTAGAGAAGCTTCCACCCCGGCATGCCCAGCACCGATTACAATAATATCGTATTCTTCCGTAAAATTATAAGTCATTTCTTAACCTTTCAAAAATTTCTCGCAAATAAGGGACTAACTTCTCCTCCTCTAGAGCTTGAGCCATAGTAACCCATTTAGAGTGCGTATGCTCTTCAGGATCTAATCTGATAATTGGCTTCTCCCCAACCCACTCTGCTTTATAAACTAAGCGAGTAAAGACAGTATCCTTAGAGGTATCCAGTTGACTATCTTCGTGAAGAAGCTTGAGCGAACTGCTGTCTAGCCTAACTCCCGCTTCTTCAACACATTCTCTAAGAGCTCCATCTCGCGGAAGTTCACCCTTTTCAACCCCACCACCAGGAATATCCCAGTAAGTTGGATAAACGTTGGGTTGTCCTCTTTTAATTTCCGAACGCTGAATGAGCAAATAATCACCACCACTATGAACAAGCACATGGGCAATAAGCTTAACCATCATTTTCTTTCCTATTCTTCAAGATGAATGTGTCTTAGTTGGCCGTCCCAAGCTGGCAAAGCTGTTTTTAAAAAGGCTGGAACCAGCTGGATATTCTGGAGTTTATCCAAATCAATCCACTCACAGGGCTGCGTTTTTTCATCTTCCTGCATGGTCAACGGTGCATCCTCAAGTAAGTCCACCAGATAATGAAACTCGATGTTGTGATAGAAAACACCGTCCTGTTCAAAACGATTTTCAACCACGAAAGCTAGTTGCCCAGCTTGAGCTTTGACACCCAGTTCTTCCCTCACTTCACGGACTACCGCTTCTTCCGTTCTTTCGTTCACTTGAATCGCACCGCCGATAGTGTAATACTTGCCCTTGTCTTTGGTAACTAGAAGCTTGTGATTTTGGACAATCAAGGCTGTCGCCCGAACACCAAAAACTGTATTTCCTACTTTTGTCCGAAAGTCTTGTTGAATCATCTTTTTTCCTTTCCTCTAAACGACACAAAAACAGTCAAAACTCCAAAGAAGTGCAGGACAAAAAAGCCTGCAACATCCATGAGCTTTGACCATCATGACTATTGTTAAAGTTATTTTATCAAATCAAATCGTTTTGTCAATGCAAATCACTGTTTGAGCAAGGTCTGCACACTGACGATAATCATCTGTATTCCTATCGAGAATAGTAAAAGTCCCATCATTTTCGTTATAATTTTCATCAAATTTTCTCCCAAGAAGCCTGCAATTTGTTTTGCACTTCTTAACAGGAGATAAGTGATGACACATAGTAGAGCAAAAGCAACTACGGTTATCAGTTGATTCTGCAAACCTCCATTAGCCAGACTTAAAGCAGTTGTAATTGTACCTGGTCCCGCAAAAAGTGGCATTGCAAGAGGAGAAATAGCAATAGACATTGGATCTGAATTTACTGCTTGCTGCTCCATTCCTTTATAGCTGGGTGAATGATTACCATTAATCATATGATAACCGATAACGGCCACTAATATTCCACCAGCAATTCTGAAAGAAACAATTGTAATTCCAAATACTTTAAAAATGAAATCTCCTGAAAAGATAAAAACAGTTACAATAACAAAGGCAATCAAAAGACTCCTAAAAGCAATTTTTCGTGAAATTTTTTGACTATCATCTGCTACTAAAGCCATGTAAGCAGGAAGATTTGAAATTGGGTTCATTATAGCGAAAAATGCCATAAATGCATAAAAAAATTGAGAACTCATCGTTTTTACTTAACTCCAGTTAGACATACTGACAAACTTTGCCATCGCGGTAGGCATTATCAATCAAACCACCACCGAGACATTCTTCACCATCGTAAAAGACAACTGCCTGTCCTGGTGTAATGGCGCGTTGCGGTTCTGCGAAAATGACCTCTGCCTTGTCTCCTTTGACATGTACAGTCACCTTCGAGTCCGGCTGACGATAGCGGAATTTAGCCGTGCATTCTAGCGTAAATTCCTCTGGCATATCACGAGTAAAGTGGACTTGACTAGCCTCTAAGCTTGTTGACATGAGCGAGTCATGGTAGAATCCTTGGCCTACATAGAGAATGTTCTGGCTCAGGTCTTTTCCAACAACAAACCAAGGGGCATTGTCACCGCCGTGTTGCCCACCGATACCGAGTCCGCCACGCTGACCGATCGTATAGTACATCAGACCAGCATGCTCACCCATATCGCGACCATCCACGGTCATCATGCGACCAGGTTGAGCTGGTAAGTAGTTGCTGAGAAATTCTTTAAAGTTCTTTTCTCCGATAAAGCAAATCCCTGTCGAGTCTTTCTTCTTAGCAGTCGCAAGGCCTGCTTCTTCTGCTAGTCTGCGAACTTCAGGTTTTTCCAAATGTCCCAAAGGGAACATAGTCTTTTGGAGTTGTTCTTGTGAAAGTTGGCTGAGGAAATAGGTTTGATCCTTGCCATTGTCCACGCCACGAAGCATGTGAACGATGCCATCCTCATCACGCGCCACACGGGCATAGTGCCCAGTCGCTACATAATCGGCTCCCAAGGTCATAGCATAGTCCAAAAAGGCCTTAAACTTAATTTCCTTGTTACACATAACGTCTGGATTTGGCGTGCGTCCTGCACGGTATTCCGCTAGGAAATACTCAAAGACGCGGTCCCAGTACTCTTTTTCAAAGTTGACAGAGTAGTAGGGAATGCCGATCTGGTCTGCCACCGCAGCCACATCCTTGTAATCTTCGGTCGCCGTACAGACGCCGTTTTCATCTGTGTCATCCCAGTTCTTCATGAAGATACCGATCACATCGTAGCCCTGCTCCTTGAGCAAAAGAGCCGTCACCGACGAATCAACACCACCACTCATCCCCACGACAACACGTGTTTTAGAGTTATCACTCATGGTAAGTCTCCCATCTATTCGTTTATTCATACCCCTCAAAATTCTATTTACTATGACTTTCAATAGAATTTATTTGAGTATAGTCATTTCGTTTGCTTTTAGTAGTAAAATGGTCTGGGAGACCATTTTAGCCTATCATCTTAAAATGAAAATATGATAGGCAACGAGTCGCAGGCATAACTTGAGTTCGCTCAATCAGTCTGGGAGACTGATTGAGGTTATAAATCAGACAAGCTCAGCTTGCATCTCATTGCGAGTTAACGACGTAATAAAAGATAAACGAAATGACTAGTTCACGATTGAAGGTCGTGTGTGCTTCACGATTGAAGGTCGCTTGAGCAGTATTCATTATAACACGCTTGGTTAGAGAAGACAAGGAAGAGGCTGATAATCTACCAACCTCTGTTTCTTACTTTGCAAATGAATCAATTTTCCCCTTTAAGTTCTTTCTTCGCTTGTTCTATCTGGTATTTCACTTGCTCAAAGCCGGTTCCTCCTAAGGAATTCCGTCTCTGAACAGCAGTCTCCGGTCGCAAGTAGATATAAATATCCTCTTCAATCAAGGGATGGTAGGCTTGTAACTCCTTCAAATCCCAATCTTGGATATTTTTACTATGCTTGATAGAGTCTAGAACCAATTTCCCTACAATTTCATGCGCTTCTCTAAAGGGGAGACCTTTTTCTGCCAAATAATCTGCCAGTTCGGTCGCATTTGAAAAGTCCTTCTCTGTAGACTCTTGCATTTTTTCTTTGTTCATCTGCAAGCTGGATAACATACCTGCCAATACATCAAGGGAATTTAAAATCGTTTCGACCGTATCAAACATCCCTTCCTTATCCTCTTGCAAATCCTTATTATAAGCTAAAGGCAAGGACTTCATGACTGTCAACATCCCAAACAAATGCCCATAAACTCTACCAGTCTTTCCCCGAATCAACTCAGCCATATCTGGATTTTTCTTTTGGGGCATAATAGAGGAACCTGTTGTAAACGTATCTGACAAGGTAATGAATTGGTACTCAAAGCTACACCAATTGATCATTTCTTCACAAAAACGGCTCATATGCATCATGAGTATGCTGGCATTTGATAGAAATTCTAAGATAAAATCGCGGTCACTAACAGCATCCAAAGAATTTGTATAAGGTTGCTTAAACTTCAACAAATCGCTAGACAATTGGCGATCAATGGGGAAAGTCGTTCCTGCCAAAGCTGCCGCACCTAGAGGGCATAAGTCTGTATGCTTCTGGTTAAATTCAAAACGTTCACTGTCTCTTTGAAACATATTGTAGTAAGCCATCAGGTGGTGGGCAAAACTAATCGGTTGGGCGTGCTGCAGATGGGTATAGCCCGGCATGATAGTCTCCACATGATTTTCTGCCAAGTCTAATAAAACACCTTTGAGTTGAGCCAGTTTATCTAGGACATGGCCTAGTTGCTCCTTGAGATACAAGTGCATATCTGTCGCAACTTGGTCATTTCGAGAACGAGCCGTATGTAGTTTCCCTGCAAGGGGACCAATTTTTTCTGTCAGCAACACTTCCATATTCATATGAATATCTTCGTTTGCGATATCAAAGTCAAGTTGACCTACCTCTAGCTCTTCTAAAAGCTCTTTCAAGCCTTCTTGAATCTTTTCTGACTCCTCCAAACTCAAAATGCCCGTCTGACCCAACATCTGAACGTGGGCTAAAGAACCAATCACATCAAATTTAGCTAATTTCTGGTCAAAAGATATACTCGCACCAAAGCGCTCTACCCACTCTTCCACAGTGCCTTCAAATCGACCACCCCATAATTTTGTATTTTTCGGCATATCCTGTCGTCCCTTTCTATCGCGTCACTACTCAACATTTTTCTGAACTTCTGAATAAACCTTAGTCGGAAGCCCCCAAAGATTGATAAATCCAACAGCCGCATCTTGGTCAAAGGTATCTGCGCTAGTATAAGTCGCCAAATTTTCATCGTAAAGAGAGTTTGGAGATTTCCGAGCCACTACCTGAGCGTTCCCCTTATAGAGTTTAACTTTTGCAGTTCCATTGACAACTTTCTGTGTCTCCTTGATATAGGCAATCAAAGCCTGAGTTGCTGGGCTAAACCACAAGGCATTATAAATGAGATTTGATAATTCATTTTCTATGATTGGTTTAAAATGAGCCACTTCTCTCACAAGCGTCAAGTCCTCAATTTCCTTATGAGCTGTCAGCAGGGTCACTGCCCCTGGGCATTCATAAATCTCTCTTGACTTAATGCCAACTAAACGATTTTCCACATGGTCAATACGACCGACACCGTGTTTGCCTGCAATTTCATTGAGCCTTTGAATCAAATCTGCCACTTTCATCTTCTCACCATTGAGGGAGATAGGCATCCCGCAACTAAACTCAATGTCAATAAATTCTGGACTGTCTGGTGCCTCTTCTGGAGAAGATGTGATTCCAAATGCTTCTTCTGGCGCTTGGTTCCAAGGATTTTCCAAGACACCACATTCATTTGCACGTCCCCAAAGATTTTGATCGACAGAGTAAGGATTGTCAAGGTCAGCTGGAACTGGAACGCCGTTTTCTTTTGCATATTGGATTTCTTCTTCACGAGACCATTTCCACTCACGAACAGGCGCAACTACCTTTAGATTGGGATCCAAAGCTGCAATAGAGACTTCAAACCGAACTTGGTCGTTTCCCTTACCTGTACAACCATGGGCAATTGTGGTTGCCCCCGTCTGATGAGCTATTTCAACAAGTTTTTTTGAAATAAGAGGGCGACTCAGAGCAGATACCAAGGGATACTTCTGTTCATAGTAGGCATGTGACTGGAGAGCCACTAGCACATAATCTGTAGCAAATTCGTCCTTAACATCAATGACATAAGATTCGACTGCTCCAACCTTGAGAGCCTTATCATGGATGAAATCTAAGTCTTTCCCTTCACCCACATCCATACAAACTGCAACAACATCATAATCTTTCTTCAGCCAGGTAATAGCAACTGATGTGTCCAAACCGCCAGAATAGGCTAAAATAACTTTTTCCTTACTCATTTCTCTTCCTTCTTTCTATTTTTCAATGGATGCTTTAAAGGCATCCTCAATGAGTTTGTCTAATTCCCCAGACTCCTTCAACTTTTGAATGGTTTTATCGACTGCCTCTTTCAATTCCTTGCTATCTTTTTTCATGGCGACCGCGTAGGAATCATCTTGCTCTTTTTCAAAATTGAGGTCTGCGATTGCTAAATCAGGATTATTTTCCACAAATCCCTTGGCAACTGGTTCTTCAAAGATAACCGCATCCAGTTGCCCTGATTTTAAATCTGTAATTAAATTCCCATTTTTAGGCAGAGATACGAGGGAAGAATTTTGTAGCAAGTCTTTCGCCATCGTTTCTTGAATCGAACCTTTCTGCGCTCCGACCTTTTTCTGCGCTAAGTCGTTGACAGACTGATAAGTGGCTAAATCAGATTTTTTGACAATGAGTTTATTTTTTGCAGTATAGTAGGGAATTGAAAAGTCGAACACCTTGCTCCGTTCATCTGTCTTAGAAACACCTGATATGGCAAGATCGGCCTTACCTGAATCAAGACTAGCCAGTACATTGTCAAAACTCATTGGAGAGAGCTCCACTTCTACACCTAGTTCCTTTGCGATGGCTTTAGCTAGCTCAACATCTGAACCTACAATCTGATTTTTCCCATCAACCAATTTCTGGTATTCAAATGGAGCAAACTCTGGATTTAGAGCCACCACCAATTTCCCTTTAGCCTTAATGGCTTCAACACCTTGGGATTGAGTATTACTACAAGCAAATAATAAGGGAAACATAAGCAAACCAAACATCGTCATCAATACCTTCTTCACTTTATTCATAGAAAAGCCTCCTTTTATTTTTATACTTTTTGTTGTATAAATAATACAGTTCTCATCCTCGTTTGTCAAGAGAAAACTGTATTTTATTTCATTCAAACCAAGAAAAAGCTTATTATAAGATATATTTTTACACAAAATAAGATTATTTATACTATTTAAGTTTTGAAGTAATTTGAAGATTTTCGTTAGATTTATACAAATGGAGCATTGCTGAGAAGATTGTTACACTTTTGGTTCTAGAGAAACAAAAAGAGGTTGGGCAAAAACTCTCTTCAAAATCAAACCACACAGTGATTCCAGTCTT
>JAQDPW010000014.1 GCA_027659245.1 Streptococcaceae bacterium AM104-57
TCAAGACTGGAATCACTGTGTGGTTTGATTTTGAAGAGAGTTTTTGCCCAACCTCTTTTGATTAATAAGAGGCTCTATAATATTTGTAGTGGGTAAATCCCTTATGGATCTTATGGAGCCTATTTTGTTGTAGCAAAAAAGTCCCATAAAATCTATAATGAAAAGCAACCAAACCATCATTAGAAAGAATCATATGGAACAATTGCATTTTATCACAAAACTGCTCGATATCAAAGACCCTAATATCCAATTTATGGATATCATCAATAAGGATACACACAAGGAAATCATCGCCAAACTGGACTACGACGCCCCATCTTGCCCTGAGTGCGGAAGTCAAATGAAGAAATATGACTTTCAAAAACCGTCGAAAATTCCTTACCTCGAAACGACTGGTATGCCTACTAGAATGCTCCTGAAAAAGCGTCGTTTCAAATGCTATCATTGCTCGAAAATGGCGGTCGCTGAGACTTCTCTCGTCAAGAAAAATCACCAAATCCCTCGTATCATCAACCAAAAGATTACCCAGAAGCTGATTGAAAAGACTTCTATGACCGATATTGCTCATCAGCTGTCTATTTCAACTTCAACTGTTATTCGCAAACTCAATGACTTTCAATTTAAGCATGACTTTAGCCGACTTCCTGAAATTATGTTCTGGGATGTTGAAACAGTCAGGGGAGTGACTGTTTTACTCCAACATCTTAGCCGTGTGCGTGTTCAAATCATGAATCAATTTGATAGAAAATCCCATGAATACAAGCCTATCAAGCGCTACTGGAAGCTCATCAAACAGGATAGTCGTAAACTCAGCCATAATTTCGTATGTACTTGACCAATAAAGAGATTCTAGACAAGCTTTTGAGCTATTCAGAAGACTTGAAACACCACTACAATCTCTATCAGCTCTTGCTTTTTCACTTCCAGAATAAGGAACCAGAGAAATTTTTCGGACTTATTGAGGACAATCTTAAGCAGGTTCATCCTATTTTTCAGACTGTCTTTAAAACCTTCCTCAAGGATAAAGAAAAGATTGTCAACGCTCTTCAACTACCCTATTCTAACGCAAAATTAGAAGCGACCAATAATCTCATCAAACTTATTAAACGCAACGCATTTGGTTTTAGGAACTTTGACAACTTTAAGAAACGAATTTTCATCACTCTCAACATCAAAAAAGAAAGGACGAATTTCGCCCTTTCTCGATCATAGCTTTTCTTCAACCCACTACAGTTGACAAAGAGCCGATTTTTCTAAATTCATTATTTAACAGCGTCTTTAAGAGCTTTACCAGCTTTGAATGCTGGAACTTTTGAAGCTGCGATTGTAATTTCTTTACCAGTTTGTGGGTTGCGACCTTTACGTGCTGCACGCTCACGAACTTCGAAATTACCAAAACCGATCAATTGAACTTTTTCACCAGCTGCAAGGTAATCAGCTACTGCTGCGAATACGGCGTCTACTGCTGCTGCTGAGTCTTTCTTAGTCAATTCTGTAGCTTCTGCTACTTTAGCGATCAAATCTTGTTTGTTTGCCATGTTAATAATTCCTCCAAATATTTTTTAATTAACAGTTACATCATATCCTAAATTCTCTTATAGGTCAAGTCAAAAACGCTATTTCTTGCGATTTTCTTTATTTTTTAGGAATTTTTTAGGAATCATATCTTATCAAAATAGCCCAAGCATTTTCACCTGTGTGAGTTTGAATAATTGAACCCGTTTCTAAGACAGAGATTGGTTTTTCAACATAGGCTTGTAGGACTTCTTTCATCTCTTTAGCCCAGTCATTAGTGCCTGAATAAGAAATTCCAATTTCTGCAACAGAACGTTCTGATAATTTTGAAACTAGCTCATCCAACCATTTTTTAAAGGTCTTGGAACCACGTCCTTTCACGATTGGTTGCAACTCGTCATCCTTCATCTGCATGACTACTCGGATATTTAATAGAGAGCTTAAAAGACCTGTCACTCGGCCAATACGACCACCTTTAACAAGGTTTTCTAAGGTAGAAACACCGATGTAGAGCTCTGTATTTTTCTTGACTTCTTCAACATGAGCCACAATTGTTTCTATGTTTTGTCCTTCTTGAGCTAACTTAGCTGCTTCAACCACTTGAAATTTTAGGGCTTGGTCTGTAAAGGAACTATCCAATACGGTCACATTAGCCGTTGACAAACTTGCACCCTGACGAGCTGCTTCGACAGTTCCTGATAAGACATGAGACATATGAATGGCTAAAATTTGACTACCGTCTTTACTTAACTCATCAAAAATCTCAGCAAAGAGTCCAACTGGAGGTTGACTTGTTTTAGGCAGATTTTTACTCTCTTTCATCAAGCGAAGAAATTCCCCTTCTTCAAGATCAGCATCCGAATAAAGAACACTATCAATCATTACAGAGAGCGGAACGACGGTAATATTTAATTCTTTGACCACTTCTGGTTCAATGGTAACAGAAGAATCTGTTACGATTTTTACTTGTGTCATAATTCAAATCTTTCTATATTTCACTTTTTGAGTGAGTTTTTCAATTTAACTATAACAATTATATCAAAAAAATGCTAAAAATTCATACTGTATCTATTCATTTTTATAATGGAATTTATAGATTTTTAAATCTTTCATTTTATAGTTGATTGAATCTAGAGTAGTACGCTATAAATTCTAAAACATTTCTAGAAATCAATTTGACTTTCCTAACCTCTTTGTTCATATCTTATTTCAATCCACTATATAAAAACAGTCGCCTGCTAAGACGACTATTTTGGTATCATCATAAACGTTCATACAAATCTTGCATCTGTATGTCATCAGGAACCAACTTAAGATAGTGTTGGATCTGTTCTTTTGCTTCTTCAAACCTTCCAAGTTCGCGTAATAGATGAATGTATTGCTCTAAAAACTCAGGATTTTCCTTGAGTTCTGGAACCAATGCCTGATAAGATTCATAGGCAACATCCAAATCTTCAGTTTCTTGGTAACTCCGTGCAATCATCCACTTAGTCAAGAGATTTTCTGGCTCATATACTTCTAAGGCTAGAATATCCTCATACCGTTCTTGCTCCTGATACATTGTTGCTAGTCGCAAGAGGATTTCTTCTTGGTCTTCCGCATCTTCTTGAGCTTGAAGAAGATAAGCTTCCGCCTGCTCAGGTTGATGCAATTCGTAAGATAATTGTGAAGCAAGGAGTAGTAAACGTGTTTCGAATGGATTTTTTTCCAAACCTTGTTGAGCTATCAGTAAGGCTTGCTCAGTCTGGTGTTCCTTATGTAGAGCCTGACTATAACCATACTCATACCCTTCAAAATCTGGAGAAATAGTATCCAGCTGTTTGAAATATAAAACTGCCTTTTGATATTCCTCTTGATCAAAGTAAAGACTTGCTAATTCAAATGTAGTTTGATCTTCATACTCTAACTCTAAAGCTTTTTCTAAAAACTCTATGGCTGATTCAAACTTTCCAAGTCGAGCATAGGCAGTTCCAATTCGTTGATAGGTCGAAATCCCTGTCTGCTCATATATTTCACAATTATCCAGTTGAGCATAGCCCTTAATCGCTTCTAAATCGTTTCCTAGCTCGCCATCTAGCTCGGCCAGTCCAAATATTAGGAGAGGATCATCAGAGTAGCTACGCGCCTCTAGGAGCTTCTCACGCGCTACATCCGTCAAGCCTTCCATTTGGTAGAAATCTGCCTTCAAAACAAGTGCAGATACATACCAGTCGCTGTTAGGTTGAATTTCTTCCAGATAAGCAAAAGCTTCTTCGATTTGACCATCTTCACTAGCAATAGTTGCTAGATTGAGATTTACTTCTGGGAATATTGGAGCTAGTTTTTCATAGATTTGACGAGCTTGTGGATAAAAACCAATACTTTCTAGATAATAAGCCAGTTCCAGAAGAAGATCATCAGAGTCTTCTACCAATGCTTTTTGAAAATAGTGATCAGCTTTTGTTAAATCTTGCTGATCCAAAGCTTCAAGCATTTTTTGACTATTGCTCACCTTCAACCTCCTCTTCTAGCTCATAGAGACCACTAACAGTTTTATACCATTCAAAAATCGCTGAAATAACAACCTTGGCTGAAGCATAAACAGGAATTCCCAACAATACTCCCCAAATACCAAACATAGAACCAGATGTTAACAAAACAAATAGAATGGTAATTGGGTGAATATTTAATTGGCTACCTAAAATCAGTGGCGAAACAAAACGGCCTTCGATGGTTTGCTCAACGATAAAGACGATGATAACCTTTAAGAGCATGACAGGTCCAGCAATCAGACCTAAGACTAGAGCTGGAATCATAGCAAGGAAACTTCCAAGGTAAGGAACGAGATTTAAAATACCCGCAGTAATACCAAGAGTAACCGCATATCTTAAGCCAATGATCTTGAAGAAGATGATAAACATGATAGCTACAATAATAGCAACCGTTACTTGACCTCTGACATAGTTAGAAAGTTGTTGATTCACATCCGTTAGAACCTTACCTACTGGTTCTCTCAATTTATTTGGTAAGAATTGAGTTATATGATCTCTCAAACCTTTTCCATCTCTAAGGAGATAAAAAAGCATAAAGGGCATGATAATCAAAGCGACAATGACTTGAGACGTTCCACTGATAAGAGCACTCACCCAGTTCACAGCCTTAGAAGATATATTACTTGCCCAAGCAGTTGCTTGTGTTGAAAATTGAGCCAGAACCTGTTCCAGTTGAGGTCTAAAGTCATCTGGCAAACGCTTAGTTACAAGATCATCAATAACTCTGTCAGCATCTTCGAGATAATTTGGTACATTTTGCGCAAAAATAACTACTTGACGTTGAAGATTTGGAATCGCAACGGCCAGACCAATAATCAAGAGTATGGCAATAATGACAAAGATAATACTAATGGCTAAGACACGATTTATCTTATACTTTTCCATCAAATCCACCAGTGGGTTTAAGAGATAAAAAAGCAATCCTGATAAAATAACAGGTAACATGACCACTGATAAAAAATCAACGACAGGGATAAATAAAAAACTAATCTTACTTAAAATAAAAATATTGAGACCTAGTAACAAGGCTACCAAAAATACAGTAACAGCCTTATTATCTAAAAACCATTTAAAAAACCAAGATAAATTAAAATGTTTCTCTTTTTGTTCCATATCTACTTCCTTTCCTTTGTCTTTTCATTATACCATTTTTACAGGGAATAAACTGTTTTTAAAGTGTTGAGGTGACGATTGAAAACTCTAAAAATCCATCTTGCATTTTACTAATTTTATACTTAGAAGTTTCATTCTTTTCCCTACCATTCTCTTCAGTTATCCCAATTTATGATATAATAGAAACATCTTTATTTAGAGGTATAGATATGATTGAAACAATTTATTTCGGAACCTACACTCGTCGCTTATCCCAAGGGATTTATCAAGCTGATTTTGATACAGAGACTGGGCAACTATCCAATCTTAAACTATTTGCTGCTGAGCCAAGTCCCACCTATCTTGCATTTGATCAAGAAAATCACCTCTACACTGTCGGTAGCAAAGATGGACAAGGTGGAATTGCTGCCTATCAAACAGATGGTACTTTGCTTAACCATGTTGTAACAGAAGGAGCCCCTCACTGTTATGTTGCAGTTGATGAGAAACGTAGCCTAGTTTATGGTGCAAATTACCACAAAGGCCAAATTCTGGTATACAAACGTAAAGAAGATGGTAGTCTAGAATTGACTGATACAGTTCAACATAGCGGTCATGGTCCTCATGAAAATCAAGCTTCTCCACATGTACACTTTACAGATTTAACACCAGATCAGTATTTAGTCACTTGCGACTTAGGTACTGATGAGGTTACTACTTATGATGTCAATCCAGAAGGAAAACTAAATAAGCTAACTACCTACAATTGCAGTCCTGGTGCTGGTGCACGTCACCTTGTTTTTCACAACCACTATAAAATTGCTTATCTCATCTGTGAACTCAATAGTACAATTGAAGTATTGATTTATGATGGTGTTGGTGCATTTGAAAAAATGCAGGTTATTTCTACTCTTCCTGAAGGATTTAATGACTTTAATGGAACTGCTGCAATTCGTCTCTCACAAGATGGGAAATATCTGTACGCATCAAACCGTGGTCATGATTCTATTGTAGTTTACACTATTCTCGCTGACGGTAGTTTAGAATTGTTGGAATTCGTTCCTACAAACGGAAAAACTCCTCGAGATTTTATCCTTTCACCAGACCAAGAATTTCTCATCGCCGTTCACCAGGATTCTGATAATGCAACAGTATTTAAACGCAATCCAGAAACTGGTCGTCTTGCAGAACTTTCCAATGACTTTCACGTACCTGAAGCGGTTTGCGTCATTTTTTAAACATAGAAAAATGGCGGTGGGACAGAAATCGATAGACAAAGTCTCGATTTCATAGTCCCAGCCCCGCGAGTATGATTAGGAGCTTTTTGGAGTCTAAAGGACGAACAAAAAGTTCAATCAGCTACCGCGTCAAAGATTGATTGCTAATAAAAAATGAGGTCGGGATCTTTTTGTCCCAACCTCATTTTTTTATAGTTTATTTCCGACATTGATTCGGTTAATAGCACGTTGTAATGCAATCTTAGCACGACGCTCTTGGTCAATCAAGTGTTTGTCTTGTGCTTCTTCAATTTCACGTTCTGCACGAAGTTTGGCACGTTCTGCACGGCTAATATCGATATCACGAGCACGCTCAGCTGAGTCTGCAATGATAGTAATCACATCATTTGCAATCTCGATGATTCCTCCATTTACTGCTATCCAGTTGACATGAGAATCATCATCAATACGTTTGACTTTAACTTCATCAACTGCTAATACCGCAATCATATTTTGATGTCGTGGCAAGATCCCCATCTCACCATCCAGAGTTCGAACTGATACAAAGCTGGCATGGTGATCATAGACGAGGCCATCTGGTGTCACGATCTGGACAGTTAACTGAGCCATAGATCACCTCTTAAAATCCCATTTTTTCAGCCTTAGCAATAACATCTTCGATTGAACCTACTCCACGGAAGGCATCTTCTGGGAGATGATCGTGTTTTCCATCAAGAATTTCCTTAAATCCACGAACTGTTTCCGCTACTGGAACATAAGAACCTGGTTGACCAGTAAATTGTTCCGCAACGTTGAAGTTTTGTGAAAGGAAGAACTGAATACGACGGGCACGAGCAACCAAAGTTTTTTCTTCATCAGAAAGTTCATCCATACCAAGGATAGCAATGATATCTTGCAATTCATGGTAACGTTGAAGGACACGTTTAACTTCAGCAGCTACTGCATAATGCTCTTCTCCAACGATTTCAGGCGCTAAAGCACGAGAGCTCGAAGCAAGTGGATCAACGGCTGGGTAGATACCCAATTGAACCAATTTACGTTCCAAGTTGGTTGTAGAATCCAAGTGGGCGAAAGCTGTTGCTGGCGCTGGGTCAGTATAGTCATCCGCTGGCACGTAGATAGCCTGGATAGAGGTGACAGAACCTTTCTTAGTTGAAGTGATACGTTCTTGCAATTGACCCATTTCTGTTGCGAGGGTTGGTTGGTAACCAACGGCTGATGGCATACGACCTAAAAGGGCAGATACTTCTGAACCAGCTTGTGTGAAACGGAAAATATTGTCAATGAAGAGAAGAACGTCTTGACCTTCTACATCACGGAAGTATTCAGCGATTGTCAAACCAGTAAGGGCAACACGCATACGTGCTCCTGGTGGTTCATTCATCTGACCAAATACCATGGCTGTTTTTTCGATAACGCCTGATTCTTTCATTTCCCAGTAGAGGTCGTTCCCTTCACGAGTACGTTCCCCAACACCGGTAAATACTGAGATACCACCGTGTTCTTGGGCAATATTGTGAATCAATTCTTGGATCAAGACAGTTTTACCAACTCCGGCACCACCGAAAAGTCCAACCTTCCCACCTTTTAGGTAAGGGGCAAGAAGGTCGATAACCTTAATCCCTGTTTCGAGGATTTCTGAAGAGGTAGACAACTCATCAAAAGTAGGTGCTTTTTTATGAATTGGCTGGCGCTCTGCGTCTTCTCCAAAAGGAGCTTCCAAGTCAATGGTATCTCCCAAAACGTTGAAGACACGTCCCAAGGTTTCTTTACCTACTGGTACAGAGATTGGACGACCTGTGTCCAACACTTCCATTCCACGAGTCAAACCATCTGTTGATTCCATGGCGATGGTACGAATCATACCATCCCCCAACTCTAAGGCTACTTCAAGGACGATTTTTGTTTTCTTTTCGTCATTTTTGTAGACGACAAGTGCATTGTTAATCTCAGGTAGTTTTTCTCCAGCTGCAAACAAAACGTCTACAACGGGTCCGATAACCTGAGCAATTTTACCTGAACTCATCTCCTTCTCCTATTCTATATAAGATACTGTCGGTTCCTAGCTCAACTAGGTCCTAAGTTCATTTTCATACGAGCTGGACTAGAGCCTATTCTAAGGCACTAGCTCCTGCTACGATTTCTGTAATTTCTTGTGTAATCGCCGCCTGTCTGGCACGGTTATACTGAATTGTCAAATCATTAATGACTTTCTTAGCATTATCTGTCGCTGTTTGCATGGCTGTCATACCAGCAGCATTTTCAGCTGTCTTGGCATCAATAATAGCACCATAAATCATACTTTCTGCAAACTGTGGCAGCAATTGATCCAAGATTTCTTCACGACTTGTTTCAAGGTCAAAAGTCAAGCTATAGTTATCATCTGCTTCATTTGGATCCAAGTCCACGATTGGAAGCATCTGTTCTACACGCATTTGACTTGTCAATGTATTCACGTGGTGGTTGTAGCAAACATAGAGCTCATCAAAAAGTTCATTTTGATACATTTCAATAGTTTTTGAAATAATCTTGCGAACTTCATCGAAGCTTGGTTGACTGGCTAGACCACGCAATTCATAAATTGGCTGAATACCACGAGCTTTAAAGAAATCTGCTCCCATACCACCAATACAGATGACCTCAAAGTCATCACCCGAAGGATGGTATTCCTTCTGAATTTCCATGACTGCTTTCAAGATGGAAGAATTATATCCTCCAACAAGACCACGGTCAGATGTAATGACGATATAGCCTGTTTTTTTGACGGGGCGACTGATCAACATAGGGTTAGTTGATCCGCCTGCACCATCTCCGTGAAGGATATCTGTAACCAGTTTACGAACTTTTTGTGCATAAACTTGGAAGTTACGAGCTGCTTCTTCAGAACGACCTAACTTAGCTGCAGAAACCATCTGCATCGCGTTAGTAATTTGACTAGTATTTTTTGTTGAGGCGATTTTTGTTTTAATATCATTTAGAGATACTGCCATCTGACACCTCTATTCTTATTGGAAGCTTGATTGATTGAGAAACTCAGTAATCGCAGCATCCAAGACTGCTTCTTCTGGCAAGTCTTTTGTTTCACGAATAGTTTCCAAAATCTCAGGATGTTGCGCATCAAAGAACATATGGAACTCTTCTTCGAAACGAACGATATCGTCTACAGGAATTGTATCCAAGAAACCATGGGTCAAAGCATAGAGAATAGTAACTTGTTTCTCAACAGGTAATGGTTTGTGAACTGGTTGTTTCAATACTTCTACAGTACGACGACCACGGTTCAATTTAGCCTGAGTAGCTGCATCCAAGTCAGAACCAAATTTAGTGAAGGCTTCCAACTCACGGTATGAAGCAAGATCGATACGAAGGGTACCAGCAACTTTCTTCATGGCCTTAATCTGAGCAGAACCACCAACACGAGATACAGAAGAACCCGCATCAATAGCCGGACGGATACCAGCATTAAAGAGTCCATCGCCAAGGAAGATTTGTCCATCCGTAATAGAGATTACGTTTGTGGCGATATAGGCTGAGATATCTCCTGCTTGTGTCTCGATAAATGGAAGAGCTGTGATAGATCCACCACCTAGTTCATCAGAAACTTTAGCAGAACGCTCAAGTAGACGACTGTGAAGGTAGAAGACATCCCCTGGGAAGGCTTCACGACCTGGCGGACGACGGAGCAAGAGAGAAAGTTCACGATAAGCTACCGCTTGTTTAGATAAGTCATCATAAACGATCAAGACATGCTTACCTTGGTACATAAATTCTTCAGCCATAGCAACCCCTGCATAAGGTGCAAGGAAAAGCAATGGAGAAGGTTGTGAAGCTGACGCTGTCACGACTATTGTGTAATCCAAGGCTCCGTACTGGCGAAGTGTTTCTACCTGTGTACGAACTGTTGATTCTTTTTGACCAATCGCTACATAGATACAAATCATATCTTGACCTTTTTGGTTCAAGATTGCATCGATAGCGATGGTTGTTTTCCCTGTTTGACGGTCACCGATAATCAACTCACGTTGTCCACGACCGATTGGAACAAGGGCATCAATAGCTTTCAAACCAGTTTGCAATGGTTCTGATACTGATTTACGTTGCATTACCCCAGGTGCTGGTGCTTCAACTGGACGAGTTTTACCTGTGTCGATTGGACCAAGTCCGTCTACTGGACGACCAAGTGGATCCACGACACGTCCAATTAAGCTATCACCAACTGGAACTTCCATGATTTTTCCTGTACGACGAATAGTATCGCCTTCGCGGATATCTGTAAAGTCTCCAAGGATGATGATACCAACATCTGTTGATTCTAAGTTTTGCGCCATACCATAAGAGCCGTTTTCAAAAATCAAGAGCTCTCCACTCATGGCATTTTCTAGGCCATGAGCACGCGCAATTCCGTCACCGATGTAGGTTACAACACCAGTTTCAGTCACATCAAAATTGGGTTTGAAATTTTCAATTTGTTGCTTAATTAAAGCGCTGATTTCTTGTGCGTTAATTGCCAAAAGAACACCACTTTCTATTTCAAATTTTCCTTAACAACTTTAAGTTGTTGTTTAATACTAACATCAATTGTCTTGTGATTGGCGATAATAACAAAACCACCGATTAAACTATCGTCGATTTCTTCTTTAATGCTACGCACTTTTAAAGACATCTTTTTCTCTATAATTGGAAGCAAACGTTCTTTCTGTTCATCAGTTAGAGGATGAGCAGACATAATCGTTACTTCAAAACGATTCGTTTCTCTTTCAAGACGATTTAAACAATCTACAATCACATCATAAAAAAGATTTGATCGATGATTGTACAACAGAACTTGAATGAAGTTTTGTAATAATGGCGATGCTGAATCTTGGAAATAACTGACTGTTTTTTTCTTGTCAGACTCATCAACATCTACCTGAGCCAAAAAAGAAGGCAAGTCTGTTTCTTCAGCGACTTGCTTAATCTGGGTCAAGTCTGAGAAGATAGAATCTTCTTCTCCTTTTTCAATCACCAATTGGACAAAAGGCATGCTGTATTTTTCAATTACCTTTACTGTCTTTTTGTCCATTAAGCTTCTCCTAGCTGATCGATATACTGATCAATGAGTTCTTTATGGGCACGACCGTCAAGGTTTTGTGAGATTATTTTTCCAGCCAGACTAACTGTCAAATCTGCTACCTCACCTTTAACGCTTTGTAAAGCCTCAGCTTTGTTTTGCGCAATTTCTTGGTTAGCTTTTTCTTTCAAGCGACCAGCTTCTAGCTTAGCTTCAGCCAGAATATCTGATTTGCTCTTTTCAGCTGTCTCCTTAGCATTCTCGATGATAGTTTTAGCTTCGCTACGGCTACCTGCTAATTCATCTTCACGCTTTTGAGCAAGAGTTTCTGCTTTTTGACGAGCTTGTTCAGCACCATCAATATCAGCAGCAATCTTTTCAGCGCGTTCTTCGAAGACACTTGTCAAGTTTGACCATGCGTATTTTTTGACTAAGACGATCAAAAGGATAAAAGAGCCAGCAATTAAAATAAAGTTACCAATCAATTCACCTACTGTTACGTGCATCATTTACTCCTTTCTACTCTTCATCATTAATTTTATTTCCTAGATACATAGAAGACAAGACTGTGAATACATAGGCCTGAACACAGGAAATAAACACAGAAAATGCCGTCCAGACAAGATTGGTAACAAATGCGACTGGATACCAATAAAGTGCCTGATGAGAGAGAGTAATCAGCAAGCTTGCCATCACTTCTCCGGCAAAGATATTCCCGAACACCCGCAAGGCAAGTGATAGGAAATTCGTGACTTCTTCAAGGAGATTCATCGGTGTCATGAAACCTGGGGTTACAAAACCTTTTAGATATTTTTTAACACCGCGACGACGAATTCCTTCAATATGGGTCATCAGGATAATTCCGAATGACAAGGCCAAGTCAAACTGGAGATTTGCTGTTGGCGATGTCCAAAGGTTTGTCCCATCTGTAGTTTGAAGTTTCGCCATCAAACCAAGATTATTTGCGATAACCATAAAAAGAAATAAACACAAGTAAAAGAGTGAGTAATCTTTCATGTACCGTGAACCTACGTTAGGTTCCGTAAATCCGACTACAAAGTCATAGAGATACTCGAGTACATTTTGCTTTCCTTTGGGTTTAACTGTCATATTGCGACTTGCCCAATAGATAAAGCCAAAAATAAGTGCCACAGACAACAAAGTCAATGCTGTCAAGGTTAAATCAAAGGTAACAGGACCAATATTGATGGTTGGATTGATACTTTCTTCCATCTAGAATCCTCCCTTTTCCATTTTATACTTCTCTTTATTTGATGATAAATGAAAATACGAGAGTTACAAAGAATGTTCCTTCGATAAAGGCAATCCCCATGATCATCAAACTACGCAATTGAGGAATGATATCTGGTTGGCGTGCTGCAGATTTGAACAAACCGTTCATCAAAAATCCTTCTGCAAGAGATACACCCATACAGGCAAGACATAGACCGAAAAATGTTAAATTCATGACGAATTCTCCTTTTTTAAATTAAATTTACTTCCCTAGTTTAGTCCTAAAATTTGCTTTTGTCAACTTTTTACTTGCATTGAAAGCGTTTCTAATCATTTATTTCTATTTTTACGATTTTCAAGACAATTATGTAGAAAATTTTAAGGTCTTTTCAGGTTATTTTCCTTATCTTTCCTGTTTTTCTGAAAAGAAAAATCCAAGTTTTACAACCTAGATTTATCGTTTCTTATTTAAAATAATAGGAATGGTGACTCTGGCAAGCTGGATTAAAGAGTGCTGCACAATAAGGACAGCTCCCCTTCTCTTTATACTCCTCATAAGTTAGGGTCTTCTTACAGGAACCACATAAGATAGGTTTATCCTGTTTTAGATTTAAAGGATAAGGAGAAAATGTGTGCTTCTCTAGTACATTGTGACACTGATAACAGGCATAGTATTTTTTACACTCATAACACTGGAGCGCTACGATATCTTTATCACTATGGTAATGAACACATCTGCTTTCATCATCTACTAGTAAGCCCTGAGCTTGAACCATGATTTTTCCTTATCTAGGCACGAACTGTGACGCTTGTTCCATCTTCTTTATAGAGATTAATGAGTCCTTCTTTGAGTGCACGAACCATGTCCCCTGCTTGCACAGGTTGTGGAACCTTGATAGTCAAAAGTTCCATTGGATTTGGTGCGCGATCGATTTTATTTCCTTTAGCATCGTGAAGGTCTTCAATATAAGTCTCAAAATGACGGAAGCCAGGTCCGTAGAACTCAACTTGGTCACCTTCGTTGATAACGTTACGTTGACGAATGGTTGCTGTCTGAGTCGCATCATCATAAGCTACTACTTCAGCAACAAACTTGTATTCTGGAATCTTACGACGAGCTCCGAAAAGTTGTTCATTTTCAGATGGTGTTCCGTAGTAGAAACCTGTAGCCAACTCACGTTGGGCAACCTTCCACATTTCATCAATCAAGTCTTGCTTAATAGCTTCAAACTTTTCAGGGCTCTCAAGATAGGCATCAACAGCAGCCTTGTAGCAGTTGGTTACTGTTGATACATAGTGAATAGACTTCATACGGCCCTCAATCTTCAGACTGTCCACACCATTTTCAATCATATCTGGGATATGGTCAATCATAGACATATCAACCGCAGACATAGAGAATTCTTCAGGAATTTCTCCCTTAAGACTCTTACGCTCTTTCCCAAAAGGCATATCGTAAAGGTCATATTTCCAACGGCAAGATTGTGAACATCCACCACGGTTGGCGTCACGCATACTCATATGGTTAGAAAGCGTACAACGACCAGAGTAGGAGATACACATAGCTCCATGAACGAAAGCTTCGATTTCTACATCTGTACGTTTACGGATTTCTGCCAACTCTTCCATAGAAACCTCACGCGCCAAAACGACACGAGTCAATCCAAGCTCTTTCCAGAATTCTAGGGTTTCGTAGTTAGTCGCACTAGCCTGGGTTGAAAGGTGGATTTCAAGTCCTGGTGCTTCTGTTGCTGCAATCATGATCAAGGCTGGATCTGATACGATAACTGCTGCAATACCAATATCACGCAACTTACGGAACCATTCTCCGGCACCTTCTTCGTTTCCTTCGTGCATAACCATGTTGGCAGCTACATAGACCTTAGCACCGTACTTGGCCGCAAACTGGACTCCTTCTTCCATCTGTTCGAAAGTGAAGTTACCTGCACGGCTACGTAGACCATAGGCCTGACCACCGATAAAGACTGCATCTGCTCCATATTGAACAGCTACTTTTAGTTTTTCTAAAGTTCCTGCAGGTGATAAAACCTCAGGACGTTTTAAAGTTTTTGTCATTTTTTCTCCTATTTACAATATAAAAGTTTGACACCAATCTTAACTATTTTATAGTAAACAGGGTTCAAAATCAAGCCTTGAATGATTGTTTAGACAATTTTAATTTTTAGATTTCTCTAAAAACGTTATTGAACAGTTTCAACATTCCAAGTAGTCCATCCCTTGAAACGAATGGCACCTTGCTGGTTGGTATGGTGAACCTTACTAGTCTTGTCTTCCTTTTCTAGCACACTGGCTTGCTGTTGATCTTTAAAGTTTTTCTTCTGATCTGCTGAAAGGACAGTGAGTTTAGGATTTAGCAGATTGAAATCCTCTAGACCTGATCTTCCTTTGGAAGCCGTTTGACTAGTTATGACAACATCTACTTGTTGATTTGAATATTGCTTAGATAATTCCTTTTCCTTGATATCATTAGCGAAAAGAAAAGTTTGATTTAAGAGTTTTCCATGGAGAAATAGGGAGTCAGAAACCTCTCCAGATTTATCTCCGCTTAGATGGCTCACCTCTAATCTACTGCCAAAGATAGACAAGTCTTCTCCCTTTTTAATGGCTCCTACCTTGACCTTACTACTCTTCAACTTTTCTACAAAAACTTTTTGCTCTAAAATTCCCTCTGGCAATAAAATTTCACCTATTTCAAAAGCCTTAGTTAACTCTAGTAGATTTCCTAGTTGCTTAGCATCACCAGTTGTTAAAACTAACTGGTCAATCTTAGCCACACCTCGACTTTTCAGATAGGGAATCAAGTTTCGCTGGGTAGTGCTTGATGAAACCTTCTCCTGCCAGCCCTCTTTCTTTTCACTTTCTTTCTCCCTTCCGACATCAATCAGGATAGTCTTTCCAGTCATATCCCTCAAAAATGTACTATTTCCTTGATCCATAGCTAAAACTGTGATTTCATTTTCAATCGGGTGCTTGGTTACTAAAAAGAGAGAAGCAACTAAGAAAGCTAATAAAGTTAGTCTTTTGAAGTTTTTTCTAAGATCATAGAGTAATGCCAATGCGATTAAGAGTGCCAGTAAAATCCAAACATTCGGCTGACCAAAGACAATCGGACGACTTGATAGTTGATAAACAAAGCGTATGATACTTTCTAACCATTCAAAGATAAAGTTAAACTGAGTGAACGGGTATATCATTGACAAACAAAAGAGAATCGATAAAAGTGGCAATAGGACCATGTCAAACAAGAATGAAAAGACAAATGTCAAGAGAATGGACCACGGTTGAAATTCAGAAAAGTAAAACGATAAAATTGGCAAGATTCCCAAGGAAATAATGAAACTCTCTCTGACAACAGCTTTTACGCCTTGACCTTCTTTACTAGTCATAGTTAGGATAAAGGCATAGGCGCAGGAAAGAACTCCTCCAGCAGTTAGGAAAAAGTTTGGCATGACTATAAACAAAAGGAGGACTGTCATAGCAAAGTTATCCAAGCCCTTAAAACCATGCTGGGACAAGATTTTTTGTAGCAGACTTCTAATCACAGATGCTGAAAATCCTGTCAATCCTGCATAAAACAAAGAAAATGGATAAGCTAACCATTTGAACTTCTCTTGAGTCATACCCAAACGCAAGAGTGACTTTCTAAATGCATCCATAAAGAATCCGACTTGCATTCCAGACAAAGCAAAAAGATGAATAATTCCTAGACTAGAGTAAAGTTCATTCATTTCCTCAAAGTCTGTATCTAAATGTCCCAATAAAAGACCTGTCATATAATTGCGCATGGGGTCGGGAAAATTCCTTTTTATCCAGACAACTGCTTTTCTTCGCAAACTAGATAAATTTTCTCCAATATCCAAACTGCTCGTGGCTTTCATATCTGAAATTTTCGAAATAGTCAAGGTTTGGTAAATCCCTTGACTTTTTAGATAATTGCGATAATCAAAGCCAGCAAAATTTCTTGCCCCTTGAGGGCTAGCTAATTTCCCTTCCAAAGTAATATCATACAAATCTGTTACATTTTGAAAGTCTTCTTTTTCTGCTTCTAATTGAAGTTTATAATAGACCTGAAACATTCGTCCTTCAGCTTTACCACGAAAAGAAAGACTGTCCCCATTCACCTTGATGGTGTCAGGTAATATTCGAACAGTTTCGACAGAAGAAAGCAAATTTCGACTAGCTTCTTCTTGTTGCCATTTTTGAAATAAAAACCAACTAGCAAATAGTCCACAAATCAGAAGCACCTTTAGTACAACTTTCCAAGGGTGGTGGATAAAAAGACAAAATACTAAAAATACAAACCCCAAGAGTGCTAGATAACTAGCTGAAAAGATTGTATAGTAAAGCCAGAGCAAGAGAAAGCTTAGATAGATTTTTGGGATGGGAAAGCGACTAATCCACTGTAACATATTCTTTTAGCTTTTCTATTGTTTTGGCACCAATGCCAGAGACCTTCTTGAGCTCGTCTACTGACTTAAACTTCCCGTTTGTTTCACGGTGGTCGATGATGTCCTGAGCACGTTTAGCACCTAAACCCTTGACTTGTTTCAACTCTTCAAGACTGGCTTTATTTAGATTAACCTTACTGTCTTTCTTACTTCCAGTCGCGTTTGAATGAGACTCTTGGTTAGCTGTTTCTTCCTTGGTCAGAACATAGACCAGCGCTTCATCACTAATCTTCTGGGCAAGATTCAGAGACTTACTGTCTGCATTATCTGTTAATCCACCCGCTTTCTGGACAGCATCATTGACCCGACTTCCCACTGGCAAATCATAGATTCCAGGTGATTTGACCGCACCTTTTACATCAACAGTAATCAGATCTTGCTCTACCACTTCTTCCTTCTGATTTTTATCTTCCTTTTCATCCGTCGAATCCTTCGAAACAGTTGTAACTTCTGTCTGCAAATTACTTTCCTTAGCAGGTGTTTGAGCGACTGGTTTTAGGAGGAAAAATCCACCCAAGACTAAACCCAAACCAGCACAGATGACAATGATTTTATACTCTTTAATTTTCTCAATAAGTTCTTCCATATTTTCTCCTCCCTTAGCTTATTCGTAAGAGAAAGAAAAAAACAGCTGAAAATCTTATCAACTGCTTACTTATTTGCAAAATAATCTTCCTTGGTTAAGACATAATGGACATCTGTTACGAATCTTCCAGGTTCATTTTTATCCATTCTAGCATAAGGTTCTTCGTGAGAAAAGCGCATGCCTGACTTCTCCATAACCTTTCCTGATGCAGGATTGTCCTTATCATGAAAAGCCGTCAACTTATTCATTCCTATTTTTTCAAAAGCTAGTTCAATCACGGCACGATTGGCTTCAGTTGTCAATCCTTGGTTCCAATATTTTTGATTGATAATATAACCAATGGCTGCCTTCTTAAGAACAGTATCCAACTTGTGCAAGTCAATGGTTCCGATAAACTCTCCAGTACTTTTTAGTTCAATTCCCCAACGCCCCAATGGATTGGCTAGATAAAACTGAGCAATATTATTCTTGGTTTCCTCCAGACTTTGATTGGTTGGAAAAGTATAGCGTGTATTTTCTTTATTTGAAGCATAGTCAAACATGGCTTCTGCATCATCAAGTGTTACTGGTTTAAGTACTAATCGTTCTGTTTCGATAATTGGATACTTCGCTAGTTTGATAAATAGTGATTCCATGATTTCACCTCCCAAAATAGGTTGCTAAAAGAATAACATAAAAGAAATAGGTTTACAAGTTTTTCTTGCAATTTAAAACGGTTTCATATACAATAAAGTCATCACAAAAACTCTGAAGAATGATGTGATACATAAATTGAAACAGCGTAATAGAAAGTGAGTTATCCTATGCTAATTGGAATTCCAAAGGAAATTAAAAATAATGAAAATCGTGTTGCTCTGACACCTGCTGGTGTACAAAGTCTCGTTGGTCGTGGCCACCGTGTCCTCATCGAAACAAATGCTGGACTTGGATCTGGTTTTACTGATGCTGACTATGAAAAGCAAGGAGCTGAAATTGTCGCAACTGCTGCTGAAGCCTGGGCTGCTGAATTAGTTGTTAAAGTCAAGGAACCCCTAGCTAGTGAGTATCAGTTCTTGCGTGAGGATTTACTTCTCTTCACCTACTTGCATATGGCAGCTGCTCCTGAATTGGCAGATGCTATGCTTGCAGCGAAAACAACTGGTGTTGCTTATGAAACTGTACGCGATACTGAAGGTCAACTTCCTCTTCTTGTTCCAATGAGTGAGGTAGCTGGTCGTATGGCAGTACAAATTGGAGCCCACTTCTTGACGAAACAAGCTGGTGGTTCAGGAGTTCTACTCGGTGGTGTTCCTGGTGTTCCTAAAGGAAAAGTAACCATCATCGGTGGTGGTGTCGTGGGTACACACGCAGCTCGCATCGCTCTTGGTTTGGGAGCTCAAGTAACCATTCTTGATATCAGTGCTAAACGTCTCTCTGTCCTGGAAGACGTCTTTGGTCACCAAATCCAAACACTCATGTCTAACCCATTTAATATCGAAGCAAGTGTACGTGAAGCAGATGTTGTGATCGGTGCTGTCTTGATTCCTGGTGCCAAGGCACCAAAACTGGTAACAGATGAAATGGTACAACAAATGCGTCCTGGTTCTGTCATTGTTGACGTTGCTGTTGACCAAGGTGGTGTTATAGCGACAGCTGACCGAGTGACAACTCACGATGAACCAGTCTATGAAAAACACGGTGTTCTTCATTATGCGGTTGCTAACATTCCTGGAGCAGTTGCTCGCACATCTACGATTGCCCTTACAAATGTGACTCTTCCTTATATCGAAGCCTTGGCAGGTAAAGGATTTAAGAAAGCTATCCTTGAAGACGCAGGCTTGCTTGAAGGTGTAACAACCTATCAAGGATACCTCACCAGCCAACCAGTTGCAGAAGGCTTGGATCGTGACTTCACTTCAATCAGTGAACTTGTCTAAAATGATTTATAAATTTAAACTACAAAAATAGAATGCTACGTAAAAACTAGCTTCTAAATCTCAAAAACGAGCATTTCCGTTCTTGGAGATGCTCGTTTTCTCATGTCATGGTTTATAATTTAAATTTTGAAAGACTTTATTATCTAATCAATGTGATCAATATTTGTCAATATAGTGGATTGAAATAAGATATGAACAGAGAGATTAGGAAAGCCAAACTAATTTCTAGAAATGTTTTAGAATTTGTAGCGTACTATTCTAGATTCAATCCACTATATTAACCCTTTCAATCAATCCATTAGTTGTCGAAACTAAGTCCATTCATAAATCCAAAAAGAGTATCAATAGTAAAGTAAACTAACTAATTGAGTTAAAAATGGCTATTTTCACAAAACTGTTTCATCATCACACTAGCTAATCTCAGTGCATAAACCATTTTTTTATCTATAGCTTTTATCTTAATCTTGATCTTTTTTCTTCAATCCAAGGAGTGATCCTACTATAAACAATATTCCAGCAATGAATGGTGTAAGAACTTCTCTAACTGTTCCGGTTTTTGGTAGTCCATCAGTATTGTTAGTAATTGATTTACTATCGATATCGGTATGTTTATTAGCTATGCTGTCTTGTTCATTAAGATAAACTTCTTTCGTATTTTCAAAGTTTTTATCATTTTTATCAGGAACTGTAGCTGTGACATCCTTAGTTGAATCAGATTGTGTTTTTTCTTTCTTTTTCGATACATCAAAAGTAGGTTTATTTTCCTCCTCCTTTTTCTCCTCTATTTTCTTGAATACAGGTTTTATAAGGGTATCTTTTGATACATTAAGAACATAGCCAGCGTCTTTTTTCCCTTCGACACCAGAAATTTCCCAGCCATCAAATTGATAGCCTTCTTCTAATTCACCCTTATAGACAGGTAAAATGAAATCTTCTTCCGACACTATCTTAGAACTCATTTCTTTTCCATTTTGAATGGTTACAGTTACTGTATGAGGTTTTAGTTCGCTTACCTCTCCCGTATCTTTGTTTAAAATGAATTCTTTTACGGTCGTATTTCTTGCAAAATCTTTTACAACAATCTTAATGTTTAGTGTCTTATCTGCTATTAGTTTAATATCATCAAATGATTTGTATTCTTTTCCATTTACATAAATATGTTGTTCTTGAATCTCACCATCGAATCCATTATTTCTCTTATCATTGATGTTAAAGACTACAGATTTTCCGTCAGCATATTCAATACTAGTATTTCCCTTAGGATCAATGTTTACTTCTGGTTTAACATTATCATATAAAAATTGATAGTGTACTCCAACCGCTTTCGCATTCAAATCGCTATAGCCAGTTTGAAGATAAACATTTCCATCCATGTCTGTTACCTTATCTGGGAATCCGTTTGCTTTATAGTCTTTCATTCCCCAGTCCATGATGTCACCATCTTTAACATTAAGCTTAATGTTAAAATCTCTAGTGTTATCAATGTGTAAATCTCCATAGATTAAATAATTATCTACAACTGATTCATTAACTCTCAACTCCCAGTTAAAACCACCCTTATCAGAAATCTTACCTCTTAAATAAAATTCTGGATTTCGTACATAAATTTTATTAGATTTAGATGGATTAAAGTAGTTCTTGTCCATTGAAAGATTTACTGGTTTTGCATCAATAAATAACGTAGAGCCATCTTCTTTTATAGCTTCTACATTGGACTTATCCTCTCCTGTGTACTCTTTACCATCCTTACCAAATAATACAAGTTTAGAAGAATCTGTCACAAGATTTCCATCTTTATCGATTGCCTCCCCTTTATCGTTCATTTTAAAGGTAAACACTTGATATTTTACAATGTTAAAGCCGTCTAAAGCCGACATTAATACGGATTGAGTACTTCTTTCATCTTCAACATTTCTACTATCAGCATAAATTATTTTTTCTGATAGGACTCTTAGATTAGGATTGGCCTTTTGTATTTTTGCTATATCTTCCTTGCTATAGACTCCATTTCCTTCTAACATATCCGTTTTTCCAGGATTATAGGTAGTCACTTTTAGTGCATAGCCTTTTCTTAGAATGATGTTATCCTTTAATAGATATTGTTGTTTTTCTGAATCAGAATAGATTTTACCAGATTCCATTTCAGTTAAATTGTTTGGTTTGTTCTTAGAAAGATCTCCTTCTCCTAATTCTATTACATTCCCATAACTTGATGCATAGGGATATTCTGTCTTAGTTTCCTTATTTTTTTCAGGCATTCTAATTTTAGTTTCAGCTTTTATCTGATCATCATCTTTAACAAAGAATCTCATATCTCCTGAAAAAGCTAATCCATCCACAATATCATTAATATTAGCGTATAAATCAAATGTCATCGTTTTTGATTGGGAATCATACTTGGTCGTTTTGATTTCTATCGATTTATAGTTATTACCATAATATACCTTGGCATTTTTAGAAACATTACTTATCTTTCCAAGAATTTCAAAGTGTCCATCTTTAGACGGACTTAAAACACCATAAATTTTTGATTTGATTTCGTCAAGTTTTTCAGTTTCATATTGTAAGGCACTACCATCGTCATAAGCAATGATATTTCCCTTATCATCGTATTTATAATCGTATTCCTCTGTTCTCTTACCAGTTTCACTTGTAAAGTCATCAACTTCTCTAAATTTCTTTTTAATGAGTTTCTTTAAGTCTTTACTTTCAAACTCTCTAATTGTTGAAATAGCTTTATTGATAGTAAAGCTAGATTTTTCTTCGGTAGCCTCTTCATTTTCTTGATGATGTTCTACTTCAGTTGTATCTTTTTTAAGACTATCCTCTTTTCTATTTT
Source organism: Streptococcaceae bacterium AM104-57 (assembly GCA_027659245.1). GTDB lineage: Bacteria > Bacillota > Bacilli > Lactobacillales > Streptococcaceae > Streptococcus. Next base: position 22,470 of record JAQDPW010000014.1, read on the forward strand.
CTAAATTTTTAAATTTAGATTCGGCAATCTCGCCAAGCTTTTGATATTTAGATGAATCCTGATCAGGATCTACTAGATAATAGGAAATCATCCCCTTTTCATCAGCATGATCAGCAAATTTAATTCTATGAATCTTTGTGAAATTGCTAGAGCCATCTAGTGCAATGACTTCAATGATTTTTCCTCTTAAATCTCCTGCACCATTAATTTCATAAATGGTATTTCCATCTTTGTCAAGTTTCCTATTTCTTCCTTGACCCTCACCTGCATAAGTTACTTCAAGATTTTTCTCAACCTCTCCGTCTTCATTAACAAGAGCGGCGCCAGCATACCAAACTTCATTGGCAATCTCGTCAAATTTTTCAGGATGTTCTTTTTGATCTCTCGCAAATAGGGTTTCATTCTTGTATTGATCTTTTACCTTGTGATAAGTATCCTTTGTGATCAGCTTAATTTTTTCAGGATTTGAAAAATCAATCGAAACAATCTTAGGGGCTGTGTTATCAATTTTTACTGGAATATAGGAAACCTGCCATGGATAATCTTTAGTTAATCTATATTTAAATTTATAGAAATATTGACCTTCCGCAATCGGTTCAAATTGACCTCTTATCCTAGTAGCTGGATCTTGGTTATCCTTACTCTCTGGTGCATTTTCTTCTCTACCTCTAGGGTTATAGATGAGTCCATCCCATTTCAAGTCACCCCAAACTTTTAGCTTAGAAGATTTGATTCCCTTTGCATCATTTCTTTTAGAGTTTAAAATTCCTTTAATAAAGTGTTCTCTCGAAATGACTTTTAAGTCGATTTGATTTTCTCCCTCTTTATTTGTATTTACTATTGAAATCATTCCTTCTTCTGCACTTCTTAATACAAGTGGAGAAGGTGTTAATCCTCTCTCAAGTTGAGCATCTTGAGGATTTCCATTTGAATCTAAAGGATAAATTTTAGCAATATTAGAACCACTTGATGATGGTGCATTGATCCCTTCGTTATTGAAAGCAAATAATTCTGGATTTTGATCTAGGGATGTTGTATTTTTATCTTTTCTATTTTGTATAACTCCTGCTGGATTAAATTTATCTATACCATGCTCTCCACCAATTCCCTTATTTAAGGTTCCTGGAATTTTTGGTTTACCATCATCATCATAACCTTCCATTGTTTTTGATTTTGATCCTTCTTCCCAAGCCCATTTATCAAGGATTGGTTCCTTGTTCCAATCCCCAGCAAATCCCATTAGGGGCATTGATAAAGAAGGTTGGAAGTTTATTTTCTTCCCGTTGGAGTTCAGAGCTTCCATTTCTTCCACTGACTCAAAATGAATAAATGATTCTACAAATTTATTTTTATTTTTAGCCTCTCCAACGTTTATAACCGCATTTAAATCAAAGCTAGAATTTGGGCTTATAGTGAAAGTATCATGCTCAAATGTGATATTTGCTCCTTTGACTTTTTCTGGGTGAATTTCTGGAACAATTTGCTTCCCATCTGGTGATTTTTCGTCTTTGTATGTTTCATCCAGTTTTAGTCTATCAGTTAGAGCATCTGTAGTTACTGCTGATGCTGAAACTTTAAAGGTTAAAGGTCTGTTTGATGTATTGTGAAGCTTAATTGTAAAGTATTTTTTATCTCCTTTTATTTCTTTAAGAGAAATAGAACCATAAGAGTTTACCAAACCTTTAGAATCCGTGTTTTTGAAAGTCGCTACAACTTCATTTCTCAAAGCATTGGCAACATTAATTAGCCCTGCTCCCTGTTGTCTAGGTGATGCAAAGTATTGACTTTTTTCTTTCCAAGACGTTGCATCCATCATAGGCCGTGCAGTATTTTGTAGGGCTATTTTTGTAAGACTTGTAAGGTCTATTTTGTCATCTCCCTTAAGATTTTTCAAGGCAGGTCTTTCAAGCATTTCCTTTAACTTTGGTCTAATCAAAACAGTAGAAGCTGCCACGATTGGAGTTGCCATACTAGTCCCTGACATATAACCATAAGTTGATTTCCCATTAATGACATTGAGAGTGGATTTAATATTTTTACCTGGTGCTGAGACATCAGGTTTTAAAAGCAAATCTGTTCTCGGTCCCCAAGATGTGGATCCTGCTGGAACTATGATATCTTCTTTATACAGTTCTTTGTCTGTGTCAGGTGCAAACTTAAAGTCAATCTCTTTTTCGTCACCTACATTCGGTTTATTAGAATTATAGCTTGCCATATCAATTGGATAGTATTGCTCCAATTTATCTTTAAAATCTTCTTTATTATTTCTTTTGACTTTAGTTTTTTTATCAGGGTTAATCATGTTCCATAACTTTACACCATCATCTCCTGAAATTGAAAAAACTTGACTAGTCGTTCCTTCATCCTCTTCATATCCCATAGCTGGAAGCTCTGTCCAATTATCTCTATTGTAGTAATTTACAGTATTTACAACCATAATGGCGCGTGCGCCCTTATCCGTTGCTCGTTTAAAAGCATTTTTTAAATCCTTTGTATAAATTCTATCCATTACTGCAATTTTGCCCTTAAGATCCAATCCTATCAAATCTTGGTCTTGACCTTTGCCTATATATACAAATTTCAATTTACTAGGAGCTTTTGAACCATCTTCGTTTGTTATGATTTTACTCTTATCGAAAAAGGCACCTATATTTCTGTATTTAAAACTTTCTCCTCCAATCTTAACTTTGTCAAACTCAACTGTTTGATTTTTAGCAGAAGCAACTGCTATCGCATCTTCATGTGCGGCAGTTCTTGTTACATTTCCAGTGTCGGTCATTTTCAGATTATTATTTGCTACTAAATCCCAAGAAGAACTTGAAGCAGAAGTAGCATAGTTACCCGTAGCTACCACCATTGGAATGCCTGCTTTTCTTAACACTCTAATAGCTTCCCAATATTTCTCACCTACAAGACCTGTTCCTGTAAAGCCAGATGATACCGAAACAACATCGACATTGTGTTTGATTGAATCTTCAATAGCATGAAACATTGTTTCATCCCCTGCGAAGCCAGATCCTGCGTCAGAGTACATTTTATAAGAGAAGATCTGTGCATTAGGCGCAATTCCATCTATTCCGTTAAAGTTTTTGATATCTTTTTCAGTATCATTTCCCGCAAGAATCCCAGCAATATGCATCCCATGGGGATCAAAATAATCGCTTCCATCATCAGCTTTTTCTACAGTAATTTTACCACCATTATAATAATTGAAAGCATGAGGAATTTTATCACTCAACCAGAAATTTTTATCAGTACCTTTTAAGTCTTCTTTTTTGAATCTCATTGAGCCTTTAGCATCATCATCAATCCTCATAGCCTTATGCCTATAATCTGTCCCCGTATCGATATTTGAAATGACCATACCTCTACCATCAAAGTTTTTCCCAAATTGAGCATTAATGGCCTTCAGGTAATCGATAGCCTCCTCAACTCCAATTTCCTTTCGGGCATGATTCATCATTGGCTGGACTTTTTGTGATCGTTCAACCGATGAGATACCTTCTATTAGTTTAATTTTGTCCAGATTATCTGGAGTTGTTTCTATTGCAACACCATTAAAAACCGTATCATAAGTATATAAAACTTTTGTATCCTTAAGATTGGATAATTCCTTGATTGCTTTTTCTCCAGATGCTTTATCTTTAAATTCAGCAATATAGACAAGTTTATCCTCTTTTTGGGGACTTTCTGGGTCTTTACTTGCAGAAGAGTCCGCTTTATCTTCTTGGGATTTATTGGAATCATCTTTTTTGATTTTTTCTTCTTCATTGCTAGTTTTATTGTCTATCCCAGGATTTTTACTAACAACTTCTTTTTCCTCAATGACTGTTGTTTTCTTCTCTTTAAAATCCTGTGAACTTTCCATATCTATATGAATATCTTCATGTTTCTCTTTATTTTCTGTTTCCTTATCTACTGCTACTTTTTCTTTATCAGAGATAGTTACAGCATCTTCAGAACTAGATGTTTCTGCTAAGACTACCTCATTAGGGACATAGGTTGCTAAAATAACTGCTGCTGTGGTTAATGACAATACTGTACTTTTTTTCATTTTAATTCCTTACATATTTATTTAACTTCCGATAGATAGAAAACTTTAACTTTGCTAGCCTTTGTTATAAAAAGTTTTATGAAGTATTATCTAGGAAATAGAGTAGTACATTTATATATAATTGTTAGCTCTCTGAAAAATAGTATATCAATTAAAAAAATTTAAGTCAAGAAAAATTAACATGCATTAATTTATTTTTTAACATGTATTAAAAATCTGGTTGAGTCAAAAAGTTTCGTAGTTAACTGGGATACATTATAAATACATTCACACCATCAAAAGTAGTAACAATCAAGTTGAATCACTACTAAAACCATCAAAAACTCAATTAAGTTTGGAAGTGAATCTTGCCTACGATATTCCAACAACTCACGAAGCGAGAATGATTAGCCTCTTTGTGGACAGTATCCCTAGTCAAGTTCTATTGGAAGAGACCTCTCACACTGGTCGTCCTGCCTTTCATCCAGCCATGCTCATGAAGATGACCCTGTTCGCTTATGCTCGTCAAGTATTCTCTGGACGTAAAATCGTTCAAATGAACGAGGAAGTCATTCCCATGAAATGGTTGAGTCAGGATACCTATGTTAGCTATAAAACGATTAATAACTTCCGCTCCAGTAAACATGCCAACAACCTAATCAAAATTGACTAAAAAGTACTAAACGAGCACAGATAACCCAATGAACTGGGAAAATCTTGAGGACACGGACCAGTTTATAAAGCCCGATGGCCTAGTTTATTCCTTTAAGAACTACTCTAGTCAAACCGATAAGTATGGCTTTCAACGTGATTTCAAGATTTATGAGGCGGATAAAGTTCAAAACACTCCTGAGTTAGAACACTTGGCTAAAACGGATAGTGGGAATCAGAAACAAATCCATTATAATCAAACTTGGAATTACTTTAAGGAACTCCTTACGCAAACATTACATAGTGAAGAAGGCTCTCAAATTTATGCCAAACGGAAAATCGATGTTGAACCCGTTTTTGGTAGATTGAAGAGTGTTTTTGGCGTGCGAAGAGTGCATGTCAGAGGTAAACAAGCTGTCGCAACAGAGATAGCATTCATCTTCATGAGCATGAATCACACCAAATTGGCAAAGAATCTAGCATCTAAAACGTTCACCTATTCAAAAACCACACAGTGTTTCTTTCAGCTTGATTGTATTCAAGACTGAAATCACTGTGTGGTTTTATTTAGAAGCTAGTTTTTGCCTAGGTCCTTTTTCCTTATTCTCTTTCTTCTTTACTTTCTTCAGCTTTGACAGGTCGAGGTTCATAGGCTCTGATAATTTGAGCGACAACTGGGTGGCGAACCACATCCTTGGCTGAGAAATGAACAAAGTCAATTTGGTGAATGTTCTTAAGTTTTTCTTGGGCATCAATCAAACCTGACTTGACGTTCCGAGGTAGGTCAATCTGACTAATATCCCCATTGACAATCATTTTCGAGTTAAATCCAAGACGGGTCAAGAACATCTTCATCTGCATGATAGTTGTATTTTGCGCTTCATCCAAAATGACAAAGGCATCATCCAAGGTACGTCCACGCATATAGGCAAGGGGCGCAATCTCGATAATTTCACGCTCCATGAGTCGAGTTGTTTGGTCTTTCCCCAGAATCTGATACAAGGCATCATAAACAGGTCTAAGGTAAGGATCTACCTTCTCCTTAAGATCACCCGGAAGAAAACCTAGACTCTCTCCTGCTTCCACCGCTGGTCTAGTTAGAATAATCCTCTTGACTTGCCCACGCTTGAGGGCTGTCACGGCTAAGGTCACTGCAAGAAAGGTCTTCCCTGTTCCTGCCGGCCCAATACCAAAGGTCACATCGTGTTGCTTGACACTATCCACATAAAGCTTTTGACCCAAGGTTTTAACACGGATAGTCTTGCCTGTATTATCCTTAATAATCTCTTCTTCATAGAGGGCGACAAACTTATCGATTTCATTATTCTTAACCATGGTAATAGCTGTCACTACATCCGGAGTTCCAACAGTCATTCCACGATTGACCAAGACCATCAAGGCTTGGATAACTTGGCGGGCTTCCTCACAAGCCGACTCCTCCCCTAAGACTTGTACAATCTCTGTACGAGCATGGATGATGACATCTAACTCATCCTCCATCAAACGAAGGTGGCGCTCATTAGAACCAAAAAGATGAAATAAATCATCTGGATGACTAAGTTGAATGTCTATTGAATGTTCCTTCAAACAAAGAACCTCTCTAACTCTTTAATTTCGTTTTATCATTTTTGTTTTCTTTTAGATGAAATGGTCTTCAAGACCCCACCATCCTGACAATAGGTCACAAACAAGGGTACTTGCCAAAAATGGGGAAAATCCTCATAAAAGATAAACTGAATGACTTTATTATAGCAAAGAGGCTGAGAAATTACTATCCCCAACCCCATCTAGTAGCCTTAATGTTCTAGATATTCTTGCCAAATTCGATCGAAGTCACCCATATTAAAAGAAAAACTAGCATGTTCCTCTAAAAAACGACTGACTTGATCGAAATCATCTGTATGCTTTGGGAAGGCAGACTCCTCAAAAGCCAAATCCGCTAAAATTGCTTTGGGACTATTGCTTTTAGGATTGCGTTCGGTCATGAGCCAAGTATAAAATGATTTTCTCATAAGCCTCCCTAGATTAGTTCCGTACCAAACTGGTCTTGTTTAATTTTGCCAGCTTTCATCAAACCACCGAGCGCTTTTTTAAATTGACCTTTAGAAATACCAAAGGTAGCCTTGATATCATCTGGCACTGACTTATCATTCAGGGTCATGAAGCCACCATTGCTTTCCAAGTAAGTTAAAATCATCTGGGCATCATTTTCCAACATTTCAAAAGAGCGAGGTTTTAGTGATAAATTAAGAGTTCGGTCAACTTCACGGAAGCCAATGACACGCGCATCTAGCACTTGCCCCAAACGTGGTTCTGAATAGCGCTCACTTGGATGGATAAATCCAAGCATGTTGTTTTCTGGTAAATAGACGAAGGTTCCTGATAATTTGAGACGATATACAATTGCAGGCCAGTTTTGGTTCTGCATGTTATTGTAGGCAGGACGGGCTAGTCGTTGGAAATCTTCCTGATAAGCCAATACGCCCCAGATACGGTCCTTCTTGTCCACTTCTAGACGAATATATAGGCGATCGCCTTTCTTTGGCCAAAGTTCTTTAAGCTCAGGTAGAATATCAAGTGACACAACGATTTCCTTGTCAGGAAGACCTGTATCAACAAAGACACCCAAATCCTTACGGACTTCTGTTACGGTTCCCCAACCAAATTGGTCCTGAGTGGCAGTCACTTCTATAGTTGTCAAACGTAATTTTTGCTTCATGTCTGTATAAGCAAAACCTTTGACCGTATCACCAACTGTATGGTGACCTTCTTCTTTAGCTAGAGCATATGTTTGACCATCCTTTTGAACAAAGTAAAAACGGTCATTTTCATCGATGATGAGTCCAACGATAAAACTTGCAAGATTTGTATTCATATTTCCTTCTTTCGAATAAAACTCAGCCAGCAATGCCAACTGAGTTTTTCTGTTTATTTCTTAGACTTCCAAGATTTCTTTTTCTTTGTTGGCAGTCATGTCGTCGATGTGTTTAACAGCATCGTCTGTTGCTTTTTGAATATCTTTTTCAAGAGTCTTCAATTCGTCTTCAGTGATTTCTTTTGCTTTTTCTTGTTTCTTAGCCTCGTCCATAGCATCACGACGGATATTACGGATAGCAACTTTTGCATTTTCACCGACTTTTTTCACTTCTTTAGCAAGGTCGCGACGAGTTTCTTCTGTAAGAGCTGGGATAACCAAACGAATAACAGAACCATCGTTAGCTGGTGTAATACCTAGGTCTGAAGCGTTCAAGGCACGTTCGATATCTTTCAAAGATGATTTGTCAAATGGTGTTACCAACAAGACACGCGCTTCTGGGATTGTGATAGAAGCAATTTGATTAAGTGGTGTTTCAACACCATAGTACTCAACGTGGATGCGGTCAAGCAAGCTAGCATTAGCACGACCAGCACGAATACTTCCAAACTCACGAGCAAGTGAGTGGTGAGATTGGGTCATTCTCTCTTTTGCTTTTTCTACGATTGCGTTTGCCATAATCTTTTCTTATTCCTTTTCTTCGATATTATTTGAAACTGTAGTTCCGATATTTTCATCAAATACAACACGTTTAATATTCCCTGGTTGGTTCATGTTGAAAACTACCAAGTCAATATCATTATCCATTGAAAGTGTTGAAGCAGTTGAGTCCATGATACGGAGACCTTTATTAATGACGTCACGGTGAGTCAACTCTTCAAATTTAACGGCTGTCTTATCTTTTTTAGGATCAGCATTGTAGACACCGTCAACACCATTTTTAGCCATCAAGATAGCGTCCGCTTCAATCTCTGCTGCACGAAGGGCGGCTGTTGTATCTGTTGAGAAGTATGGTGATCCAATTCCAGCACCAAAGATAACAATGCGTCCTTTTTCAAGATGACGAAGGGCACGTCCACGAACGTAAGGTTCTGCTACTTGTTGCATGGCAATGGCTGTTTGCACACGAGTATCCACACCCACTTGTTGCAATGAATCTGCCATCACAAGAGCATTCATAACTGTTCCAAGCATTCCTGTGTAGTCTGCCTGAACACGATCCATTCCAGCTTCTGCCGCAGGTTCTCCACGCCAGAGATTTCCTCCACCAATAACGAGGGCAATCTCAATACCTAAGTTATGTACTTCCTGAATTTCTTCAGCCATTGCTTGAACAGTTTTGATATCAATTCCGACACCACGTTCGCCAGCAAGGGCCTCACCTGATAACTTAATCAAAATACGTTTATATTTGGGTTCCACCTGACTTCGCTCCTTTATTTTATTCAAACTATTTTATCACAATTTCTAAGATTTTTATAGTATCATGAGTATTTCTTTTAAAAAAATTAGATAGTTAAAAATTCCTCTAAATCAGCCAAGGCACGCTCTGCAATTTTTTCATAACGAGCCTTCTTATCACGAATGCGGTCGCCTTCCAATTCCTTGATAATTCCGAAATTGACGTTCATTGGTTGGAAATGTTTGCTGTCAGCATGGGTGATGTAATGAGCTAGACTTCCAATTGCCGTTGTCTCTGGGAAAATAGCCTCGCTTTCGCCCTTGAAAAGACGAGCTGCGTTAATCCCAGCTACTAGACCTGATGCAGCTGATTCAACATAGCCTTCCACACCCGTCATCTGACCTGCAAAGAAGAGGTTTGGTTGTTTCTTAGAACGGTAAGTCTGTTCAAGAAGATTTGGTGAATCCATGTAGGAATTACGGTGCATAACACCATAACGAACGAACTCTGCATTTTCAAGACCTGGAATCATTTGGAAAACACGTTTTTGTTCGCCCCATTTAAGGTGAGTTTGAAAACCAACGATATTGTAAAGACTACCTGCCGCATTATCCTGACGAAGCTGAACTACAGCGTATGGTGTCTTAAATTCTCCGTCACGAGGACCTGTGTAATCGTCTGGATACTCCAAACCAACTGGTTTCATAGGACCATAGAGCATGGTTTTGATACCCCGTTTAGCCATGACTTCGATCGGCATGCAGCCTTCAAAGTATTTTTCTTTTTCAAACGAATTCAGAGGCGCTTCTTCCGCATTTACCAAGGCTTCATGGAAATCCATAAACTCTTGTTTGGTCATAGGAGCGTTGAGATAGGCTGCTTCTCCCTTATCATAACGAGATTTGAGATAAACCTTGTTCATATCAATCGAATTAACATCCACAATAGGCGCTGCAGCATCGTAGAAATAAAAACCGTCACCGCCATTAAGAGCGTGAATTTTCTCAGCAAGGGCATCACTAGTCAAAGGACCAGTCGCTACAACTGTAATAGCATCCGTTGGCAATTCTGTGATTTCGTCACGTACCACTTCAATCAAGGGGTGATTGGCAATTTTTTCAGTGACCATTTGAGAAAAACCATCACGGTCAACCGCAAGTGCTCCTCCAGCAGGAACACGGGTTTCTTCTGCTGATTCTAAGATAAGAGAACCTAGGCGGCGCATTTCCTCCTTGAGGAGACCTACGGCATTTGTAAGAGCATCGCCACGCAAGGAATTTGAGCAAACTAACTCGGCAAAATTGTCAGTTTTATGCTGAGGTGTTGACTTGACACCACGCATTTCATAAAGTTTAACTGGAATACCACGCTCTGCGATTTGGTAGGCTGCTTCAGAACCTGCCAAACCAGCACCGATAACATTGATATAAGATTGAGACACGACACTAATACCTCTTTGGGTGAAACTTAAATCCATTCCAGAACAAGTCACTAGACTGTTTGACACCCACAAATCTTTCTATTTTTTTCTTCTTCTAGTATAACAAAAAAAGGGAAGAAGGCAAACTTCCCTGTTTAGTCATTGGATTGATTATCTTCCCATTCGTGGTAGGCAGCATAGAGCTGGCTTTTGTTCCATTGGTAAATCTTTGCAACTTCCTTAATGGCTTGATTTTTCTTCATACCTTGCTGAATGCGGTCCTGTATCTCAGAAAATAAATCCTCTTTATCCTTATCCTCTACATCCTGACTAGCACCTTCTACAATGAGAAGGCATTCGCCTTTGAGCAGTGTTTCAGCGATGCTTTCCAGTAATTCTGAAATTTTTCCACGTTGGTATTCTTCAAAGATTTTGGTCAATTCTCTGACCAAGACAACCGAGCGATCACCGTAGACTTCTAGCATATTTTCTAGCGTATCTGCAACACGGTGAGGTGATTCATAGAAGATCTGAGTTTCAGGATAAGCTTTTTTTACTTCGAAAAATTGCTTTTGCTGACCAGATTTTCGTGGTAAGAATCCATAAAAAGTGTGAGGTTGGGGTGCTAAACCACTGGCAATCAAGGCAGAAATTCCTGCACTAGCTCCTGGAACTGTGACAACCGCGATGTCTTCTTCAATGGCAGCCTTGACCAAATCATGCCCTGGATCGGAAATGCTAGGCATCCCTGCATCAGATACTTGGGCAAGATTTTGACCTTGCTTTAACAATTCGATCAAATCAGGAATTTTTTCCTTGGCATTATGCTCGTGAAAACTGATTTGCTTGGTTGAGATTTCAAAATGCTTGAGCAAAAGTCCAGTATTACGAGTATCTTCAGCCGCGATCCAGTCGACCTCCTTCAAGGTCTGAATAGCGCGAAAAGTCATGTCATCTAGATTACCGATTGGCGTTGCTACTAGATAAAGCTTGCCATAGGGAGATTGTCCCTTAAAACTCTTTTGAATCTGCATACTTACTCCCTAAATAACAACTCATCACAAAACATACATTCTGCATCTTGCTCTCGACGTTGACCATAAAAGTCACGGCAAACATGAAAACCGTCCTCATAAATGCGACGAACATTTTCCCTCACATGTTTCGTTTTGGATGGAGCTGTCTCCTCAACTTCTCCCAATCGTTCTCTAAGTTTATCATTTTCTAAACGAAGAGCTGTATTTTCCTCTACCAAACTCTTGAGATTTTTCTTGATAGCTTCGACGTCTGCCAAGGTTACCAACAATTGCTGTGAAAAGTCATCTAAAGCATCAAATAATTCTTTTTTATTCATTACAGCCCTTTCTATAATCTATCTTCACTTTAATTTTTTTGTAAAACCAGGTATTCCAAAGCGTTTTGAAAGCTGACATTGGCCCGCCACATTTTTCGAGCTTGAATGAGATTTTGCAAAACATTCTGCGCAGAAACATTGAGAACCTCCTGGCCAGCTAATACCTCTAAAATTCTGAGCACTTGATCTTGCTTTTCTTTATCATCAGCCAAACTCGTTAATTTCGCAACCTGCAAATAGGATTCTTTTTTATGGGCTAAAAGCCAAGCAAAAAGGCGTTCACTTTCATCTACCAGTGCCCAAAATCCTGCTTGATGCACAAGTTTATCAGCCTCCGTCTGAGACTGACTAAATTGGGCCAATAGTTTAGCTTTATTTTTTACTAAACCAGCCTCTTCAAGCTGTGACATTAAAGTAGAGACATTCTTCTTAAATTGGAAAATCTGTGTCCGACTTCGAATCGTTGGCAACATTTGTTCTTCATCATTGGTCAAAAAGAAAATGTAGATTTCGCTCTGTGGTTCTTCAATAACCTTCAAGAGTGAATTTGCAGCGTTCACATGCATTTTTTCCGCTTGTTCGATAATAAAAACCTGACGTTGATTTTCAATACCAGACTGCGAAAATTGACCGACTAATTCCCGAATACGCTCCGTCTTAATCACTTGATTCTGAGGTTTGATCATGGTCGCATCAGGAAATTCTTCCTGCTCAATCAATTTACAATTCCGACATTTTTCACAAGGAAAAATACCATTTTTCTCACTACAAAAGAGACTTTTAGACAAGAAAAGGGCCATCTCTAAACTTCCAAAATTACCTGAAAAGAGATAGGCGTGATTGAGCTGCCCTTGCTCTAAGATATGAACAAACCGTTCAAATTGTAGAGGCTGGCAAGCTCTTAATTGCTCTTGCTTCATCTCCTTAATCCCATCCTATCAAAAAGTAGTTGCTGCGTGTTCGCAATCACTTGATCAAGTGGTAGGCTAGCATCAATTTTTACAATGCGGTCTGTTTCCTTTTCCAAAAGAGATAGATAACCCCGACGAACTTTTCGATGTAGGTCTAGGCCTTCCATGTCCAAACGATTGACTTCCCGATCACTGTTGGCAGCAATACGTGCCAACCCCTCTTCGACCTCAATGTCAAAATAAAGAGTCAAATCAGGTTTCAGCCCATCTGTCGCAAACTCATTAAGCCAATCAATAGCTTCTTTATCTAAACCACGGCCAAACCCCTGATAGGCAACTGAACTGTCAATAAAGCGGTCCATAATAACCAGTTTTCCAGTTGCAAGTGCTGGTAAAACCTTTTCTACCAAGTGTTGTCGACGACTAGCAATATAGAGAAGCAACTCCGTTTTAGGGTCCATCTGGGTATGACTTGGATCTAGAATCACTTCACGAATCTTCTCTCCAATCAAAACCCCGCCTGGTTCACGGGTGCTTAAAACTTCTATTCCCCTATCCTCTAATATAGGGATTATGGCTTCAAGAACGCTTGTTTTCCCCGCTCCCTCTGGTCCCTCAAGAGAGACTAAAAATCCTTTTGACATGTCTGACTCATTTCTATTTTTCTCTCTTCTATTCTATCAAAAAAATAGGGATTTGTGAAAAGCTTTTTTCATTTCGCTCTTTGTAATAAAAAAGAGGTTGAGTTTTAACACTCACCTCTTATTTGCCTAATTCTTGAGTTCTTTTGTAGGCTTGGTTGACAGCATCCATAACGGTTCCTCTAAAAGCATGTTCTTCTAGACTTGCTACACCAGCAATGGTCGAACCACCTGGGCTACAAACTTGATCTTTCAAGACTCCAGGATGTTGCTGACTTTCTAGTACCATTTGACCTGCACCAACTACTGTTTGAGCTGCCATTTTCAGAGCCATTTCTCTTGGCAATCCTGTCTGAACTCCTGCATCCGCCAATGCTTCGATAAAAAGATAGACAAAGGCAGGCCCACAACCTGCAAGCCCTGTCGCAGCATCTATTAAACCATCACTTATTTCAACTAACTGGCCAGCCTTAGCTAAAAGTTGACAAAAAAGTTCATTGTCTTCTGGATGACTATTTGCAGACAAGCCATAGCTAATCACCCCTTGCCCAATAGCAACAGGTGTATTAGGCATGATGCGAATAATCCGGTGCTGACTTGGGATATGACTTGCTAGTTTTTCTAAAGTTAATCCAGCTGCCATCGAAATCAAAAGAAGACTCTTTCTATTTTCAAGAATGGTCTGATATTGAGTAAGCAGTTCAGAGAATTGAGCTGGCTTTACTCCTAGAAAAATCACATCTGCTTCTGCAAAGATTTCGTCATTGCTAGAAGCCAGACCACCATAATTGGCAATAAAAGCATCCACCTTGGCTTGACTACGATTGGCAAGGAAAATCTGATGACCAGTTTTTGCTTGCAAGACAGCTTTAGCCAAACTGGAACCCATATTCCCCAAGCCGATAAATCCAATCTTCATCTCTTACTCCCTTATCTGCCCATCACCAGTAACTACATATTTGTAGCTGGTCAATTCCTTCAAGCCCATTGGACCACGCGCATGTAGTTTCTGAGTAGAAATCCCCATTTCACAACCAAGACCAAATTGGCCACCATCTGTGAAACGAGTCGAAGCATTGACATAAACCGCTGCCGAGTCCACTTGGTCTGTAAAGTAAGCTGCAGCTTCAGCATTTTCAGTCACAACGGCATCCGAATGATGGGTACTGTGGGCTTCAATATGCGCAACCGCTTCTTCTAAACTACTCACAACCTTAACAGCTAGGATATAGTCTAAAAACTCAGTATCAAAATCTTGATCCTCAGCTGCTTGTCCAGAAATATATAGACTGGCTTTGATATCCAAACGGAATTGAATCGGTTCAAGTCCAGCTTCTTTTCGATTCTCAACCAGCACTTGCTCCAAGCAAGGAAGGAAGCTTGCTGCCTTGTCTTCATGAACCAGTAGAACCTCCATGGCATTACAAACAGAAGGACGACTGGTTTTAGCATTGTTGATGATAGACAGAGCCTTGTCTTCGTCTGCATCCTTATCCACATAAACATGGACAATCCCAGTCCCTGTCTCGATAACAGGTATAATAGCATTCTCAACGACAGCATTGATCAATCCAGCCCCTCCACGAGGAATAAGAAGATCTAGATAGCCCTTGGCCTTCATCATGGCATAACTACTTTCACGGCTAGTATCTTCTACTAATTGAATGACATCTGGATGAATGGTAGTCGTCTCCAAACCATTTTTCAAGGCTGTGACAATAGCATGAGCTGTTTGATAGGCATCCTTCCCACTACGAAGAACGACCGCATTCCCACTCTTGAGAGCCAAAGCAGCCGCGTCAGACGTCACATTTGGACGACTTTCATAGATGATACCGATAACCCCCATGGCTACACGTTTCTTGGTGATAACTAAGCCATTTTCAAGCTGACTTGTCTCTAGGACTTCACCAATGGGATCTGGTAAAGCAACTACTTCACGAATGCCTGTTGCCATAGCTTCTATACGCCCTGCATCCAAATAAAGACGATCCAGCATCACATCTGAGATTTTACCCTTTGCCGCTTCCATATCGAGGGCATTTGCCGCTAAAATTTCCTCAGTAGCTGCTAATAAGTGATCAGCCATGGCTAGCAAGGCTTGGTTTTTCACCTCTTCACTAGCTGTGTTGATTGATTTTTTAACAGCCTGTACCTGTTCAAATTGTTCTTGTGTACTTACCATAATTTACCTCTAAAATTCTGTAAAGAGTAGTTGGATTTCAGGAGTAATGGAAATCCAGTCATCACGGTGAATCAGAACTCCCTTGGCTTTTTGAGAACGCAACATATCCTCCAAAGCAGATGCTCCAAATTGCACGCGTCCTTTTCCAAGTGATTTTCCACTTTCCTTGTCAAATACTGTCACGATATCACCGTAAGAAAAGGCTCCTTCTGCGTCAACAATACCAGATAAAAGAAGACTCTTTCCATGTTGGGAGAGAGCTTCTGCAGCCCCTCTATCAACCCAAATAGAACCTTGACTCTGAGCATAAAAGGCCAGCCATTGTTTTTGGGTGCGGAGCCCCTTCTCCTGTGCAACAAAGTACGAACCGTCCTTGGTCTTCTCTGCTGCCTCTATCATAGCATCAGCTTTCAAGGATGAACAAATATAAACAGGTACTCCTGATTCTGTCGCAATGGTCGCTGCCTTTATCTTAGTCAGCATACCTCCAGTTCCATTAGATGAACCTGCACCACCAGCCATATCGATAATTTCTCGATTAATGGTCTCAATTCTCTCCAGACGTTTAGCTCTTGGATCCGAGTTAGGATTACCAGTATAAAGACCGTCTACATCTGTTAAGAGAACCAAAAGATCTGCCTGCACCATTGCAGCTACCTGAGCACTGAGCGTATCATTATCCCCGACCTTGAGCTCATCAATAACGACACTGTCATTTTCATTGATAATAGGAATCGCACCACGATTAAGCAGGACTGACAAAGCTTGATGGGCATTTTTATAACGTCGCTTATCGACAAAATCATCCTGAGTTAGCAAGATTTGCGCTGAAACAATCTGTCTTAAAAGCAAATTGGTTGTGTATTCTTCTAAGAGTAAACCTTGACCAACCGCAGCCGAAGCTTGTTTATCCGCAATCTTTGTCGGTCGTTTCTTAAATCCCAAGGCTCCAAACCCTGCCGCAACAGCCCCGGAAGATACTAAAATCAGCTCATGACCAGCTTCATGTAGCATTGCAAGCTGCTGTGTGATTGCTTTTACTTTACTGCGAGATAAACTTCCATCTTTATGAGTCAAAGATGAAGTCCCTACTTTAAATACGATACGCTTGTACTTCATTTTTTTCTCCAAGTTTAATATTTAACCATTTTACCATGATTTTATGAAATTGTAAAAAAGGAACTCTCTCACTTTTGATCGAAAAAAAAGAACCTTGCAAAGCAAGATTCTTTTAGTGTCTGACTTAAATAATTGTTCTTCTGGGAACTAAATCGAATTAAGCTTCGATTTCTGTAACCATACCTGAACCAACAGTACGTCCACCCTCACGGATAGAGAATGTAGTACCTTGTTCTACGGCGATTGGGTGGATCAACTCAACGTCGATTGTCACGTTATCACCTGGCATTACCATTTCAGTACCTGCTGGAAGTTCGATTGAACCTGTAACGTCAGTAGTACGGAAGTAGAATTGTGGACGGTAGTTGTTGAAGAATGGAGTGTGACGTCCACCTTCTTCTTTAGTAAGGATGTAAACTTCACCTTTGAATTTAGTATGTGGGTTGATTGAACCTGGTTTAGCGATAACTTGTCCACGTTCGATTTCGTCACGTTGAACACCACGAAGAAGGACACCTACGTTATCTCCTGCAAGACCTTCGTCAAGTTGTTTACGGAACATTTCAACACCAGTAACAACAGCTTTTTTAGTTTCTTCTTTGATACCAACGATTTCGATTTCGTCGTTGACACGAACAGTACCACGGTCGATACGTCCTGAAGCAACTGTACCACGTCCAGTGATTGAGAATACGTCTTCGACTGGAAGAAGCAATGGTTTGTCAGTGTCACGTTCTGGTTCTGGAATGTACTCATCAACAGTGTTCATCAATTCCATGATGATGTCTTCGTATTTAGAGTCACCTTCAAGAGCTTTAAGAGCTGAACCTTGGATAACTGGAAGATCGTCACCTGGGAAGTCGTATTCTGAAAGAAGGTCACGGATTTCCATTTCAACCAATTCAAGCAATTCTTCGTCGTCAACCAAGTCGATCTTGTTCATGAAGACGATAAGGTGTTTAACACCAACCTGACGTGAAAGAAGGATGTGCTCACGAGTTTGTGGCATTGGTCCGTCAGTTGAAGCTACTACAAGGATAGCTCCGTCCATTTGAGCGGCACCAGTGATCATATTTTTAACGTAGTCCGCGTGTCCTGGAGCGTCGATGTGAGCATAGTGGCGTTTTTCAGTTTCGTACTCAACGTGCGCAGTGTTGATTGTGATACCGCGTTCGCGTTCTTCTGGAGCAGCATCGATAGACGCATAGTCTTTAGGTTGGTTAACTGCTGAAGGCAAGCGACGTGCCAAAACAGTTGTGATAGCTGCAGTTAGGGTAGTTTTACCGTGGTCAACGTGTCCGATAGTACCAATGTTAACGTGTGGTTTACTACGATCGTATTTTTCTTTTGCCATTTGAGTAAAAGCCTCCAATAAAATATATTTTATAGATAGACAGTAGGCAATACAGTCTAACTTTCCTTACTATTTTATCAAATTTCAGCTAAATTGCAAGTGTTTTACAAAGTTTTTGTGAATTATTCTTATTCTTGCTCTACTTCCTCTACCAATTTATTTAAAACATCTATAAATAGGCTTATTTTAGCAAAAGGCGATAGACCATAAATCGATAATCCAAGTCTGAATTTCTTATTTCCAGCCCCGAAAGACTTCAGTCATTCAATTGTTTGTAAAAATTATGTATAGAAAAATTAAAGTTTCATCATAAGAGATTAGAGAGTTTGAAAACCAATAAAAAGTTTGATCAACTACAGTGCCAAAGATACAATGATAAAAAAAGATATCGGAATCTTTTATCCCGACATCTTTATTCTGATTGATGTTTTTTGACTTCTTGTGCTTCCTTATGATTTTCATACAGTCGCGCTAAGAATTTAGCAATCTCTTTTAAAATGGAATAGGTTGGAACAGCAACAATCATACCTACCACACCGTAAATATTACTTGATAACAAGAGCAAGACTAAAATAGTAATCGGGTGAACCTTCATAACCCCACCCACGATACGTGGATACAAGATATTTCCATCAACTTGCTGAATAATCAACATATAAATGACAGCAATAATCATTTTATGAGGATCGGTGAAGAGATTTGAGATGATCATTGGAATCAAGCCAATACTTGGTCCTACATAGGGAATCAAATTAGCCAAACCAGAGAAAATAGCAAACACCAAAGCATACTTCAATCCGATCACACTATAGCCAATAAAAGCCAAACATCCAATAATGACTGCATCGATTGAAACACCGCTAATATAACGAGCAATAGTAGTATTCAAATTTGTTAATAAACCAGATATATGCAGTTTATCTCGTTTTAGGACAGTCCTCTCAAGCATTGGTAAAAACTTATGCCCATCAAGTAAGAAGTAAATCAAGAAAACTGGTGTCATGATGATAATCAATACAGTGCTTACGAGCGCAGAGAGAACACTTCCAACACTATTTGTCACACTGTTTAAGATATTTTGCAAAATATCAACATAAGAGAGATTTAGTTGCTGAATGGTTTGTTGGATATCTAGATTTTGAAAGGCTGGATGTTTTGATAATTCTAAGACTAGATCTTGGAGACGACTATAAATATCTTGACTAGAGTTAATCAAGCTACTCAACTGATTGATTAAAATAGGTAAAAGATAGACAACGCCTATCACAATGGTTCCAATTAAGGCGCAAAGGGTTAACAAAATCCCAATTATTCGATTAATCTTGCACTTCTTCTCAAGAAAAATAACGATTGGATTTGTAATGTAATACAAAAATCCTCCCAATAAAAAAGGAATCATAATTGTATTCAGCACACTTACAAAGGGTGTGATAATAGCACCCATTTCTCTCCATAAATAGAAAATTAAGGTTATTAATAGGATTTCAGTTGTCCAGAAAAACAATTTATTTCTTCGAAACATAAGTCACCTCCTCTTTTTCCTATTTTACCATATTTCAAAAAAGATTGATAACCTTCATCAAAAAAACAAGAATATTTTTTGTCTTTGTGATAGAATAAAGTTACTATGAAGAAATTATTTTTAACCTTAATCACATTATTTTTATTCGGTTCTACTACCACTGTTTCTGCTCAGGATTTTGATGTAGCTGCAAAACATGCTATTGCCGTAGAAGTTAACAGCGGAAAGATTTTATATGAAAAAGATGCGACTCAACCTGTTGAAATTGCTTCTATCAGTAAAATCCTCACTGTTTATCTAGTTTATGAAGCTTTGGAACAAGGAAAAATCACCCTTTCTACTCCTGTAGAAATCTCAGATTATCCTTACCAGCTCACTACCAATTCTGAAGCAAGTAACGTTCCTATGGAAGCTCGTAACTACACAGTTGAGGAATTGCTAGAAGCTACTCTGGTATCCAGTGCTAACAGTGCTGCTATCGCTTTAGCTGAAAAAATTGCTGGCTCTGAAAAAGACTTCGTTGATATGATGAAGGCCAAACTACTGGAATGGGGTATCCAAGACGCTACTCTCGTTAATACAACTGGTCTTAACAATGAAACTCTCGGTACTAATATCTATCCTGGTTCAAAGAAAGATGATGAAAACAAATTGAGCGCTTATGATGTTGCTGTCGTTGCTCGCAACCTCATCCTCAAGTATCCTCAGGTCTTAGAAATCACTAAGAAGCCTTCTTCTACTTTCGCTGGCATGACCATTAATTCTACCAACTATATGTTGGAGGGAATGCCTGCCTACCGTGGTGGTGTTGACGGACTTAAAACTGGTACGACTGATAAGGCTGGAGCATCCTTTGTAGGTACGACTGTAGAAAAAGGAATGCGTATTATCACCGTTGTCTTAAACGCTGACAACCAAGATACCAATCCATATGCACGCTTTACAGCTACTTCTTCTCTTTTAGATTATATTTCTTCAAACTTTGCTCTCCAGACAATCGTCAAGCAGGGTGAAAGTTATGAGGATAGTAAAAGTCCTGTCTTAGATGGTAAAGATGATAGTGTTACAGCGGTCGCAAAAGAAGATATCAAAATCGTACAACGTCTTGGTAGTCGTACACAATCAACTATTACCTATACTGCTGATACTACTGAACATACTGCACCACTTGAAGCAGGAACAGTCGTTGGCCATCTCACTTATGAAGATAAAGATCTAGTCGGGCAAGGTTATATCACTACTGACAAACCTAACTTTGAAATGGTTGCAGAAAAAAATGTTGACAAAGCCTTCTTCTTAAAAGTTTGGTGGAATCGATTTGTTCGATTTGTTAATGAAAAATTATAAAAAGAGGTTGGGACAAAAGTCCTAGCCTCTCAATTGTATTTGGATTGTCGAGCAAGACGCAGTGGTTGAGTGGGCTATACTACGCTGATTTCATCAGCTTTTACAGCCCTACTCAACTGTGCGGAGGTGGGACGACGAAATCGAATTCTACCGAATTACCGATTTCTGTTCCACTCTCTTTTTCTTTATTCATTTTCTGCTACAGTCGAATGTTTATAGCCATAAGTAAAGTAGATAATAATTCCTATTAACAAGGCAATTCCAAACGCCATCCATGTTTCAAGAGTATACTGAAGCATGAATGAGAGGCAGATCAGAATAGATAAGATTGGCAAAAAAGGAACCAGGGGAGTTTTGAACTCGCCCTCTTTTGGCATACCCTTGTCTTTTCTAAGTTTAATAATACCGTAAGCCAATAAAATGAGATAGGCTAAGGTACAGATATTAAGAAAGGCTGCAATACTTGCTAGTGGGAAGATTCCCGCTGCAATGGCTGAAACAAGACCTGTTAAGATGGTTGCATTCTTTGGAACGCGACTAGTCTTGGTCACTTCTTTAAAGCTTTGAGGCAAGAGTCCATCGCGGGCCAAGCTATAAATCATTCGTGACAAGGCGTAAGTCATTGAAATACATACCGTAATCAAGGTAAAAATCGCAACAAGAGAAACATAATTAGCTGCCCAACCAATACCGATACTTCTCAAAGCAAAAGCCACTGCATCATCAACATTGAGCTTGCTATAATGAACGATCCCTGTCAATACTAGAGTGACTAGTGCATAAAGTATAGTTACGATAGTTAAGGATAAAACAATTCCACGCGGTACATTCTTCTGGGGGCTTTGAATTTCATCAACTGCCATTGAAATGGATTCAAACCCTAAAAATCCAAAGAACATGAGTGAAGCACCTGCCATAATCCCAGTGCTTCCACCGTAAATCTGACCAAAACCAAATGGTGCAAAATCTGACCAATTTTCAGGTTTAATGTACCAAATACCAACTAGGATAAATAAGGCAAGAGCAGAGAATTTTAAAACTACTAGAATGGAATTAAATCGAAGCGCAGCTTTCGAATTCAATAAGACTAGTCCTGTAACGAGGACGAGAACTAGAATTGGCAGGAGGTCAAGATAGGTCCCTTGCTCTGGATTAAAGGTCCCATTTAAGGCTTGAGGCATTGACATTCCATAATTACTAAGCAAACCTTTAAAATAGGCCGCCCAACCCGAAGCTACACCAGAAACAGCTGTCATAAATTCCATGATCGTCAGCCAACCAGCTATCCAAGCTGGGAATTCACCCAAAATTGCATATAAATAGCTATATGCTCCACCCGTTGCAGGAACACGAGAAGCAAATTCTGCAAAAAAGAGTGCAGATAAGGATACGCAGATAGCAGAAATTACAATCGATACCACAAGGGCAGGTCCTGCTAGTGTTGCTGCAGCTGTTCCTGTAATGGTAAAGATACCTGTTCCCACCATAGCACCAATTCCCAAAAGAATTAAATCCCATAATTTCAAATGGCGGTGCATTTCCGTTTTACCTAGACTAACGTCTTTGGTTCTAAAAATATTCATCATTCATCTCCCACTTTATGTGATTGTATTATTTTACCATACAAAAGACTTTTTGTGAATATTTATTAGCATTTTTCATCAAAAAAACTGAGAGTGGGACAGAAATCGGTAATTCGTTAGAATTCGATTTCGTCGTCCCACCTCCGCACAGTTGAGTAGGGCGGTAACAACTGATGAAATCAGCGTAGTAGAGCCCACTCAACCACTGCGTCTTGCTCGACAATCCAAAGACAATTGAGAGGCTAGGACTTTTGTCCCAGCCTCAGTTTCTGTTCATAAAGTTTATCCGACAGATCCTTCCATTTCATAGCTAATCAAGCGGTTAAGCTCAACTGCATATTCCATTGGTAGTTCTTTGGTGAAGGGCTCTACAAATCCCATAACAATCATCTCAGTTGCCTCAGATTCTGACAATCCACGGCTCATGAGGTAATAGAGTTGTTCTTCTGAAATCTTAGATACCTTAGCTTCGTGTTCCAAAGCAACTTGCGAGTTGTGGATTTCATTAAATGGAATAGTATCTGATGCTGACAAGTCATCCATGATAATGGTATCACACTCGATGTGAGAAACAGATTTCTTAGAGTTCGTATTAAAAGTCACTTGTCCACGGTAGTCAACCTTTCCTCCGCCTTTAGCGATGGATTTAGACACGATAGACGAGCTTGTATGTGGTGCATTGTGGATCATCTTAGCACCAGTATCTTGGTGTTGCCCTGCATTAGCAAAGGCGATAGAAAGCATGGTACCACGCGCTCCTTCTCCATCTAAGTATACAGATGGATATTTCATAGTCGTTTTGGCACCCAAGTTCCCATCAATCCACTCAACAGTGGCATCTTTTTGAGCCTTAGCACGCTTAGTAACCAAGTTATAAACGTTATCAGACCAGTTTTGGATGGTCGTATAACGCATGTAAGCTCCGTCCAAGGCAAAGATTTCTACGATAGCAGCATGCAAGCTGTTACTTGAATAAGTTGGTGCTGTACAGCCCTCTACGTAGTGGACACTTGCTCCCTTATCAACGATAATCAAGGTACGTTCAAACTGACCAGTATTTTCGTTGTTGATACGGAAGTAAGTTTGAAGCGGAATGTCTACCTTGACCCCTTTTGGTACGTAGATAAAGGTTCCACCTGACCACACTGCTGAATTGAGGGCAGCCAACTTATTATCTGTCGGCGGTACCAATTTCGCAAAGTATTGTTTAAATAAGTCTGGGTATTCCTTGAGGGCAGAATCCGTATCTGTAAAGATGATACCTAACTTCTCAAATTCTTCCTTCATGTTGTGGTAAACCACTTCTGACTCATACTGGGCAGAAGCTCCAGCTAGATAGGCACGCTCAGCTTCTGGAATCCCAATACGTTCAAAGGTTTCTTTAATCTTTTCAGGTACATCATCCCAAGAACGAGCTGGTTTGTCAGATGGTTTTTGGTAGTAAATCAAGTCATCAAAGTCAATCTCTGACAAGTCTGCTCCCCAGGTTTGCATGGGCATTTTTTTGAAGGTTTCATAAGATTTCAAACGGAATTCTAACATCCACTCAGGTTCTCCCTTAGCAGCTGATAGTTCACGGATGACATCTTCGTTCAAACCTTTTCCTGTCGATAGGACAGGCTCTACATCGTCATGGAAACCAAATTTATATTCACCAAGATCAATTGGTTTTGGTTCTACTCTTTCTTCAGCCATAATATCCTTTCTTTCATTCTTTCATTCTAATGATTCATAAGACAAGCGAAACTTGTCTTATTTGTTTTCTTGAGCTTCTATTGTTTTTTTAAGGGCGTTCCAGGCTAGAGTTGCACACTTAATTCTTTGTGGGAATTTAGCTACACCAGATAAGAAAGCTGCATCTCCAAGACTGTCTTGTCTGTCATCTTTTTGACCTTGGACCATTTCTGAAAAAATAGTTGCTAATTCTAAAATCTCTTGCTTTGTTTTACCTAAAACTGCATCCGTCATCATACTAGCAGAGGCAGTTGAAATGGTACAACCAGAGTTTAGAAAAGCGATATCTTCCAAGCGATCTTCCTCGTTAAACTTGACAGAGAGATTGATAACATCACCACAAGTAGGATTGTTGAGACTGATTTGTTCAGCATCTTCTAACTTCCCTTGATGGTGAGGATTTTTCGAATGGTCCGCTACCACTGCCATATAGAGGCTATCTAGTTTAGAAAGTGCCATTGAAAAACTCCTTTGTCTTTTGTAAGGCATCGACTAGCTTGTCGCAATCTGCCTTGGTATTGTAGATATAAAAACTTGCGCGAGCTGTTGCTGGGACTTCCAAATATTGGAGCAAAGGTTGAGCGCAATGATGACCTGCTCGAACAGCTACTCCCTCGTAATCCAGAGCAGTCGCGAGGTCGTGAGGGTGAAGATCACCTAGATTAAAGGCAATGACACCTGAACGTTGAGCCAAGTCCTGCGAACCATAGATAGTCAGTCCTTCAATTGCCTGCAATTTTGGAAAGACATATGCGATCAGTTCTTGTTCATGGGTTTCAATGGCATCCATACTAATCTTTTCCAGATAATCCACTGCTGCAGCAAGTCCGATAGCACCTGCCATATTTGGCGTTCCAGCCTCGAATTTCCAAGGTAACTCCTTCCAGCTAGCAGATTGCTCATAGACGAAATCAATCATCTCTCCACCAAACTCAACTGGTGACATTTGTTCCAGATACTTTTCTTTACCGTAAAGGACGCCAATACCAGTTGGACCAGCCATCTTGTGACCTGAAAAGGCAAAGAAGTCCACATCCAAATCCTGTACATCAATCTTCATATGAGGTGTAGACTGAGCACCATCCACCACCATGATGGCTCCAACTTCATGAGCCAATTGAGTAATTTCTTTGATAGGATTAACCACTCCAAGAACGTTTGATGCGTGAGCTAGTGAAACAAATTTAACTTTGTCAGTCAATTTAGAACGCAGGTCATCCATATCCAGAGCTCCATCTTTGAGATAGACATAAACAAGCTCTGCCCCAGTCTTTCGGCAAGCTTCCTGCCATGGAATAATATTGGAATGGTGTTCCATGACGGAAATCAAGACCTGATCTCCTTCAGTCAAGATTTCTTCAGCATAACGTGCTACCCAATTAAGACTAGTTGTCGTACCTCTGGTAAAGAGAACTTCCTTTGTGGAGTCTGCATTGATAAACTTCCGAATGGTTTCACGAGCGGCTTCATAAGATGCTGTCGCCCTTTCAGCCAAGGTATGAACCCCACGGTGAACATTGGCATTGTCCTGCTCATAGTAGTGATTAATCGCTTCCAGAACAGCTAGTGGTTTTTGTGTCGTCGCAGCATTATCCAAATAAACCAGAGGTTCGTCATTAACAATCTGGTCTAAAATCGGAAAATCCTTGCGAATCACTTCTGCATCTAACATAGGCTTCCCCTTAGCGTTTTGACAATTTTTCTTCGATGGTTGCAATCATTTCATCACGAACTTCTTTGACTGGAATCTCAACGATTACTGATCCAAGGAAGCCACGAACAACCAAACGTTCTGCAGTTGCCTTATCCAATCCACGGCTCATGAGGTAGTACATGTCTTCTGGATCAACTTGACCAATAGAAGCCGCGTGACCTGCAGTGACATCATTTTCATCAATCAAAAGAATTGGATTGGCATCTGAACGCGCTTGGTCTGAAAGCATGAGAACACGACTTTCTTGTTGCGCATCTGCTCCCTTGGCACCCTTGATAATGTGGCCAATACCATTGAAGGTCAAGGTTGCTTTTTCAAGAATAACCCCATGTTGAAGGATATTTCCGATTGAATTGCAACCATAGTTAGTTACTCGAGTATCAATCCCTTGCACTTGACGACCACTTGAAAGAGCTACGACCTTGAGGTCTGCATGGCTACCATTTCCAAGTAGGTCACTATCAAAGTCAGCAACAACATTTCCTTCGTTCATGACACCGATTGCCCAGTCAATGCTTGCATCGTTGCCTAATTTACCACGACGGCTAATGTAGGCAGTGACATTCTCACCAAGACGATCAATCGCCGCAAACTTCACTTGAGCACCAGAACGTGCAATCACTTCAACTGTGATATTTGCAGTTGCTTTGGCACTTCCTTCACCACGTGACTCTAGACGTTCAAGATAGCTTATCTTACTGTTTTTACCAGCAATGATCAGAATATGCTTGTTAAATGGCACATCGCTATCGCTGTCTTGGTAGAAAATCCCTTCGATTGGTTCAGCAATCTCAACATTATCAGGAATGTAGAGAACAGCACCACTGTTAAAGTAAGCAGTGTGATAAGCTGCCAACTTGTCATCATCGTATTTAACGGATGACATGAAGAATTCCTCAATAAGCTCTGGAATCTCTTCTAAAGCTGAGTGGAAGTCTGTAAAGACAACACCCTGTTCAGCCAACTCAACTGGAATTTGCTCAAAAACAGTTTGAGTTCCAACTTGCACCAACTTTAAATGATTATCTAAAGCTGTGAAGTCAGGAACATTTGCTGATGGCTCACTTTCTGTAATCGTTCCATCACCAAGATTCCAACGGTGAAATTTTACACGCTCGATGACTGGTAATTCCAAACTCTCAATCTTATCAAAAGCTTTTTGACGGAGGTCTGACAACCAGCTTGGTTCAGCGTGCATTTCTGAAAAAAGTTTAATAGTTTCTTTAGTCATTTACTTCTCCTAAAAGATACGAGGGAATTACAATTCTTCCTTATAGTCGTAGCCAAGTTCTTCAGCTAGTTTCGCGTATCCTTCACGTTCCAAACGCGCAGCCAATTCTGGACCACCAGAAAGGACAACACGACCTTCCATCATCACGTGTACCACGTCTGGTGTGATGTAGTTCAAAAGACGTTGGTAGTGAGTGATGATCATAGCACCAAAACCTTCACCACGCATGGCATTGACACCTTTAGACACAACCTTAAGAGCGTCAATATCGAGACCAGAGTCAATCTCGTCCAAAAGGGCAAATGTTGGTTCCAACATCAAGAGTTGAAGAATTTCATTACGTTTTTTCTCTCCACCAGAGAAACCTTCGTTGAGGTAACGCTCAGCCATTTCTTCTTTCATGTTGAGCAATTCCATCTTCTCATCCAATTTAGTGATAAACTCACGAACTGAAATCTTTTCGTCATCTTCTTTACCAGCATTCATAGCTGCACGAAGAAACTCAGCATTGGTAATCCCAGGAATTTCTGATGGGTATTGCATAGCTAGGAAAAGTCCCATACGCGCACGCTCGTCCACTTCTAACTCAAGAATGTTTACGCCATCAAACAAGACTTCACCTTTGGTTACTTCATAGTTTGGATTTCCCATGATAGCGGCTGAAAGAGTTGATTTACCAGTACCATTTGGTCCCATGATAGCGGCAATTTCTCCTGTTTTAAGAGTCAGATTGACCCCTTTTAAAATTTCTTTTCCTTCAATCTCAACGTGAAGATCTTTGATCTCTAATACTGACATGATAGTTCCTTTCTTTTCATCCTTTTTACTGTATTTACCTGAAATTTAACCTTTTTAAATCCCTAGAAAAACACAGTAAAATGTCAATAAATATACCTTAATAGTATAACAAAAAAAAGCCTAAAAGGCTTTGATTTTGTCTAGAAGCTAGGAGCTACTTCTTCCCTTGAAAATGATCATCTATAGCACTCACAATTTTACCCATGATATAACTCACGCGAAAATTTCTCAGGATCAAAATAGCCCAAAGCAAGGCCACGATATACCGTTGCTCCATGATGGATTCATTAAAGAAATAAGTCTCAGCAGCAGTAAATAAGGCCATGATAATAAATTGTTGTCTGTTCATAGTCTTTTACCACCAATTCCTTTTAGTCTTCTGCTATAGTCACTTTATCTGCTAAAAATTCAAAGCCTTGAGGAAGAATTGACTCTTCAGTCTCTTCCTTCATGACTTGTTCTTGAGAACCTTTAGCTCTGCTTGAAAATGCAGCTCGAACTTCCTTCCATTCTTCCATAGAAATAGCAAGAATCTCTGGTGAAAATCCCGCTGCTTGACTAAGGATATTGCCAAACATGGTGTTAAGATTGTCTCGTTTCATGGTTTGACCAGCATTGAAATTCGATTCAAAAGCCAAAATCGCATGATGTTCATTAGCAGCAACTGGTTGAGAACCAACTAAAAGGGCCTTATCAGGTCCCGACAAGCTTTCAATAACTTCTCCCCAAGCATTTTGAAGACGGATTAGATTTTGACGGGCTAGATCAGGATTTTCAACAGCTTCTTGAAGAATAGACTGCACCTTATTGCGATCTACACGGTAAACTGACTTGGTATTAACTGGGCGACTTGATGTTGATGTAGCCTGTTTGGGACTTGTATTAACATTTGCTAGGGCCTGTTTCAATCGCGCAACTTCTTCTCTTAGTGTTGCCAATTCACCCGCAACTTGACCTGTTATTGCAGGCTTAACTTCAAGTTCAGCTAGTCGAATGGTCATCATTTCCGCATAAATCCTAGGCTGTAAGCTAGCCTTGATATCAGCTAAACTACTAGTCGCAATTCCAATCATCTCAAATAGGAGATCCTGTGACAGAGATAAGTTATCCTTGAATACCTGGCTATGGTGAGTATTCTCTCCTCCCGTTTGGACAATCAAAATATCTCGTAAATATTGCAATAAATCTGTTACAAAACGGGTCATGCTCTTTCCGTGATCAAAAATCAAATCAAGTTTTTCCAAAGCACGAGTCACATCTTTTTGTGCCAAAGCAGCCACATAATCATCCAAAGCACTTAGACTGATAGTTCCAGTAATTTCCTCGGAAACAGCAGTTGTCAATGTAGCTTCTTGGGTTAAGCTTAATGCCTGGTCTAGAATTGACAAGGCATCCCGCATCCCACCTTCAGCTCGGCGAGCAATAATTTCAACAGCTTCTGTTTCGTAATCAATCCCTTCTTTTTCTAAAATCTGGAAGATATGATCTCGAATATCCTGAGTCTTAATGGACTTGAACTCAAATCGTTGAACACGAGACAAAATAGTTGGAGGAATTTTATGAAGCTCAGTCGTAGCCAAAATAAAAACTACATTTGGAGTTGGTTCTTCCAGTGTTTTCAAAAGGGCATTAAAGGCACCTGTCGAAAGCATATGAACCTCATCAATGATATAAACCTTATACTGAGCTATACTTGGAGCATAAGTTGATTTATCACGAATATCACGAATTTCATCAACCCCATTATTAGAAGCAGCATCCATTTCGATAACGTCTTCTAAACTTCCATCCGTAACAGCTTTACAGATATAACAGTTATTACAAGGTTCTCCCCCTACTTGATTAGGGCAGTTCATAGCCTTAGCAAAAATCTTAGCCACACTAGTCTTACCAGTTCCACGAGGACCTGAAAATAGATAGGCGTGGCTTATTTTTTCCTGTTCAACAGCTTGTTTAAGAGTTTTTGCTACCACCTCTTGGCCTACTAACTGTGAAAATGTTTGACTTCTATATTTTCGATAAAGGGCCTGATACATTACGCTTTCTCCTCAAACATTGAAAAATTCCATTCGGTTTTCTCTAACAAAATAGCTACAAACTCTTCTAGATATTTCAGATCCAAGTCATCATAATCATCGACAAGAGATGAATCCAAGTCTAAAACACCCAGAAGTTGTCCATCTTTAACCATTGGCACAACAATTTCACTACGAGCACTACTATCGCAAGAAATATAGTTTGGATAGGTCTTTACATCACCAACAATCACTGTTTGACGACTAGCTGCAGACTCTCCACAAACACCTTTTCCAAGAGCGATTCTGACACAAGAAACTCCGCCTTGAAAAGGACCCAAGATAAGTTCATTCCCATCGAATAGGTAGAAACCTGCAAAAACAGTATTGGGAAAGTTTGTTTTTAGTAGGGCACTAGCATTTGATAAATTAGCCAAAACATTGGGCTCTCCTTCTAAAAGATAAGAGAGCTGTTCATTTATTGTTTGATAAAGTGATTCTTTTTCTGAATATAACATAAAACCATTATATCAAAAAATGCTAGTAGAAAAAAGAAAAATCCCTTGTTTTAAAAACAAAGGATTTTATTCAAATTCGAATGGATTAAAGTTCGATGTCTCCGAACAAGTCAGCCATTGAGAATCCTGTTTGAGTTTCAGGAAGTTCAAAATCACGTTTTTCTTGACGTTTTGGACGACGTGGACGTGGAGCGCGTTTTTCTTCTTTTTGTCCTTCTTCTTGAGCTGGACGTTCTTCAAGAGCTTTGATAGAAAGTGAAACGCGTTCTGCATCAGCGTTAACTTCAAGAACTTTAACAGTAACTTCTTGACCAACTTTAAGAGCTTCTTTTGGATTTTCAATACGTTTGTGTGAAATTTGTGATACGTGAACAAGTCCATCAATACCTGGCAATACTTCAACAAATGCACCGAAGTCAGTCAAACGTTTAACTGTACCTTCTACAACATCACCTTTAGCCAATTTTTGCTCAACGCCATCCCATGGTCCAGGTGTTGTAGCTTTAAGTGAAAGTGATACACGTCCTTCTTCTTCGTTAAGATCAAGGATTTTCACTTCAACTTCTTCACCAACAGTTACAACTGATTTTGGTGAAACGTTACGTTCGTGTGACAATTCAGTCAAGTGAACCAATCCGTCAACACCACCAAGGTCGATGAAAGCACCGAAGCTTGTGATACGTGCAACTTTACCAGTTACAACATCACCAACAGCCAATTTACCAAATACTTCAGCACGAGCTGCTGCAGTTGCTGCTTCTACAACTTCACGACGTGAAAGGATGAAGCGGTTTTCTTTAGGATCAACTTCTTTGATTTTAGCATCAAACTCTTGACCTACAAAACGCTCAGTGTTACGTACAAAACGAGTATCCAACATTGAAGCTGGGATAAATCCACGTAGACCTTCAAATTCTACTGAAAGTCCACCCTTAACAGCGCGAGTTCCTTTAACTGTAACAACTTCTTCTTCACGTCCTACAAGTTTGTCCCATGCTTTGCGAGCTTCAAGGCGTTTTTTAGATACAAGGTATGTTACTGTATCAGTATCTTTACCAACTACTTGACGAAGTACAAGAACATCCAATACTTCACCTACTTTTACAAAGTCATTGATATCTGCATCGCGATCGTTTGTCAATTCGCGAAGAGTCAAGACACCTTCAACACCAGTTCCAGAGATTGCAACATTAGCTTGAGTAGCATCAACTGTCAATACTTCAGCACTAACAACATCACCTGGCTCAACTTGGCTAACGCTATTTAGCAAATCTTCAAATTCGTTCATCTAAAAAATCCTCCAACAATCAAGCTTTTCTTAAGCTTGACATACTTATAATTTTTTTCCTAAGCACCCGCAAGGACATGTTCATATCGTTCACGTCTTTCCATTATAAAAATAAAATACCCTAAGATATTTTTCTTTTTATCTTGAATTTATTACCTAAGAACTGGGGTAGCTGGATTCGAACCAACGCATGAGGGAGTCAAAGTCCCTTGCCTTACCGCTTGGCTATACCCCAACAACAAGATGGAGAGAGAGGGATTCGAACCCCCGAACCCGAAGGAGCGGATTTACAGTCCGCCGCGTTTAGCCTCTTCGCTATCTCTCCAATGTTCAACAAAAACCATTATATCATGAAAATTTACAAAAAACAAGCTTTATTTTGCTAAATTATAGTTTTCAATCAAAATTTCCACAGCTTTTTCAAGTTTTTTATAAAAACTATCGACATTTCCATTCTTTATGATTGCGAATTGATTATCTAGTTCAGCAATTTCACCGATAATCTTTTTCCCAATGGTTAATGTGTAGCCTTCAAACTTTTCCTGACCAACTAAAACAGTTGCGTCTGTTAATTGAATTTCAATTTTTTTATCTTTTTTACTCATACCATACCTCTTTTCACTCTCCCTATTTTACAAGAAATTTAGAAAACTGGCAAGAAAAAACTCTATTTCAGCTGTTACAACTGCTATAGAGTTTCTTGTACTTTTAGTCTTTTAGTCAACCTTCACAATCCATCCTTCTGGTGCTTCAACGTCACCGAATTGGATACCTGTCAATTCATCGTATAATCTACGAGTTACTGGTCCGACTTCTGTCTCACTGTAAAAGACATGAAGTTTATCTCCATGCTGAATTCCTCCAATGGGTGAAATAACAGCTGCAGTTCCACAGGCACCTGCTTCTACAAATCGATCCAAGTTATCAATTGGCACATCTCCCTCAACAGGTGTCATTCCCAAACGATGCTCTGCCAAGTAAAGCAATGAGTACTTGGTAATAGATGGCAAGATCGATGGACTCAATGGCGTTACAAACTCATTATCAGCTGTAATCCCAAAGAAATTTGCTGACCCGACCTCTTCTATCTTGGTGTGTGTAGCTGGGTCAAGATAAATAACATCTGAAAAGTGACGGGATTTAGCTATTTTTCCAGGTAGGAGGCTGGCTGCATAGTTTCCACCAACCTTAGCTGCACCTGTACCATTTGGAGCCGCACGGTCATATTCATCCTGAATCAAGAAGTTGGTTGGAACCAATCCACCTTTGAAGTAATTTCCAACAGGCATGGCAAAGATGGTAAAGATATACTCTTCTGCTGGTTTTACCCCAATGATATCTCCCACACCAATCAAAAGTGGACGAAGATAAAGGGTTCCACCAGTTCCATAAGGGGGTACGTATTCCTCATTAGCACGAACAACGGCTTTACAAGCCTCTACAAACATATCTGTTGGAACTTGGGGCATCAAGAGACGGTTGCAAGTACGTTGCAGTCGTTTAGCATTTTCATCTGGACGAAAGAGTTGAATACTTCCATCCTTGGTACGATAGGCTTTCAAGCCTTCAAAGGCTTGTTGTCCATAGTGAAGACTTGGTGATGATTCAGAAATATGGAGAGTAGAATCCTCAGTCAATTCTCCTTGGTTCCATTGACCATTTGAGTAATGAGCAATATAACGATAAGGTAATTTCATATAGGTAAAACCAAGGTTTTCCCAATCAATAGCAACTGGCATATTCTTCTCCTCTTATTCTAATCAAAGCTATGTGTTCTATTCTACACTATTCTCTAAAAAATTCAAGTATTTTTTGTAATTTTCTGAAAATTTTACCAAAAAAAGAAACCAGTCACTGGGAGCCCACTGAAAAAGTAACTCTCTTACTTTTAATAAAATGAAAACCGAGGAATCTC
>JAQDPW010000015.1 GCA_027659245.1 Streptococcaceae bacterium AM104-57
AACTGGGAATATCTTGAGGACACGGACCAGTTTATAAAGCCCGATGGCGTAGTTTATTCTTTTAAGAACTACTCTAGTCGAACTGATAAGTATGGCTTTCAACGTGATTTCAAGATTTATGAGGCGGATAAAGTTCAAGATACTCCTGAGTTAGAAGAGTTAGAACAGTTGGCTAAAACGGATAGTGGAAATCAGAAACAAATCCATTATAATCCAACTTGGAATTACTTTAAGGAACTCCTTAAGCAAACATTACATAGTGAAGAAGGCTCTCGAATCTATGCCAAACGGAAAATCGATGTTGAACCCGTTTTTGGTAGATTGAAGAGTGTTTTTGGACAACAGAGATAGGATTCATCTTTATGAGCATGAATCTCACCAAATTGGCCAAGAATCTCGCCTCTAAAACATCAACTATTCAAAAACCACACAGTGTTTCTTTCAGCTTGATTATATTCAAGACTGGAATCACTGTGTGGTTTTATTTTGAAGAGAGTTTTTGCCCAACCTCAAGATGAGATAACAGAAAAAGGCTTTTCCAGTTACATCTTTCAAACTGAGAAGCGATTAAGCGACACCAATTATAAAGAAAATAAGTTTTTGTTGGCTGATGCCTTAGAGAATTTTTTTGAACTAATAGAAGAATCGCAAAATCTCCCAAGGTCCATTTTATTAGGTTTGAAGCAGTCTTATAAGCTCAATCACCAAGGCCGACCTTATCTTTTTCTGGCTGAGTGTTTATTTTATGCTTTAGCTTGCCAGCACAACAAACAGCAACAGTATATTGAGCCAGACTTTAGCCAAGAAACAGAAGTTGTCTCAAAACCATTAGAAGAGCTTGTGGCACGAGCTAACGGTTATTCGAAGCGGATTATTCAGGACTTAAACCATTTTTCAGAAGAAGAACTCCAACTGTTCAGAAAAATAGCACCATTTACTTTTTATGACAATTCTTTTGATGAGTTTTCGGGCGAAACTGTTTTAGATTACTACTTAATCTCACACGCCGATTTTTTAGATTTGTTTACTAAATATGGCGTTAAAGGCAATGAAGTTTCACGCTTGATTGAATATGGTTTAATTTCTGGCGGTGGCAGACATGAGATAATTGTGGAAAAAGGTGAACTATCTGGTTTCCAGAACGATAACTTAGTTCTAACTTTTACCACTGAATCTGACAAAAGAATAACATTCGAATATAGTGCCTTCCACTTAACAGATACCGCCAAAGCCCTGATTGAGATTTTGGAGATTGAGACTAATAATGAATTTTTTAGGGGGTTAGGAGAAAGGTTCAAAGAAAATATGAGAGAGTTGTCTGTCGTGATAAAAATTGTAAATAATGAGTTTTTTAGTGAATTGTAAGCGATTTTATGATAGAATAAATAGAACTATATCTCTTATATCTCTTATATCTCTGAAATGGAGGCACTAAATGAGGAAGGTACTTTATAGCATTATTAATTTTTTTCCTGATAAAAATCAATTGTTTAATTTTCTAAACCATTTTCTCTCTTTGAAAACAACGGCAATTCTGGGCATTATCTCAGGGGTGCTTACTTTTCTTAATGAAATGACTAGTTTTGAGAACTGGGTATTAAATTCCTTTAAATCCTTGAACGGGACATCAGAAGTAGAACCAGCTATTTCAGCCTCCAAATTTTTGGCGCAATGGTTTACAATCTTTTTGATTATCATCATCATTACACAACTATTTTCTTTTATCAAGAAGTGGAATGAGGTGAAAGAAAAAAATGAATTATTAGAAGAGGTATTGAAGGATATTTCGAGACTAACTCAGAATAATACAATTCATTTGACGCACACGGATAAGTCCTTTAATCAATACGAGTTTTCTAATCTTATTATTCACGACATATATAACACAACGGAAAAATTAAATAGTAACAATGAACTAACAGCTTCCTCGAATATAGATGATATAATGTTTTTATTAAAGATTTTATCAACTAAAATGATTACTATTTTTGATAAAATTTACTGCAAGGGTTTGAAAAATTTTTTGAAAAATATATTGAAAGATACTAAATTTGCAATGAAAAAATTATTAGACGATGAAATTTATATACGTCTATACTTTTATTCCTCTGATGCTAGAGATAAGATGTACTCATCATTTGTTGATGACGAATTATTTTTCTCTGAGAGTAGCTTAAACCATAAAACCTGTTATGAAGTTAGCGATGAACGATTCCAAGAGATTCAAAATCCTAAAACGAGTGAAAAGTTGAAGATTGATAAACATAGAAAAATTATCTTTAGAATTGGGAGCGATAACATAAATAATAGAGAAACGGAGTTTTATGGATTCATGGAATATGATTTTAGTAATACTTTTATAGGAGAGAAAGATTTTTTGGATAGTGACTTTATGCAAAATACAATAAAGTCACTAAGTATTGTAATTATTGAACAACTGAGTTATAATATGAGAGTTGTACGCAATAATATGACTGATATTCGTGTACGAGCACTTAAACATAGCGATAATCTACTTAATGAAGATTTTGATTTCTTGAAAACTATTTATGATAATTTTTAGAAAAGAGGAATAGACATGACTAAAACACAAGCCCTAAATACTACTCAAACTCATGATAAATTATTAGATGATAACAAGGAGTTAATAAGAATAATCGGAACTGCCCTTTATCCAGCAATTAAACAACTGGAATTATTACAAGAAGCTCGGGAAGAAATTAGAAATATGAAATTAGAAGAAAGAACTTCATATGAGCTCAAAGTTCAAGAAAAGGCAATCGCCTGGGAGAAAAGTTTAATTAAGTAGGAATCGCTAACTTCTCAGACTCACAAAAATTGTGGGTCTTTTCTTTTATTTCAACAGTCTTCTAAAATATAGTTATCCTGCTACAATAGTAAAGAAAGGAGAAATTTTGACAAATCATCACAAGAACAAATTAGAAAATATCAAAACCATAACTATCGGCTATGCTCGTGTCAGTTCGACAGATAATCGGCAAGAGTTGGGGTTATCTGTTCAAAAAGAAGCACTCAGCTTTTGCGACAAGCTCTATATCGAAAAAGATTCAGGTGGAAATCAGGAGAGACCAAAGCTTGATAAGGCGTTAAAATTAGCCAAAAATTATGCTAAACAAGGGGTTAAAACAAATTTTGTCGTCTATAAATTAGATAGACTTACGAGAAAGATGCTCCACCTCTCTGCTATCATTGAAGATTTAACCAAACATGGTATTCATCTTCAATCTATTCATGAAAATATTGAAACAGATTCTTTAACTGGAAAATTCTTTTGTTTGATGTTGGGTTATGTGGCAGAATGGGAGCTTCAAGCAATTTCTGAACGCACTAAAGACGGACTCCGTAAAGCTAAAGAAAAGGGTGTGAAACTTGGTAATAAAGGGTTGCCTAAAGATACCGAAAAACAAATAATCGAGCAATACCTACGAAAAGAAAATTCTGTTCGAAAAATAGCCAATCAACTGGAAATTTCCACCGCAACTATTTATAATGTGCTAAAGCGCAATGGTATTCAAATAAATAGGAGAAATCACCTATAATTGATTGACAAATCCTTAGAAAAATAGTAAATTAAACCTATCAACAGTTTTAGTAAACGGTCGTTTGTTAAAACAATCAAAGTTATCAATAAAAATATTTAAAATGCTGATTTAATAGGGTTTTAGTTACCTTGTTGAATTGGCATTTTTATTTTTCCGTTGTTTTAGTTGACGACCGTTCACTAAAACAAGCTCAACCCCTATTGTAGCAGGGATTTTTGAGTGAAAATAAAAAATGGAGGTTCTTTATGGGACTTAACGACTTAAAAGCCGACTCAGTTGAGGTAACAACCAAACTTTCGGTTTCTGATATTGGCGTGATTCTTCAAGAAATTTGCGCCGAATGGAAAACAACCCCAGAAGCTATTCAGAGTAGTTCGGGTGCATTAGCTGATTTTGATGATAGAGCTGATATAGAAATCGTCATTAAAGGTAAAGCTGGCTTATTCTCTCCGCAATTTTATGCAGTTCAGGTTTATGTTTACCAACTTGAGAATGAATGCGGGCTTCAGCTAATTGCATTGGGTGATTCTGGATTTTCAAAAATGTGGTATGGTCTTAATGGCGCGATAAAAATGTCTGAAAGCATTAAACGCCGTGACGCCATTATGGAACGAATTATGCAATATAGTTCGAGATAGAATAGAAAGAGGTTTAAAATGAGTACTCGTTTAAATCAAAAAGTTGTTCGTGGTGAATTGGTAGAGGTTGTTGAAAACTCAGGTGGTTTTCTTGGAGGAATTGAATATCAATTAGTCGTTGGTGGGAAAATTAAAGAACAATCCAAAGACCTTAGCTATATTCTTAGCGCCTTTGATAAATATTGGTAATTTATTAGAAAGAGTATCGATGAAGAGAAGATTATTTTTCTCATTTATAATTTTACTGTCATGTATTATGCTTTTAGGTTGTAGTTCCCCTAAGAACTTCACAGGTAAATGGAAAACCGATATCTTCGACCAAGGAAGTGTTAGAGAAGATGGAGCGAAAATCGCAGGCAAAGCAACTGGACAAGCCGACCTTGCTTCAATTATCTCTAAATATATTCACTGGAATGCTACTATGGAGATAAAAAAAGACGGAACTTTAACAATGGACAACGGTGAAATTTTCTCCGCTAAATGGCATCAAGAAGGCGACAAAATTGTAATTGAAGGAAAAAATATTTCCGGAATTGCAACCCTATCCGATGACCAAAAGACTTTATATTTCGAAAATAAGCCATTGAATGATAATTCTGATAACCAGAATGGTTTTATGATTGGAGAAAATTCATTAAAGTTTGAATTTAAAAAGGTAGAATAATGATGAAAAAATTAGGAATGGTGATTACATGTTTAGTGATGATTCTGTTACTTGTTTCTTGCGCAAATAAGAGAAACGATTTAGTTTTATCGAATTTTCCAAGTATTCAGAATGAGCTAACCGAAAAAGACTTGGTTAAGGCGGTTGGAGCACCACACGAGAAGGTCTCTTCTCTTAGTGATGTTACCCAGCTATATGAAAAATTACTAAAAATGGACTTATCCAGTAGTGAATCAATCCTGTCTCAGAAATCAAATTGGACTGTGGGGATAAATGGTGTCATTACAGACTACTACGTTTACAAATTAAAAGACGGTAAGTCAGTGATTGCTTTTCTTAGTAAAGGAAAGGTCGTTGCGATAACAAGAAAAGGTATTGATTACGAGTAATATAAAAGGTGGAGTAAATGAAAAATAGCATTAAAATTCGATTGGCAATTATAACAATAGCCATCATTGGGTTTCTATTTTATGGATTTAGAGATAATGGTTCGGTACTTTATTACGGGCAAAGCTATACAGCAGGTTCCGTATTTAAACCTGATTCATATCTCTCAGCTGGGTTATTTAAATCTGCAGGCAAAGAGATAAACGAACTAGTCTCGAAAAAGCGTGAAGGTAGCCTTACAGGCGTGATGGTCTCTGTTGTAGTTGGCGGAATTACTTTCTTCACACTTTGGCAAGATGACGATTTTAAAGATATTTTAGTGGAAGCAAGAAAACAAGGAGAAAATAATTAAAATGGCTAATTTGGATAATTACTTGATTTTGGTTTTTATTGTAGTAACTGGAATTCTTATCGCTATTCAATTCGCAGGCGAGCGTTTTGCGGATTGGCTAACAGATTTAACCGAGCAATTCTTTTCGAAAAGCTTGGATAAGCACGAAGAAAAACGCAGAATAGAAAAAGAAGATAAATAAGTTAAGGTGTTACAGTCTAGTTATATTGCCAGATAAAACTAAGATTATCTTCTCTTATTCAAATCTAAGGTATCTCATCCCCCCCAAAAAAAAAAAAACAATATTTATATTTGACGAATAATAGAAAAAAGACGGCTCATTTTTTGAACCGTCTTTTAATTCACTCATAAGATGTGTGAACTCAGATTACTTTTAGACTGCTGAACGTCAGACTGCCTAAAGGGAGATTCATTCTGGTTTATTTTACCTTACAGTGCTAGGAACCGTAACCGAAGATTATACTTGAGTATATCGAGGTAAGTTGATAACATAAAAAGCCCTCTGAAAATCAGAGAGCTCCAGTCTTGCTGGATAAAACGTTTATAGACTAGGCGACGAGGCGAAGATTGTACTAATGATACATCAAGCCGAAGCCAACGAAGTATAGAAACGGTTTAGACGCAAGATTAACGACGAAGTCCTAGAGAGTTAATCAACTCACGGTAACGGTTAACGTCGTTTTTACGCAAGTATGCAAGCAAGTTACGACGGCGACCGATTTTCTTCATCAACCCACGGTAAGTAGCGTGGTCTTTTTTGTGTTGTTTGATGTGTTCGTTAAGGTGGTTAATTTCCCAAGTAAGGACAGCAACTTGAACCTCTACTGAACCTGTATCACCTTCGTGACGTGCATATTGTGCGATAATTTCATTTTTTTTCTCTTTTGAGATTGCCATGATGTTTCTCCTTTTTATTTGGCTTCATCCGAGTGACAGGTTGGCATGCCTGTAACCAAGAAGAAGTTATTTGTCTTTACGACAGTCCCTATTTTACCAATAACTAACTTCTTTGTCAACAGATTTACTTTCTTTCTCTTTACTTCACTAGCATAATGAAGAGTGTCAACTTCTTCTAAGATTACCATATCTGATTACCGACACCTTTCCAACAAGGAAATTCAAAAAATTCTACAAAAATCTTGAAAATTTTCACAATCATGCTATAATAATCCATAGAGACAAGTCACTTAGTCCCTTTCTACTAGAGAGTGCGTGGTTGCTGGAAACGCATAGAGAGCCTAAACTGATACTACTCTTGAGTTTTTTATGAAAACATAAAACGGTGGCCACGTTAGAGCCAATCAGAGGTGTCCCTCTTTTTTGAGGAACATAAATGAAGGTGGAACCACGTTGCGACGTCCTTTCGAGGATGTCGCTTTTTGTTTTTCAGAAGGAGGAAGAATGGTGCTTTATATGATTGGTGGATCGCCTTGTAGTGGAAAGTCAACAATTGCCTCACTTCTTGCTAGACAATACCAGCTACGTCATATCAAACTCGATGATTTGGTAGACGAGATGATGACTCAAGCAAGTGCAGACTCACAACCAATTTGCCTTCTTAGACAGGATAGAAGTCCGGAACAAATCTGGATGAGAAATCCAGAAGAGATGGCGGATGAAGAATGGCACTTTTATGAGGAGATT
Source organism: Streptococcaceae bacterium AM104-57 (assembly GCA_027659245.1). Lineage (GTDB taxonomy): Bacteria > Bacillota > Bacilli > Lactobacillales > Streptococcaceae > Streptococcus. The sequence continues at coordinate 7,249 of JAQDPW010000015.1, forward strand.
TTTCCTTATGTAAAATCTTACTTGATAAAAAATCAAAACAGACCTCTCTTGGTGGAGGGAGCAGGACTGTTGCCTCACTTGATTAAGGAGCTTGAATATCCAACTTCTTCCTATCTATGCTTGACTCCGACAGCTGATTTTCAGAAAAAGCATTATAGACAGAGAGAGTGGGTTCCTTATGTCTTAGAGGGAACAACTAACCCTGATAAAGCTTTTGAAAACTGGATGCAACGAGACATTCTTTTTGCCCAAATGGTTCGTAAAGAAGCATTGAAATTAGGATATTCTAGTCTCTTGACAGATGGTAGTCAATCAGAGAATCAGACTATGAAAGAGGTCGCTCGGCTCTTAAAATTGTCCAACAAAAAAATAATAAATATTTAAGGAGAACATCATGATTAACATTACTTTCCCAGATGGCGCTGTTCGTGAATTCGAATCTGGCGTTACAACTTTTGAAATTGCCCAATCTATCAGCAATTCCCTAGCTAAAAAAGCCTTGGCTGGTAAATTCAACAGCAAACTCATCGACACTACTCGTGCTATCACTGAAGATGGAAACATCGAAATCGTGACACCTGATCACGAAGATGCCCTTCCAATCTTGCGTCACTCAGCTGCTCACTTGTTCGCCCAAGCAGCTCGTCGTCTTTTCCCAGACATTCACTTGGGAGTTGGTCCAGCCATCGAAGACGGCTTCTACTACGATACTGACAACACAGCTGGTCAAATCTCTAACGAAGACCTTCCTCGTATCGAAGAAGAAATGCAAAAAATTGTCAAAGAAAACTTCCCATCAATCCGTGAAGAAGTTACTAAAGACGAGGCACGTGAAATCTTCAAAAATGACCCTTACAAATTAGAATTGATTGAAGAACACTCAGAAGACGAAGGCGGTTTAACTATCTACCGTCAGGGTGAATATGTAGACCTTTGCCGTGGCCCACACGTCCCTTCAACAGGTCGTATCCAAATCTTCCACCTTCTCCATGTAGCTGGTGCTTACTGGCGTGGAAATAGCGACAACGCTATGATGCAACGTATCTACGGTACAGCTTGGTTTGACAAGAAAGACTTGAAAAACTACCTCCAAATGCGTGAAGAAGCTAAGGAACGTGACCACCGTAAACTTGGTAAAGAGCTTGACCTCTTCATGATTTCTCAAGAGGTTGGTCAAGGGCTTCCATTCTGGTTGCCAAACGGTGCGACTATCCGTCGTGAATTGGAACGCTACATAGTAGACAAAGAGTTAGCTTCTGGCTACCAACACGTATACACTCCACCACTTGCTTCTGTTGAACTTTACAAGACTTCTGGTCACTGGGATCATTACCAAGAAGACATGTTCCCAACTATGGATATGGGTGACGGGGAAGAATTTGTCCTTCGTCCAATGAACTGCCCGCACCACATCCAAGTCTTCAAACACCATGTTCACTCATACCGTGAATTGCCAATCCGTATCGCCGAAATCGGTATGATGCACCGCTACGAAAAATCTGGTGCCCTCACTGGTCTTCAACGTGTGCGTGAAATGTCTCTGAATGATGGTCATACCTTTGTGGCTCCAGAACAAATCGAGGAAGAATTCAAGAAGATCCTTCAATTGATCATCGATGTGTATGAAGATTTTAACTTGACAGATTATCGTTTCCGCTTGTCTTACCGTGATCCTGAAGACAAACACAAATACTTTGACAACGATGAAATGTGGGAAAATGCTCAACGCATGTTGAAAGCAGCCGTTGATGATATGGGTGTTGAGTACTATGAAGCTGAAGGGGAAGCAGCCTTCTACGGACCAAAATTGGATATCCAAGTGAAAACAGCTCTTGGTAAAGAAGAAACTCTTTCAACTATCCAACTGGACTTCTTGCTTCCAGAACGCTTCGACCTTAAATACATCGGAGCTGATGGGGAAGAACACCGTCCAGTTATGATCCACCGTGGAGTTATCTCAACTATGGAACGCTTCACAGCTATCTTGATTGAGAACTACAAGGGTGCCTTCCCAACATGGCTGGCACCACACCAAGTAACCCTCATCCCAGTATCTAACGAAAAACACGTGGACTACGCTTGGGAAGTGGCTAAGAAACTCCGTGACCGCGGTGTCCGTGCAGACGTAGATGAGCGCAATGAAAAAATGCAGTTCAAGATTCGTGCTTCACAAACCAGCAAGATTCCTTACCAATTGATCGTTGGTGACAAGGAAATGGAAGACGGAACTGTCAACGTTCGTCGCTATGGACAAAAAGAAACAAACACTGTGTCAGTAGATGAGTTTGTAGCAGCTATCCTAGCTGATATCGCCAACAAATCACGAGTTGAGAAATAAAACGATAAAACCTGGGATAAAAATTCCAGCTACCTAAAAAAGAGGTTGGGACAAAAGGTCCCGACCTCACTTTTTATTAGCAATCAAACTTTGACGCGGTAGCTGATTGAACTTTTTGTTCGTCTTTTAGACTCGAAAAAGATCCGAATCATCCTCGCGGGGCTGGGACTACGAAATCGAGACTTTGTCTATCGATTTCTGTCCCACCGCCTTTTTCTATTTTGTTTCACCTGAGTTAGTAGTGATTAGTCAAACCACCACAAATAGTATCCTCATCAACAAATCCTTTCTATCCATTAACTTTTGGATATAGGATATCCTCCCAAGATTTGCTTCCATGAGTTAGATAAGTTGACTATCCTCAGTCCTTGTCTGCCTCAATTTCTTTTACGATGTCATCTTGTGAATCTTTTTCAGAGAGTTTTTGATCGATATACTTGTCAATGTTTTCGTAAAATTCCTTAATCGTCTCACTATCTAATTTTGCCGAATTATGGAATTGCTTGACTTTCAATTGAACAGATTGAATACCGTAAGAGGCTTGTTTTTGGCGAATGGTTTCTAATTCTTCTTCTGAAATCGGACCTCCAACAACCGTCAAGACTAATTCATTGTTCCTTGACTTGTAGACTTGATTAATAACCGTGTGATTGGCGAACTCATTTTCTACAAACTGTTTGATCCCTTCTTTTCGAGCTTGATCCATCGTCAGAGTGACTGCTGAATAGCTGGCCGGAAGGACCAACAATACAATCAAGGATATCAACCCAATTCTCATTTTAATGCTTAGCTCATTAAATGAACTTAAGGGAGATTTTCTCATAAAAAATCTTGTTCCAACAATGTTGATTAGCATGATAAAGACACAGTTGATCAAGAAAAGATAAAGAGCCCCAAATAAAAATCGTACATTCCCATTAGCTAAACCATATCCTGCAGTGCAGATAGGTGGCATCAGAGCTGTTGCGATGGCTACTCCTGGTACGATATTGTTTGCTTCTTTTTTCCTTGAACCAATAAAACCTGCTATCCCACCAGCAATAGCAATGAGAACATCCCAAATGGTTGGAGAGGTTCGTGCAATCAATTCGCTACTTGCATAAGATAAGGGAGAAATCCAGAAATACAGAGTCGATACAAGCAAACTGACCAATACTTGAGTAAATAAAACCTCTAGAGATTGCTTGATTAAACGCGTATCAAAAATAGCTAAACCAAACCCCAGTCCAACAATCGGTGTCATAAGAGGGGAAATCAGCATGGCTCCAATAACGACAGCTGTTGAATTCATATTTAGACCTATAGAGGCAATAAAAATCGAACACATCAAAATCAGTGTATCTCTTAATCGAACATGAAGGTCATCATATAGTTTCTCGCGGAATTCACGTGTTGAATAGTTTCCGGACATTGGTTACTCCTTTTATTTCATATAATCTTGTTTCTGCATGGATGATGGTAGAGAGACTTCTGTCCAAACTGACATGTTTTTAATTCTTAGCTGTAATTCTTTTGAACATTATCTTTTAAATATCCATCAGTCCATCCTACATATTATATCAAAAATTTTACAGTCTTTCTCTGAAGAAATCAATTCATTTAAAAGATAGAGAAAGGAAGAAATTTTTGTATCCTTATCCGAAGAAGAAAAACGATATCTCCTCTGAAAGTAGATACTTTTTTAATGTTTAAACATGATGAGTTTGTAGCAGCAATCCTAGCTGATATCGCCAACAAATCACGTGTTGAGAAACAAGAGATAAAACCCGGTACAAAATCCAAGCTACTAAAAAAGAGGCTGGGACAAAAGTCCTAGCCTCTCAATTGTCTTTGGATTGTCGAGCAAGACGCAGTGGTTGAGTGGACTCTACTACGCTGATTTCATCATCTTTTACAGCCCTACTCAACTGTGCGGAGGTGGGACGACGAAATCGAATTCTACCGAATTAACGATTTCTGTACCACTCTCTTTTTTGATGTTTCTGTTTTTACATTTGAACAATTCTACGATAACTTCTTGAAGTAATTATAAAGATTAGTACATAGACTAAAGCAAAGATACCACAGATAGAAAGTGTTACGCTTAACATCATAGCTGTATCTACTACCCCAATGACCTTAAGAATCAAACTTAACATATGATAGGCAAAAGCCAAGTGTAGGAAAGCAAAGATTACAGGGAGGAAGAAAACAGTCAAGACCTGCTTGTTAATGGTTTGTTTGATTTGTTTTTGATCCAAGCCCACTTTTTGCAAGATGACAAAGCGTTCACGATCTTCATAACCTTCTGAGATTTGTTTATAGTAGATAACGAGTACAGTTCCAATCATAAAGATGATAGATAGGAAAATACCAATAAAGAGAACTCCTCCAAAGAGAGCATTCATTTGGGCAATTGCGTCACTCGCAGTATTTCCACCGTATACCATACCACCTTCGCTCTTAAGATTATGACTGAAATTATTCACATACTCATGAAAATCGTCAGCTAGCTTTAACTGTTCCTCTTGACTGGCGGTTACATCCATACCACCGTATAACTGAGTATAAATAGCAGAATCCTGATATTTTTCTAAAAAGCTTTGAAGATCTGGTACGACAAGGTAGTTATAATCCGAAATCAAGAGAACATACTGATTTGAAACATGATTGATGATAAAATCTTGCTGGATTTCTTCCTTGATACGATACTCTTGATTGTTAAGACTGAATGTTTTCTGACCTTTTAGTTGGTCATTTTTAGCCCAAAGACCAACTTCGTTATCCGTTAAATGAAGCTTTTGTCCAGTCATTTTCTCATAGTCTTTTTGTTCAAAAACTAGGAAGACTGTCTTAGGCATGACATTGTTTTGCCCTTTTTCAAAGATGGTTAATTTGGTCCCATCTTGACTAGAAAGACCAAAACTTGAAAAGCTGAGAACATCCTTATTGCTGATCGTTAGATTCTTTTCACTGGCATATTGACTCAATAGTTGGTCTAAATCCTCAACTTCTACATTTTGTCCTGAAACTGACATATCGTGAGGATATAGGATTTTTTTCATATTTTCAGATCCGTTGTAGATACTAGTAGCTGCAGACATAGTAACCAAAACCATGGTTGAAAGGATGGCAATTGTTGCTAATCCGACAGCATTTTTCTTCATACGAAAGATAAGGTTAGAAACAGAGATGAGGTTGTTAGGTTGGTAGTAATATCTCTTGTTTTTCTTGAGCAACTGTAAGAAAACTGTAATACCAGCATTGAATAAGAGATAGGTCCCTACAATAACTAACATAACCGCAATAAAGAAAGTAGCGATAGCTTTGAAAGCATCTGTTACGCTTAGTGCTAAGTAGTAGCCACCACCTAGTGCAATTAGCCCTACAAGTGTCTGAAGGACTAGGAAACGCCCCTTCTTCTCACCTTTTGCTTTCTCACGAGAAAGTTGCAGAGCATCCATTCGGATAATGCGGATAGCATTTAGGAAGACAAGGGCTAAAAAGATAAAACCGAATACCAGAAGGATTGAAAGCACTACGGACCATTGGAAAGTTGCAACTAACTCCACTTTCATCTTTGAAAGTTTGAGCAATAAAGCGAAAATCAGATTGTCAAAGAGAGCACCAATCCCAATCCCAGCAGTGACTGTTACTAGACCAAAAATCAGGAGTTCCTTAAAGGTCATACCAATTAAATGGCGCTTTTCTAGTCCCAACATACCATAGACACCCAGTTCTTTTGAGCGATTTTTCATGACAAAACTGTTGGCATAAAGCACGATAATGGCAGATGCAAGTGTCACAACGACAAGCCCTAGTTGTAGGGTAAATTGAATAGCAGATGCACCACGTAAATCCACAATTTTAGGATTAAAGGCTAGGGAATAAAAGAGATAGCTAATTGTGACTGCCAAAATGACAGACAAAGCAAACGGATAATAGAGTTTGCGGTTTTTAATTAAGTTGGATATGGCCAACTTATTGGTTAATCGAAACATACTAGTTCACCTCACTTGCCATAACAGTCAAGGTATCAGAGATTTCTTGGAACATCTGACGATCCGTCTTTTCACCACGGTAGATTTGATTATAGAGAATACCGTCCTTGATGAAAAGAACACGTTTTGCACGGCTAGCCGCTGCTGTTGAGTGGGTCACCATGAGAATGGTTTGCCCTTGCTCGTTGATCTGATCAAAGATATCAAGGAGTGCTGCAGACGATTTAGAGTCTAGGGCACCTGTTGGCTCGTCCGCAAGAAGAATTTCTGGTTCTGTGATGATAGCCCGTGCAACTGCAACCCTTTGTTTTTGCCCTCCAGAGATTTCATAAGGGTACTTCTCCTGCAATTGATTGATGCCAAGATTTTCGGCCGTCACGACCAATTTTTTCATCATTTCTGTAATAGGCTTTCTAGACAATACCAAAGGGAGTAAGATATTGTCTTTAACAGAAAGCGTATCTAACAAATTGAAGTCTTGGAAGACAAAGCCTAACTTTTCACGACGGAAGCTTGATGCTTCAGAATTTTTAATGGTAGCTGTGTCAGTTCCGTTTAGGAAGACCTGACCACGCGTTGGCTTGTCAAGCATAGCAAGAATATTCAGTAGAGTAGATTTACCGGATCCAGATTCACCCATAATAGCAACGTAGTCGCCTTTTTCAACGGTAAAGTGAATATCTTTCAGGGCTTCTACTTGGTTGCCTTGAAAGCGAGTTTTATAAATCTTTTGAACGTGTTTTACATCTAATAGTGTCATTTTAACTTCTCCTTTTTAATATCCCATTAATTGAAACTGAGCTTGCATCATTTCGATGCCGATTTGAACTCGCTCGATATCCTTTGGACTCGGCTTACTTGTATGTTTCTTTTGTAAAATTGTTTTCATGGTTCCTCTCCTTTTTCTTTATGCTCTAAGTTTACTCCAAAAAAAGATGGCTTACCATAACATAACCTTACAAAAGAGGCCTTTAATCTTACATTTTTGTAAGATTACATTTTTTATCTAATTGAAGCCGTTTTTCTCACCATATCAAGGTCTAAAGAAGAGCTTGAAAGGTTTCTTCCAAGCTCTTCACAATTCTTTTCATTCAATCAGTAAATTCACTTCAGAGAACTTAATCCTCACAGTTGTTCCTTGCCCAAGTTCGGATTCTATTTGAATCTGATGTCCTAATTCTTGGCTGATTTTCTGGGTTAGATAGAGCCCAAGTCCAGATGACTGCTGGGTCATTCGACCATTATATCCTGAAAATCCACGTTCAAAGACTCGCAACCGATCACTGTTTTTGATACCAATCCCAGTATCTTTGATACAAAGGTCCTGACCGTCCATATAGATTTCAATTCCACCTTCATTAGTATACTTGAGGCTATTTGACAGGATTTGTTCAATGACTACCAACAACCATTTCTTGTCTGTAACAATGCTTCTATCCAAGTCATGCAGATCGACACTTAGACCTTTCTGGATAAAGAAAATAGCATATTTGCGAATGACTTCCTTGACCAGATCTTCTATATTTTCTTTCTTCAAAACCAAATCATCATGGAAGCTTTCTAAGCGTAGATATTGGAGAACGAGGTTGGTATAGGAATCAATCTTAAAAATTTCCTGCTCCATCTGTTGCTTCAGTTGGCGATCCGCCACCTCGCTCACTAGGAGTTTACTGGCTGCAATTGGTGTTTTTATCTGATGAACCCAGAGTGTATAGTAGTCCACCAAATCATTATAGCGGTTTTCAGCATCTGATTTCTTTTGATAGAGTTCAGATTCGCTTTTCTCTAATTTTTCAGTTAGAAGGGCTTCCATTGGTGACTTAGCTTTTCTTTCGCCATAGAGCAATTCCTTACGATAACGTTGCAATTCTATCAAGAAATCAAATACCAAAAACAAAAATGTCAAAAATGTAGATAGAAAGAAGAAATAGTTAAAGTAGGGCCCTTGCTTATCAAACAAGATTTCAAAGAGAAAAAGCAAACCTGTAAGAGCAAGAATAAAAGCAAAAAAACGGCTACGCGAACGGATATAAGCTAGAAAAAAACTTTTAAGTTCAAGCATGTTTCAATCCATACCCTATCCCTTTCTTGGTTTCGATAAAACCAATCAAACCTTCTTCCTCCAGTTTCTTGCGCAAACGAGCGACATTAACAGATAAGGTATTGTCATCAATAAAAAAGTCACTGTTCCAGAGTTCCCGCATCAAATCATCACGCGCTACGATATTTCCTGCATGTTCAAATAAAACCCGCAAAATCTGAAATTCATTCTTGGTTAAACTGATAGCTTTTCCATTGACATGCACATCCATAGACTTGGTATTGAGAATAACTCCAGCATACTCTAGGAGACTTTCATCCCTTCCAAATTCATAGGAACGACGCAATAATCCTTGTACCTTAGCTAAAAGGACCTGCTGGTCAAAAGGCTTGGTCACAAAATCGTCAGCTCCCATATTAATAGCCATCACGATGTCCATAGCCTGGTCTCTTGAAGACAGAAACATAATGGGAACTTTGGAAATCTTGCGAATTTCCTGACACCAATGATAACCATTAAAAAGAGGCAATCCAATATCCATCAGGACCAGATGAGGCTCAGATTGAACAAATAGTGTCAGAACTTCCATAAAGTCTTCTACCATGACTACTTCAAAACCCCATTCGGAGAGCATTTTCCCAACTTGCTGACGAATAACTGGATCATCTTCTACTAGTAAAATCTTGTGCATCTGCTCCTCCTTTTTCTATATTATAGCAAAATTCTTCTCACTACTAGCGAAATTGATGCAAATCTGATATGATAAAAGTTAAGAAAGGAATTCCCATGGCCAATATTTTTGACTATCTAACTGATGTTCAATACGATTCTTTTTATGATCTTCCCTTAAATGAACTGGATGTACTTGCTTTGACAGAGCTGACTTATCTTCCTTTTGATAACCTATTAGACCAGCCTGTCAATCGTTTAAGCGATGTCGCAACACGTGTCCCTCGAGAAAGCACCATGTTGACCAATAAAGAACGTCTGCAACTTTTAGACCAGCTTGCCCAACACAAACGTTTTAGAAATTGCAAGCTATCAAACTTTGTTAACGAGATTGACACTGAGCAACAGAAACAGTTCGCTGCTATGACCTATCGTCTGAACCTAGATACTTATCTGATTGTCTTTCGTGGCACAGACGACAGTATTATTGGCTGGAAGGAAGATTTCCATATGACCTATATGAAGGAAATCCCTGCCCAAAAGCATGCTCTTGAATACTTGGAAGATTTCTTCAAACAACATCCAAAACAAAAAGTACTTCTTGCTGGGCATTCTAAAGGTGGGAATCTAGCCATCTTTGCTGCTAGTCAAATCCAGCCTGAATTGCAGGAAAAGATATCAGCAGTTTATACCTACGATGCTCCTGGTTTACAGGCTCATCTGACAGAAACGACTGGCTATCAAGATGTTATTCCAAAAATTCGCCGCTATGTACCACAGGGATCTGTCATTGGCATGATGTTAGAAGTCCCTGATACTCCTACCGTCGTCAAATCTACGGCTCTCGGTGGAATAGCTCAACACAATACTTTTAGCTGGCTAACTGAAGGACAGCACTTTGTCCAACTAGAGGAAATTAGTAGCGAAAGTCTGCAAATTAAAGACACTCTTAAAGAATGGGGGGATAGTGTGCCCGATGAAGAAAAAGAGCTCTACTTTGATCTCTTTTTCGGAACCATCCTAGAATCTGGAATCACTTCCATCAACGATTTATCTTCTAGAAATGCTATTGAACACATTCAACAACTTGTTTCTCAAGCTCAGACTCTGGAGCCTGAGCAAGTTGAAATCTTAAAAAATCTGACACAACTCCTGCTGGATGCTCGTTTCCATGCCTGGAAAAGTCGTTTTTAATCAAGAACAAGGTCTCTTCTCTGAAGGGACTTTTTTATTGATTCCTTATTTTATTCTTCTGTGTTATACTAATAGAAGTATATTCTTTGAAAGAGGAGACCTATGAAAATCCATAAAACTGTAAATCCTGTTGCCTATGAAAACACTTATTATCTTGAAGGAGACCAACACCTGATTGTGGTTGACCCTGGTAGCAACTGGGAGGCCATTCGCAGGACTATCGAAACCATCAACAAACCAGTCTGCGCTATCCTCTTGACCCATACCCACTACGACCATATTATGAATCTAGACTTGGTCAGAGATACTTTCGGAAATCCTCCCGTATATGTGGCAGAAAGCGAAGCTGCTTGGCTCTTTACTCCTGTCGACAATCTTTCTGGCCTTCCTCGACACGACGATATGGCAGATGTCGTATGTAGACCAGCCGAACAAACCTTTGTCTTTCATGAGGAATACCAGATTGAAGAGTTCCGCTTCACAGTCTTACCAACCCCAGGCCACTCTATCGGAGGAGTTTCATTTGTTTTCCCAGATGGTCGCTTGGTCTTGACGGGTGATGCTCTTTTCCGTGAAACTATTGGACGAACAGATTTGCCAACTGGTAGTATGGAACAACTCCTTCATAGTGTCCAAACCCAGCTCTTCACCCTTCCGAACTACGATGTCTATCCAGGACATGGTCCGGCTACGACCATCGCTCACGAAAAAACTTTTAACCCATTTTTCTAGCAAGAGCAAAGAGGCTAGGCTAAAAGTCTTTAAAATCAGAAAAACGCATATTATCAGGTATTGAGAAACCTTGATATATGCGTTTTAACATGAAAATATTTTCTAAATTTTTCCTCAAATAATTGATGGATAAATTATAGGTTGAGATTATTTTTCTTTCTTGCGATAGCTAAACAGTCCAGCATTTAGAGTCAATACTCCAAATAGTGTAGTGAGAATTGAGTTATTTTCACCAGTATTGGGTAAAGTTTTTCTTGTTTTCTCTCCACCTTCTCCCTTAGTTTTCAATGGTTTGGATTGTGGTTGTGTCCCATCTGCACCATTGCTGTTTTGCGTAGGGATTGTTGGGTTTTCACTACCTGCAGCTGGCGTTTGGATACTACCGCCATTGTGATTTACTGACATATTTTTAAAAGTCATAGCATAGATACTAAAGTGATTGGTTTCGAAAGTTACCTTATCCGCATCTTGCTTGAAGTCTAATGCTTGCAAAGTGCCATCTGGGGAAACATAGTAGACATTTTCAACTGGCTTTTCTGCAGAAAGGCTCACTAGAACCATGCCATTTGGCTGGATAGCCTTGCCATTTGCGTCGTATAGACGAATATCGTAGGCCTTGTAGTTTTTCGCCTCAAGTGAATTTGACTTAGTTTCTTCTACCTTGATGTAGCTGACGTTTTTGAGTGTTTCCTCTGAAGCACGTACTTGAACACTTCCAATTTCATTCGCAAGGATTCGGCTAGTGCTTGGAGTTACTGGTTTCTCTGGCTTAGCAGGTTGTGGTTGATCTGGAACAGCTGGTGTAACTGGTTTTGGTGTCTCTGATGGTTTAGTTTCTGGCTTAACTTCTGGCTTTGAAGTATCAGAAGGTTTAGTTTCCGGTTTTACCTTCTTATACCTTAGAAACATGTAATCATATCCATTCGAAAAACCAAAATATGTATTCATTATCCGGTAGTTCACTTTATAACCTGGCATCCAGCCATAATACGAAACCACCTCATAGCCCTCAATATCTTTATAAATATTGATAGTTTCACCAGGTTTTAAAACCCCGATTTCGTGACTTATCTGTTCTCCTGTATCTTCATCGAGGTAATCGATAAAATATTTGAGGGGCTTCTGCTGTTCTTTATCTTTTGGCGCTGGTTCTGGTTTAACTTCTGGTTTTGGTGTTTCTGAAGGCTTAGCATCCGCATTTACCTTCTTATATTCTAGAAACATGTATCTATAACTAGACGTAGACCCAAAATATCTATCCATTAACCGGTAGTCCACATTATAATCAGGCATCCAACTACGTTTCGTAACTACCTCATAGCCATCAATATTTTTATGGATATTGATAGTTTCACCAGGGCTTAAAACTCCTATTTCTCGAGATAGCCTCTCTCCCGTATCTGCATTGAAATAATCGATACGATATTTGATGGGCTCTTTATTTTCGTCAGTTTTTGGTGCTGGTTCTGGTTTCGGAGTCTCTGAAGCATTTACCTTCTTATAATCTAAATATATGTATCGATATCCATCTGTAGAATAACCAAAATATCTATTCATTAACCGGTAGTCCACATTATAATCAGGCATCCAACTACGTTTCGTAACTACCTCATAGCCATCAATATTTTTATGGGTATTGATAGTTTCACCAGGGTTTAAAACTCCGAGTTCTTTAGATATCTCACTTCCCGTATCTGCATCGAAATAATTGATACGATATTTGATGGGCTCTTGATTTTCGTCAGCTTTTGGCGCTGGTTCTGGCTTAACTTCTGGTTTCGGTGTCTCTGATGGTTTAGGTTCCGGTTTCACTTCTTCAACCGGTTTAACCTCTGGTTTTTCTGAATCACTTGGTTTGCCATTTTCTACTGGTTTTGAAGCTGTATTTGGCTGTTCTGCCACATGTGTATCTGCCTGAGCTGTATTTGGCTGCTCTGCCACATTTGTGTCTGCCTGAGCTGTAAAAGCTGGCACTACACCCAACACCGCAACCGCAAAGGTTGCGATACCGAGTTTAACAAGTTTATTTGTTTTCATAATTTCCTCCTTAGGAATGTAGATTACTTTTGAAAGTGTGTAAATACTACAAAAATCCTATTTTTTTGATTTTAGTGTTTCGAAAAATACACCTCAAGCACTTGAGCGACAAGGGTTTTGGTGTATCGTGTAACGACCGTCAAACGATACACTTAAAAAAACAAAAAATACCAATCCAACACAGGCTCAAATCCTTGTTAAATTCGTATTTTCTGAAATATTCACATTGTTATTTTGAATGTTTCGCCAAACGGTCGTTAATCGAAACATATTTACGCCTTCATTGTAGCATTTTATCTTGTTTTTAGCAAGAATTTTGCGAAACATTTTTACGATTGATGGCCACCTTGTTTCGTTCCAAGACTTTATAGATGGTTGAGGTCGAAATTCGTTCTGTTTTTGCTATTATTCTGATGCTTGATTCCCCTGCCAAATACTGCTCAATAATTCTCTCTTCCTTATCTCTTGACATTCGCTTGGCACCTAGTTTGACACCATTTTCCTTGGCTTTACGAAGTCCTTCACGGGTTCGAAATCGCAGATTTTCCAGTTCACTTTCTGCCACAAATCCTAAAATGATGCAAAGTAACCTACCGATGAGCGAGTCGGTTTCCAGTTTTTCATGCAAACTGACTAGCTGAATATCAGAAGCATTGAATTGTTCAATAAGTTCTAACAATTTGAACATGGAGCGAGTCAGGCGGTCTAACTTATAGATAGTGAAAATGACCTTCTTGCCATCCTTCGCAAGGTCCGAAGCCATTTTTAAGGCTTTTTCGAGTTCTGGACGTAGATTATTTGAACCAGATTCACGTTCGATAAAGAGCTGGTCGCAGTGCTTGAGAGCCTCCACTTGTACCTCCAAGCCCAGGTCTTGCTTGTGGGTAGAAACGCGAGCATAGCCTATATTGATGGTGGTCTGAAACATAAAAATCCTCCTGTTTTTGATACAGAAGGACATTTTACTATGGATTTCAGAATGAGAAAAGACCTCAATTTCATAATCTCTATGAACTACACACTAAATGATATACTCCCCTTATAATGGACAGCAAAAAAATAAAATTCACTAGAAACTGTAGGGGAGCAGTTCATCATCCTTGTTTTTTTTAGTTTCTATTTCTAGAGCAATCCTTGCTCAGAAGAATCAAAATTGACTAGAAAAATAGTTCAAAACTAATTAGCTGGATTCAATTCTTTCCAGTCAATGTTAGACAAATCAAGCTTTTCAGAAGAAATATCTAAAACTTGCTCTGCTTTCTCATTTCCACCGATTTGAATAGTTGCTTCTTTAATCTTCTGCACTCCATTTTTATCAAACGAATATAGAGCCAGGTTCATTTCTGGACGAGTTGACTGCCAGTCAGCATAAGAGACTAGACCATTTTCGTAAATAACAAAGCCTGAGCGAAAACCACCTGCAGAAGCTACATAAGCTGTGTGAAGTAAGTTTGGTTTTTGATTTTCCAAATAATAAATGGCTGAAACGAATTTTTTATCGCCAATAAGTAACTCATCTTGCCCATCCTTATTCAAATCAAGAAGGGCATATTTAAAGTCTGGTGCATTTTGATAATCCATTCGAGAGAAAATCATGCTATATTCTTCTGAAGCAATCTTGTGTTGTTTATTTTCCTCGTATAAATCTTCTCTATTACCTTGTTTTAAAAGCTCTGTATAGTGATTATAACGTTCAATCACTTCTTTATACAAATCTGGTCCCGTTTCCTTCTTATTTTCAGCAGTTGATTGTGACGCTTTGGTTGACGAGTCACTTGTATTTTCAGTATTTACTTCTGTTGATGCATTAGTCTTATCGTCTCTAGAAACAGATGATAGTGCAGATGAAGGTTCTGTATTGCTATTATTTTTATTGAGACCACAAGATGCCAAAACTGAAATCGAAAGAATAGCTGAGAGCATCATTAAAAATTTCTTCATGTTAACCTCGATAGCATTGCATTTTCAGATGGATAAACTTCAAAAATGAATCATTCACGCCAAGTTATACTTGGTTAAGAAATCATTTTACCAAATAATCACGCGCTCCTCTGGTGAACGCCACATACCGTCTCCTTCTTTGACATCATAGGTTGTAAAGAAATCATCGAAGTTTGGCACTTGCACATTGACACGGAGTTTGGCTGGTGCGTGCACATCGACGCTAGCCAAAAGTTTCATAAATTCTGGACGACCTTTCATGCGCCAGATACGACCGAAGTTGTAGAAGAATTCTTCTGCTGAGAAGTCTGGTTCTCGCTTAGCTGCTTCAAGAGCTGCAGCGATTCCTCCCAAGTCAGCCACGTTTTCTGACACAGTCAATTTACCGTTAATCGTTGCGCCGTAAGATTCTTGGCCGTCAAACTGGTCGATAACCTTCTGAGTTTTCTCTTTGAAGGCTGCATAGTCACTCTCTGTCCACCAGTCCTTGAGACTACCATTTTCATCAAAGGAAGCTCCATTGGTATCAAAAGCGTGAGAGATTTCATGTGCAATGACTGCACCAATCCCACCGTAGTTGGCAGAAGATGACTGATGCAAGTCATAGAAAGGAGCCTGTAAGATAGCAGCTGGGAAGACAATCAAGTTCTTTTGTGGATTGTAGTAGGCATTGACCATATGAGCAGGCATTCCCCACTCCTTGTAGTCAACCGGCTGATTCCACTTGCTCCAACTGTGCTTGATTTCCACACGCGCAAAGGCTAGGGCATTGTCAAAAAGACTAGCATTTTCATTTACTACCTTGTCCTTGTATCGGGCTGGCAGTTCTTCTGGATAACCGATATAAGGCTTGATGACATTGAGTTTGACAATGGCTTTTTCTCGTGTTTCAGGAGTCAGCCAGTCATTTTTAGCCAAGCGTTCCTTATAAACGTCAATCATGGTTGCTACTTTTTTCTCTACGTCTGCCTTGGCTTCTGGAGAGAATTTTTCGTGGGCATACCAAAGGCCGAGGGCTTGTTTGAATGGTCCTTGAGCTAAGTGGTAAGCTGCCTTGCGTTTGTCTTGAGCCTCTGGAACTCCTGAAAGAGCTCGTCCGTAGGCACCTGACAAGACACGGATTTCTTCTGTTAAATAGCTGGTTGAGAGATTGACAACACTCAAAATCAAGGTTGCCTTGAGGAGAGGCCAAGCTTCTTCACTATAGAATTGGTCTGCTGCTTGCCAGAAACGTTCCTCGTCTACGATAACCTTGTCTGGTACTTGTCCAAGAACGGCTTGGAAGAAGTCATCCAAAGGTAGGGCAGGTGCGAATTTTTTGAAATCTTCGTAAGAATATGGATGGTAGAGTTTAGCATATTCTGAACTTTCTTCATTAGAGAGCACCACTGCCGCAACTCGACGGTCCAATTCAAGTCTTTTTTCTAGCAAGTCTTCAATTTCTTCGTCAGAGAAATCATAAGCCTTGAGGAGATTGGCGCTGGTTTCTTTCCAAAGAGTCAAGAGTTCCTCGCGCTGAGGATGGTCTTCAGCATAGTAGGTCGTATCTGGCAAGATTGTGCTTGGAGCACTAGCCCACAAAACATTGATTCTGGCATCCATAAAGTCTGGTGATACACCAAAAGGAAGAAAGTTAGGTTTGCCAGCAAGTTCAAACTCTGCTAGTCTAGCTGTAAAATCCGCAAAAGTCTCCAATTCTTGGAATTCCTTAAGTAAAGGAAGGACTGGTTTGATTTCATCTGCTTCTCGTTTGTCAAAATCTCTGACCATACTATGGTACTTGACAAAGTTTGCCAAGATAGCATCCTCAGGCACCTCTTCACCTGCCAACCACTTGTCTGTTGTCGCCAGCATCAGGTCTTCAATTTCCTGATCTAAATCAACAAAACCTCCCGTTTGAGACTTATCTGCTGGGATTTCAGCTGTCTGTTGCCATTCTCCATTGATAGCATCATAAAAATCATCTTGATAACGTGTCATCTTGTTCTCGCTTTCATTTGTACTTGTTTTTAGCTTAACAAAAATTAACTGGGAATGCAATTAAAAAAGAACTTTCCTTTTCTATCATTTTTCAGTTATTATTTTAATTTTTTGAAAAATTAACTTGACTTAATTTTTTTTTTAAGGTATATTAAGAGACAGGAGGAATATAACTGTATGATACGTATCGAAAACCTCAGTGTCTCCTACAAAGAAACGTTGGCACTTAAGGATATTTCACTAGTGCTCCAAGGACCAACGATTACCGGAATTATTGGTCCAAACGGTGCTGGGAAATCAACACTATTAAAAGGTATGCTGGGAATTATCCCACATCAAGGTCAGGCATTTCTCGATGACAAGGAAGTTAAAAAATCCTTACATCGAATCGCCTATGTCGAACAAAAAATCAATATCGACTACAACTTTCCCATCAAGGTCAAGGAATGCGTCTCGCTAGGACTCTTTCCCTCTATCCCTCTCTTTCGAAGTTTAAATGCTAAACATTGGAAGAAAGTGCAAGAGGCCCTTGAAATCGTCGACCTAGCTGACTACGCTGAACGGCAAATCAGTCAACTGTCTGGAGGTCAATTCCAGCGGGTCTTGATTGCCAGATGTTTGGTGCAGGAAGCCGACTATATTCTCTTGGATGAACCCTTTGTTGGGATTGACTCAGTCAGTGAGGAAATCATCATGAATACGCTGAGAGATCTGAAAAAAGCTGGGAAGACGGTTCTCATCGTCCACCACGACCTCAGCAAGGTTCCCCACTACTTCGATCAAGTCTTGCTTGTCAATCGAGAAGTGATTGCTTTTGGTCCGACCAAAGAAACCTTTACCGAAGCCAATCTCAAAGAAGCTTACGGTAATCGACTCTTTTTCAATGGAGGTGACCTATGATTGCAGAATTTATCGATGGATTGCAAAAATTCCATTTCTTACAAAATGCCTTGATAACAGCCATTGTCATCGGGGTCGTAGCTGGAGCTGTGGGATGTTTCATCATCCTACGCGGGATGTCACTCATGGGAGATGCCATTTCACATGCTGTCTTACCAGGTGTAGCCCTCTCCTTTATCTTGGGCCTTGACTTCTTTATCGGAGCCATTGTCTTTGGACTACTAGCTGCTATCATCATTACCTACATCAAGGGAAACTCGATTATCAAAAGCGATACCGCCATCGGCATTACCTTTTCTTCTTTCTTAGCCCTCGGTATCATCTTGATTAGTGTCGCTAAAAGTTCAACTGACCTTTTCCATATCCTTTTTGGTAATATCCTGGCCGTCCAAGATACGGATATGTTTATTACTATGGGTGTAGGAGCAGCCATTCTCTTGTTAATCTGGATTTTCTTCAAGCAACTCTTGATCACTTCCTTTGATGAACTCTTGGCCAAAGCCATGGGAATGCCTGTCAATTTCTATCACTACCTTCTCATGGTACTCTTGACTCTCGTGTCTGTAACAGCCATGCAAAGTGTCGGAACTATCCTGATTGTAGCCATGCTGATTACCCCAGCTGCAACTGCTTATCTTTATGCTAATAGCCTGAAAAGCATGATTTTCCTTTCCTCAACCTTTGGAGCGATAGCTTCAGTTTTGGGGCTCTTTATCGGCTATAGCTTTAACGTTGCGGCAGGTTCTAGTATCGTGCTTACAGCTGCTAGTTTCTTTCTCATTAGCTTCTTTATCGCTCCAAAACAACGATATTTGAAACTGAAAAATAAACATTTGTTAAAATAAGGGGCAAAGCCCCAATAAATTGGAGGATCTAATGAAAAAATTAGGTACATTACTCGTTCTCTTTCTTTCCGCCATTGTTCTTGTAGCATGTGCTAGCGGAAAAAAAGATGCAGCTTCTGGTCAAAAACTAAAAGTTGTTGCTACAAACTCAATCATCGCTGATATTACTAAAAATATTGCTGGTGACAAGATTGATCTTCACAGTATCGTTCCTGTTGGTCAAGACCCACACGAATACGAACCACTTCCTGAAGACGTTAAGAAAACTTCTCAAGCTGATTTGATTTTCTATAACGGGATCAACCTTGAAACAGGTGGCAATGCTTGGTTTACAAAATTGGTAGAAAATGCTAAGAAAACTGAAAACAAAGACTACTTTGCAGTCAGCGAAGGCGTTGATGTTATCTACCTTGAAGGCCAAAACGAAAAAGGCAAAGAAGACCCACACGCTTGGCTAAACCTTGAAAACGGTATGATTTTTGCTAAAAATATCGCAAAACAATTGAGCGCTAAAGACCCTAGCAACAAGGAATTCTACGAAAAAAATCTCAAAGAATATACTGAAAAACTAGACAAACTTGATAAGGAAGCAAAAGCTAAATTCAACAATATCCCTGCTGAGAAGAAATTGATCGTAACCAGTGAAGGATGCTTCAAATACTTCTCTAAAGCCTACGGTGTCCCAAGTGCCTATATTTGGGAAATCAATACTGAAGAAGAAGGAACACCTGACCAAATCAAGACCTTGGTTGAAAAACTTCGCCAAACAAAAACTCCTTCACTCTTTGTAGAATCAAGTGTGGATGACCG
This sequence comes from Streptococcaceae bacterium AM104-57, assembly GCA_027659245.1. Classification (GTDB taxonomy): domain Bacteria; phylum Bacillota; class Bacilli; order Lactobacillales; family Streptococcaceae; genus Streptococcus. The sequence goes on from JAQDPW010000015.1 coordinate 26,716, forward strand.
TCCAATGAAGACTGTTTCACAAGATACAAACATCCCAATCTACGCACAAATCTTTACTGACTCTATCGCAGAACAAGGTAAAGAAGGAGACAGCTACTACAACATGATGAAATACAACCTTGACAAGATTGCTGAAGGATTGGCAAAATAAGCCTCTGAAAAACGTCATTCTCACATGAGCTGGCGTTTTTTCTATACCCATATTTCCGGTCAAATCATTGGAAAATTCTGACTGTTTCAGCTAAAATGGAAGAAAAAAGATTGGAGTATCCTATGGTAACTTTCCTCGGAAATCCTGTGAGTTTTACAGGTAAACAACTACAAGTCGGCGACAAGGCACTTGATTTCTCTCTCACAACGACTGACCTCTCTAAAAAAACACTAGCTGATTTTGAAGGCAAGAAAAAGATTTTGAGCGTCATCCCTTCTATCGATACAGGTATCTGCTCGCTACAGACTCGTCGCTTTAACCAAGAATTGGCTAGCTTAGACAACACTGTTGTTCTAACGGTATCTATGGACCTCCCCTTCGCTCAAAAACGCTGGTGTGGTGCTGAAGGAATTGAAAATGCCATCATGCTCTCGGACTATTTCGACCAATCCTTTGGACGTGATTATGCCCTCTTAATCAATGAATGGCACCTATTGGCACGCGCAGTCTTTGTCCTTGATGCTGACAATATTATCCGTTATGTTGAGTATGTGGACAATATCAATTCCGAACCAAACTTTGAAGCAGCCATTGAAGCAGCAAAGTCGCTTGACTAAAAGAAAGCCCACTTATAACAAGGCAGAAAGCTAGAGAAATCTAACTTTTTTTGGTATACTAGATGGAGATAATAAACAAGGAAATGCGAATGACACCAAATAAAGAAGATTACTTAAAATGTATTTATGAGATTGGCATGGAAGTTCCTAAGATTACCAACAAGGAAATCGCTGCTCGGATGCAGGTATCTCCTCCTGCGGTAACAGAGATGATCAAGCGCATGCAATCTGAAAATCTTATATTAAAAAATAAAGAAAATGGCTATTTACTAACAGATATTGGTTTAAAGCTAGTCTCTGAGCTTTATCGTAAGCATCGACTGATAGAGGTCTTTCTAGTTCACCATCTAGACTATACCAGCAATCAGATTCACGATGAGGCTGAGGTATTAGAACATACCGTTTCAGACCTTTTTGTGGAGCGACTGGAAACTATGTTAGGCTTTCCAAAGACCTGTCCCCATGGAGGAACCATTCCTGCTAAGGGAGAACTTTTGGTTGAAATCAATAACTTGCCTCTAGCAGAGACCAAAGAAGCAGGGACCTATCTACTAACTCGGGTTCACGATAGTTTTGAACTTCTCCAGTATTTGGAAAAACATAGCATCCATATTGGAGACCAACTCCAAGTCAAGCAGTTCGATGGCTTCTCTAATACCTTTACCCTGATTCACAACAATGAAGAACTTCAAGTCAGCCTCGAAATCGCTAAACAACTCTATGTTGAAAAAATGAACTAAAGTCTTTATCAGCAAAAAACCAAGCCCGCTAGCTTGGTTTTTCTTATCTATTTTTGGTGTCAAGAATGATTGTTACCGGTCCATCATTGACCAGTTCCACCTGCATATCTGCTCCGAAAATACCTGTTTTCACAGGAACTTCCTTGGCTAGTTCTCGGTTAAAATCTTGATAGAAAGCCTCTGCAACATCAGGCTTAGCAGCACCTGTAAAAGCTGGGCGATTCCCTTTTTTAGTATCTGCAAACAAAGTAAACTGAGAGATGGAGAGTATTTCTCCTTGGATATCCTTGACTGATAAATTCATCTTGCCTTCGGCATCTGAAAAGATACGCATATTGACAAGTTTTCTCACTGCATAATCCAAATCTTCTTTTTGATCTTCAGGTCCAACTCCTACTAAGAGTAAGAGCCCCTGCTGGATTTGACCATATACCTGACCTTCAATGCTAACTTGGGCTTTTTTGACCCTCTGAATAATGATTTTCATAATAGCCTTTCTAGATCTATCGCCCCAACTTAACCATTGGTCCGTTTAACAGAGTAGACTTCTGGTACGCTCTTAATCTTATCAACTACCGTTGTCAGAGTTGAAAGGTTAGAAATCCCAAATGAAACGTGAATATTCGCAAATTTCATATCTTTGGTAGGCTGGGCATTGACCGTTGAGATGTTTTTAGTTGTATTTGACAAGACCTGTAAAACATCGTTCAAAAGTCCAGTACGATTGAGACCGTAAATATCGATATGAGCGATATATTCCTTGCTTGAGAATTGATCTTCCCACTCAACATCTAATAGACGTTGCTCGTAGTTTTCCTGCGAACGAAGATTCATACAGTCAACACGGTGGATAGCAACACCACGACCTTTAGTAATGTAGCCGACGATATCATCACCTGGAACAGGGTTACAACATTTGGCAATCCGCACCAAGAGACCAGAGGCTCCCTCGATGACAACACCACCCTCATGCTTCACCTTGAGGGTTTCCTTGTTTTCAACCTTGACTTCGCCACCCTTGACCAACTCTTCAGCTTCTGCCCTGGCCTTGGCGCGTTCTTCCTCACGGCGCTCTTTTTCAGTTAAACGGTTAAAGACTGTGATGGCTCCAATTTCCCCAAAACCAATAGCCGCAAAGAGAGCTTCCTCAGTCTTGTAGCTAGTTTTTTGGAGGACTTCATCCATATGACGCTTGTCCATGAATTTATTAGCCACATAGCCATTCTCCTGGAATTGACTCATCAGCATTTCACGGCCCTTGTTGATGGACAATTCTTTGTCTTGGTTCTTAAAGAACTGACGAATCTTGTTCCGAGCTTTGCTGGTCTTGACCATGGTAAGCCAGTCACGGCTTGGCCCAAAGGAATTTGGATTGGTGATGATTTCAACCTGGTCACCCGTTTTTAGCTTGGTAGTCAAGGGAACCATACGACCATTAACCTTGGCACCAGTAGCCTTTTCACCGATTTTGGTGTGAATCTCATAGGCAAAGTCAATCGGTCCAGAATCCTTTGGAAGAGAGCGAACGGCTCCGTCTGGAGTAAAGACGTAGATTTCTTCTGCTAGGTAATTCTCTTTAACCGTCTCTACGAAATCCTTGGCATCATCGGACTGGTCTTGAAGCTCCATCATCTCCTTGATCCAGTTCATACCGATAGCAGATTCCTTGCCATTAACCTGCCCCTTAATACCTTTTTTATAAGCCCAGTGAGCAGCAACCCCGTACTCAGCAACCTCATGCATTTCCTTGGTTCGAATCTGAAATTCAATAGGTCCCTTTGGTCCATAAACAGTTGTATGGATGGACTGGTAACCATTGGCCTTACGGTTGGCAATGTAGTCCTTAAAGCGTCCAGGCATTGGTTTCCAAAGCTCATGGACATATCCCAACATAGCATAGACATCACTCTGAGTATCTAGGATACAACGAATGGCAATCAGGTCGTAGATCTCTTCAAAGCGCTTCTTCTTATCCTGCATCTTACGATAAATCGAATAGATATGCTTGGGACGACCATAGATTTTTCCTGTAAGGTGGCGTTCTGATGAATATTCCTCAAGTTTTGTAACAACCTCATCTACCAAGGCTTCACGTTCTTGACGTTTTTCCTTCATCATGTGACTAATCTTGTAAAACTCAGTCGGATTCAGATAGCGGAAAGAGAGGTCTTCTAGTTCCCACTTAACACTTGAAATCCCCAAACGGTGAGCAAGCGGTGCATAGATTTCCATGGTTTCTCTAGAAATACGCTCCTGCTTATCTTTACGAAGGTGATTAAGGGTTCTCATGTTATGCAATCGGTCAGACAGTTTGACCAAGATAACACGGATATCCTCTGACATAGCCATGAGCATCTTGCGGTGGTTTTCAGCTAGCTGCTCCTCGATAGACTTGTACTCAACCTTCCCTAATTTGGTAACCCCATCCACGATAATGCGAACATCGTGACCAAACTCTCTCTCTAAATCATCCAAGGTCGTTTCCGTATCTTCAACCACGTCATGCAAAAAACCACAGGCAACAGTGACAGCGTCTAGCTTGAGCTTAGCCAAAATACCTGCTACCTGAATAGGATGGATAATGTAGGGTTCGCCAGATTTACGATATTGACCACTATGGCATTCTACAGCGTAAACCAAGGCTTTATGTACAAAAGCCACATCTTCTTTCGATAAATATTTCTGTGTTAAAGCGACGACTTCATCGCCTGAATAAATTACTTCTTTGGGCATGCATACTCTCCAGTTCTTCCTACCATTTTAACACTTTTTTGACAATATGAAAACTAGAAAAGCCTAGTTCTGTAAGAGTTTGCTTATCTTAGCAAAAAAGCACTACTAGAAAACTCTAGCAGTGCTAACACATTTAAAATCTATCTTAGTAAACTGTTTTTTCAGTTTCTACGTCGAAGAAGTGTGCTTTGTTCAAGTCAAATCCAAGTTCAACTGTTGCACCTGCTTGCAAGTAGTCACGAGCGTCAACTTTTGCAACGAATTCATCTTTACCAACTTGGCAGTATAGGTGAGATTCTGAACCGAGCAATTCTGATACAGAGATCGTTGCTTTCACAACTGATTCTGGGAATGTTTCAAGGAAAGCAGGTTCTGCATTCACATCTTCTGGACGGATACCGAAGATCAATTCTTTACCTTCGTAGCCTTTTTCACGAAGAACTTTCAAAGCACCTTCTGGAACTTTCAAGTTAAAGCCGTCAGCAGCGATGTGGTCACCGTTCAATTTAACGTTGATGAAGTTCATAGCTGGGCTTCCGATAAATCCTGCTACGAATTTGTTAACTGGGTTTTTGTAAACTTCTTGAGGAGTACCGATTTGTTCAACACGTCCGATAGTACCTGTTCCAGCAGGGTTCTTAGTTGCTGACATGATAACGATACGGTCTGCAAGCGTCATCGCTTCTGTTTGGTCGTGAGTTACGTAGATAGTTGTAGCTCCGATACGACGGTGGATTTTAGCGATTTCAGCACGCATTGATACACGAAGTTTTGCATCCAAGTTTGACAAAGGTTCGTCCATCAAGAATACTTTTGCGTCACGGACGATCGCACGACCCATGGCAACACGTTGACGTTGACCACCAGAAAGGTCAGCAGGTTTGCGTTCCAAAAATTCTTTCAAGCCAAGAATTTCAGCTGCTTCTTGTACGCGTTTGTCGATATCTTCCTTGCTGTATTTACGCAATTTCAAACCGAAAGCCATGTTATCGTATACAGTCATGTGTGGGTAAAGAGCGTAGTTTTGGAATACCATGGCAATGTCACGGTCTTTTGGAGCTACGTCGTTGACAACCACGCCATCGATAGATGCAGTACCTTCTGTGATGTCTTCAAGACCAGCAATCATACGAAGTGTAGTTGATTTACCACATCCTGAAGGTCCTACGAAAACGATAAACTCTTTGTCTTTGATGTTCAAGTTGAAGTCTTCAACTGAATAGTGTTCGCTATTTGGATATTTTTTGTAAATATTTTTAAGATTTAATTCTACCATTGTGGAGAACTCCTTTTGTCATTTGATAGTTTTATTATAGATGAAAACGCTTAACTAATCTATAGCAAGGTGACCAAAAAAATAAAAAAGTTCTGTGCAACTTGCACAAAACTTTAGATTATATCTGGTAAAATTAACTGATAACACAAGGTCAAATCTGTCAATTCTTTCAACAGAAGCCCTGTCAACTCCTCCCACTTATCAATTTTGTACTGGAGAGAATTGCGATGCAAATACAACTGCTGAGCTGTTTTTGTTAGGACAGCACTATTTTCCCAAAGGGAGAGAATGATTTCCTGAATCTGATCTTGATCCAAGATCATCTGGTGCAGGCATTCTTTAATGACTCTCAGGTCCACGAGCCTTTCTCCCATACTCCAAAGATAGAGCTGAGAAAAAGTATGAACACCTTGGTGACCCTGACGCCACCAAGTCTTGAACAAATCGCGCTCAGCTTTGATTAAGTCTGATAGGGCTTGATTTCCAGTCTGAGACCAAACCTGTCCTAACATGATAGAGAGACGCAGTCCAAAGTCATACTCAACCGCTTCAATCGTATCACTTAAAATAGCTCGTACAGAAGTGTATTTATCTTGTTGAAGTACGAAAACATAATCCTGAGCTCCGACCTGAATCACCGTCCGACAGTTGGGAAAAAGAGTCCGCATCATATCCAGCCAAGAAGCTAGATTTTCCTGCTGAAAATAGGAAAGATGACAATAAACCAACTGAATCTTTTTAAAAGTTTTCGGCGCCTGTCCCTTCCCCTCAATCAGATAAGGATACCAAGGATTGAGCGAAATAGTTTGCTCCTGTTTGGTTAAGAGAGCTACCAGTTGTTTTTCACGTTCGCTAAGACTAGCTTCCTCAAGCAAAAGCCACTGATAATTTGACAGAGGTAGACTTAGATAACCCTCTTTATCAACTGGCTGATCTAAGATTTTACCGTCAGGAAACCAATCTAGTAGTTCTTTTGCAATCATGTGCTATTCCTCCACTTTTTGGATGCACCAAGAGATTAAAGCTTCTAATCGCTCCATATTTTCAGTCATATGAAGATAGCCCATGACCGCTTCAAAGCCCGTAGACATACGATAGGTCACCACATCCGCATTCTTAGCCTTGGTATGGCTGTTGGTATTGCGACCCCGTTTATAGATTTCTTCCTCTTTTTCCGTTAGGACTTCTTCTTCCAGCATGAGGGAAATCAAATGTGCCTGAGCCTTAGCTGATACATACTTGGTTGCCTCTTGGTGGAGTTTATTGGGCTTGGTCATACCTTTTAGAATGAGATGGCGACGAATATACATAGAATAAACTGCATCTCCTTCAAAAGCTAGCGCAATCCCGTTAATGAGATTGACATCAATCACGTGTCCACCTCACTCCATCCTTGGTGTCAAGTAGCTTAATCCCTTGTGCAGCTAGTTGGTCACGGATTTGGTCAGCTGTCGCAAAGTCTTTATTAGCACGCGCTTCTTGGCGTTTTTGGATCAAGGCTTCAATCTCTTCATCCAAAACTTCTTCGACAAAGACTACTCCAAAGACTTCTAACATGGCCGCAAGAGCTTCCTTAACGGTTGCATCATAGTTGCCTGAGTTGATCCATTTGGCCATTTCAAAGACAACTGTGATTCCATTAGCTGTATTGAAATCCTCATCCATAGCAGCTACAAACTTATCTTTAAATGCCTGTAACTCCTGAGCATCTACAGTTCCAGTAAATGGTTGTTCATAGGTGTTCTTCAAATACTTGAGATTTATCTCCGCATCACGCACTGCTTTTTCCGTAAAATTGATAGGCTTACGGTAGTGCTGAGTCGCAAAGAAGAAACGCAATACTTGACCGTCGATAGTTTTGAGAGCATCGTGTACCGTAATGAAGTTTCCCAAAGACTTAGACATCTTGACATTGTCGATATTGACAAAGCCATTGTGCATCCAGTAGTTGGCGAAGGTCTTGCCTGTTTTAGCTTCTGACTGGGCAATTTCGTTAGTATGGTGAGGAAACTCAAGGTCAGCTCCACCACCGTGAATATCGATGGTATCACCCAAAATCTCCGTTGACATGACCGAACACTCGATATGCCAACCTGGACGTCCAGGTCCCCAAGGACTGTCCCAAGAAATCTCGCCTGGTTTAGCAGCTTTCCATAGAGCAAAGTCTACAGGATTTTCCTTGCGAGCCGTTTCTTCATCTGTACGACCTGAAGCTCCTAGCTCCAAGTCTTCCAAGGTTTTATTGGCCAACTTGGCATAGTTGTGAGATTTTTCCACACGGAAGTAAACATCCCCTTGACTCTCATATGCATAGCCTTTTTCAATCAAATCAGCAACAAAGCGGATGATTTCAGCCATAAATTCGACTACACGAGGATGACGAGTAGCAGGTTTCACCCCCAAAGCCGTCACGTCCTCACGAAAGGCAGCAATGTACTTGTCCGCTACTTCCTGAGGTGTGATGCCTTCTTCCTTGGCGCGGTTAATAATCTTGTCATCTACATCGGTAAAGTTGGAAATGTAGGCAACCTCATAACCACGGTACTCAAAGTAGCGACGAATGGTATCGAAGGCTACTGTCGAACGGGCATTCCCCACGTGGATATAATTGTATACAGTTGGCCCACAGACATACATGAGAACCTCTCCCTTTGTAATCGGGACAAATTCTCGTAAATCACGAGACATGGTGTCATAGATTTTAATCATAAAATAATAGTCAGGAAAACTAAAATCCGAGAACAGTTAGTTTCATCACTAACTGTTCAACTAAATTTTAGTCCGATTGCTAGTCACAAATCGGATTTCCTTGCTCCTTTCTAAACATAAAAGAAGAATACAGTAAAAAGATGAAGGGAGTCACTACGGAAGTTTTATTGCTATGTTTTCCGTTAGGCTCCCTTCCTTTCTTGTTTCGAATTTATCGTAAAGACTAGTCTAAACTAACTCTTGCGCAATTACTAATGCTATATCAAAGAAAGTCATAGCATCCGCTTTTCTATCCTCGCGTCTAGCATCCCACTCATGATTGTGATGGTCGACATAGTCAGCTGTGTAGAAAAATTGATAGACATTGGCTAGTCGATATTGGGCCCAGGCCATGATAGCTGAAGCTTCCATATCGACAACTCTAGCTCCTGCTGCTAGTCTTCGTTTGACCTTAGCAGCTGTCTCACGATAGAAGGCATCTGTGGTCCAAGACTTTGTTCTAATATACTCAATACCAACTTTGTCCAAGGCTTTTTCCATAGTTAAGAGTAGAGATTGCTCATAGACTATCTCATCACTTGCTGGAGCATAGTGATAACTAGTACCTTCATCACGTAAAGCCGAGCTTGGTAGGATAATCTTATCTGATTGAATAGACTGGTCTAGAACTCCGCAAGATCCTAAAATGATAAAGTTCTTAAATCCTCTTGCTTTGAGTTCTTCTAAGAGTCCAACAACCATTGGAGCTCCAATAAGAGCCATAGCAACTGCTACCTTACTCCCATCTTTTTCATAGATATACCATGGCATTTTGCCATTTAGATTGGTAAGATAGCCACCTTCGTAGACACCATCTATCTGCTTTACTCGTTCAAGGATTTCTCCATTAAAAGATAAAATAATGGTATCACAGATTTCTCCACCACTAAGAAGGCTTCGATCAGTTGGATCTATAACAGCAGGTACATTTTCAAATTCTTCTAATAGCATTTATTACTCTTTCGCATTCAGATAAACCACTTGGGTTTGTTTGACAAAGCCAATCTTTTCATATAAGCGTTTGGCACCTACATTGCTATCTTCCACTGCAATCTGAAATTCCTTATCATTTTGCTCAATTAGTTGGTTGACAAGGGATTTTGCTAGATAGCTTCCGTATCCTTGCCCACGTTCAAGCTCAGCTATTGCTAAACCATAGAGGTAATTCGTATTACTCGATAAATCTACCGTGCAAGTCCCAATAACCTGACCGTTTTTTAATAAAATGTATAAGCGACTTTCTGGATCCTTCAGAGCTTCAGCGACATATCTATCCACAACTTCTCTAGATTCATGTTCCTCTGAAAATGCCTGAAATTTTAACTGACTAATTTGATCCTGATAGGAACAATCTGCTAACAAAACTTCAAGATTAGAAACGTTTGCTAACGGGTAAGGTCTTCTATCCTTGCCTAACCAAGTTTCTGTCTCTTCATCCTCGACCAATCCCCAGTTGCTGACAAAATCAGGATGGCGCTCTAGAAAAACACGCTCTGTCTGAAAAGTCACAGATTCAATTGGATAAGATGCCGTTTCTTTCTCAAAACTTCTATACAAAGCCTGCGCAATTCCTTGACGACGATGATTGGGGTGGACCAGGATCGCTACTTCCACATCTTGGTCATCTGCATAGACAGTTAATAGGCCAACAAGTTCACCTTTTTCATAATAAAGGAAAAAGGCGGGCATGTTTGGGTCAAAATTAAGCATGTTAGAGAGATAAGGATCACGATAAGTTCCATCATAGGCTTGGCAATAGTTTATTAGTTTTTTCGCCTCAGATAGCTCCTCTTGGCTTAACTTGTTTCTTGCTTGAATCATATAGGTATCCTCTATAAACCTGACGATCTATGACTGTCATCTCTCGACTGCTCAAGTTTATTGACGTAGTATTCCCGTTTTACTTCAACTTCATGAATAGTAAGCTCATCTTTTTGCCCATGAACGCGCACAATCTTGGCTGGAATACCAACCACAGTTACATCACTAGGTACGTCTGCCACAACAACCGCTGCAGCACCGACCTTGGCATTTTCACCGATTTCAACAGGTCCAATGACTTGGGCATGAGCAGAGATGAGAACTCCCTTACGAATGGTCGGATGGCGCTTGCCACAGTCTTTTCCTGTTCCTCCAAGAGTCACCCCATGATAGAGGAGTACTCCCTTTTCAACAATGGCCGTTTCCCCAATGACCAGACCTGAACCGTGGTCGATAAAAACACCTGAATCAATCTGAGCTCCTGGATGAATCTCAATCTGAGTCCAAAAGCGCCAGAACTGACTGTGCATACGAGCCAGGAGTTTGAAGCCATGCTTCCAGAGAAAATGCGAGAGACGGTGGGCCGCCAAGGCCTTGACACCCGGATAAGTCAGCAAAACCTCCAAAGTGGTGCGGGCCGCTGGATCATTTTCTTTTACGATATCAATGGTTTCGCGCCACCATCCCATACATTTCTCCTTTTCTTATTCTGAGTCTTTTGGTGTTTCTGTAGTTTCTTTCTTAGGTTTGTGGTCCTTGTGATGACGTGGGCGGTGAGGACGCTCTGATTTTTCACCTTTTTCATCACGTTCAGGTTTCGGTGGACGTGGCAAGAGTGCTTTCATCGAAGCATCTACACGACCTTTTTCATCGATCTTAATAACCTTCACATCTACAAAATCACCAATTTGAACTAAATCTTCTACATTATTGGTGCGAGTCCAAGCCATTTCAGAAATATGCACAAGTGCATCTGTCTTATCAAAGAGGTTGACAAAGGCACCAAATTTCTCAATACGAACAACTTTAGCATGGTAGACTTCATCCACTTTGGCTTCACGAACCAAACCAGCGATGATTTCTTTGGTACGGTTAATAGCATCTTGGTCGCTAGAGTAGATAGACACATTACCTTCTTCGTCGATATCAATCTTAACGCCTGTCTCAGCGATAATCTTGTCAATGGTTTCTCCACCTTTACCAATGACAATCTTAATCTTGTCCACATCAATCTTGATGATATCAATTTTCGGTGCAGTTGGAGCCAATTCTGGACGAACTTCTGGAATCGTTGCTTCTATCACATCAAGGATTTCAAAACGAGCTTTCTTGGCTTGAGCAAGTGCTTCTGTCAAGATTTCTGCAGTAATCCCTTGAATTTTGATATCCATTTGTAGGGCTGTAATCCCGTCACGAGTTCCTGCAACCTTGAAGTCCATGTCTCCAAAGTGGTCTTCCAAACCTTGGATATCTGTCAATACTGTATAGTTGTTTCCATCTGAGATAAGCCCCATAGCAATACCAGCTACTGGCGCCTTGATTGGCACACCACCAGCCATAAGGGCAAGTGTTCCTGCACAGATAGAGGCTTGAGATGAAGAACCGTTTGATTCCAAGACTTCTGCTACTAGACGAATCGCATATGGGAATTCTTCCAAGCTTGGCAATACTTGAGCAAGGGCACGCTCACCGAGAGCACCGTGACCAATCTCACGACGGCCAGGAGCACCGTAACGACCTGTTTCCCCTACAGAGTATTGTGGGAAGTTATAGTGGTGCATAAAGCGTTTCTTGTACTCTGGATCCAAACCATCGATGATTTGCGTTTCACCCATTGGCGCCAAAGTCAAGATAGAAAGAGCTTGCGTTTGTCCACGAGTGAAGAGACCAGAACCGTGTACGCGAGGAAGGAAATCAACAACCGCATCCAAAGGACGGATTTCATCAACCTTACGGCCGTCAGGACGTACCTTGTCTTCTGTGATCAAACGGCGCACTTCAGCATGTTCCATTTGTTCCAAGATTTCAGCTACATCACGCATGATACGGTCAAATTCTTCGTGGTCTGCATATTTTTCTTCGTAAACTGCTGTTACTTGGTCTTTTACTGCTTGAGTTGCAGCTTCACGCGCCAATTTTTCTTCTACTTGGACCGCTTTTTGAAGGTCACTGTTGTAGGCTGCGATGATTTCAGCTTGCAAGTCAGCATCTACATGAAGCAATTCCACTTCTGCTTTTTCTTTACCAACTGCCGCTACGATTTCTTCTTGGAAGGCAATCAATTCTTTGACAGCTTCATGTCCTTTGAGAAGAGCTTCCAACATGATTTCTTCTGACAATTCTTTGGCACCAGACTCTACCATGTTGATAGCGTGCTTCGTACCAGCTACTGTCAATTCAAGAAGCGATTGCTCTGCTTGTTCTTGACTTGGGTTGATGATAATTTCTCCATCAACATACCCCACTTGTACCCCGGCGATTGGTCCGTCAAATGGAATATCTGAGATAGAAAGTGCCAAGGATGAACCAAACATAGCTGCCATTGGTGCAGAGGCATTTTCATCGTAAGAAAGTACAGTGTTGATCACTTGCACTTCATTACGGAAACCTTCCGCAAACATCGGACGAATTGGACGGTCAATCAAACGCGCTGTCAAAGTCGCATCTGTTGAAGGACGTCCTTCACGTTTCATGAAGCCACCAGGAAACTTCCCAGCTGCATACATTTTTTCTTCGTAGTTGACTTGAAGCGGGAAGAAATCCCCAGTTGCCATTTTCTTAGACATAACGGCAGCAGTCAAGACCGTTGACTCACCGTAACGCACCACAACAGAGCCATTTGCTTGCTTAGCAACCTGACCAGTCTCTACGATCAACTCACGACCAGCAAAAATCGTTTGAAACACATGTTTTGTCATTTTAATCCCCTTTGGATTGATAAAATTATACGCCTTGCCTACAAAGATCAAGATACTAAGGCCGTCAAAAGCAAAGTAAAAATAGGAAACTGACGAAGTCTTCGACGAAGACAAGACAGTTTATCTTTTTTACACAGCTTTTCGGCCGGGTTCAGTTACTCAAGATATTTTTGTTGGTTCTAGTTGAGTTTGAACAGATTTTAGACGTTTATACCCTCATCTTTGTATCAAGTACGTACAGAGTCTATTTTATCATATTTTTCTTAAAAAGTGCGGCCTTTTCTATTAAAAAGGAACCATTCCTCCATGAAAAGAAGAATGGTTTGCTTTTTATTATCCTAAAGACTGGTGATTGAACAAGGCATGAGTTGCTTGGTGGATGTATTTTGCTGTATCCGCATTGTTCATAGTGTAGAGATGCACACCGGCAACATCCTGAGTTACCAAGTCCACGATTTGGTCCACTGCATAGGCAAGTCCTGCTGCTCTGAGCGACTCAGGGTCATGCTCATACTTGTCTAAGATGGCTTTAAACTTACGTGGGAGATGGATATTCTCACAAGTCTTCAAAAGACGAAGAGCTTGGTTACGGTTGAGGATTGGCATGATACCCGCATGAATAGGCACATCAATTCCAGCCAAGGTACACTTGTCTTGGAAATCATAGAAACGCTCATTGTCAAAGAAAAGCTGCGTTACAAGGCTTGAACAGCCTGCATCCACTTTCTTCTTGAGATTTTGAATATCCGAGATCTGGTTTGGCGAGTCAGGGTGCCCTTCTGGATAGCAAGCGCCAACAATATCAAAGTGAGGGGCTTGTCCCTTGATGAACTCGATCAAGTCCGTTGCGTAGCGGAAATCCTTTTGCGGCTCCACATCAGGGATAATATCCCCACGCAGGGCCAAGATTTTCTGCACCCCAACCTTGTCTAAATCTATAATTGTCTCAGCAACCTTATCCTTGGTCAAGTAAATGGCTGGCAAGTGAGCGATTGTCGGAATAGCCAAGTCATTCTGGATAAAGTCAGCCAAACGAACCGTCGTCTCTTTGATATTAAATTTATTATTGCTGGCAGTCACACTGATAAAGTGTGGAGCCAAATCTTGCATGTTTTGCAGAGCTGCAATAATTTTATCATTGCCTACTGCTGGGTTTGGAGGGAAAACTTCAAATGAGAGGGACGGTGTTTGACGTGACATATGTATGAACCTTTTCTAGTTGATTTCTTACTGATCAACCATGTATGGAGAAATGTCTTTTCTTACAATTTCTCACGCGCAGCTTTAGCAGCTTCTACAAGGCGGATCAAGCTTTCTTTAGTTTCTGGAATACCACGTGTTTTCAAACCACAGTCAGGGTTGATCCAAACTTTTCTGCTTGGCACTTTAGCAAGGATTGCTTCGATTGTGTGGTCGATTTCGCCTTCGTTAGGCACACGAGGTGAGTGGATATCGTAAACCCCAGGTCCAACTTCTGTTTGGAAGTTTTTCGCTTTGAGTTCGTCCAAGATTTCAAGGTTTGAACGGCTAGCTTCAAAGGAAATAACGTCTGCATCCAAGTTGTCGATAGCTGGGATGATATCTGTAAATTCTGAGTAACACATGTGAGTGTGGATTTGTGTGTCTGGTGCTACTGTTGAGTGTACCAAGCGGAAGGCTGGAATAGCCCAGTCAAGGTAATCTTCGTACCAGTCGCTACGACGGAGTGGCAATTTCTCACGAAGAGCAGCCTCGTCGATTTGGATGATTTTCACGCCTGCAGCTTCAAGGTCAAGAACTTCATCCTTGATTGCAAGAGCGATTTGAAGAGTAGAATCCTTGATAGAGATGTCTTCACGTGGGAATGACCAGTTAAGGATGGTAACAGGTCCAGTCAACATACCTTTAACAGGTTTGTCAGTACGACTTTGTGCATAGCTAGACCATTTAACAGTGATTGGGTTGAGACGAGTCACATCACCCCAGATGATTGGTGGTTTAACACCACGCATACCGTATGATTGTACCCAACCATTCTTAGAGAAGAGGTAACCTGACAAGTTTTGACCGAAGTACTCAACCATGTCGTTACGCTCGAATTCACCGTGTACAAGCACGTCAAATCCAACTTCTTCTTGCCATTTGATCCATTCGTCGATGGTTTCAGCAAGGAAAGCATCGTATTCTTCTTGTGACAATTCACCCTTACGGAAGGCCAAACGTTTAGCACGAACTTCCTTAGTTTGAGGGAATGAACCGATGGTTGTTGTTGGAAGAGCTGGAAGTTTGAAGACATCTTCTTGGATAGCTTCACGTTCAGCAAAGGCTGGCAAACGAGTGTAATCTGCGTCAGTCAATCCAGCGATACGAGCACGAAGTTCCGCATTTTCACCAACACGTTCAGTCGCAAAGAGTTCTTTGTTTGCTGCAAGAGCTTGTTCACCTTGACCGTTGCGGATAGCATCCAAGTCACGGATTTCATCCAATTTTTCAACAGCAAATGCAAAGTGGTTCAAGATAGCTGGTTCAAATTCTTCATTAGCAGTTGTAAATGGCACATGAAGAAGTGAACATGAGCTAGTCAAAACGATATTTTCAGCTGGAATTTGCTCAAGAACAGCCAAGCTCTTTTCGTAGTTGTTGCGCCAGATGTTCTTACCATTGACAATACCTGCATAGAGAGTCTTGTCAGCTGGGAATCCACCTTTAACGAGTTCAAGAGTTTTCTTACCTTCAACGAAGTCAAGACCGATGGCATCTACTGGCAAGTTCACAAGGTCAGCGTAGACGTCACGAACGTCACCGAAGTAAGTTTGAAGCAAGACTTCAAGACCTTTTTTGTCAGCCAAGAGTTTGTTGTAGAGGTTCAAGAAGAGGGCTTTTTCTTCAGCTGTCAAATCTTTGACAAGAGCAGCTTCGTCCAATTGGATACGAGTCGCACCAAGTTCAGACAATTTTGCAAAAACATCTTGGTAAGCAGCTACTAAGCTATCTACGAAATCTTCTGCTTTCACACCTTCTTCAAAGTCTGACAATTGAAGGAAAGTGAATGGACCTACAAGGACTGGACGAGTGTTAAGACCAAGTTCTTTTGCTTCTTGGAACTCATCGAAAATCTTGCGACCAGCCAATTTTACTTGAGTGTCTTTTTCAAATTTAGGAACGATGTAGTGGTAGTTAGTGTTGAACCATTTCTTCATCGGAAGGGCACGAACATCCCCTTTTTCACCTTGGTAACCACGCGCCAATGCAAAGTAGCGCTCAAGTTCTGATAATTCCAAGTTTTGAACAGATGCAGGAACCACGTTAAAGAGGAAGGCTGCATCAAGGAAGTTGTCATAGTGAGAAAAGTCATTTGATGGGATTTCAGTGATGCCTTTTTCTTTGACAATGTTCCAGTGTTTCGCACGTAATTCTTTAGCCGCAGCCAAGAGTTCGTCTACTGAGATTTCATTTCTAAAGTATTTTTCAGTTGTAAATTTTAATTCGCGGAATTCGCCCAAACGAGGGAAACCGATGATCGTAGTTGACATGATGTGTCCTCCAAAATTTGTTGTTGAAACTATCTTAACAGAAAAGAAAGCGTCTGTATAATTGTAAAAAATTAGGCTTTGATATAGTTTGAAACTATATCTCTGTTTTAAACAAAAGAAAAAGGCCTGAGAAAAATGCCTCAAATCCTTTGTGTAGCTTGTTTTATAGCTCTATTGCAGTTGGGTTCTTCAAACGCGTTATTAGTAATTCTTATAAGTGACTATGGCTTGTTATTAGAAAAGACTATAAGTTGATTTATCTATATTATACACTTGAGGCACTATAACTGTTAAATTTGTTAAAGTTTTCCAACTTCTTCCTATCAACTCTTTCTCTGTTCAAGTGGAACGACTGCTAGTGTCTTGCCTAAACTGGCTAAAACTTTTAAGACCGTATCCAACTGAGGGCTCGTCTTTCCTGTTTCCATTCTAGCTATGACAGGTTGACTTACTCCACTAAGTTCTTCTAGCTTTTTCTGGCTGATTCCTTGCTCATGTCTGGCTTCAATCAACTCACTCATGATAGCCACTCGCATATCACTTTCAAGGATTTCCTCCTTGGTAAAAAGTTCTGACCGGACATCCTTCCAATTACTCCCAATAACACTATTCTTCATCACTTCCCCCTCTTTCTTTTAAGTCATTTAGTTCACGCTTGGCTTTTTTAATTTCTCTTCTAGGAGTCTTTTGAGTCTTTTTGACAAAATGATGTAAGAGAACAAAGCTCCCATCAATCCAAGCTACAAATAAAATCCTGTCCCTAAGAGGTCTTAATTCCCATATCTCATCTTCTAAATGTTTAATATAGGGTTCACCAGCTCTAGTCCCATGTTGACTCAACAACTCAATATAGTCGTTTAGTTTATTGAGTTTAATACGACTATCCTTACTTTTCTGACAAGCAAATTCTCTCATATAATCCAAGACTGGCTCATTTCCATTTTTGTCCTTATAGAAGTAAATTGTGTGCACCAAGCAACCTCTTTCAATTTAATTATAACTTAAAAGTTATTGAAAGTAAATCCAAATACTTACAAAAAGAAGACCTTAGAAAAACTCTAAAGGTCTCATCTTTATTATTCGAAAAAATACGAACAGAGTTATAATCCTTATTATCACTCCAGCTCTATCCCCTTATCACGGAGATTAACCAGGCACTCCTCATAGTAGACAGCGTCATGTTCGCTATAGATCGGACTATTCAGCTTTTCCTCTGCTAAGTCTTGATAAGGAGGGCAGGTTTTGCCACGGTAGTTCTTGTCCAGCCACTCTGGACTGACCTTATAGCCACGGGCAGCCATCTCCTCCATGATCAAGTCATGATAGGCATAGAGACGATATGGCGAATGGGTAAAGACATAGTCAACCGTTGCATGCTTTCTGCCCCAACCATTGCCACGCAGGGCGCAACACTCTCGATGTTGCCCCAAGAGCTGAGGACGGGGAAGTTGTGAAATCAAAGCCTCATGCCAAAGTCTCATGGGAGTCTCCTTTCAGCAAAGTAGAATTTTGTAAATATCTATTTGGGTAACGTTCAAGCAACTCTCTCGTCTTAGCAATTAATTCTTCTTTGGTAGCATGACCAGAGTGATAACGCTCCAGTAAAAACATATAATCCTTGCGTTCAGTCTCCATTGCTTTCCTCTTGAAATATCCCCAAATATGCTGAAAAGCATTGCAAACCTGACCCCTGTGTTCTGGAATCTGACAGGCACGGTCAATCATCTCTTGAACCTGACTCAGCTCCACCACTTCTTGCTTAAGATACTGGCGAATGTCTTTGTAAATATTGCTGGAATGGCTCAAAACAAGGTATTTATTTTCCGCCCAGAGTTGCTGACAAAGGACACGTTGTTTGTTGTTTTCCATATTTCTCCTAACTTTCTACTAGTTCCCAGGAAATACGGAAACAAAGTTGTATCTATAAAATGAGCGAATAATGAGCGGAATATGAGCGAATAAATAGTGTTTTTTGTAGATCCTGATTTTTCTAACAAACCTTGATTTACAAATAGTTGGAGGTAACGACGCATGGTTGCCGCACTTAAACCTGTCAATTCTTGTGCTATTGCATTTGTTATCTGATAATGGTCTACAAGATAAGACTCTATTTTTTCAAAAATAGCTAGCTCACGTGGTTTCAAAAGTACTTTAACCGACTTGTCCGTACTATCAATTTTTTGCTGACTATAATCAAGCAAGGTTTCTAAAATCGCATCAAGCATAAATTGGATAAATTTTGTAGAATCATTAGCCTCATTACTCTCTGTTAAGGCTTGGTAATATCCTGACTGATGTCGGTAAATAACAGACTCGACAGGAAGCCACTCAAATAAAGGATTCCATCTACTCAAGATTAGGCTCTGCCACATCCGTCCCATACGACCATTCCCATCCTCAAAAGGGTGAATAATTTCTAACTCAAAATGCACGATACAAGATTTGACAATATCAGATATGGGGCTAGACTCAGCCCAAGAAAATAAATCAGATACCAGATTAGGAACAAACTGGGGTCTCGCTCCAAGATGAACAACTTTCCCTGCTCCATCAAAAACACTTACATCTCCTAATCGAAACTGTCCTGGATGCTTAACCAAATCCTGGGTCAACAATCGATGAGCCAGTAAAAAATCATCTATACTATATGGATTTAAGCGAAAAACCTTCTCATAAGCTTCATAAGCATTTTGGACTTCATGGATATCCTTAAGAGGACCTAAAACTCTTTTTCCCTCTATGACATCAGTCACCTGCTCCAAAGAAAGACTATTATTTTCAATGGCAAGGGAGGACTGGATGGAGCGAATACGATTTTCCTTGCGTAGGTGTAATTCCCTCGTTTCGAAAGAAAGTTGAGTCGCCAACTCAGAAATCTTCTGCACGAGATTCAATATTTCTTCTGTTATTTTATAGTTGGGTGTCATCTTCTTCCTTTCTATGTAAATCTTCAAGTAAAATCTCCGCAATTTTTACATCGTAGGCATTTTGAAGATTGAGCCAAGTTATTATCGAGATATTAGTAACCTTTGCTAACTTCCGAGCAATATCATGACTAATTGATTCCTCACTATTCACTAATTTACCGAGCTTCATTTCAGAAATTCCTAAACGCTCTGCAAATTCTTTTTGCGTTACGTTATACTCTTTAATCAACTCTTCAACATACTGACCTGGATGAAAAGCAATTAGGTCTTTGTATTCAACAATTTTATTACTCATAGTGATTGCTGACCTCCTCTATTTTTAGGATTTCGATTTCAACAGGAGTTGAGAAAGGTTTCTAAGATTAGCCAGATAAAAATTGAATTCAAAAAATTTAATCATTTATCTCAACTAAAAGTAATTTAAATAGCCCCTTTGTAACTATAATTATTACAATTACAATACTTAGTAAAAAACCTGCATTTATAAAATTTGGAATACAATTAATACCTAAAGATAACTCCATCATATAAAGCAAACTAACTACAAATGTATAGAAATATCTAACAATTATTTCTTCCCATTTTGATGAATAAACGTCTGATTTCTTATCATATAGAACAGACCTCATAGGAGAAGAATACAGTATAGCAATAGCAGAAAGCAAGAAACCCGTGATTACAGAAATAAAAGATACCGTGTCACTATGATTTAGTAGCACATAATCCCTTAGGAAATATGATATAAATAAACTTACTACTAAAATCCCGCCAGAAATAATTCTATCTTTTCTTCGTAACTTTCTCATTTGACAAACTCTCTATTTCTTTGAGCAAAATATCTTTTACCTCTGATCCTAAAAATTTCCCAGTTGCCTGTTGTTTCTCGACATTAATTGAAATCTTTTTGATAAACGTATCACGGTTAAACACATGTTCAAATCCAGCATCATCGTTTCCTCTAATTAAGATACTAGAAAGTTGATGATTCTCAGACTCTTTCAAAATTCTTCTGAGAAATGTTTTGATTTTGTTTATTTTCATACTTGAGAGCTTTACGTTCAAAGTTAAATCCTCTAAACCATCCGTTTCAAATAAATCATATAGAGCTCCGCGTTTTTGTGATAAAGTTGAAAAAATATCATCTTTTGAAGTAAACTGAATTTCATCAACACTAGATAATATTTTAAAAAATTCCTCTTTATCTTCATAAAGACCTTTTATGCTAAACTCAACCCCTATCGTATCTTTAAGAATTTTTTCTAGCAAATTACGGTGTCTCACATCTGAAAAATACAATAAATTATTATCCAAATCGAATAAGACAAAGAATTGCTTCAAAAACTCCAGCTCCGTTTCTGATTTAGGATTTTCTCGTTTTTGATTAGTATAGTAGTCCGTTACAGTAGTATCTCTAGGCTCTAACTTTCCAGATTCTATAACTAGAAAAACATAATGCTCATTTTTATCAACCTCTAGATGATATAAACCTTTTTCGTGTTTTAAATCACATGGGTTCAACTTATCAAAAGTCTTTAAAATAGGCTGTAACCACCGCTCCCCTCTTTTTTCACTTTTAATAAATGGTTTCCATATAGAAAAAGTAAGACTTGACATTTATTTGCCCTCAAATTCTTTCAACTTTAAAATTCTATCTGCTATTTCCCCTACTCCACCTTGGCCTGTCCATTCATCAGCATTGGCAAGAGCCAGTCGCGAAGTTGAGTGAGTTCTTGGTTTTGTCCTTGTAAACACTTGATTTGTGCAAAATAAGGCTCTGAAATTTCGTGAAAATTATTTTTGATTTCTTCATTTGGTAGAATGATTCTAATTCCCGAAAAATCTTCTTTATTCATATTAGCAAAAGTATTTCCAGTCTTTGCACTCGCATTAGCATTTTCAAAATAATTTTTCAACGCAAAATAAAGATAATATCGATTGGTTTCATCCTCAAAAACAATTGAATTTATTTGTTGATTTGTATGAGACCATTCAGTCGTAAATCCAATTTCACCCACTGTCGCAATACAAGAAACACATAAGCTACCTTCAGGTAAATACTTATTCTGTTGTACGCTTGCTCCTAAATCAGTCAATGATTCTGAAGTGCTATAAATAAAAGTATTTCCTCGTATATCTCCAATTGTTATAAAAGGAATTTCACCTCCAAAATTATCACTATTTGCCTTAGAAGGTGTTTTTCCAGTAATAATTTTCGATTCAAAGTCTCTAAGAGTCTCCACTCCCCACCCTTCTGGGATTTCGCGTTTGAGTTCTGGGTGATAGACCATCTTTCCACCTGATGATTTGTAGGGGTTACCATTTTGGTCTGGGAAATCAAACTGCACAAACCAGTAGTCATAGAGGGTCTTAGCCATGGCTTCCAACTCTTGGTTGATTTGGTTGTTGGTTTGGATTTTTTGGTCAAGTAAAGTTAGAACTTTTGCTATTTTATCTTGATGTTCTTTTGAAGGAATGTATAATTCTATATTTAATAAATTTTCTTTATTTAATTTCGGTTGTGCACTTCCAGTTATATAGGGAGCAAAGCTAATGGAATTCAATTTGTAATAAAGAAAATCCGTATTTGTTTCATCATTCCCCTCGATAATGTGCGCATGGTTGTTTACCCAATATTTGCCTGTTGCTAGAGTACAAATTGATTTATTGTTAGATTTTAGATTTTCTCCATCTTCTGCAATTAGAATATACTTACCATCAAAAATATAATCATCTACATAGTCTACAATACCTTGTGCCCCATAATATGGATAAATTTTTTCAAGACCTTCTCTTTGTTTAGCTGAGAGCGGAACCCTTTTGTTATTATAAATTTCAATTAAATCACCTAATTTACGTAATTCAAATTCTACCTCACTCATACTTAATCCCCTTCATCTGCTTCTCTATCTCCTGCTCCAGTTGGTGTGATTGCTGGAAGAGGTCTGAGAGTTTGTTTTGAAAGGCGGTCATCTTGGTTTCAAATTCTTCTGCTGTGATATCTACATAGTCGATCTTAATGTCAAAGTATTGGCCTGCGCTGAGAGAGTAGTTTTTCTCCTTGATTTCCTCATAAGAGACAGTGACAGAAAAGTCCTCGACGGCTTCTTTTCTGATAAAGGTCTCGACAATCTTCTGCTCTTCTTCAGGAGAGAGCACAGTCTTTTGGTTCTTGCCTTCCTTGACCTTGGTTCCCAGGTTTGAGGCATCGATGAGGACGACATCGCCCTTATTTTTCTTATCGATAAAGAGGATGGAGACGTTAGTACCTGTCGTCGCAAAGATATTGGACGGCATAGAAACAACACCTGCCAGCATTTGATTATCCACCAAGTGTTGGCGGATGGTCTTGTCAATCCCTGACTGGGCCGTGATAAAGCCTGTCGGCAAGACAACGGCTGCCTGACCATCTGGCTTCAAGGAGTAGATGATATGCTGAACAAAGAGCTCGTAAATCGCCATCTTGTCCTTAGACTTGGCTGGAATCTTTGGCACACCTGCAAAGAATCGCTCGCTAGCTTCTGGCAAGGTCTCCACTTGGTCACGCCACTCTGAAAAGTCCAGCTTGAAAGGAGGGTTCGACACAATATAGTCCATCTTTTCAGGATGACGGTTAGCGATGATGGTATTTCCCTGTACGATATTATGAATCGAATGTTGCAGTCCATTCAAGATCAGGTTGAGACGGAGGAGATTAGAGGACTTTTGCGAGATATCCTGACTGTAAACAGTAGTCTTATCGACACCGATACGACTAGCCAGGTTCATAAGTAAGGTTCCCGAACCAGCTGACGGGTCATAGATTCGCACGTTTGATGGTTGGTCATTCCCCACCAGAATATCTGCAATAATCTTAGCCACAGAGTGAGGCGTGTAATACTCAGCATACTTACCACCGCCATCTTTGTTGTAGTCCTTAATCATGTACTCAAAGAGAGTAGAGAAAAAATCAAAGCCTTGTGAAAAAATGGTCTCATCAAACTTGACGCGTGCAAGGAGATTGATGATGGCTTTTGCCACTTCGTTACGCTTACTGCTATCTGATATTGTGTCGGTAATCAGACGCTCATCAAATAGACGAATAGCTGTGTCGCCGTCTGTATGCACAGAAAAGATATCGTTATTGTCAATAGCTATCTGATTAAGAGTATTTTCAAAACTCTCGTAGAAAGTCGCTTCATTTTGCTGACGGTGAAGGGTTTCAATCAACTGGTCAGGCTTGAGCCAAGCCGTACTTGTACCGATATCCTCCAAGAGCCAGTCATAGTCATCTTCACTCAAAGTCAATAAGTGCTCATAAGTATTAACTTCGTCTAGGCACTTTGCCTGATATAAAAACTTATCATTTAAAAATTTGTAGAGGAAGGACTGGGTGAGGAGTTTGTACTCACCCGCTTCTCCTCCTAGTCCCGCATGGGTAAAGACCGCTTTCAAATCATCTACCAAGTCTTGGACTTGGACTTTGTATGTTTCATTCATTAGTGTTGGTATTCCTCTTCGTATCCTTCAAATAACGACTCAACGATATAATTAAAATCCTGTCTTGTCAAACTACTTGCAGATTGGTTGGTTTTCATTTCAATCCGAGCTTCTTCTCGAATCATTTTCTTGAGAAAGTCCTCGTTATCGAGTATTCCTTGATTTTGACCAATTTTACGATCTAGTCTGACTTTAGAACCCTTGATGACATGGTAAATAGCAGGAAACTCACTGACCATAGTCGAGTTGGTCACGTGCTTGTAGGAACGAGCTGCCATCTCATCTCCGTTAAAGTTCATGGTTAAGCGTCTCATACGAGTATGATAGTCCTCCACGGACTTAAAGAGTTCTTCATAGTCTTTTTGGGTTTCTTTGATATTCTCCATGGTGAAGCCTTCTTGGCCATGGATCAGATGTTTTTTCATGATGCGCTGGAATTCTTCGTAGAGAGAGACCCACTCAGGATCCTTTTCATCACGTTGTTTTTTAATGCCACTTGCAACTCGACGTTTCAAGTCTTCCAGGTCATTGGCTGCTAGACGAAGTTCTTCTTCTGCAATCTTGACAAAGCTAAAGCTAGTCTCAGACATGGCAAGATTTAAGAGCGTCCGACTAGAGAAGTCGTCTGGTTTATCGATTAGAGACAGTGTCAGCATCCTTCTAGAGAGGACATTGAGCAGGGTTGCAATCTGAGCAATGTCGATCTGCTGAAGCAGGTGTTCGTAACCAAGGAGACGGGCGATATTGTAGTACTGCTTGATAGACTCCAAGGCCATACGAAGATCGATTAACTGCTTCTTATCCTTGATATCATTGATGGCTTGGGAGAAGAACTCCAGATTATCCGTTGGATAGTCGATGAGGATATGTTCGGTCTTGCTCAACTCTTGAGAAATTTCATCTGCTGACACAAAGAGAGAGCCAAAAACATCCTCACCATTTTCCCCAGTCAGAGACGTATCATACTCTTGGTTGAGTTCTTCTAGATAGGCGCGATTGGTCTTGTCAAACTCCTTGGAAATATCCGCAAAGTCGATAACATAGCCAAAGAGGTAGTCCTTGTAAGGACGATTGACACGGGTTAGTGTTTGCAAAAGATTGTGAGCCTTGATCTTGCGCCCTAGATAGAGGCGCTTGAGCCGAGGTGCATCAAAACCTGTTAGGAGCATAGAGTAGACGATGATAAGGTCAATCTTACCTTCCTTGTAGGCATCTACCTTGTCCTTCTTCTCTTCCTTGTCTCCCTCATCATGGAGGATGAGAGCGGAAGTCAACGTAGTTGAGCCAGCTTTGCGTCGTTCTTCTAATTGCTTTTCAAGCTCACGCGCTTGCTTGGACGAGTCACAGGCGATCATGCCACCGATGGTCTGGTCATCAAAGATCAAATCACGAGCACGATTGAAGTCCTCGATGATAAAGTCTAGCATAGGCTCCACATAGTGAGGATGGGCAAAGATATCTTCCTTGGAAAGGTCACCACGTTGGATTTCTTCGTTGATGGTTCTGAGATTGTCCTTATAGGAGGTCTCGATATCTTCTCGCATCAGGCGTAGGGTAAAGCCGTCATCGATAGACTGGTTGTAATAGTATTTGTGGATGTAGTCCCCAAAGATATCACGCGTGGTCGCATGACTTTCCTTGGTCTTGCCATCTTTCTTGTAGGTGATGAGGGGCGTTCCTGTCAAGGCAATCTTAATGGCCTTGGTATCTGCCTGATAGAGATTTGGCAGGTAGGAACCTCGTTCATTGTAGGAACGATGAGCTTCATCGATAAAGTAGACATTTTGACGATTGAGATCATAGCCAGAGCGGTCTGTCAGATCCGAATCATCCTTGAACTTCTGGATATTGACCACAGCGACATCATAGCCGTCTTGCTTTTGATTGAGCTCTTGAGGGTTATTGATGCGCTTAACCTTGAGGCCTCGTTTGGTGAATTCCTTAAAGGCCTGGTCTGCCAAGTCCAAACGATCGACGACAAAGTAAAACTGAGGAACGATTCCCTCTCTTGAGAAATAGTTGGTTAGATAGCGAATATTGAAGAAGGCCAAGGCAGTCTTACCAGAACCTTGGGTATGCCAGATAACCCCTTTCTTTACACCTTTTGCGATTGTTTCTTCGATAGCACGTGTCGCAAAATACTGAGGATAGCGCATGACGTGCTTCTGCAACTGCATCTGACCGTCCTTGCTTTCTTCTTCTACATAGACAAGACTAAAACGAAGCATAAAGAGCAGACGTTCCTTCTGGTACAAAGAAGACAGGAAGGCATTGCAAGGTGTATCAGGGTTTAGGTTTGTTGTAAACTCTGGCTGGGACTTGAGGGCAAAGCGCTTCATATCTTCTAGGACAAAGTCGATTTGGTCCTCGGTTAGTGCAGCAAGAGAATGAAGGAAATCTTCTTCTCTTTCTTCCTTGAAAGCATTAAACTTGGTCTTTGAATAGGCGTTTGAACCGTAATAAGAACCCTGTTTTTGCTGACCTTGACCACTGATATAGGGCAAGTTATCCGAAAGAGCTATCAACTGGGTGATATTGTTAAAACGACGGAACTTACGGTTTTCAAAACGGTATCTGGTTCTGTCCTGCTCTGACTGAATTCCAGTCTTGCCATCGCGGATAGCATTGGGCTGCTTAACCTCGATATAAGAAAGAGGCAGACCATTGACAAAAATAACGATATCAGGACGGAATTCATCCTGACCATTCTGACAAGTAACCTCAAGTGCCAGATGGAAGGTATTGGCTTCAGGATTCTCCCAGTCAATATAAATGGCATCTTCCTGACCTTGCAGACGTTTAAAGAAAGAACGTCCCAAGTCGTTTTGATCCAATTCCAACTTGATATTGGCTAGTTCTCTCTCAAAGTCATCCTCTGTCAAGTAGTTGTTAAATTTTAAAAATTGCTCCTTAAAAATAGATACAAGAATGTTGGTATCTGGATCTCTTTCTGCAATCTCCTTCCCATTGCGAGGAAGATAGGTATAGCCCATACGCATGAGATGCAGAGCTGCTGGAATTTGTACCCTCGTTAATTCAGAAAAATCTTTTCTCTTTGCCATAAAAACTTCCTTTTGCTAGTCAGAACTGTCTATTTGTACTAACAATATCTTTCAGACTATCTCTCCAATTTGTCACATAGTTAATTATCTATTATTATATCATAGTCCTATCAGAAAAACTTCTGATTTCACTAACTTCACTTTCGTAATACATATAGTCTTTCTCCTCAAAATATGGTATAGTAGAATCATACTATTCAAGAGGAGTTTACATGTCACACGATAAAGAAATGAAAGCTGTTTCTCCCCTTCTACAGCAAGCAATCAATATTTCTTCCATCATCGGTGGAGTTGGTACTTTGATTTTCTGTATCTGGGCCTATCAGGCTGGAGTCTTGCATTCCAAGGAAACCCTATCTGCCTTTATCCAACAGGCTGGTATCTGGGGGCCACCACTCTTTATCTTTTTACAGATTTTACAGACGGTTGTTCCTATAATTCCAGGGGCCTTGACCTCGGTGGCTGGGGTCTTTATCTACGGGCATATCGTGGGGACGATTTACAACTATATCGGTATTGTCATTGGTTGCGCCATTATCTTTTACTTGGTGCGTCTCTACGGAGCCCCCTTTGTTCAGTCTGTCGTCAGCAAGCGCACCTATGACAAGTACATCGGTTGGCTGGATAAGGGCAATCGTTTCGACCGTTTCTTTATTTTTATGATGATTTGGCCAGTTAGCCCAGCGGACTTTCTCTGTATGCTGGCTGCTCTGACCAAGATGAGCTTCAAGCGCTACATGACCATCATCGTCCTGACCAAGCCTTTCACCCTAGTTGTTTACACATACGGCTTGACCTACATCATTGATTACTTTTGGCAAATGTTCGCCTGATCACTAAAAAAGTTGATCAAAAACTCAATTTTATACTCAATGAAAATCAAAGAGCAAACTAGGAAACTAGCCGCAGGCTGTACTTGAGTACATACTTGAGTACGGCAAGGCGACGTTGACGCAGTTTGAATTTGATTTTCGAAGAGTATTATCAGAAAATGAAAAAAATAAAACGCATAGTATCAAGGCTTTTTGAACTGCACCCCAAAAGTTAGACAGAAAAAATCTAACTTTTGGGGTATTTTTATT
>JAQDPW010000016.1:0-364 GCA_027659245.1 Streptococcaceae bacterium AM104-57
CTTCGTTTGTAAGTTTCATAACTACTATTATAAGATGTTTTTTGATTTTAGGCTAGTATGAATTTGTCAATTCGGGGCTGGATAAATTATTTCTCACTGGGAAATATGAAAAGCATAGTAACCAGCATAGATGAGCGATTGCGTACTCACCTATGATTGATTATCTGAAAGTAATGGAAAAAGAAACCTAGGTAACTGTCCAATGTCATTAAGTTAGTAATCTAACTACTTGAATAGGAGGTGTGATTGAGATCATCAAAGTGATTCTCTATCACATCTTCTATTTTTTTGCATGACAAATAAAGGTTTTTTCACCCTATTTTTTGAGATTTATGTTACTCTATAGATGAAATCAACTACCGAT
>JAQDPW010000016.1:374-52531 GCA_027659245.1 Streptococcaceae bacterium AM104-57
AAAAAAACAAACGGCAGGCATAAGCTGCATCTGAGAAACACACCTTATATCTTTGTTTTTTGCGACTATTGTCGATGGCAACTTGCGAGGTTACCCAACGACAAAAGTTAAAATTTATAAAGCGAGCAAAGATTTCTTGGAGAATCCCTTCCTTCTTTTTGGCATGAAAATTGACTAAGCCAACACTGTATTTCAGGTCACGAAAACTAGTCTCTATGCCCCATCTACTGGCGTAGAGATTTTTTAATTCTTGGATTGGATAATCTGTATTTGTCACCAAAGTTTCGTATTTTCCTTCTTCCACTTCTAAACGCACCATACGAAACGGAAGCTCATAGAGTGTTACAGGGTCATGTTTTTGACTTTTTTCTGGAAGAAAATCAAAAGTAGAAGTATGTGGAATAAAATGATAGTCATTGGGACAGTCGCGATAAAGTTTTTTGAGCTGATTGGTTTGCTTTCGTGATAATTTTAGAGAAAATGTTTGATCAAAACCCTCCGTATTTGGCAAGTTGAAGGAAGAACACATAGATTGTTTCCCATCTCGAATACGGATGATATAAAGCCATCCTTTTTCTTGAAAATGAGCCCTAAGATTGTAACTTTCATAGCCTCTATCCATGATAACCAGAGCTTTCTCGAAAGGGAGAAGCCTTCATCATCTGAATCAGAGCTAAGCGCTCATGTTGCGCATGTTTGTCTTGAATAGAAACATCTCGATACACTCCAGTCGTCAAGTCGTATAGGGCATTTATATGTATGAGATTATAGGATTTAACCTCCGTTTTGGTTTGGATAGAGGTTTCTGTATCCATGGGATTTCTAGGAATACAGATATCACTCCCATCTGCAGCAAATATTGGAAAATCAGTATTAAGTGGAATAGGTGCTGTGAATTCTTTAAATAGGGCATAGAAAGCCTCAGGTTTTATCTGATAGCGTCTTTGAACAAAGGCTGAATTTGAAACTGTCAGTCTGGCATCTAGTAATTCTTTTGACAAGGATTTCCCCCCCATTCCCAGAATTGTACGAATCATGGTTTCTAGTGATAAACTTCTTTGCCGAGTAAAGGCTTGTTCATCTTGTTTGATGAACTCAACTTTTTGACCAAGGACAGTCTGAATACTCTTATTCAAGTGGGCTTTTATCTGTTTTATCATGGGAAATACCTCCTTAACTATAGTTTATCACATTAAAAAAGAAACCCAAATACAGAAAAAGTCGTATTTGAATTTCTTAACTTAATGACATTGAACAAAACCGTTGCTTTTTTTAGGAGATACAGGACTATTGTCCCAGACTCTACTATTTTTTGATTTTATTTTCTAGCTATCTTCATCAGTTATTGAGAGCTTTCGCGAATCTAAGGTTTCGTTTTTGAGAAAATGAGATTTTTATTGCACGTCCCATCCTGTAATTAGCTATAAAATTCTATAATGAGATCTTAAATAACCGACAAAAAAAGCCGCCTGATTGCCGGGCGACTTAATTTTTATAGGGAGATTATTATGAAAAAGTTTTAGGAGTTAAAGTTAAGGTCTTCTTAACTTATGAGATAAGTATACAACTCCTATCTTAAAGTTTCCTTAAGTATTTTTAAATGTGAGATTTTTCCATTTTTCTTGCCAATTTTTCTTAGATAAACGCTTTTGATAGAGCGTCATTCGGTCTTCATTTTCTAAGAAATGAGGGGTCGGAGCAACCTGAAAGTTCAAAATATCCTCCAAGCCATAAGGCGCAAAGAGCTCTAAAGTTGCGTCAGCTTGCAAGCGAAGTCCTACTGCCGTACAGCGTTCAGGGTATTTACTCATAGCATCACAAGAACTGGTATAGGGAGCAGTATGAGGGCTGTGCTGGTGCATATAGACTTGATTTTTCAATTCCCACTGATACTGGGGAAAATCCTCTCTCAACTTACTTTCTATAGCCAGCGTTTCTTCGTAACTCACGTCTGGGTCAAAGAAAATCACATCCACATCCGTTTCACAGTCAAAGGCTGGCTTGTCTGATAAGAGATTCCAGATAAAATTTCGAACCGAACCAGCTGCTAACCAGGAATCTTTCAACTCCAAGTCACGGATGATAGTCAGAATAGCCATCATGTCAGGATTTTCTCTGAAAGAGTCTAAAATTTCAGCCTTATTTTTCACTGTATTCATATCCCAAATGCTCATAAGCCTTGGCTGTCGCCACCCGTCCTGAACGAGTTCGCATGATAAAGCCTTTCTGGATCAGGTAAGGTTCATACATATCCTCTACCGTCTCACGCTCTTCGGCGATATTAACCGAAAGAGTACCTAGACCGACAGGACCACCACCGTACATCTCAATCATGGTGCGAAGGATTTTCTGGTCCACATAGTCCAAGCCTTCATGGTCTACATCCAGCATAGTCAAGGCCTTGTCCGTAATCACATCATCAATCAAGCCATCGCCCATAATTTGGGCAAAGTCGCGCACGCGCTTGAGGAGACGATTGGCGATACGAGGAGTTCCACGACTACGTAAAGCCAACTCAGCAGCAGCTTCATGGGTGATTTCCATTTCAAAGATATCTGCCGTCCGCTCGACAATCTCTGTCAAGTCATCATGGGCATAATACTCCATGTGACCAGTAATCCCAAAACGTGCACGTAGCGGATTTGAAAGCATCCCTGCTCGTGTCGTCGCACCAATCAAGGTAAAAGGTGGCAATTCCAGATGAACACTTCGGCTAGTTTCCCCAGCACCAATCATGATGTCGATGTAGAAGTCTTCCATTGCACTGTAAAGCACCTCTTCTACGGACATGGGCAAGCGATGAATCTCATCAATAAAAAGAACATCTCCTGGCTC
Source organism: Streptococcaceae bacterium AM104-57 (assembly GCA_027659245.1). Lineage (GTDB taxonomy): Bacteria > Bacillota > Bacilli > Lactobacillales > Streptococcaceae > Streptococcus. The sequence goes on from JAQDPW010000016.1 coordinate 3,210, forward strand.
CAAGTCATTCAAAATTGCTACCAGATCACCCGCTTTTTCGATGACAGGACCAGACGTTTGCTTGAGATTGACTCCCAATTCATTGGCAATGACAAAAGCCATGGTTGTCTTCCCGAGACCTGGAGGGCCAAACAAGAGAACATGGTCCAGCGCCTCATCACGCATTTTAGCTGCCTCGATAAAGATTTGAAGCTGATCCTTGACCTTGTCCTGACCGATATATTCACGTAAATATTGGGGACGGAGGGTACGCTCTACCAACTCCTCATCACCCATGATTTCATTATCTAAAATTCTACTCATGTTTCTATTATAGCAAAAATCCCGCCTACAAACAAAAAAGCCACCTGATTGGGTGACTTTAGTTAGGAGATTATGATGAAAAAAGTTTAGGATTTTTTATTAAATAAAGTTAGGAGGTCTTTACTTAATAACTATATGATACAAGAGAAGACTTAAAATTAACTTAAGATAAAAGAATTATTGTAATTTTTTTCGATCCACCAAAATCATCCCTGTACAATCATAAGTAGATAGGGTTTCAAACCCCAGTGAACGATAAAATCCCAAGTTTTTTTCTGTCTCTTCTGTCACCAGCTGGACTTGATAGGCATCTTTGTAATCGCCTAAAGCCTCTTTCATCAAGTCGCTACCAATCCCTTGGCGCTGATAAGTAGGCAAAACAATCAAATCCTGGACAAAAACCGATGAAAAACCGTCTCCAACCAGACGCACTAAACCAACGATTTTCTCACCATCACGGGCAAGATAAGTCGCTAGCGAATGAGACAAGGCCTGCTCCAACATCTGTGGCTGATTGGTATAGTTTGTCCAACCAACTGCCTGATAGAGATGCAAAACGTCATCTAACTTAACAACTCCTTGCTTTCTAACGGTAATCATGTCTCCACCTCTTAGAGCTCTCTTAAGCTCTTGTACTGCTGCCCATTTTTATCAAAATTTTCAGGAACCAACCATGCTTCCAAACGAGCTTTGACTTTGGGCCAGTCCTTATCAATCATAGACAGCCAATCCGTATCCCTAGTACGCCCTTTATAGATAACAGCTTGGCGGAAGGTTCCTTCATAGAAAAATCCCAAACGTTCTGCTGCTTTTCTAGATGGAAGATTGAGGGCATCGCACTTCCACTCATAGCGGCGATAGTGGAGTTCTTCAAAAACATAGCGAGCTAGCAAATAGTGAGCTTCTGTTCCCATCATGGTCTGTTTGAGAGCCGGAGAAAAGGTCACCGCGCCAACTTCAATGGTGCGATTAACTTGGTCAATACGCATGAGAGAAAAAGTCCCCAAGGTCTTGCAAGTTTCCTTGTCTATAATCGCATAGTAAAAGCGATCCTTACGAGCCAACATCTGATTTAAAAGACTAACCAGTTCCTCCATATCTGCCACTGGCTCCTGAAAAAGGTAGGTCCACATCTCACGAGGGCTATCAGGGCCATAAACAGCTAGCAAATCCTCCGCATGCTTTTCCACTGAAAGAGCTTCTAGAATCGTATACTGTCCTTCTATCCGTACAAGTGACGGTAAAACTCCAGGTGTATCGTCTACAGGTTCACCAATCATCTGACTATATTCATTTACAGGCATAGTTTTCTCCTTATCTCACTCTTATAAGTTTAAAGATGTGAATAGTATATCACATCCACAGGTAATCTACAAAAGAGGCTGGGCAAAAAGTCAATTTCCGCAGACAATGAAGTAAATTCTCCCACAATAAAACGCATAGTATCAACGTTTTTCAAGGCTTGATATTATGCGTTTTTCTGGTTTTAAAGACTTTTTGCCCAACCTCTGATCAAATATGAAAACGAGTGAGTTAATGCCTCTTGTGCTTCTCTCTACGTTTGTGCTGTTTGCGTTCAAATTTCTCTTGCTTGAGCAATTGTTTTTGGACACTAGATTGATGTTTTGAAATCTTTTTCCTTTTCTCATACTGCAACTGCAATAGTTCTTTCGACTTGGAAGAAATTTTCTGCTTTACTTGTTTCTTCCCAGCCCGCTGTAATCGTTTAGGATTCTTGATTTTTACATGTTGCTTAACTGTAGCTTCTGGACTAAAAGATAATTGAGTAAACTGAATCTGTAAGATCTCTAGAATTTCATCATCTTTTGGCTCCTGACCAAATGTCACACGACAAACTTGATAAGTTTCTCGATACACTTGTTCGAACAAACCATGCCAAAATCCATCTTCAAAATAAACTGTCAATCCAATTGAAATTGTTTCCACGACAGCACCTCCTTAAATCTATCCCTAAGAATGGACAACCAAGGAGGAAGGTTACTGATAGGCTTGCCTACGTCTGGACTACCAACCAGAACTGTGTTTTTATCTTAGTTGGAACTATTATAGCACGGTTCAGCACTATCTACAAATTTTTCAGATGTGTATCAAAAAAATTTATCGTAGCAAACCAAGAGTCTACACTTTCTTTCATTAATAAGCGCCAATCTTTTCGATAACGATGATTCGGTTGATAAGCAACCGTCAACATATGCCCTGTTTCATGGTATTTTTTAAACAAAATGGATTCCCCTTTATAATGTGAAATGATATCATCTATCGCGGATGATGCATTCCATATTTCATCAACATCGCTTCCTAGTAATAATAAAGGAGAGGAAATTTTACTCACATCAATCTGAGCCCTACTATCTTCAGGAATATGTTTTCCAAAAAACTTGTTTAACAAATAATTTCCTAACTGAAATTTTTGATAAGGAAGTTCCTTTTGTAAATATGTCCAAGAAGATGAATGAGAATTGAGTTTTCCCTTTATTCCCTCAAATATTATATTTGAAGGAGAATTGAGTACTAAACATTGCACATCTTCCAAAATACTTTGTCCAGCCAGAACAAGCTCTGCTCCTTTAGAGCGACCATATATTCCTATTTTTGTATTATCAACTTGAGGATGATGATATAGAAAATCTTTCGCCTCCTCCAGACATTCTATTGGAATTCGTTCTAAGTTTCGGGGTAATCCCTCTAAACCAAAATAAGCTATCGCAAGACAAATATATCCTCTAGAAGATAAAAGTTGGGCAATATTCTGAGCTTTTTCAATTCTTCCCTCACTACCGCTAACAATAATCACGGCTGGCGCCCTTCTTAACTTTTCATCATAAAACAATCGACCTTGAAAATGCTTGTCATAGATATCTTGATATCTTACTCCCAGATTCATATAACGCCTTACGAAACTTTGCTCCGCGACCACATCTTTCCCCAGCTTGATTTTAATTTCAACACCAAAACAATCTCTCAATGGAATTCTATCAAGAGAACTCGGTAATCTCCTTTTCCTATTCTTCAACGGTTTCGCATTAAAGAATAATCCCATTTCTGAAACCCCTTTATAAGATCCCGAAATAGATGCTGTCTGAGAGGTATCAATCATACCATCCTGATCAGATAAAAAGATTGCGGTTGATTTCCATATAACATCATGATCTAAAAGCATGGGAGCATTTATACAGTAATAATCAGACAGGTACATTTCTACACAATACATTGCCCTTGGTTCTAAACCATTGATAGCAATATAAAAAGATTCATCCGCTAAATCTGTTTGTGAAATCAGTTCTATGTTTATAGTCATATCTTCTCCTTTTTGTTAATTTACTTAACAATTATATTTAAAATTTACCGCGACTTTTACCACGGTAATTCTCCCCACACCTTTTCAATATCATCCATCAATTTCACAACTGTTTGAAGTTCCCCCTCGCTATAGTTGTTTAAAACTGAAAAGATTGATTTTTCAATATATGCTTGTTGCTCCTTATGGATTTTAAAAACTTCGATGCCTTTTTCAGATAATCTCAAATATTTATTTTTCCCATTATTCGGATCAAAATCAAAATCAACTAAATTTTTTTGAATCAATCTCCTAACACTTTGAGTTATTGCACTTCTTGAAACTTCTAATAATTCAGATAATTTTACTAGATTTAAGGGCTGATTTTCCCCAATCGCAACAATCAAATGTACCTCATTCAAAGTAATGGATTTGTCAACACCACTTTTATGTTGATTTTTTTTTAACTGATCAAACGCTAAAATAAATCTATTGAAACGATTATTAAATGCAATAAATTCTTTTTTATCCATAATCTCTCTTTCCTTTGTTAATCATGTTAACAAAACAGAAACTTCCTGTCAAATAAAAAATCCTCCAGATTCTACTCTGAAGGATTCATTTCTTATTTCACAACAATATTAACCAATTTATTCGGTACCGCAATCACTTTCACGATTTCCTTACCGTCAATTTCTGCTTTGACTTTTTCGTCAGCCAGAGCAATTTCTTGTAATTCTTCGCGTGATAGGTCTTTAGCGACCATGAGTTTAGCACGGACTTTTCCTTTGATTTGGACAACGATTTCGATTTCGTCTTCAACTAATTTGCTTTCATCCCAAGTTGGCCAAGCTACATAAGAGATAGATTCTCCTGTTGCTGCAACTGTTTGCCAGAGCTCTTCTGCCAAGTGAGGAGCAAATGGTGCGATCAATTGGATAAAGCCTTTGGCGTAGTCTACATAAAGTTTTTCTTCCTTGTTAGCCGCGTTGACAAAGACCATAAGTTGGGCAATGGCTGTATTGAATTTCATAGACTCGATTTGCTCAGTGACAGATTTGACTGTTTCATTGTAGACCTTATCAAGAGCGCCATTGTTTTCCGTAGCGATTTCTTTACTTGTAATCAAACGGTAAACACGGTCAAGGAACTTACGGCTTCCTTCCAGACCTTCTTCAGACCAAGCGATGGAAGCATCAAGTGGTCCCATAAACATTTCATAAACACGAAGGGTATCGGCACCGTATTGTTCCACCACATCGTCTGGGTTCACCACGTTCTTGAGAGATTTCGACATCTTGGCTGGTGCTTGCTCCAATTCTTCTCCTGTTTCTACATGGAAGAAGGAACCGTCACGTTTTTCAACCTTGTCAGTCGCCACAAGAGCCCCACGATGGTCACGGTAGCTTGTTCCCAAGATCATTCCTTGGTTAAAGAGTTTTTGGAATGGTTCTTTGGTTGGAACAACACCGATATCATAGAGGAATTTATGCCAGAAACGAGCGTAGAGTAAGTGAAGAACAGCGTGTTCTGCACCACCCACGTAGATATCTACTGGCAACCATTGTTTGAGGAGATCCTCATCAGCCAATTTCTCAGTATTATGTGGATCGATATAACGGAGGTAGTACCAGCTTGAACCTGCCCATTGTGGCATGGTGTTGGTTTCACGACGACCTTTAACACCATCTTCACGAGTCACTTCAAGCCAGTCTGTCAAGTTAGCTAGTGGGCTTTCACCAGTACCTGAAGGGCGGATGTCCTTGGTTACTGGCAAGACAAGTGGCAATTCACTTTCTGGAACAGCTGTTGAAGTTCCATCTTCCCAATGAATAATTGGGATTGGTTCACCCCAGTAACGTTGACGGCTAAAGAGCCAGTCGCGGAGGCGGTAGGTCACTTTTTCTTGACCACAGCCTTTTTCTTCCAACCAAGCCACAATTTTAGCAATAGCGTCTTCTTTATTCAATCCATCTAGGAAGTCAGAATTAACATGAAGGCCATCTTCTGTGTAGGCAGCCTCTTCAACGTTTCCACCTTCCAGCACTTCTACGATTGGAAGGGCAAATTGTTTAGCAAATTCCCAGTCACGTTGGTCATGAGCAGGTACAGCCATAACAGCACCTGTTCCGTAGCTAGCAAGAACATAGTCCGCAATCCAGATTGGGATTTCTTTACCATTGACAGGGTTGATGGCATAAGCACCCGTCCAAACCCCTGTTTTTTCCTTGGCAAGGTCTGTACGAGCCAAGTCTGATTTGAGACTTGCTTGATGTTTGTAGTCAGCTACAGCCTTAGCCTGTTCAGGACTTGTGATGGCATCCACCAAGTCATGCTCAGGAGCCAAAACAGTGAAGGTCGCTCCGAAAAGGGTATCCGGACGTGTTGTAAAGACGGTGAATTCCTTATCAGTCCCTTTCACCTTGAAAGTGACATTGGCACCAGTTGATTTACCGATCCAGTTGCGTTGCATGTCCTTAATAGACTCTGGCCAATCTAGGTCATCCAAATCGTTGAGCAAGCGTTCTGCATAGGCAGTGATTTTAAGCATCCATTGGCGCATCGGTTTGCGGACAACTGGATAGCCTCCACGCTCAGAAGTTCCGTCAGGAAGAACCTCTTCGTTGGCGATAGCTGTTCCTAGTTCCTCAACCCAGTTTACTGGCACTTCCGCTTCATAGGCCAAGCCTTTTTCGTAAAGCTTGGTGAAGATCCATTGCGTCCACTTGTAGTAGTTCGGATCTGTAGTGTTGACTTCACGATCCCAGTCGTAAGAGAATCCAAGTGCATTGATTTGGCGTTTGAAGTTGGCAATGTTTTCTGCTGTGAATTCTGCTGGATCATTCCCAGTATCCATAGCGTATTGCTCTGCAGGCAAACCAAAAGCATCCCACCCCATTGGGTGAAGGACGTTGTAGCCTTGTGCACGTTTGAAACGGCTGAGGATATCAGTCGCTGTGTATCCTTCTGGGTGTCCTACGTGCAGACCCGCTCCAGATGGGTAAGGGAACATGTCGAGTGCATAAAACTTAGGTTTTGAGGCGTCTGTTCCTGTCTTAAAAGTGTGATTGTCAGCCCAGTATTTTTGCCACTTAGGCTCGATTTCTTTATGATTGTAAAAACTCATGCTGTCTCTCCAATTTTCGTGATGCTCCTATTATACCATTTTTAGGGGAATTTAGTCTCTTTCTTTTCAACTCTTTTCTCTTTTCGCCTTGCCTTCCATTTTTAATACTGCTATACTTACTTTAGCAAGCTCTTTGTAAGAGGTAATTTATGGCACATTCTTTTAAACATTCTCTCCAAAAAGAGATTCTTCACCGTAGTTCTTTGGCTGCTTTGGCGACCTCATTTTTACTCCTCATTCTCCTGTTTGGTTTTTCCTATTTCCTTCAAAAGCAACAGCTCACCAAGGATACTCAACAGATTGTCCAACATGTTCGCAACATGAAACAAGCGAACTATCAATTATTGGAGACCATGAATCAAAAAATGGTCCCAGAATTTTTAGAGGGTAAACACACTGACCGAGAACTCTTTAGTCTATTTTATGAAACAAAAGCTCAACTAAAACTCAGTTCTGATTTTATCATCCTTGATAACACAGGAGAACTTCTCTTTAGTACCAATCGCAACCATCAAGAAACTATTTTAGCTCCTTATTATTTAAAATTGTTAATTCAAAATCCGATTCAAGGAGTCATTACAGAAAAAGTTGCTTTGTCAATAGATAAGCAACATTACGCACTCTTCATTATGCCTATCGTTCAAAATCAACGAGTTAAGGCTTATAGCATTTCTTTTGTAAATGAAAATGAATTTGTGTCCAGTATCCCTCTCATCAATTCAAAATACGCTATTACAGATACTTTTGGAAACATCTACTCTAGCAATACCAATCAATTTACTCAATCGACTCTGGAAAAATTTGATGAAAAATTACTCCAATCTAAAACCCATTGGTATGTTGAAAATCCACTTCTGATTGAAAAACGTAAAATTGAACCGATTTTCTCAATCTACGCCTTTCAATCTTTCTTTCCCATTCCCAGTTTACTGGGACTTGCTTCTGTCTTAACACTCTGTATCTTTCTGTTATACTTCTGGCAGGCGAGACGAATTGCTTATAAAATTGCTACGCACAATGCCGGCCCTATTGAAAGTCTAGTCTATCAACTGCAGGAAATTCCTAAGAAAAAGGACAAGAAGCTGATCCTCCAGACAGGAGACGAATTTGAACTGATTGCTGAGAAAATCACCGATATGCTCCAAGAGTTGGATGAGCTCCATCAAAAGATGTTGACCATTGAGAAGGAAAAGTGGATCTTTGAAAGAAAGATGCTGGAAGCTCAGTTTAATCCTCACTTCCTCTACAATACCTTGGAAACGATTAAAATCACGAGTATGATTGATGCCAGTATTACTCAAGAACTTATTCAAAATCTCACGCGCATCCTGCGATATAGTGTAACTGAACTAGAAAAAGAAACGACTATTGGGCAGGACCTAGAGATTATCGAAGCTTATCTGAAAATCCATCAGATTCGATTTGAACATTTTTCTTATCAGATTGACTGTTCTCAAAGTCTATATTCCCAAACCGTTCCGAAACTTTTCCTATTGCCACTTGTAGAAAACGCTCTCAAATATGGAAGGCAGTATCGCATCGACCTTGCCACCTCTATCCACATTACACAGAAGCAGGAAGCACTAACCTTTATCGTTACGGATAATGCTGGCGGATTAACCAAACAAGAACGTCTACATATCTTAGAATCCTTGGACAGCCCACATACACAGCACGGTATTGTCAATAGTTACAAACGATTGAATAATTTTTTTGAAAATGTAGAATTAGATTTGGGAGTCAACTCCAAAGGGGAAACCTGGGTAAAATTTGTCACGAAAGGAAGAACGCATGTTTAAGTTAATCATTGTCGAAGACGAACACCTGATCCGAAAATGGCTTGAAATCGCCGTAGACTACTCAGCCTTAGGTATTCAAGTCGTTGGAACTGCAAGTCACGGACAAGAAGGCATGGAATTGATTCAAAAAGAGAAGCCACATATCGTCCTGACAGATATTACCATGCCTATCATGGATGCTTTTATGATGTTTGAAGCGACTCGTTCACTCTCTTATGAAAAAGTGATCCTCTCAGGCTATAATGATTTCCAAAATGCTAAAAAGGCCATGCAATTCGGAGCAGTGGACTTCCTCCCAAAACCCATAAATGTCGCAGAATTAACAGAGTGTTTAGAAAAAATAACTCTACGCCTCAAGATGGAGCAACACCAAACCAATCCATTTTTACAAGACTATCAGACTTTTGTAACATCTCTTCAAAAAATCAATCCTCAAAACCAATTGATTCAACAAATTCTCGAATTTGTGCACCAACACTACTCCCAACACTTTACCATTTCTACCATTGCAGAGAATCTAGGTTATAGCGAAAGTTATCTCTACAAGGTTATCAAGGAGGATTTTCCTATCACCTTGAACGAATACATTCTTCAGTATCGTTTAAAACAAGCCGTTGAAAAGATGAGCCAGTATCCTGATTCTCCTCTTAGTCAAATCGCTGAACAAGTCGGCTTCTCAGACTATAAATATTTTGGTAAAGTTTTTAAGAAATACTTTCATATCTCTCCAAAAGAGTTAAAAGCCATTGGAAGAATAGTTTAGATACTATCGTAGATTGAAATAAGATGTGAACAAAGAGATTAGGAAAGTCAAATTGATTTCTAAAGATGTTTTAGAATCTGTAACGTACTATTCTAAGTTCAATCTGCTATATTCTTCTTTTTTGTAGAGAATTTTACCCCATTAGGATAGAATTTTAAGTTTTAAAAACGCTTTCATTGCTTTACAATAGAGGTAACAAAACTATGGAGGTATCCATCATGAAAAAGAAATGGATGTATTATGCTGCGTGTGGACTTGCTATTTTGGGGCTTGCTGCCTGCTCTTCTGACGACGCTTCAGGAGAAAAGGCAACTGAAAATGGAGGAAGCGATACTCTAGTAGTCTATTCCCCAAACTCAGAAGGATTGATTGGAGCAACTATTCCTGCTTTTGAAGAAAAGTATGGCATCAAGGTTGAACTCATTCAAGCAGGAACAGGTGAACTCTTTAAAAAACTAGAATCTGAAAAAGAAGCCCCTGTGGCAGATATCATCTTTGGTGGTTCCTATACCCAATATGCTACCCACGGGGAACTTTTTGAAAATTACGTATCAACGGAAAACGATAATGTCATCAAAGAATATCAAAATACAACTGGCTACTCAACTCCTTATACATTGGATGGTAGTGTTTTGATCGTCAACCCTGACTTGACTAAGGGGATGAATATTGAAGGTTATAGCGACCTCATCAAACCAGAACTCAAAGGAAAAATCGCAACTGCAGACCCAGCCAACTCTTCTAGCGCCTTTGCTCAACTAACAAACATGTTACAAGCTGAGGGCGGCTATACAGACGACAAGGCTTGGACTTATGTCAAAGATCTCTTTACTTTGATTGACGGTAAAATCGGCTCAAGTTCATCTGGTGTTTACAAGGCTGTTGCAGATGGAGAAATGGCTGTTGGCCTTTCATACGAAGATCCCGCAGTAAAACTTCTAAACGACGGAGCTAACATCAAGGTTGTTTATCCAAAAGAAGGTACTGTCTTCCTGCCTGCTAGCGCTGCTATTATTAAAAACGCTAAGAACATGGAAAACGCTAAGAAATTTATCGATTTCATCATTTCTCAAGAAGTCCAAGACACGCTTGGTACAACAACTACTAACCGTCCAGTTCGTAAAAATGCTAAAACTAGCGAAAACATGAAACCAATCGAACAAATTAAAACACTAACTGAAGACTATGATTATGTCATCAAAAACAAATCAGATATCGTGAAGAAATACAACGAAGTCTTTACAGATATCCAATCTAAACAGTAAAAGAGGTTAACTATGAGTGAGATTAAGATTATCAATGCCAAGAAAATTTATCACGATGTTGCTGTTATCGAAAATCTAAGCGTGACCATTCCTAAGGGGAGCCTTTTCACTCTCCTTGGGCCTTCAGGCTGTGGGAAAACAACCTTACTTCGTATGATTGCAGGTTTCAATAGCATCGAAGGAGGAGAGTTCTACTTCGACGATACTAAAATCAACAACATGGAACCTAGCAAGCGAAACATTGGGATGGTTTTCCAAAACTATGCAATTTTCCCACATTTGACAGTGCGTGATAACGTTGCATTCGGGCTCAAGCAAAAGAAAGTTCCAAAAGATGAACTCATCGAACAAACAAATAAATACCTTGAGTTGATGCAGATTGCCCAGTATGCTGATCGTAAACCAGATAAACTTAGTGGTGGTCAGCAACAACGGGTTGCACTAGCACGTGCCTTGGCTGTTAATCCTAGCGTTCTCCTCATGGACGAACCCCTCAGTAACCTAGATGCCAAACTTCGCTTGGATATGCGTCAGGCTATTCGAGAAATCCAACACGAAGTTGGAATTACCACTGTCTACGTAACTCACGACCAAGAAGAAGCTATGGCCATTTCTGACCAAATCGCCGTTATGAAAGATGGTGTTATCCAACAAATTGGTCGTCCAAAAGAGCTCTACCACAAACCAGCAAATGAATTTGTTGCAACCTTTATTGGTAGAACAAACATAATCCCTGCTCGTTTGGAAAAGCAAGCTGACGGAGCTTACATCGTCTTTGAAGATGGTTACTCTCTTCGTATGCCAGCATTAGATCAGGTAGAAGAACAAGCTATTCATGTCAGCATTCGTCCTGAAGAATTTATCCGTGACGAAAATGGACCAATCGACGGTACAATTAGTGATAGTGTCTATCTTGGACTCAATACTGAATACTTCATCGAGACAGGGTTTGCTTCAAAAATCCAAGTAAGTGAAGAATCTACATTTGAAGAAGATTTGAAAAAAGGAGATCGCGTTCGTTTGCGTATCAACACTCAAAAACTCAATGTCTTCTCTGAAGATGGTTCTCGTAATCTCATAAAAGGAGTCGGCCATGGAGCGTAAAAAACTAAATATCTGGACTGCGTCTTCCTTCTTCATCTTCCTTACTTATCTCATTTTTCTGGTCTATCCAATTGTTACGGTATTAAAACAGGCACTGGTACATGAAGGTCATTTCTCATTAGAAAATTTTGTTACTTTCTTTAGCAAGTCTTACTATTCTGAAACCCTTATCAACAGTTTCAAGGTTTCTGTAACTGCCACAATTACCTCTGTCGTTGTTGGTACCTTGCTAGCTTATCTTTTTTCCATGTATGATTTCAAGGGAAAGAAGTTTTTACAAATTTTAATCATCATTGCATCCATGTCAGCTCCCTTTGTAGGTGCCTATTCTTGGATTCTACTTCTTGGTAGAAACGGAGTAATCACAAAGTTTCTAACCAACACACTGCACTTGCCAGGTCTTGATATCTACGGTTTCAAAGGTATTGTGCTTGTCTTTACACTTCAACTTTTCCCTCTCGTATTTCTTTACGTAGCTGGAACTATGAAGAGCATCGACAATTCTCTCCTAGAAGCTGCTGAAAGTATGGGATCATTCGGTCTGAAACGAATTGTAACTGTCGTTTTACCTCTCTTGGTTCCAACCTTGCTAGCAGCTGCACTCCTCGTCTTTATGAGAGCTTTCTCAGACTTCGGTACTCCGATGCTGATTGGTGAGGGATATCGTACCTTCCCAGTCTTGATCTATACACAGTTTATCAGTGAGGTTGGAGGCAACTCCGCTTTTGCATCAGCCTTAGCAATTATGGCGATTACAATCGCCCTAGTTATCTTCCTCATCCAAAAGTACGTTTCAAATCGCTACAGTTTCAGTATGAACTCGCTTCATCCAATTGAACCTAAGAAAACGACAAAAGGGAAGATGGCTGCTATTTATGTGACAGTTTATGGCATTATCTTATTCTCTGTTTTGCCTCAAGTTTACTTGATTTATACCTCCTTCCTGAAAACATCTGGTATGGTTTTCGTCAAAGGATATTCACTAAACAGCTATAAGACTGCCTTTAGCCGTATGGGATCTGCTATTTTTAATACCATTCGTATCCCTCTCCTTGCCTTGGTTCTCGTTGTTGTCTTTGCGACCTTCATATCCTATCTTGCAGTTCGCAAACGCAACCTATTTACCAACTTAATCGATAGTCTTAGTATGGTACCTTATATCGTACCAGGAACTGTACTTGGTATTGCCTTTATCTCTTCATTCAATACAGGCCTCTTCGGAAGTGGTTTCCTGATGATTACAGGAACAGCCTTCATCTTGATTATGTCCTTATCTGTAAGAAGACTTCCTTATACTATCCGCTCTTCTGTTGCTAGTTTGCAACAAATTGCTCCTAGTATCGAAGAAGCAGCAGAAAGCTTGGGAAGTAGCCGTCTCAATACCTTTACTAAAATCACAACCCCAATGATGCTTTCAGGTATCATCTCAGGAGCAATCCTTTCATGGGTAACAATGATTTCGGAACTATCTACTTCCATTCTCTTGTATAATGTTAAAACTAGAACAATGACCGTAGCTATCTACACTGAAGTACTTCGTGGAAACTATGGTGTGGCAGCAGCCTTGTCTACTATCCTCACCATCTTAACAGTTACTTCCTTGTTACTATTTATGAAAATTTCTAAAAATAACAGCATTACGCTCTAGTTTTTTTCCTACTAAAACAGCCAATTCCCCCTGGCTGTTTTTTATATCTCTACTTTTGATTTTCCCGAATCATCACCTTCGATAAATACAGATTCCTATCAATAGGACATATCTTAATGAATTATATAGATGCAAGATAGGGCTTTTTATGGTAGAATATAGGAAAGTGCTTTCTCAGAAGGAGGAAAATATGAACAAACAAACCATCGCTGTTTTAGGGCCTGGTTCTTGGGGTACTGCCTTGTCACAAGTTCTTAATGACAACGGACACCAAGTACGTATCTGGGGAAATATTCCTGATCAAATTGATGAAATTAATACACAACATACCAACAAACGCTATTTTAAGGATACTGTATTAGACGAAAAAATTGTTGCCTATCATGATTTGGCAGAAACCTTAAAGGGGGTTGATGCTGTCTTGTTTGTGGTGCCAACCAAAGTGACCAGATTGGTGGCCCAACAAGTGGCTGCTGTTTTGGATCATAAAGTAGTGATCATGCATGCCTCAAAAGGCCTCGAACCCAATAGCCACAAACGTCTTTCAACCATTCTTGAAGAAGAAATCCCTGAAGAGTTGCGTAGTGAAATTGTGGTTGTATCTGGTCCTAGCCATGCGGAAGAAACGATTGTACGCGACATTACCTTGATTACCGCCGCATCTAAGGATTTACAAGCAGCTCAGTATGTTCAAGAACTCTTTAGCAACCACTACTTCCGTCTTTATACCAACACAGATGTCATCGGAGTGGAAACAGCTGGTGCTCTTAAAAATATCATTGCTGTTGGTGCTGGTGCCCTTCATGGACTTGGATTTGGTGATAATGCCAAAGCTGCTATTATCACGCGCGGTCTGGCAGAAATTACCCGTCTGGGTGTTAAACTTGGTGCAAATCCATTAACTTACAGTGGTCTTTCTGGAGTTGGGGATTTGATTGTTACCGGAACATCTGTCCACTCACGTAACTGGCGAGCAGGTGATGCTCTTGGGCGTGGCGAAGCCTTGGCAGATATCGAAGCCAACATGGGAATGGTCATCGAAGGAATTTCAACAACCAAAGCTGCTTACGAATTGGCGCAAGAACTTGACGTTTACATGCCTATCACCCAAGCCATCTACCAGGTTATTTATGAAAATGTTAATATTAAAGATGCTGTTTCTGAACTTATGAACAATGAGTTCAAGGCAGAAAACGAGTGGTCTTAAACCACAGTTAGAAAGGAATCTCATGATGCAAAAAGTTAGAAAAGCTGTTATCCCTGCTGCAGGACTTGGAACTCGCTTCCTTCCTGCTACCAAAGCCTTGGCTAAGGAAATGCTACCAATCGTAGATAAACCAACCATTCAATTTATCGTTGAAGAAGCTCTAAAGTCTGGTATTGAGGATATTCTTGTGGTAACAGGGAAGTCAAAACGCTCAATCGAAGACCATTTTGACTCAAACTTTGAGCTAGAATACAACCTCAAAGAAAAAGGAAAGAATGATCTCTTGAAACTTGTTGACGAAACAACTGGCATGCGCCTCCACTTCATCCGTCAAACTCACCCACGCGGACTCGGAGATGCCGTCTTACAAGCCAAAGCTTTCGTCGGGAATGAACCCTTTGTGGTTATGCTTGGGGATGACCTCATGGATATCAATGATGACAAGGCTGTCCCATTGACCAAGCAACTCATGAATGATTACGAAGAAACTCACGCTTCTACCATCGCTGTCATGCCTGTCCCACACGAAGAAGTCTCCGCCTACGGTGTCATCGCTCCTCAAGGAGAAGGCAAAGATGGACTTTACAGCGTTGAAACCTTCGTTGAAAAACCAGCACCTGAAGATGCACCAAGTGATCTAGCTATCATCGGTCGTTACCTTCTCACACCTGAGATTTTCGGCATCCTCGAAAGTCAAAAACCTGGTGCGGGAAATGAAATCCAACTCACAGATGCTATCGATACACTCAACAAAACTCAACGAGTATTTGCTCGCGAGTTTAAAGGCTCACGTTACGACGTTGGAGATAAGTTTGGATTTATGAAGACTTCCATCGAATACGCTCTCAAACATCCACAAGTCAAAGACCACTTGAAGGACTACTTGATTGATCTTGGAAAAGAACTTTCAGGAGATAAATAAACAATTTGTCAAAAAGTCAGATTTAGTTTAAATCTGGCTTTTTTCAATGTTTAAATCTCAAGACCCAATCCCTATCCAAAGCACTGTTCTAAGCCTAATTTCTTGCAATAATTGCTTTTATGGTATAATAATAAAGAGTGAGGAATTCTATGAACAATCGATTAACAAGAATCAAACAAAAAGGACTGGCCTTCCTTCAGTCTCTAAAATTAACAGCTTCTAAAATGAATGCAAAGAAAAAGAGTGGAAAAAACTCTAAGCAGAAAAAGAAAACTCAAACACCATTCGATATTTGGACTATTTTGACCAAGATTTTACTTGGAATAAAAGCAACTTTTAACACTCTTTTTATCCTAGCTTTTATTGGCGGTCTCCTCGGGACTGGGGTTGTCTTGGGTTATGCTGTTTCTCTTTTTGATCAGGTAAGTGTTCCACAAACAGAAGATTTGCTCAAGCAAGTCAATAATATTTCATCCATCTCTGAGATTCGCTATGCAGATGGTTCCATGATCGGAGCTATCGAAAGCGACCTCCTTCGGACTTCTGTCGCATCAGATGCTATTTCAGAAAATCTCAAGCAAGCTATCGTTGCAACCGAGGATGAACATTTCGCAGAGCACAATGGTGTCGTTCCTAAAGCGGTCATTCGTGCCAGTCTAGTAAACTTTATCGGACTTGGTTCTTCCAGTGGAGGTTCTACCCTAACACAACAGCTCATCAAGCAACAAGTGGTTGGTGATGCTCCTACACTAGCTCGTAAAGCTACTGAAATCGTAGATGCTCTGGCCTTAGAACGTGCCATGAGCAAGGATGAAATCCTGACAACCTATCTCAACGTCGCACCTTTTGGGCGCAATAACAAGGGACAAAATATCGCAGGTGCTCAGCAGGCCGCGACTGGAATTTTCGGAGTGGATGCTAGCAAACTGACCATCCCTCAAGCAGCTTTTCTAGCAGGATTGCCACAAAGTCCTATCTCCTACTCACCTTATGAGTCTACTGGTGAGATGAAGAGCGAAGAAGATATTGAACTTGGAATCAAGCGCTCAAAAGATGTTCTCTACAATATGTACAGAACTGGAGTCCTTAGCCATGAAGATTACGAAACCTATAAAGCGTACGATATTAAGAAAGACTTCCTGCCAGCAGAAAATGCCAGCGTTAATTCTAAAGGCTTCCTCTACTTCACTGTACTAGATGAGGCTACCAATATTATGTATGATTACTTGGTACAGAAAGATAACGTTTCTGAACAAGAGCTCAAAAATGAATCTATCCAAAAATCTTATCATGAATTGGCTGAAAAAGAGATTCAAAATGGTGGTTACCGTATCACAACTACAATTGATAAGGCTATTCATACGGCCATGCAAGATGCTGTTGCAAACTATGGCTACCTTGTCGATGATAATACTGGTCAGCCAGAAGTAGGAAATGTCTTGATGGATAACCAAACAGGAGCCATTTTAGGATTTGTCGGTGGTCGTGATTACCAAAGCAACCAAAACAACCACGCCTTTAACACTAAACGGTCTCCTGCTTCAACTACTAAACCAATCCTAGCCTACAGTATTGCGATTGACCAAGGCTTGATGGGAAGTGCAAGCGTCTTATCTAACTATCCAACTAACTTCTCTAACGGAAATCCTATCATGTATGTTAATAGTTCTGGTACAGCTATGATGAACCTTAAAGAGGCTCTGAATTACTCTTGGAATATCCCAGCCTACTGGACCTATCAGCTACTTCTTCAAAAAGGGGTTGATGTTCGTTCCTACATGGAAAAAATGGGCTATGATATCCCTGAGTACGGCATCGAAAGTCTTCCTATGGGGGGAGGAATCGATGTCACTGTAGCCCAGCATACAAATGGCTACCAAACCTTGGCTAACAATGGTGTTTACCATAAGAAATACATGATTTCAAAAATCGAGAAGACCAGCGGCGAGGTTATCTATGAGCACAAAGACGAACCGGTACAAGTCTACTCTAAAGCAACTGCAACCATTATGCAGAGCTTACTAAGAGATGTTATTTCTTCCCAAGTGACTTCAAGCTTCCAGAGCGATCTTGCTGCAATCAACCCAAGTTTGGCAGGTGCTGACTGGATTGGTAAAACTGGTACGACCAATGAAGATGGCGATATGTGGCTCATGCTTTCAACTCCAAGATTAACCCTTGGTGGTTGGCTTGGTCACGATGATAACCAACCACTTGGTAAAGGTGCAGGACACTACCGTAATGCAAAATATATGGCTCATCTGGTAAATGCCATTCAACAAGCAGCCCCTTCTGCTTGGGGTTCAGAACGTTTCAAACTCGATTCAAGTGTCACTTCATCACAAGTCCTCAAATCAACTGGTCAAAAACCAGGTAAGGTTACTATCAATGGTAAAGAGATTAATGTGACTGGTGAAATGGTAACAAGTTACTGGGCTAACCAAAATGGTGCTCCGACTACTAGCTACAAATTTGCTATTGGTGGAAGTGATTCTGACTACCAAAATGCTTGGAACACCATTTTAGGAAGTCTGCCTAAAGCATCTTCTTCCTCATCGAACAATAGCAATAGTAGTAACAATAATAATCGTAATAATACTTCTAATAGTAACGGGAGCAGTAGCTCTAGTTCCAATAATAGAAGCAGCAATCAACAACGCTAACTAAACAGCACAATCATTGAGAGTGGGAAAGAAAATTTCTGAAAGAAATGATTTTTCTCCACTCTCTTTTTTCTTTTTTCATTTCATGGTACAATAGCAACATGAATAAATATCAAAAGAATATTTTTAAGGGAACCATCTATTCTCTCCTATCTGGCTTGATCTGGGGGATCTGTGGAATCTTAGGAGAGTACTTTTTTTCACATTATCAAGTATCTTCAGGGTGGATTACTTCTATGCGTCTACTCGTCGCAGGTGGTTTCGTAATCGTCTTATCTAGTCTTAAACTCCGGTCCCAACTCTTCGAGATCTGGAAAAATCGAAACAATTACCTGCCTTTTCTGGCCTATGCCATCTTAGGGATTTTTTCTGTTCAGTTTTGCTTCTATCTCTGTGTCGAGTATTCCAACGCTACCACTGCCACCATCCTCCAATTTATCAGTCCTGTCTTTATACTTCTATATAATCGCATCATCTACAAGAAAAAAGCTTCTAAAAAAGCAATTTTCTATGTTTTGACTGCTATGATTGGAGTCTTTTTGATGGCTACCAAAGGAGATCTATCCAAATTATCTATCACACCACTTGCTTTACTGACAGGTCTTCTCAGTGCCCTAGGGGTCATGTTCAATGTTATCTTACCCCAACGCTTTGCAAAAAAATACGGATTTGTGCCAACTGTTGGTTGGGGAATGATTATCGCGGGCCTTTTTAGTAATTTTCTCTACCCCGTTTATAAGATTAGCTTCCAGCTTGATGCCATCAGTATCTGTATTTGTTTGACCATCGCCTTTTTGGGAACGGCTTTTGCCTTTTTCCTTTCCATGAAGGCTGTCTCTCTCGTTTCTCCCTTGGTGGTGTCAGTCGTCAGCGCAAGCGAACCGCTATCCTCTGCTATTCTAAGCATTCTTTTCCTTGGCATGGTTCTGGATGGTTTCTTGGTACTGGCCATGATTTTGATTATCGTTCCTATGATTTTCTTGTCCATCGAAGAATCTAAATCCAAGAATTAAACACCTTCCTTTAACACTTAAGGCTTCAAAATTGAAGCCTTTTTTGGTAGAATAGTAAGCATTACAAAGAGTGAGGAGACACCTATGACTGCTACAAAAATGAATGCACAAGAAATTATCCAATTTATCGCAAATGCTGAGAAAAAGACAAGTGTAAAAGTGACCTTTGAGGGGCAACTTGCTGGAGCTATCCCTGCCTCTGTTATCAAGCTTGGGAATGTTCTTTTTGGAGACTGGAAAGATATCGCTCCACTTCTTGAAGGACTTACAGAAAACAAGGACTATGTTGTTGAACAAGACGCTCGCAACTCTGCTGTACCTCTCCTTGATAAACGTGATATCAATGCTCGTATCGAGCCAGGCGCTATCATCCGTGACCAAGTTGAGATTGGTGACAATGCTGTTATCATGATGGGAGCTGTTATCAACATCGGTGCTGAAATCGGTGCTGGTACTATGATTGATATGGGAGCTATTCTGGGCGGACGCGCTATTGTCGGTAAAAATAGCCACGTTGGTGCAGGTGCTGTTCTTGCAGGCGTTATCGAGCCAGCTAGTGCTGAACCTGTCCGTGTCGGTGACAATGTTCTCATCGGTGCTAACGCTGTAGTCATCGAAGGTGTTCAAATCGGTAGCGGTTCTGTTGTTGCAGCAGGGGCCATCGTCACTCAAGATGTTCCAGAAAATGTTGTGGTAGCTGGTGTCCCAGCTCGTGTTATCAAGGAAATCGATAGCCAAACCCAACAAAAAACAGCGCTAGAAGATGCGCTTCGCACCTTGTAATTAGTAACAGAGGCGGAAATATTTCCAGCCTCTTTATCGTATCAGTAGAAGGAAATTAACTATGTTAGATTTGATTCAAACGCGACGCGATCTTCACCAAATTCCTGAGCTTGGTTTAGAAGAATTCAAGACTCACGCTTATTTGCTCAATGTCATTGAGAAATTAACAGCTGGTAAGGATTTTGTTCAGATTCGTACTTGGCAAACAGGTATTTTAGTGTATTTACAGGGAAGTCAGCCAGAACGTACCATCGGTTGGCGGACAGATATCGACGGACTCCCAATCGTTGAACAAACAGGTCTTGCCTTTGCCTCTCAGCACCCAGACCGTATGCATGCTTGTGGGCACGACTTTCACATGACCATTGCTCTAGGAAGTCTCGAACGTGCTCTAGAAAACCAACCTAAAAACAATCTCCTCTTTCTCTTCCAACCTGCCGAGGAAAATGAAGCAGGTGGCATGCTCATGTATGAAGACGGCGCCTTTGGCGACTGGTTGCCTGACCAATTCTATGGGCTTCATGTCCGTCCAGACCTAAAGGTTGGTCAGATTGCGACCAATACCCATACACTCTTTGCAGGAACTTGCGAAGTCAAGATTCGCTTCAAGGGTAAAGGTGGTCACGCTGCCTTCCCACATCAAGCAAACGACGCTCTGGTTGCAACTAGCTATTTTGTCACTCAAGTTCAGTCGGTTGTCAGCCGTAATGTCGATCCTATCGAGGGAGCTGTCGTCACTTTCGGTGTCTTTCAAGCTGGAACAACCAATAATGTCATCGCTGATACAGCTTTCTTGCATGGAACCATTCGAGCTCTCACACATAACATGAGCCTCTTAGTTCAAAAACGTGTCAAAGCCATCGCTGAAGGTGTCGCAGCTGCTTTTGATATGGATGTGGAAGTTGAACTCAAGCAGGGAGGTTACCTACCAGTCGAAAACAACCCTGAATTAGCTCGAGAATTGATGACCTTCTTTGATGAAAAAGAGGGAATTGAACTCATCGACATCGAACCTGCCATGACAGGAGAGGACTTTGGTTATCTTCTCTCCAAGGTTCCTGGTGTCATGTTCTGGCTTGGAATTGATAGTCCCTATGCTCTTCACCATCCACAGATGAGTCCTAAAGAAGAAACTCTGGCAATTGGAGTCGAGGCTGTATCAAGCTTTTTAGCAAAGAAAGCTGTGGATTAAACAATGAAAAAAGCCCTACGCAAGCAGGTCTTGCAAGAACTCAAATCTCTATCAGCCGAAGAAAAGGAAGTCATGGACACTTGGTTGACTGAGCAACTACTTCTACATCCCTTCTATAAGGAAGCAAAAACCATCGCCACTTACCTGTCTTTTCCTCATGAATTTCAGACAGCTAGACTCATTGTACAAGCTCAAAAAGATGGGAAGACACTCCTCATTCCCAAAACCTATCCACATGGGAAAATGGACTTTGTTCTATATGAACCAGAGAAACTCGAAAGAAATTCTTTTGGACTTCTTGAACCTCAAGGAGATTTCACTATCCTTGAACCCTCTCAGATTGACCTGATTCATGTTCCTGGTTTGGCTTTCAATCCTTCAAGATATAGGGTTGGCTACGGTGGTGGCTACTACGACCGCTACTTGGAGCATTTCCCAGGTCATACAATTAGTACGATTTATCCATGTCAGATTCAGAATTTTCAACCTGAGCACTACGATATTCCTGTTGAGGAGGTACTTATCTATGAAAGAGATTTTTGATCGTCGTTATCCTGTCACGAGCTTCTTTCTTCTCGTGACAAGCCTGGTTTTCATACTCATGTTTCTAACCAGTGGTTTCAACTATACCAGTGCAGCCACCTTATATCAGTTTGGAGCTATTTATCCTCCTGCTATTAAAGCCATGCCTGAGCAGATATGGCGTTTATTCTCAGCAACCTTTGTCCATATTGGCTTGGAGCACTTTTTAGTCAATATGCTATCCCTCTACTTTTTGGGGCGTCAGATGGAGCAAATCTTTGGCTCCAAACAATTTTTCTTTATCTACCTTCTATCAGGTATGATGGGAAATCTCTTTGTCCTCGTTTTTAGTCCAAATGCCATTACTGCAGGTGCTTCAACTGCCCTCTACGGTATGTTCGCCTCTATTGTCATTCTCCGTTATGCCTCACGCAATCCCTATCTCCAACAGCTCGGGCAATCCTACCTCTCCCTCTTGGTCATCAACCTAGTAGGTAGCGTTTTAATGCCAGGAATCAGCCTTGCTGGACACGTAGGTGGAGCTGTCGGTGGCGCATTACTAGCTATCGTCTTCCCAGTTCGAGGCGAACGAAAGATATACAGCCCAGGCCAACGTGGTCTAGCAAGCCTAGCTTTCATTGTTTTATCAGCCTTGATGCTTTTTATCGGACTATTATAAAACAAGAAAAACCATTGGAAGCTCTCAAATTGAGAAGTTCATTTCCAATGGTTTTTTCTTAATCTAATTGGTTATTTTACTCTTAAAACCCATTATTGTCACTGAGTTCTTTGAACCAGTGGCCTGATTTTTTCAGGCGACGCTCTTGTGTTTTTAAGTCTAGCTCGACCAAACCATAACGATTTTTATAGCTATTGAGCCATGACCAGCAATCAATAAAGGTCCAGATCAAATAGCCTTTACAGTTGGCACCGTCTTCAATGGCACGATGAAGCTCACGCAGATGACCTTTGACAAAGTCGATACGGTAATCATCCTGGATCATTCCATTTTCACGGAATTTATCTTCACCTTCAACGCCCATTCCATTCTCTGTCAGCATCCACTCAATATTGCCGTAGTTTTCCTTGATATTTTGGGCAATGTCATAAATTCCTTGCTCATAGATTTCCCAACCGCGGTGTGGATTGATCTTACGACCAGGCATGACGTAAGGTTCATAGAAATGCTCTGGCAAGAGCGGACTGTCAGGATGCTTAGCAAAACGCGGCGCCATGACACGCAAAGGTTGGTAGTAGTTCACTCCTAGAAAATCAACGGTGTTCTCACGAATGAGTTCTAACTCTTCGGCTGTGTATTCTGGTAATAAGTCATGCTCAGCCAAAATTTCCACCAATTCCTCTGGATAAGTTCCCAAGACAGATGGATCTAGGAAAGATTGAGCTTGGAAGAGGTCCGCAATGCGTGCAGCTTTCATATCTGCAGGATGCTGGCTACGTGGATAGGCTGGTTGTCAAGTTGAGAACAATTCCAATCTTAGAACCAGGCAAAACCTCATGACAGGCCTTCACCGCAAGAGTGCTGGCTAATTGTGTATGATAGGCAACTTTAACGGCTGCTTTGGCATCCACCTTATGTGGATAATGGGCATCATAAAAATAACCAAACTCTACAGGAACGATAGGTTCATTGAAGGTAATCCACTGGTCAACCAAGTCTCCATAAATTTCAAAACAGAAACGAGCATAGTCTTCATAGGCCTTGATGGTTGCCTTATTTTCCCAACCATCCCCATCTTCTTGAAGGGCAAAAGGCAGGTCAAAGTGATAAAGATTGACTAAGAGGCGAATACCCTTGGCCTTGATGGCTTCAAATACCTGACGGTAGAAAGCCACCCCTTGAGGGTTGACTTCTCCACGGCCCTGTGGGAAAATACGAGACCACTGGATAGAAGTTCGAAAGGCTGTGTGGCCAGTTTCTAACAAGAGTTCGATATCCTTTTCCCAGTTTTCATAGAAGGTCGACGTTTTGTCTGGTCCAATACCATTGTAGTAACGGTTTGGCTCTACTTGGTACCAATAATCCCAGAGATTATCTCCCTTGCCGTCACCAGGCACTCGTCCTTCTGTCTGTGGTCCAGAAGTTGAGGAACCCCAGACAAAATCCTTTGGAAATTTTAGCATAGTACTACCTCTTTTTACGCTTTTAATGTTTATACTCTTCGAAAATCAAATTCAAACCGCGTCAACGTCGCCTTGCCGTATATGTGTTACTGACTTCGTCAGTTCTATCCACAACCTCAAAACGGTGTTTTGAGCAACCTGCGGCTAGTTTGCTCTTTGATTTTCATTGAGTATTACTCTTTTTATGTTTATTTTATCTCATTATACAGAAAAAACAAGGCAAAAACTAGTTACATTTTTGTCTTGTTTTTCTTCTGATTATAGATTTTATTTGTTGGTTAAGATTTCAAGGGTTTCAAGCAAGTTATCTGCATGAACTTCGATTGTATCTCCTGTCGCCTTGATCTTCACTTCTACGATACCGTCGGCTGCTTTCTTCCCAACAGTGATACGGATTGGAAGACCGATCAAGTCGCTATCGCTAAATTTAACACCAACACGTTCGTTACGGTCATCCGTCAAGACTTCGTAGCCTTTATTTACCAAAGCTTCTTCGATACGATCTGTCAATGCAAGACTTGCTTCATCCTTGACGTTAACTGGAATCAAGTGCACATCAAATGGCGCCAATTCTTTAGGGAAGTTGATTCCCCAAGCGTAACGATATTCGCCTTTTGGAGTTTTGTTAACAAAGAGGCGAGCGTGTTGTTCCATGACTGCTGAAAGGAGACGGCTGACTCCGATACCATAACATCCCATGATAATTGGAATCGCACGACCATTTTCATCCAAGACATCTGCTCCCATACTTGCTGAGTAGCGAGTCCCAAGTTTGAAAATATGACCAATCTCAATCCCACGTGCAAAGTTGAGCACACCTTGTTCATCTGGAGAGATTTCACCCTCACGAACTTCACGGATATCGACATACTCAGCAGTGAAATCACGACCTGGGTTCACACCAGTCAAGTGGTAACCATCTTCGTTAGCACCTACAACAGCATTGCGACTATCTTGCACCTTGCGGTCTGCGATAATCTTGACATTTTCTGGAAGATTGACTGGCCCGAGTGAACCAAAGTCCGCTCCCAATAATTCTTTCACTTCCGCTTCGGTTGCAGGCTCTAAGAAGTCTGCACCAAGGTAGTTTTTCAATTTGACTTCATTGAGTTGGTCATTGCCAACGAGTAGGGCAACAACTGGCTCTTGGTCTGCGATATAAAGCAAGGTCTTGATTGTTTGCTCTTCAGAGACATTCAAGAAAGCAGCAACTTCATCAATCGATTTGACACATGGTGTTTCCACGCGAGCTACTTGATCTTCAGTCACAACACGGTTGCTTGGTTTGTAGGCGTTAGTTGCCATTTCCAAGTTGGCTGCATAGCTTGATTCACTTGAGTAGGCAATGGTATCTTCACCAGAAACCATCCATTTCAGTAATTCAGCCTTGATTTCTTCTTGCACTTGATCAGGGATTTCATCAAACGACGCGACAGATTTATCTAACACTACCCAACGGTCAAGGTCTGTACGAGCAGGTGTGATGGCCATAAACTCTTGACTATCCTTACCACCCATGGCTCCACCGTCACCGATGATGGCTTTAAAGTCCAAACCACTACGAGTGAAAATACGTTCATAGGCCGCCTTGTACTCATCATAAGTAAGATCCAAACTATCGTAGTTAGCGTGGAAGCTATAACCATCTTTCATGATAAATTCACGCGTACGAAGAAGTCCATTCCGTGGACGTTTTTCATCACGGTACTTAGGCTGGATTTGGTACAAGTTCAGTGGTAACTGCTTATATGACTTGACAGAATCACGGACAATTGCTGTGAAAGTTTCTTCGTGAGTCGGACCCAAGATAAAGTCAGATTTTTCACGATTCTTCAATTTGTACAAATCTTCACCGTAGGTTTCATAACGGCCAGATTCACGCCAAAGGTCAGCACTGAGAAGAGCTGGAGCCAACATCTCAACAGCACCCATCTTGTCAAACTCTTGACGCATGATCTTCTTAGCTTTTTCGATAACACGGTTAGCAAGTGGTAGGTAAGAGTAAACACCTGCAGATACTTGACGAACATAACCAGCACGCAACATAAGAGCGTGGCTGATAACTTGAGCATCGCTTGGCATTTCGCGAAGCGTTGGGATAAGCATTTTACTTTGTTTCATAATGACTCCTCTAATTCTTAAAAGAAGGTTCGCATGATGTCATTCCACGTTACGGCGAGCATCAATACGACCATAATGACAACTCCGACCAGAGTGACATAGGTTTCAATTTCTTGTTTTAGTGGTTTACGGCGAATGGCTTCTAGGATATTGAGCACAATTTTTCCACCGTCGAGCGCCGGGATTGGAATCAAGTTGAAAATCCCGATATTGATGGAAATCATAGCCAAGAAGAACAAGACGTTTTCAAGACCATTCTTAGCAGCATCGCTGCTTGCCTTAAAGATAGCAACGGGACCGCCAAGCTTATTCAAATCTGGTTGGAAGATCAAGCTTTTCAAAGCATTCAGGATGCGTAAAGCTGAATCAGCTGCACTTGTAAATCCGCCCATAAACATGGACCAGATATCTGATTTGAGTCTTGGCTGAACACCCAGGATATAACGACCTTGACTTTCTTCAGGTGTCACACTCACTTGTTTTTCAGTTCCACTCTCAGCAATAGTCACATCCAAAACAGGCGCTGTTTTATCCTTGGTTTCTGCATCGACAGCCTGAATCAAATCTGCCCAGTTTGAAATCTCGTGACTCCCGACCTTAGTGATTTGGGCCGTATTTTCAACACCGACCTTAGCCAAAGCGCTATCTGGAATAATACTGAAGTTGTTACTTTGCGTATCACGAACGCCACCTTGCATGAAAATCAAGATCCAAAAGACGATAACTCCTAGGATAAAATTATTCATAGGACCAGCAAAGTTGGTAATCAATTTGCCCCAGACAGTCGCATTCTGATATTGGACGTCTAAGGGAGCGATACGAACTTCCGTTCCATCAGCTTCCACAATAGTCGCATCATGGTCTACTGAGAAAGTCTTTTCCTCTTCTAAGACCAAGCCTCTAATAAAGAGTTTATCCTCAAAATCAAACTGAGTGACCTGCATAGGCAGAGCTGTCTGGTCAACCTTTTTCCCAGAGAGATTGATACGCTTGACCTTGCCATCCGCTGCCAGTGTTAAGCTTGCGGGAGTTCCAGTCTTGATTTCTGTCGTATCTTCACCCCAACCTGCCATGCGAACGTACCCACCAAGTGGCAGGAGACGAATGGTATAGGCAGTCCCATCTTTTCCGATATGAGCAAAGATCTTGGGGCCCATCCCGATGGCAAACTCACGAACCAAAATCCCAGACTTTTTAGCAAAGTAAAAATGGCCGAACTCGTGTACAACCACGATAATTCCAAAGACCAGGATAAATGTTAGTAATCCTATCATTTAATTTCTGTTCACCTTTCCTTAAAATAAGCCAAAGAGGTGCATAATAGGGAAAACTACTAGCATACAGTCAAAACGATCCAGTACCCCACCATGACCAGGGATAAATTTGCCTGAGTCTTTGACTCCAAAATGACGCTTCATAGCACTTTCGATTAAATCACCCAACTGACCTGCTAGACTAAAGAAGATAGCAAAAACCATCATTTTGTAAATCCCATAAGGTAAAGCAACGGGACTATCGACTAGCATAAAGATGAGAGTCGCTAGCATAGCAGCCAAGATCCCCCCTATAGCACCTTCTATGGTCTTGTTAGGCGATACTCTCGGAGCAAGCTTTCTCTTGCCAAGCTTCATCCCCACCAGATAGGCACCGCTATCTGTTGCCCAAACCAAACAAAGTCCCAAGAGGGCCTTATCTAATCCTGCAATTCGAGCATCAACCAAGGCATTAAAGCCGAAGCCAACATAGAAACTCATGGCAATCGGAAAAACAGCATCCTCAATGGTATAGTTCTTGCTGAAGACTGTCGCTCCTAGCATGATGAGGATCACAACTCCATAGGCCACAACATTCCCATCTACAGGTAAAAACTTCCAGTAGTTTTCCAAAGGCACGGTCAGAGCAAAGGTCGCCAGTAAAGTCAAGAGACCTTCAGGCGTCATGGTGTTCAAGCCCTTCATGCGAAGCAACTCATGCACTCCCAACATAGCCACAATCCCCATGGCAATCTGTAACCATAGACCACCGAGGATCAAGATTGGTATAAAGATAGCCAAGGCCAAGATAGCAAAGAGCGTTCTCTTTTGTAAATCCTTTATCATAATATTTCCTATACTCCTCCAAAGCGACGGTTGCGGCGATTATACTCGACGATAGCCTCTTTCAAGGCTTCCTCATCAAAATCAGGCCACAAAACGTCCGTGAAATAAAGCTCGCTATAAGCAGCCTGCCAGGGCAAGAAGTTACTCAAACGAAGCTCCCCACTGGTCCGAATAATCAAGTCAGGATCTCGCAAGACCTTTGGCAAATGCCCCGTAAAGAGGTATTCCCCAATCAACTCCTCGGTAATATCACCAGGATTGATCTTAGCATCTAAAACATCCTGTGCAATCAACTTGACCGCTTGTGTAATCTCAGCTCGTCCACCATAATTAAGGGCAAAATTGAGAATCAAACCTGTATTTAGCTTGGTCAGCTCCTCTGCTTTTTTCAAAGCATCAAAGGTCTCTTTAGGCAAACGATCAGTCTCCCCAATCATCTGAATCTTCATGTTCTTCTGATGCAATTCAGGGACATATTTGTCATAAAACTCAACTGGTAGGTTCATGATAAATTTGACTTCTTGGTCTGGACGAGTCCAGTTTTCAGTTGAAAAAGCGTAAACTGTCAAAGCCTTAACACCCATATCGCTAGCTGCGATTGCTACCTTTTTCAAAGCATCCATCCCAGCCTTATGTCCAAAGACACGTGGCTGCATCCGTTTTTTGGCCCAACGACCATTACCATCCATGATAACACCGATGTGGGCTGGCACCATTTCTGGCGTTTCTGTTACTTTATCTTTTTTTAAAAATCCAAACATGATTGTATTCCTATTCAAAAATCTATCGTCTCATTATACCATATTTTTCACTTTTCTTCTATCATCTTCTCTTATTATAAGGCGGAATTCACCATATTTCTAAGATTACAAGCCTTGCATTTCCCAAAGAAAGTTGATACAATAAACGTATAAAGATTAAATCCTTGTTCAGTCACAGGGATTTTTTATTGAAAGGATTTTATGATGTCAAAAAAACTCCAACGTAAAAAACAATTAAGAAACAGCCTTCGTCGTTCAGGTGTATTTTCAAATGCTGTAAACAAGGTTGTCGAAGAAACAAAGAAAGTCGTTAAACATGCAGAACATGCAGCAAGCGAGGCTGGAAAAGCTGTCTCTAAGCAAGTAGAAAAAGCTGTAGAAGCAACTAAAGAGCAAGCCCACAAGGTTACGACTTCTGTTGAAGAGTTCGCAGCTAACCTAGGCGGACTTCCACTTGACCGTGCTAAAACTTTCTACGATGAAGGGATCAAGTCTGCTGCTGACTTCAAAAACTGGACAGAAAAAGAACTCCTTGCCTTGAAAGGAATCGGTCCAGCTACGATCAAGAAATTAAAAGAAAACGGCATCAAGTTCAAGTAATCTTTCTTGTCCCTTGCATTTCCGTGAAAAACTTGTTAAAATAAAGCCATTAGAGGTGTTTTGAGTCCCACATTTTACAGAAAGTGGCGGTGCTGAGAAGTCCACAAATGTGTCAAAGCTGGTTGCTAATGAGATGAAAAATTGAAATATTAGAATAGTCTTTTTGTTTCCTTTTAGGACTAGGCAGCGAGTTGCAGGCTGTACTCAAGTACGCCAATGCGAGCTAACGACGTCATAAAGGAGAAACAATAAGACGAGAGTTGCGGGCTCTGCCCGAAATTGGGTGGTACCGCGGATAAACACATTCGTCCCTGTCAGATTGATGGCAGGGGCGATTTTTTTGTAGAAAGCGAGGAAGAAGGATGACAAGAGCTGAACTGCCAGAACGAATAGAGACTGAGCGACTTGTCTTACGAGTCCGAACAGTGGCGGATGCAGAGGTTATCTTTGACTATGCTAGTCGTCCAGAGGTTTCTTACCCAGCAGGCTTCTCACCCGTCAAGGCCTTGGAAGATGAGATTTATTACCTAGAACATATCCTTCCTGAGCGCAATCAAAAGGATAATCTTCCAGCAGGCTACGGAATTATCGTTAAAGGAACCGATACAATCATTGGTTCTGTCGATTTCCCCCGTCGCTACGAAGACGATGTACTGGAGATTGGCTATATCTTACACCCAGACTATTGGGGGCGCGGTTATGTGCCTGAAGCAGCGCGTACCTTGATTAATCTGGCTTTTAAAGAATTGGGTCTTCACAAGATTGAGCTGACTTGTTTTGGCTATAATATCCAAAGTCAACGTGTCGCAGAAAAACTTGGATTTACCCTCGAAGCTCGCATCCGAGACCGCAAAGATGCCCAAGGCAATCGTTGTGACAGTCTCATATATGGTTTGCTGAGAAGTGAGTAGGAGAGTGAAATAGATGGCTAATAAAAAGAAGAATAGAAAAAAAGAATTAAGGCGTCAAGTGAGAGAAGAAAATTCTCCCTCGATGGAGTGTAAGGTGGATATTAAAGAAGGAGAGACTTACTTTGCACAGGTTCCTATTCAAAATGGTGCTCAAATAATTCATCCGTTTAAACTACAGAAATTTAGTAATGGAACCATCGCAGCAATTACTCCAGCATATACAACAGATGAATCACTTCAGTCAGTGTTGCAAAAGAGCTTACTGAGACGAGATGAGATTGAAATTGAGATTTTGGTAAAAAAGGTTCTTTCCTTTATAAAAAATGAATCAAATTATACTTTTAATGAACTCAAAGAATTTATTGATAAAATCATTAGCATTGATGAATTTGGTTCTTATATCCAAAACAATCATAAAGCTTTAGGGGTTAATAAAAATGCTGAATTTTATAGAGCTATTCCTCTAGTTGATGAAAGTGGTAACCTAAAAATAGATTTTGATCCAAATACTTGGCGTTTTATCAATCCTAACTCTAGTTTACAAAGATTGAATACCGAGAAAGAGTCTGTATTTTATACATCAGTACTTGATAGAGTAGCAATAGAAGAAGTTGGTATAAAAAAACAAACAGATAAGTTTGCGTTGTTTGTATATAATGCAAAAGACAATTTTAAAATATTACCTATTCAAGTAAATCCCTTTGGCAATGCGCGATTTCCGAAAGAATTACAAGATTATGGATTACAAACAACAAAAGTTTTAAATGAAATTTTTTCATCTAAGTCTAGTGGAGATGTGGAACATGACAAGAAAGTATATGAGTTATCAAATTATATAATAGAAAAATATTTTCCACTCTCCAGAAATAAAGAGTATAAAGGATGGTCATATATCTCTGTTCCGTTTAAAGATGCAATAGATTATAAATCTAATTATCAAGATGATAGATTAGACCTATTATGTATCGCTTTTCCAAAGGATACATATGATAAGTGTCTAGATATGTCAAATGTTACTTGTGTAATGTTTAATTGTACTGATGAGGAGATGAGATTGTTAAATCTATCCTATTCGAAATGTGAAACCGAAAAGAATAGAATAATAAAAGGAGAACTAAACTGAATCAACTTTAACCTAAACACACTCTATCCTATGTTTAAACAACTTCATGAAGACGTTCTCAAGACTCAAGAAGTTCAAAAGTCTCAACCTTTTTCGTTTGTGATCCCACCACTAAACGTAACTAGAAAACTCTACCTTAATCAAGTTTGAGGCACAACCTTCAAAGTCAACGAGTCGCAGAAAATCTGAGATTTACCATTACAGCCTGTATCCGAGGTTGTAAGAATATCCAATACAGCAGAGGTAGAGTCTGGTCTATTGAAGAATGAGTTAGAGGAGAAAATAGATGGCTAAAAAGAAAAATAGAAAAAAAGAACTAAAACGCCAGCAAAAGTTGGATATCAAAGTTATTTCTGAAGAAGAGGCTGCTTGGACAGAAATCATGGCCAAAAATCCAACTTTTGTAGAACGTCGGACCATTCAAAATTTCGATGAACTACATACAGCAGTGATGCAATATGCTGATGAACACGGAGAGTATCCAGATGTTCAGCTAATCAATTACCAACTAAAAAATGGAATTTTTGACTGGCATGAGGATCATGCTTTATTTAGAGAAGCTATGCACACTCCGAATACACAGAAGCGAAATAAACTGTTAAAGCAAGTTTTA
Organism: Streptococcaceae bacterium AM104-57; assembly: GCA_027659245.1. Classification (GTDB taxonomy): domain Bacteria; phylum Bacillota; class Bacilli; order Lactobacillales; family Streptococcaceae; genus Streptococcus. The sequence continues at coordinate 35,189 of JAQDPW010000016.1, forward strand.
AAAATTAATCCAGATTATTTTGCTGCTGATTTTCATTTATTCTTATCAGAAGTTGAAGATTTTGATTTGCCAACCTTTAAAAAAGTATTGGATTTTGAAGTTCTAGTTTTAGAAAAATGGAAAATGAACGGATACAATAGTTGGAATTATTTTGAAGCACGCCCTATCCTGTCTGCTCTGATGTTTCTGATTGAGTATTATATGATGGAGAACTTCAATTCTAAGGCTATAGAATTGATTGACCTATATTTGGGTAAGCGACCAGAACGTTTTCCTCCTAATTTTGTCTTCTGTATGCTTTCCTTGTATCATATTACTGGTCAGGAACTAAAGGTTGAGCGCTTCTACCGTGAAGAATTAAATAAAGGGAAACGAGATGATACCATTCTTATTCATGCCATCATCTCTGCTTTTTCTCAAGGAAAAATTGAGGAAGCAAGTCAGCTATTTGCAAAATTAGTGGAAATCAATGATGAAGCAGTTGAATTCTTTATAGAGGAAGATTGGCAATTCAAAGTTATAGATATCGAAGACCAAGAATGCTATTGTCCAAATTCAGTTGAATCGCTACAAGCTAGTTTGTATCCTCTGTTTGATTATTTACTAGAAAATATTATTTTAACGAAATTTTTAACAAACGAGGCCAAGAAGTTCTGTCGTAAACCAGTATTTTCGAATCATTCCAGTATGATAAAAAATTTATCTGAGGTCACTGCCTGGCATTCCTTTATGAACGAGGAAAAAATGAAGGGAATCCGGATGGATCTTGTTCACATCTTTGTTGAAAATGGAATTCGTAGGTCTACAGATTTCAAAAAATGGACCGAAAAAGAAGTTCTCGCTTTGAAGGGAATTGGTCCTGCTACCGTTCAAAAACTGAAAGAAAACGGTATACAGTTTAAAATCGAGAAGTAATTGTTTATGGAAGGGGGGAGGTGAAATTGTCTTGAATGAAATTTCTAATTTCATCCTGTATACTACACCCAATGGCCATGTTCAGCTAGATATCCTTTTACAAGATGAAAATCTTTGGTTGACTCAAAAAGGTCTTGCAGAGCTCTTTGGAGTTGAATGAAGTGTCATTACAAAGCACTTGAGAAACATTTATGATAGTGGTGAGTTGGATAAGGTATCAACTTGTGCAAAATTTGCACAGGTTCAACAAGAGGGAAATAGAACTGTCCGGCGTGAACTTGAATATTATACTCAATGAAAATCAAAGAGCAAACTAGGAAGCGAGCCGCAGGCTGTACTTGAGTACAGCAAGGAGAAGCTGACGTGGTTTGAATTTGATTTTCGAAGAGTATTACAATCTGGATGCTATTATTTCAGTTGGCTATCGTGTAAATTCCAACAAGGCTACTCAATTTAGAATCTGGGCAACCAAGACCTTGAAAGAATTTATCATCAAAGGTTTTGTTTTAGATGATGAACGCTTGAAACAAGGACAGACAGTTTTCGGACAAGATTATTTCCGTGAACTTTTAGAACGGATTCGTTCTATTCGCTCTAGCGAACGCCGAATCTATCAGCAAATTACGGATATCTTTGCTGAATGTGCCATAGATTATGATCGAAACTCAGATATTACTAAAAACTTCTATGCTATGATGCAAAATAAATTTCATTATGCAATTACTGGAAATACTGCTGCAGAAATTATCTATCAGCAAGCCGATGCTAGTAAAGAAAAAAATGGGATTAACTACTTGGAAGAATGCACCTGATGGACGAGTGCTCAAATCAGATGTAACTGTAGCCAAAAATTATTTGCAAGAAAAAGAAATTCGACAACTAGAGCGAACAGTTATAGCTTACTTTGATTATATTGAAGGTTTGGTTGAGCGTCGTAATACTTTTACCATGCGAGGATTAGCAGATAATATTGATCGTTTTCTTTCTTTTAATGAATATGAAATCTTAGAAGGAAAATGAAGTATTTCCAAGAAACAAGCAGACTCAAAAGCTATCCAAGAGTATGAAACATTTAACCGAACTCAAAAAATCATATCAGACTTTGATAAACATATTATGAAGATAATGAGAGAAAGTTAATGTAAAATTTTTCACCGTTTCTTTGCTTATAGAAGATAATGATAAAAACAAGATGAGTTGAATCAAAGCCTATCTTCTACATACTAATTTTATTTCAAGATATTAACTAGAAAGGACAAACACATGTCTAAAGAACTTTCACCTAAATACAATCCAGCCGAGGTTGAGGCTGGTCGTTACCAAAAATGGCTTGATGCGGATGTTTTTAAGCCTTCAGGAGATCAAAAGGCTAAGCCTTATTCAATCGTCATTCCACCACCAAACGTAACTGGGAAACTTCACCTTGGTCACGCTTGGGATACGACTTTGCAAGATATTATCATCCGTCAAAAACGCATGCAAGGTTTTGATACGCTTTGGCTTCCGGGAATGGACCACGCGGGGATTGCGACTCAGGCTAAGGTAGAGGAGCGCTTGCGTGGAGAGGGCATTACCCGTTATGACCTGGGTCGTGAAAAATTCCTCGAAAAGGTCTGGGAATGGAAAGACGAATATGCCACTACTATCAAGGAACAATGGGGCAAGATGGGGCTCTCTGTAGACTACTCTCGTGAGCGTTTCACCCTTGACGAAGGTTTGTCAAAAGCTGTTCGCAAGGTCTTTGTGGACCTTTACAAGAAAGGCTGGATCTACCGTGGTGAGTTTATCATCAACTGGGACCCAGCAGCTCGCACAGCCCTTTCTGATATCGAGGTTATCCACAAGGATGTCGAAGGTGCCTTCTACCACATGAACTACATGCTGGAAGACGGTTCACGCGCCCTTGAAGTTGCGACAACTCGTCCTGAGACCATGTTTGGGGATGTGGCGGTTGCGGTCAATCCAGAAGACCCACGCTACAAGGACTTGATTGGTAAAAACGTCATCCTTCCAATCGCTAATAAATTGATTCCAATCGTTGGGGATGAGCATGCTGATCCTGAGTTTGGTACAGGTGTCGTGAAAATCACACCTGCCCACGATCCAAACGACTTCTTGGTTGGTCAACGCCACAACTTGCCACAAGTCAACGTTATGAATGACGACGGAACTATGAATGAGCTTGCCTTCGAATTTGCAGGCATGGACCGTTTTGAAGCTCGTAAGGCAGTCGTTGCTAAGTTGGAAGAAATCGGTGCCCTTGTTAAAATCGAAAAACGTGTCCACAGTGTTGGTCACTCAGAGCGTACAGGTGTAGTGGTGGAGCCACGCTTATCTACGCAATGGTTCGTTAAGATGGACCAATTGGCTAAAAATGCTATTGCCAACCAAGACACAGATGACAAGGTCGAATTCTACCCACCTCGTTTCAACGATACCTTCCTTCAATGGATGGAAAATGTCCACGACTGGGTAATCTCTCGTCAGCTCTGGTGGGGTCACCAAATCCCTGCTTGGTACAATGCCGAAGGTGAAATGTACGTCGGTGAAGAAGCTCCTGAAGGTGACGGATGGACTCAGGACGAAGACGTCTTGGATACTTGGTTCAGTTCTGCCCTTTGGCCGTTCTCAACTATGGGCTGGCCGGATGTCGACTCAGAAGACTTCAAACGTTATTATCCAACATCAACTTTGGTGACTGGTTATGATATTATCCCGTTCTGGGTATCTCGAATGATTTTCCAAGGTTTGGAATTTACTGGCAAATCGCCATTCAAAAATGCATTGATTCATGGTCTGATTCGTGACGAGGAAGGCCGTAAGATGTCTAAATCACTGGGCAATGGGATTGATCCGATGGATGTTATCGAGAAATACGGTGCTGATGCCCTTCGTTGGTTCCTTTCAAACGGTTCTGCACCAGGTCAAGACGTGCGCTTCTCTTACGAGAAAATGGATGCTTCATGGAACTTCATTAACAAGATTTGGAACATCTCTCGCTACATCCTCATGAACAATGAAGGCTTGACTCTTGAGCAAGCAACTGCTAATGTCGAAAAAGTTGTTAACAAGGAAGCTGGAAATGTCACAGACCGCTGGATTCTCCACAACCTCAATGAAACCATCGGAAAAGTCACTGAAAACTTTGATAAGTTTGAGTTTGGTGTAGCTGGCCACATCCTTTACAACTTCATCTGGGATGAGTTTGCGGACTGGTATGTTGAATTGACTAAGGAAGTCCTTTATAGCGATAACGAAGAAGAGAAAGTCATCACACGTTCTGTTCTCCTTTATACTTTGGACAAGATCCTTCGTCTCCTTCACCCAATCATGCCATTTGTGACAGAGGAAATCTTTGGGCAAATCTCAGAAGGCTCTATCGTTACAGCTGCTTACCCAACTGTAAATCCAGACTTTGAAGACCTTGCGGCTCATACAGGTGTGGAAAGCCTTAAAGACTTAATCCGTGCTGTTCGTAATGCGCGTGCAGAAGTAAACGTTGCACCAAGCAAGCCAATCACCATCCTTGTTAAGACAAGCGATAGCGACTTGGAAGCTTTCTTTAACAGCAATGTTAACTACATCAAACGCTTCACAAATCCAGAAAACTTGGAAATCGCATCAACCATCCCTGCACCTGAACTCGCGATGTCAAGCGTCATCACAGGAGCAGAAATCTACTTGCCACTGGCTGACCTCCTCAATGTCAAAGAAGAACTGGCTCGTCTCGACAAGGAACTGGCTAAATGGCAAAAAGAACTGGATATGGTCGGTAAGAAGCTCTCTAACGAACGTTTCGTAGCCAACGCCAAACCAGAAGTCGTCCAAAAAGAACGCGACAAACAAGCCGACTACCAAGCGAAATACGACGCGACCGTAGCACGTATTGATGAGATGAAGAAGTTGGTGAAATAAACAGCAATAGTGATATAAAACCAGAGGTAAACTTTTGAAGTATTTGGAACAAATAGTTATCTGCAATAACGAATTATCTAATGTGAATTGGATCAGAGATAATAAATTTAATTTCCATTATGTTAATGAACATGAGAAAATATTTTCAGGAATGACAATTGGTGATATTATTTTTCATATGAATTACCTTAATAAGAAGTATCCGAAAGCTAATCTTCCTGTTTGGTTTGAAATAACTAATAATGGCTTGAAAATAGCGGACAAATTAACATACATACTAATGGAATGTTTGTGTTACTATTATCTAAATTATGAAAATAGAAATATTCGAATATTTTGGGGACCTGAACCAACTATTTTAACAGATGGTATAAGAAAATCTCCTTTGATTCATTTAAATAAAAAATTCTCTAAAAAGATATTTTTTGAGAAATTTTTAAGTGACGAGAGTGATACTCATTATAGAAAAGTTTATAGACTTTCTGATAAGGAAGGAGATCCATTTTATCAATCAGTAATTCAAACTGAATTGGACTTATTTTTAAAAAAAATGGATATTAAACGAGAGTCTTCGGAGAAAATTTCTGAAATATGTGCCGAATTAATAGGTAATACATTTGAGCATGCAAAGTCAGATTGTTTAATTGATATAGACTTAACAGATAGTCACGGAAAAGAAGAAAAAGGGGTTGTTGTTGATGGAGAATTTAAAGGTGTAAATATAGCTATCGTAAATTTTTCAGATAAACTACTTTTCGAAGATATTAAACACAAACTAAATTCAGAAGAACTGACAGGTGAAAAATATAAAAAAATTATGGATGCTTATAAAAAGCATACTAAGTTTTTTGATGATGACTATCCTGAAGATTTTTTCTACTATCTTGCAGCAACTCAATTAGGAATATCCGGTAGGAAGCAAATTCAAGATGTCGGTGGAACAGGACTTTATGTGCTGTTGCAATCATTGATAGAGGACTCAGATTTAAGTAACTGTTATGTTTTATCAGGAAAACATATAATTATTTTTAATGATGATTATTTATTTGAAAATGAAGAGCAGTGGATGTGTTACAATGAAGAGAAAAACTTTGTTGATTTTCCACCGAATAAGAATATAATAGGCAGATGTCCGATTTTTTTCCCAGGGACAGCTTATAATCTAAATTTTGTAATAGAAGTGGAGCAGTGAATGGAGAAAATAGTAATTAAAGGAATTCCAACCTCATTAGCAAGACTGATTGGTTTTGAATTAGGGGTTCATGTCTATGAGGAAAATAACCTGGATAAGGTTGATCTAAATAATGAAGTTGAAATTATCTTTCCAACTACAATTGAAAAAATTTCATCCTCGTTTGTGCAAGGTTTTTTTGCAGGTTTTGTAAAAAAAGTCGGTAAAAACACTGCTAAGAAACAGGTTGTTATAAAAATGAAAGATGATGAACTAACGGAAATGTTTTATAAGAAATTATACTAGTAGGAGGGATAATGGAGTTATCAGATGTAATTGCTATATTTGCATTGCTGATATCAGGTTTTGCATTGTATAAGCAAATAAAAAAGGATAAAGTGTCTCAGAATACCGTTTTTTTCAATCAAATATTCTTAAATTTTTTAACTCAAGACTGCGTTGAAGCGAGAAATGATATTAGATTTGACAATCGTGGAAGACTTGAAAATACAAAAAAATTCGAGGAGCTTATTGCTGAATTAGGTAATAAAATTTCTTTCTACGAGTATGTTGATAAAATTTTTTATGATCAATTGAAAAATTTATTGACAGAATTGGATGATTTAGTTGTTGATGATAAAGAATATAAAGGGAAAAAACAAACTGATCATTCGAATAAAATTGATAAAAAAATATCGGAATTATTTAAGTTAATTATGGACAAATATTTTATCAAATAATTTTCTATTTAGAAACCAGCTCACTACACAACAAATCCTCTACGTTCGAACAGACCTGATAAGTACAACATTGCAACTTTCTTCTCAGATAATGTGGGAATTGAGTTGGGATTTGAACAGGCCAACGAGTTCAGAGTGGTGTATGTCAATGACTTCGATAAGTCTGCGCGTCAGACTTACTAGCCCATTTATTCAGATATATCTTGATAATCATATTATTCAGTCACTGAAGAAAAACAATTGAAAGGATATTTCTATGCAACCAACTTACAACATTGACAATCCAAACTTGTCTTATGAAGCTAAGCGTGATTTATGGTGGATAGGTTTTGGTCTGCAGAAAGTTGACAATCTAGTGCCATCAGCGTATATGGAATCTTTGGCTGAGAAGCAGGCCCGGGGTGAACTGACTTATGAGCAGGTTTATGAAGATGCAACGGCTTATCATCATACCATTGATGCAAGTACGGAGGAGGCAGATTTGGTTTCTCTACGTATCGTAGAATTATTGTCTCGAAGAGGCTTTAGCTTCAGTCCTGCGACCCTACTTGCTATTCATAAGGAGTTGTTTCAGGATATATTTGAACCCTCGATTCCTGTGGGGCAATTTCGTCAGACCAATATCACAAAGAATGAACCTGTTTTGAATGGTGAAAGTGTTGTGTACTCTGATTACTCTATGATTCAGATGACCTTGAATTATGATTTTAATCAGGAAAAACAAGTTGCATATGCGGCACTAACCCAGGCGGATATGGTTAAACAAATCCAGCGTTTTATTTCAGGAATCTGGCAGATTCATCCATTTCGCGAAGGAAACACTCGGACGGTAACGGTATTTTTGATTCAGTATCTTCGTGAGTTTGGTTTTAATATTGATAATACACCGTTTCAGCAACATGCCAAGTATTTTCGTGATGCCTTGGTATTAGATAATACAAAGATTCTACAGAGACGTCCTGAGTTTTTAACAGCTTTTTTTGAAAATCTCTTGCTCGGTGGTCAAAATGATTTGTCTTCAGAAAAAATGTATCTAAATCTAGGTCTCGATCTTTCAAAATCCTCATACTGAGTAAACATTGAATTTTAGGAAAAATGTAGTAAATATTTCCACAAGAAAACGTATATCATCAAAGTTTTAGAACGCTTGATAATATGCGTTTTTTTGATTTTATAGATTGCTCGTTTAAACTCTATTTATCTCGTACTTTCAGTGCTATTCGGATTTTATTTTCGTGTACAATTTCAGCCATTCTTGTTATAATCAGCCCATAGGAATCAAGGAGGTGACTGTTATGGCTGTTTTTGTGTCTTTGGATGGAATTGTGATAGAAGTACTTGACGTCTTTTCTTCTTTTAATGGAGATAGTGAGTTTTTCTTGTGTAAACGTCTTAAAGACAAGAGCAAGTTTGTTATGGAACGCTCTCGGTTCGAGGAGATGTTCCAACTTCAAAGTAGTCGCTTGACGACGCAAGAAAAATTACAATTGTTTACCTCCGTGTTTGCTGGCCGTTATGATGTTTATGCTAAGAGTTTTATCAATGATCAAGGGAAAATTCAGTATTTTCCATCCTATGATTATGGTTGGAAGCAGTTGCCACCTGAAAAACGGAGTTTCCAGACATTGACGGATTCCGTTTTGAAATATCAACTTGTGAACATCATCGTATTTTTGGATCACATAATGAATAAATGATATGTCCTTTTTATACCAAACTTATAGAAATTATACAATCTATCTAAAACCAGTTTTAAGAAATATTTCCTATAATTGAGACCGCGAATAAGTTTCATAAGAAAGAGGCAAGTGCTCGTTATAGTTATTATATAAATATCATAGTCATTGTGTTGGAGCTCTTTTTTGAACCGTGAAAACCAGTATTTTTTAAGTAATTAACCGTTATTATTGCTAGAAATTATCATTAAAAAGTGATAAAATAAAAAGTAATATCAATTTTTAGAATTTGTAGAAAAACGGAAGGTATTTACATGTTTTTTAAAAGAAATGAAGGTCAATTTAGAGAGACAGACCGTGTTACAAGATTTAAGTTAATCAAGTCAGGAAAACATTGGTTGCGTGCCTCAACGTCTTTATTTGGCTTGTTTAAAGTCATTCGTGGTGGAGTCGATACTGCTCAAGTATCAACAGAAGTCGTTGAAGAACGTTCTTCTGCACCATTAACAGGGATTGACCTCCTTAAGGGGATAGTAGCAGCTGGTTCAGTGATCGGCGGCGGAGCTGTTGTTCAAACTCAGGTGCATGCCAATGAACAAACTGCTGTTGAAAAAGTAATTGAAACAGATAGCACGCTCGTTACTACAGATAAAGTTGTTCTAGGGACAGTTGGACAAGAAAATCAAGGGAGTCCAGCTTCAGATATTGCATCCCAGTCTATTAGTGAGAGTGTTTCAGTATCTGAAAGTCGATCGCTGTCAGAGTCCATGTCTTCATCGGTATCTGCAAGTACATCTGCGTCAGTGTCAGCCTCAACCTCTGCCTCGGCTTCAACCTCTACCTCAACCTCAGCTTCGACTAGTAGCTCTGAGTCACATGCTAGATCGGGAAGTCTTTCAGAAACTGGTTCTACTAGTTCTGTAGATACAAATTCAACTGGTAAGAGTGTTGCTAGCGAGACTTCTAAAACAGAAGAAGTAGCAGATAAAGATGGAGCTACTATTACTTATAGATCAACTCCAGCTAACTTGAATACTGCTCCAGCGACCGCCGGTGTTTCTGACAAAGTTAATAACAGCACTGCTGGTATGTTGACAACAGTAGCGACAGGTGTTGTCACTGCGACTGAGACTGACAAAAAACGAGCAGAGCAAGTAAAAAAACTCAAGAGTCTTTCAGATGAGATTGGAACCTATCTCGGTCGTCTGGGAAATCGTGAGGGTGCTGAAACTGCGCTTCTAAAAGGAAATGCTACGATTGAAGCGATTCAAAATGCTTTGACAGATCCTAACGCTGACCTTAACACCCTTATTTCTGAGGCTACTAGAACACGTAATACTGTAGTAAACACAGTTCTTCGTGCAAGCTCTGGGGCGCGTGACTACCGTACAGGTCAACCTTTGACTCGCTCAAATGACTTGCGAGCCTATGATACGGATGCTTCTTTAGGAACTGCTTCATACACTGCCAGGGCCAAAATAATTGTAACGAATGAAAATCAAGCAGAATATTTTGCTACAGCAGGGAATGCAAATCTAAGCAATGGTACGGTAACTTTAACACAAAGAACTGGTGGGCAAGCTGGCTCCTATACCTTGAAGAATAAGATTGATATGACTGAAAGTTTTATTCTGAGAGGTAAGATCAATCTCGGAGATGCCTATGAAGGGCATGATAATGGGCACGTAGGTGGCGATGGGATTGCGACAGTATTTTCAACGGCTGAACCTGGAGTCATTGGTAATGGAGGAAAGCAACATAATGGTTCAGGTGGCTCTCTTGGTATGGGAGGGGACAACCTCAAAGGTTCCTTTGGTTTTAAGTTGGATACCTATCACAATACTAGTAGAACTAATTCTATTGATAAAACATCTTCCGATCCAGGGAGTGTAAGCCGTGGTGGCGCCTTTGGTGGTTATATCTATAACTACAACGGTTCAAATCGTGCGGCTCAAGGGAGTGTATATCCAGTAATACGATCATTTGCTAAGTTGAGTCAAAATCCAACGGATAATTCTCTCAAAGATTACCAAGTATCTTATGACGGTAACACAAAAGTCATGACTGTTACCTATAACGGTCAGAAGTGGACCATGAATCTGCAATCTGATAAAATTGCAGTTTCAAGTGATGAGAACGTACCAGGGAATCCTGATTCAAAACATATTAAGAACGAGAATACTCAAAGAAGTTTATTGGATAACGCTGGAAATCCGGAAGAGTTATCCCTAGCTCTTTTTGCCTCTACAGGCGGTGCATACAACTTGCAACAGTTCAGACTAGAAAGGTTTGAATATTCTGCTAAAGGTGCTTATGTTACAGTGAGATTCATTGATGCAGATACGGGAAATGAAATTCCTGGTAAGAATGAAGTTCGCATTCAACACCCTGCGGGTACAATTGTTGATCTTTCACAATATCTAAATATTAAAGGTTATCAACTAAAAGCCACCAACGTTGCAACTGCAAAAGGCTATGTGTCAGGAAATACTGTCAAAGTTATTGAAGGAAAGCAAGGAATTACCTACGCCTTCCATAAACTCAAACAAAATGAACTTTACAAGGCAACTGCAAAAGCTCCAACCATCTATACGGTACAAGGTGAAACCACATCAGATCTCTCTGCTGTAAATAACTTTGTGACTATCAATCCTGTTGATAGCTCAACACCGGCTGTAACTAGACATAGCATTTCTTGGGTAACGCCAATCTCTACAACTGCAACTGGAAATCAGACAGCTACTGCCCTAGTAACTTACTCAGACAAATCAACTTCAGAAGTAACCATCAACTATACTGTTTATCCAAAAGTTGAAGCCAAAACCACCAATGGTGTGAAAGGTCAATTTTATGCCTTTAAAGGAACGACAGGTGATGGGCTAAGTAAAGCTCCTGGAGGAGATTGGGCAAATAATTATGGTAGACATTCTTATTTGTATACCAATGTTAATGAACTTCCAGCAGGAACCAAATGGTCCTATAAATATAAATTAAATAACACAGGGGCTGAGCAAACAACTGATGTTGGAACTCCGACTTTTGGTGAAGTATGGTACACAACCAAGGAAGAGTCACAGTGGCCGGATCCTGTAAGTCACCATACAACCTATACTCTTAAAGCTGTTTACCCAAATGGACGTTACGGTACAGTATCATCTAGCAATCCTTCATTGACAAGTGAAACCAGTTTTGACTATACTGTAGTTGATCCAGTAGCCAAACAGGTATATGTTACAACTGCAGGTGACAAGACATCGCTAGCAGACATCATTGCAAATCCAGGAAATGCACTTAAAAATTCGAATACAAGTGTATCCTTCCCAGCAGGTACTACCTTCAGTTGGGTTGAGGCTCCTGATGATGCTATGGTTGCAAATCCGGGATTCTATACTAGAAAAGTTAGTGTGACCTTGCCTCAAGGTTCTCAAACGGTTGCCGGAAACAGTGCAACATTTCCTGTTATCATCAAGGTCAATCCTCAAGCACCACAAATCTCAGCAGATCAGGTAACAAATACAGGAGGACTTCCAAACCGTGATATTACTGTAACAGACGCTTTACCAGGTGCGACAGTAACCTTGACAATCAATGGCAACCAACTTTCACCGAAAACAGCAGATAGCAGTGGAAGAGTGACATTTACTGCAACTGAATTAGCAGATAGTAACGGTCTCCTTCCAACAGGAAATGTAACAGTTAAACAAAGCAAGGAATTCCCTAATCCTGTAACGAATGCGAATGAAACTTTGGAATCAGATGTAAGAACAGTTGCTATTACACCTGAAACAGAAAAGCCAGTTATTAGTTATACTATCGAGGTTAAAAACGCACAAGATACTTGGACTACAGTTTCTAAAAAGACAATTATCCAAGGAAAACCAGCTGGATATGAAATCTTTGCAGGTGATGATTATCGTGTAGTTGCTACTTCTAAGGATAATAGCGGAAAGATTAACAAGTTTGAGGTTTCTGATAACAGATCACCACAGACAAACTTTATTGATTCAAACTATGCATCGGGTGGTACTATAAATAGTATAGGAACTACTACTGTAGCTACCGACGCAAGTCCTGCGGAGATCGAAATAACTGGTCAGTACAATGAAACTAAAACATGGGATTCAAGAAATTACTGGACTCGTAAATTCATTTCAAGAGATTTGAGTGGTAATGAGCTAGAATCAGAAACATTTATTGTTGCGCAAGGAAAATTGAGTGATAAATTCCCAGGAGTTCAACCTACTAACGTCATTGCAGTTGTAAATCCAAATGCGTTGACAAATGATGAACGTACTAAGATTCTTGCTGCAGTGAAAACAGCAAACCCTCAGGCGGCAAACCGCATTAGTGATTATAGTATTGCTACCGATGGTACTGTAACGATTACCTACAAAGATGGCACAACGAATACTGTTGCGCCAAAAGTGAAGTATGGAGTTGAGAAAGTAGCGGATACTTTCTATGCGGTTAGCAATGAAACTTTAGCAAACCTTACCCCAGCAAATTTTGTACGTGCAGTTGGAGCTCAACCTCTTCCTACAGGAACAAGGGTTAGCTGGAAGAAGGCGCCAGCATTTGATGTTGGAGACCATTCTGGTAATGGTGCGGCTGTATTGACAGTCACGCACCCTGATAAAACTACAACAGATTTGTCCTATAACTATACGGTCTATCCAAAAGTTGAAACCAAAACTCACAATGGTGTGACAGGTAAGTTCTATGCCTTTAAAGCAGTTCCGGGTAGTGATACAACTGTTGGAGGAGGCTATGCTAATAATATAGGTGGCGATTCAGAACTTTATATTAATAGTAATGTTCTTCCGTCGGGAACTACATTCTCTTATGAATATCGCCTGAATAACAATCCAAGTGCCACATTGAGTAAACAAGATGGCTCACCTAAATTTAGTACGGTATGGCATACAACAGGTGCTAATCCTGTGTCCCACCATACAACTTACACAGTAAGGGCGACTTATCCAAAAGGACGTTTTGGGGATGTTTCAACAAGCAATCCAGCTCTGACAAGTGAGACAAGCTTTGATTATACAGTTGTTGATCCGGTAGCTAAACAGGAGTATGTTACAACTGTGGCAAATAAGGCTCCATTAGCGGATATTATTAAAAATCCAGGAGAGGCACTTAAAAATTCGAATACAAGTGTATCCTTCCCAGCAGGTACTACCTTCAGTTGGGTTCAGGCTCCTGATGATGCTATGTTGGCAAACCCTGGGGTTTATACGAAAAAAGTTACAGTCACTCTTCCACAAGGATCCTACAATGGAGCTGCTAATAGTAGAACGGTAGATGTAACCATTAAGGTGAACCCACAGGCACCAGTTATCTCAGATGCTTCTATCAATGAAACTGGCGGCTTGCCAAATCGTTCGATTGTTGTTACGAATGTAACACCTGGAGCTCTTGTCACCTTGACTTTAGCAGGGCATACGTTCGAGAAGAGAGCTAAAGATAATGAAACAAGCGTTACTTTTGAACCTGCAGAAGATCTGAAAAAGGCTTACAACGGTAACAATGGTCTCCTTCCGACTGGAGATGTAACAGCTAAGCAAGAAAAAACAGTAACACTTCCAAGTGGTGGAACTGAAACCTTGAGTTCGTCTACAACGACGAAGACGATTACCAAGGAAACTGTAAAACCAACGATTACCTATACTGTCAAAGTTAATGGCCAAGAACCTAAGAAGGATAGCAATGGTCGTTACTTGTTCTTTGCTGGAGACACGATTCAGATTACTTATACAGGTCAAGATAATAGTGGTAAATTAAAAACTTTGAAGGTTTCTGGTAATAGTATAGATTTGACCGACTTCTTCGAAAATAGAACTGAATGGGGAACTGGTCCTATCACAAACATTATCAATACCTTGACCGATGATAATCAGACTACCTTCACCATCAATGCGGTTGCTAATGCAGATCTTGCGTGGAGCTCAGGAAATCACTGGGGACGTTGGCTAACGGCTACAGATCCGAGTGGGAATACTATTGCTATTGGAGAAATCAGTATTCAACAAGATCAGTTGCAGAACTTGTTTAAGAAGCCTGATATTGACTTGACTGAAGTTAAGGATAAAAATCATTTATCTGAAGAATATAAAGAAGAAGTTCGTGAAAAAATCAGAAAAGCTCACGATAAAGTGACTCCAAACGGTCGCGATCGTATTTCTAGCATTGATGTAAGTGACAGCGGTGTTGCAACAGTTTACTATAAAGATAACGCTAAAGTAACATCTGGGAATCAGCCATATGCACCAACGGTCTATAGTCAAGATAAAACTGTTTCAGACAAGAAATATCGTTCTGAGTCAGCTTCAACAAGCGCAAGTACGTCAGCAAGCACGTCGGCCTCAACGAGCACAAGCACATCGGCTAGCACGTCCGCTTCAACAAGCGCCAGCACTTCAGCAAGTACCTCAGCCTCAACAAGTGCAAGTACCTCAGCAAGCACGTCGGCCTCAACAAGTGCCAGCACTTCAGCAAGTACGTCGGCTTCAACCAGCGCAAGTACCTCAGCAAGCACGTCGGCCTCAACAAGTGCCAGCACCTCAGCAAGTACGTCAGCAAGTATGTCGGCTTCAACGAGCGCAAGTACATCGGCAAGCACATCAGCCTCAACAAGCGCAAGCACATCAGCAAGTACATCCGCTTCAACGAGCGCAAGTACCTCAGCAAGCACATCGGCTTCAACAAGTGCAAGTACATCGGCAAGTATGTCCGCTTCAACAAGCGCCAGCACGTCAGCAAGTACCTCAGCCTCAACAAGTGCCAGCACGTCAGCAAGCACATCAGCCTCAACAAGCGCAAGCACATCAGCAAGTACATCCGCTTCAACGAGATCCGCTTCAACGAGCGCAAGTACCTCAGCAAGCACATCGGCTTCAACAAGTGCAAGTACGTCAGCCTCAACGAGCGCAAGTACGTCAGCAAGTACATCCGCTTCAACGAGCGCAAGCACGTCAGCAAGTACATCGGCTTCAACGAGCGCAAGTACCTCAGCAAGCACGTCTGCATCAACCAGCGCCAGCACGTCAGCAAGTACATCGGCTTCAACAAGTGCAAGTACGTCAGCAAGTACGTCGGCTTCAACAAGTGCCAGCACGTCAGCAAGTACATCGGCTTCAACAAGCGCAAGTACGTCAGCAAGTACATCTGCATCAACAAGCGCAAGTACATCGGCTAGCACGTCAGCCTCAACGAGCACAAGTACATCAGCAAGCACATCTGCCTCAACGAGCGCAAGTACGTCAGCAAGTACATCCGCTTCAACCAGCGCAAGTACGTCAGCTTCAACAAGCGCAAGCACGTCAGCAAGTACATCTGCTTCAACAAGCGCAAGTACATCGGCAAGCACGTCAGCCTCAACAAGTGCAAGTACGTCAGCAAGTACATCAGCAAGTACATCTGCTTCAACAAGTGCAAGTACGTCAGCAAGTACATCTGCTTCAACAAGCGCAAGTACATCTGCTTCAACAAGTGCAAGCACGTCAGCAAGTACATCAGCCTCAACGAGCGCAAGCACCTCAGCAAGTACATCTGCTTCAACGAGCGCAAGCACGTCAGCAAGTACCTCAGCAAGTACGTCGGCTTCAACAAGTGCCAGCACGTCAGCAAGTACATCCGCCTCAACGAGCGCAAGTACGTCGACAAGCACGTCAGCAAGTACCTCAGCAAGTACGTCCGCCTCAACAAGTGCAAGTACATCGGCTAGCACATCAGCCTCAACAAGCGCCAGCACATCCGCAAGTACCTCAGCGTCAACAAGTGCCAGCACGTCAGCAAGTACGTCGGCTTCAACGAGCGCAAGTACCTCAGCAAGTACATCCGCCTCAACGAGCGCAAGTACGTCAGCTTCAACAAGTGCCAGCACATCGGCAAGCACGTCAGCAAGTACGTCGGCCTCAACAAGTGCCAGCACGTCAGCAAGCACGTCCGCTTCGACAAGCGCCAGCACGTCGGCTTCAACAAGTGCCAGCACGTCAGCAAGTACATCCGCCTCAACGAGCGCAAGTACGTCAGCTTCAACAAGTGCCAGCACATCGGCAAGCACGTCAGCAAGTACGTCGGCCTCAACAAGTGCCAGCACGTCAGCAAGCACGTCCGCTTCGACAAGCGCCAGCACATCGGCTTCAACAAGTGCCAGCACGTCAGCAAGTACATCCGCCTCAACGAGCGCAAGTACGTCAGCAAGTACGTCAGCTTCAACAAGCGCCAGCACGTCTGCATCAACAAGTGCCAGCACGTCAGCAAGTACATCAGCCTCAACGAGCGCAAGTACGTCGGCAAGCACGTCAGCAAGTACGTCAGCTTCAACAAGTGCCAGCACATCGGCAAGCACGTCAGCAAGCACATCAGCTTCAACGAGCGCAAGTACATCGGCAAGCACGTCAGTTTCAACGAGCGCAAGCACATCGGCAAGCACGTCAGCCTCAACAAGTACAAGTACGTCGGCTTCAACCAGCGCAAGCACGTCAGCAAGCATATCGGCCTCAACGAGCGCAAGCACATCGGCTTCAACAAGTGCCAGCACGTCAGCAAGTACATCGGCTTCAAGAAGTGCAAGTACATCGGCAAGCACGTCAGCAAGTACGTCGGCCTCAACAAGTGCAAGCACGTCAGCAAGTACGTCGGCCTCAACAAGTGCAAGCACGTCAGCAAGCACATCTGCTTCAACAAGTGCAAGTACCTCAGCAAGTACATCCGCTTCAACGAGCGCCAGCACGTCAGCAAGTACGTCAGCCTCAACGAGCGCCAGCACGTCAGCAAGTACATCGGCTTCAACAAGTGCAAGTACGTCAGCAAGTACATCCGCTTCAACAAGTGCCAGCACGTCAGCAAGTACATCAGCCTCAACAAGTGCAAGTACTTCAGCAAGTACATCAGCTTCAACGAGCGCAAGCACGTCAGC
>JAQDPW010000017.1 GCA_027659245.1 Streptococcaceae bacterium AM104-57
AAAATTTTTGCCTCTTTTCCCAATGCATGATGTGCATCTCCTTTTTACTTTATTTGCAGGCGAGGGACCCAGTGAACCTTGCCCCCACTTGCCTTAGCTCCATTTTATCACAAAAAAATGTTTTTGGGAAGAAAAACAAAACCTTGCATGTCAACTATAGAATCCGTAGCGTACTATTCTAGATTCAATCTGCTATATAAGATTTATAAATGTAGCAAATCGCAAAAATCCAGAGGAAAATCTCTGGATGTTTTTACATATGTTTCAAACGCTCAATTCGTTCTGAGATAGGCGGATGGGTATAGAAGAGTTTTTGCAAACCACCTCGTTTTTGAGGATCGTTGATGTAAAGTGCACTGCTAGCATCATCTACATGACGGCTCATTGGCTGACTATTGTCCAGCTTACGAAGGGCATTGATCATCCCTTGAGGATTACGAGTCAACTCTACACTTGAAGCATCTGCTAAAAATTCTCGTTGACGAGAGATGGCTAGTTGTACCAAGGTTGCTGCTAGGGGAGCCAAAACAATTGCTAGGAGAGAAACGACTAGCATAATAATTTCAAGTCCACCACTATCACGGTCATCACTTCTACGACCACGGCCTGCACCACCCCACCACATCATGCGTCCAGCCATACTTGATAAAAGTGTAATGGCACTGGTAAGGGCAACCGCGATAGTAGAAATCCGAATATCATAGTTACGAATGTGACTGACTTCATGGCCTATAACCGCTTCTAACTCTTCACGATTCATAACCGCTAAGAGTCCTGACGTTGCTGCGACCGCTGCATTTTGAGGATTTGAACCTGTTGCAAAGGCATTTAAGCTGGCATCATCGATGATGAAGACACGTGGCATAGGAATTTGCGCCACCATAGCCATATCTTCAACAACATGATAAAGAGTTGGTGCGGTCTGCTCATTCACCTCACGCGCACCATTCATGCTCATGACTATCTCTGTTGATTGAAAAATCATGGACAAGGCATAGATAAAGCCGATAATCAGAGCGATAACTAAGCCACCAAGACCAGATCGCATAAAGAGGTAACCAACTGCATATCCAACCAAAGCCAAAAGTAAAAAGAATACTAGTAGTAAAATCCAAGTTCTTCGCTTATTACTAGCGATTTGATCATACAACATCCTAGTCACCTAAACCACTAAAATCGACTTTAGGTACTGCCTTTTCTTCTTCAGGAGTTTGAAGGAAGTCAGCCACTTTAAAACCAAAAAGTCCTGCAACTAGATTACTTGGGAAAGTCTCCAATTTAACATTATAGTTGCTAACAACACTATTATAAAGTTGGCGGGAGTATGAGATTTTATTTTCAGTATTAGTTAGTTCCTCTTGCAATTTAACAAAGTTGGCACTAGCTTTCAAATCTGGATAGCTTTCTGCAACTGCAAAAATTCCTGAAACCTGGCGTGAAAGGGCATCACTAGCTCTCATAGCTTCTGCTGGTGAGGTTGCAGCGGCTACTTGATTGCGAAGCTCTGCAACTTTTTCAAGTGTTGAACCTTCATACTTTGCATATCCCTTCACGGTCTCAATCAAGTTTGGCAAGAGATCATTACGACGTTTCAACTGAACATCAATTTGACTCCATGCCTCCTTAGTTTGCATACGATTTTTAACTAAACCGTTATAGCTAACAATCACAAAAATAACAACAAGAGCTAAAACTCCAAGAATAATCCAAGTCATGATATAAGTCCTTTCTGCTTTTAGATTAGTACTAGTATATCAAATTTCCATCTTTTTGTGGTAAAATAAGATGATACTAAAGAAGGAAACTACTATGAAACCAGAAACATTTTACAACTTGCTAGCTGAACAAAATATTATTCTTTCTGACCAGCAAAAAGAACAATTTGAGCGTTATTTTGAACTCTTGGTTGAATGGAATGAAAAAATCAACCTGACTGCTATTACAGAAAAAGAAGAAGTCTATCTCAAACACTTCTATGATTCCATCGCTCCTATTTTACAGGGATTGATTGAAAACCAGCCCATTAAACTCTTAGACATCGGTGCTGGAGCAGGATTTCCTAGCCTTCCCATGAAAATTCTCTATCCTCAGTTAGATGTGACCATTATTGATTCTCTCAATAAACGAATCAACTTTCTGAATCTATTAGCCCAAGAACTAGGTTTAGAAAATGTTCACTTTTATCATGGACGTGCCGAAGACTTTGCCCAAGATAAGAACTTCCGTGCTCAGTTTGATATCGTTACAGCTCGTGCAGTTGCCCGTATGCAGGTCTTGTCCGAGTTGACTATCCCCTACTTAAAAGTCGGTGGAACATTGCTTGCACTCAAGGCTAGCAATGCACCTGAGGAATTAACTGAAGCTAAAAATGCCCTCAATCTTCTCTTTAGTAAGGTTGAAGAAAACCTCAGTTACACTCTTCCTAACGGAGACCCTCGCTACATTACTATTGTTGAGAAGAAAAAGGAAACTCCAAATAAATACCCAAGAAAAGCAGGCATGCCTAACAAACGTCCGCTTTAAAACATTTTTAAAAAAGTTGTTTACAAAATAATTTTTTTCTGCTATACTATCACAAGCAAAGGTTTTTAATGTCATCCCGTGAGGTGACGAAGACGCAGAAATATATAAAACTCTTTAAAACTTGATGAAGAAAGCTTGTTTTAGAGAGGTCTTACTCTGGGAGCCTATTGCTATAAAATAATGGGCTCTTTTTTAATGCCCAAAAGTGAGGTTAATATGAAACAGGAATCAACTGTTGATTTGTTATTAGACGTTGACCAACGTCCTTCAGCTGGAAAGGGAATTCTTCTTAGCTTCCAGCACGTATTTGCCATGTTTGGTGCAACCATCTTGGTACCTTTGATCTTGGGAATGCCTGTATCGGTTGCCCTTTTTGCATCAGGTGTAGGAACACTCATTTACATGATCTCTACTGGCTTTAAAGTTCCAGTTTATCTGGGTTCTTCTTTTGCCTTTATCACAGCTATGTCACTTGCCATGAAAGAAATGGGTGGCGATGTATCTGCTGCTCAGACAGGGGTTATCCTGACTGGTTTTGTTTATGTCCTTGTTGCTGCAAGTGTTCGCTTTGCAGGTACAAAATGGATCGACAAACTCTTACCTCCAATCATTATCGGTCCTATGATCATCGTTATCGGTCTTGGACTTGCAGGTTCAGCTGTTACCAACGCTGGTCTTGTAGCTGACGGAAACTGGAAAAACGCTCTTGTAGCCGTTGTTACTTTCTTGATTGCTGCCTTTATCAATACAAAAGGAAAAGGCTTCCTACGAATCATCCCATTCCTTTTTGCCATTATCGGTGGTTACCTCTTTGCCCTAGCTCTCGGCTTAGTTGATTTCACTCCTGTTCTTGAAGCTAACTGGTTTGAAATCCCTGGTTTCTACCTACCATTCAATACAGGTGGTGCATTCAAACAATACGATCTATACTTCGGTCCTGAAACAATTGCCATCTTACCAATCGCAATCGTAACGATTTCTGAACATATCGGAGACCATACCGTTTTAGGTCAAATCTGTGGACGCCAATTCTTGAAAGAACCTGGTCTACACCGTACTCTTCTTGGTGATGGTATCGCAACTTCAGTTTCTGCCTTCCTCGGTGGACCAGCAAATACAACTTACGGTGAAAATACAGGGGTTATCGGTATGACTCGTATCGCTTCTGTCTCAGTTATCCGTAACGCTGCCTTTATCGCAATTGCCCTCAGCTTCCTTGGTAAATTTACTGCTTTGATTTCAACAATTCCAAACGCTGTACTTGGTGGTATGTCAATCCTTCTTTACGGAGTTATCGCCAGCAACGGTTTGAAAGTCTTGATTAAAGAACGTGTTGATTTCGGTCAAATGCGTAACCTTATCATCGCAAGTGCCATGTTGGTACTTGGACTTGGTGGCGCAATCCTTAAACTCGGTCCAGTGACACTTTCAGGAACTGCTCTTTCAGCTATGACAGGTATCCTCTTAAACCTAATCTTGCCATACGAAAACAAAGACTAATCCATATAGAATCAACAAGAGGTCGGGACCGAAATCCCGACCTCGTTTTTATGAACAAGAAGACTTTGATACAGTGACTCATTTGACTGTTGTCAAAAAGTTTGATTTTTTAATTTCCCCAAGCAATCAAGAGATACAAGAGACTTGAACCAAACATATCTGCTAGAGCATGCATGAGAAAAAATGGCAGTAAATTCTTGACTACATACTTGTACAAGAAATAATAAAAGAGACCATAAACAAGCCCAATCACCAAGGCCCAGAGTAAGCCTTGATAGGTATGGAAAGAAATCCGTATAATTACCGAATAGACTAGAGCCAACCACTTGTGCTCTTCTTTTACTGAAGTCAACAAGCCCAAGAAGAAAAATTCTTCATAAAAACCATTTAGTAAAGCATAGCAAATCGCCATCGGCGTTAAAGCCATGAATTTTCGAATGATTTCCATAGGGTCTATAAAAGGAATTAGTTGAGGATTGAAATAATTATACTCACCACTAAGGGTTGTAATGATATCACCGAATATCCCAACTACAGCAAAGATAAGGGGAACCCAAATTAAAACAGACCAGCTCCAGCGTATAGGTCTTGTTTAAAATCATAATTTCGAATCAAGAGATAAAGGAAAGTAATCCCTAACATCATTAATTGAAAAGTAAAATTACTAGAATAAGCTGCCCTATCACTAGCTACATTTGTCCTAGTTTCAGCAAAGTTAGTAAGAGTTGAAGGTGATAAACTTGCCATAAATTGTTGGGTAGAACGAATGATAAACTCTCCAAACATTAAAACAGTCCTTGTAAAAAGACTGTTCTAGTAAATTACACTGAGTGGTGTTTCTTTTCTAGCATTAAATCCTTTAATGAAATAATGGTTACAGCTAATAAAATCATAGCCATTCCAAGAAAGTCAATCGGATAGAAAATATCTCCCATAATCATGAAGGCAAAAAATACTGCCGAGATAGGCTCAATCGAAGCCAAAAGGCTAGACTTGACTGGTCCTATCATACTAACTCCCTTGAGGAAGGATGTATAGGCAAAGACCGTTCCAATCAGAATTATGCCGGCAAAAGCTAGAATGGTATCAAAAGCTAAGGGGACACTAGCACCGATAATCCCCGTAAAAGGTACTGCTAGTATACCTGAGATAGTCATTCCAACACCAATAACCAACATGCTCCCCCATTTTTGAATCAATTTTATAGGTAAAATGATATAAAGAGCATAGGTTAGGGCCGAGAACAAGCCCCAGAAGAGACCAGCTGGAGTCATCGAGAGTTGATCAAATTGTCCATGAGTGGCAATCAAGAAGGTTCCACCTATAGCCAAAATCATGGAAATGATTTCAGCAACCGTAGGAGCAACCTTATCCTTGATACAAGTGTAAGCAAGAATTCCAACTGGACAGACATACTGAAGTACCGTCGCTGTACCAGCATTTGTCTCCTGAATGGCTGATAGATAGGCCAACTGATTCAGAAAAAGACCAAATAAAGAAAATAGCAAGAGAGAAAACAGGCTTGATTTATCCTTCAGAAAGGCCATAAGTTTATCCCTTGATTTAGTATAGGCCAAAAGAACCAAGAGTAATCCAGCGATTATCAAACGGATATTGGTCAGAACGAGAGATGAAATCCCGTGAACCATCAAGTACTGACCACTGGTGCCAGACAAGCCCCAGGCAATACCTGCAATCACTGTAAAAAGGGTTCCTTTTAAAGCTTTTGACATACTTCCCCCCTAGTCTCTATCTCGAATCAAGTCCATGACCTGATTACGATCTAATATCCACTGAGCACGCTCATCTTTTTCATAGGTTCGGTTAGATAAAAAGATTGCCGCCTCTTGCTTCTTACGATTCCACATGATAAAGGTCCCAGTATAGCCTGTATGGTCCAGCCAGTCACCTTCTAGGTTCCAAGCAAGCGAACGCTCTTTATCATCTAAATCCGAAAAATTCTGACTTAAGTCTGCAGCAAAATCATCCTGCAAATAATGCTCCAGAAAGATTTTTAAATCGTTTACAGTTGAAAATAAGCCTGCACTACCAGCGTGTTTCCCAAGCAAACGAGCTTTGGGATCATGGACCACTCCTGCTTTCTGTCCACGAACCGTTGGAACAGCACTGCTAACTGGACCAAACTGTGTTTCTTTCATCTTCCACGGATCCAAAACTTGCTCCTGTAAAATCTGGTCTAAATCTTTCTTGAAGTAACTTTCCAAGAGAAAACCCAGCAAGAGAAAGTGCACATCCGAGTAAAGAAAGGCTCTCTTCTCACGTCGATTCAAATGAAACATGGCTTCTCTTAGCTGGTCGGCTGAAAGCTGATCCCTATTTGGGATAAAAGGATCCAAATCCGTGGCATGCGTTAGGAGTTGTCGAAGGGTGATGTCTGGGTAATCTACCTCTGGAAGATAGTCTCTTATGGAGTTATCTAGCTCAATCTTACCTTCCTTCCACAAGAAGATTAAGACAGTTCCTACTCCAACAACCTTACTCACACTGGCCAAATCATAGACCAAACCCTTACGAGTCAGCTCGCCAATTTCTGGATTTGCTTCTCCTAGATACCAATCAGACCAAGCGCCATCCTGATAATATGCAAAAGAGGCACCAGGATAAATCCCTGCCTCAATTTGTTGCTTTATTTTTTGAATGATTTCTTGTTTCATACTTCTTCAAACCACAATTCGATGTTGTTGGCATCCTTACTTAGGAAAAACTTCTCAGATTTTGGAATAAAGTAACCAGATTCTTCGAAACGCTGACGCAATACAGGCAAATCCAAATTCTCTACTTGAAATTTCAACATGGACAAGTCCCAAGTTACATTATTTTCAACCAGCAAATCGCTCCCTTGAGCTTGATTAAAAGCTAGTCGGTTTTCGATTTCTTCTTTTTCAAGCAGACTAGCTGTCTTTTCAGGCAAGTTAATTTCCACTGAGACTTCAAATGCTGTCAAATATCGTATCTTGTCATCTTTTGAAAAAGTGACTTCTTCTTCAACCTTTTCCAAATCTCTAATATCATCTTCCGCATGAACAAGGACACAATCGCCTTCTGGAGAAAGAAGCTCAAAAGCATATCCCTTGTTTCCTTTGTAGAGGCGAGGATGTTTTTCCATTCTAGCTAGTAAGGCTTCAATTTCAGATGCATTTTCTACCTTTACAAGTAGTCTAGCTAATTTTTTACTCCCTTCAACCTTACGGTTTCTCATACTTGGTGATTCTTCTAAAACTAACTTTTCAATACCTGATTGGTCTCCTAGGGATAAGAAGGCTGACTCTTCAAGCAAGGGTTTCATCCCCAAAGTCTCAATATAAAATGATTCATTTAAATTTCTATTATTTACCTTTAGCGTCGGGATCATACGCTTTATTTGATTTACAATCATAAATTCCTCCAACACTTTTTATTTTAAAGGATTTTATCTTTTTTTACAAGTTATTCAATAAAAAACTTTAACTATATTAACTCCTTAAATAAATCAAGAGGCTGGGCAAAAAGTCTTTAAAATCATAAAAACGCATAGTATCAGGTATTGAACAACCTTGATACTATGCGTTTTATTGTAGGAAGATTTACTTCATTTGCTCCTGAAATTGAGTTTTTGCCCAACCTCGACTGGTTTGTTTTTACTAAAATACCTTATTTAGTTTTTCCAAGATAGTGTTGCTTGGAGACCGTAATGATCGCTCACCTGTGGACTGTTTTTACCATCAAAGACTACATGAAGGTTTTCTACCTGCATATCCTTTGTCGTAAAGACATAATCAATTCGAAGTGGTTCGCTGTTCCCCTTCCAACCATCAATTTCAGGTGGAACAGTGTAGCTACCACTTCTTTCTTTTGCAACTTCATATGCATCTTGTAAGACTAGTGGACTAGCTAGAATGGCTTGATAACCTTCCTGACCAGCAGGATTGTTAAAATCTCCCGCTAGTAAGAGTGGCTTGTTCAATTCTTTCAGAACCGCTTCAAATCGTGCCCACTCTTCTTGGAAGCCTTTATCCCACCATGAAAGATGGACACTGGCAACTGCAAGCTCCTTACCATCTACTACAGTTTCAGCCAAGGCCACACGACGTGTATGATAGTCTGTTGGATCATCGACATCTGAAACCAAAATTTCACGAGCTTCAATTGGTGTTTTAGATAGGATTGCCACACCCTCATGATAGCGATCATAACCGATATGGTTGTAGGCCCAAGTCCAATAATAGTTTTGACCTTGCTCAGCCAACTTCTCTACCAAAAGTCGCACATAGTGGTCTTGATGAATCGGCTCAGCCGATGGTAATGGCTGATAAAGTGGGCCTGTTTCTACTTGAGCTGAGGTGATTTCTTGGTTGATTTCCTGAAAACAAATCAAATCATAACTGTTTTCAAGTATATCTTGAAGTAAAAGTTGGAACTTTTGTTCAGGATCTTTTTCCATCCAACTATGGGTATTCAGTGTTAAAAACTTCATTCTTTTCTCCTATAAACAAGAGGTTGGAAATAGCTTCCAACCTCTTAAATATTACAATTCTACTTTTGCAACTGCTGTTTTAGCAGCAAGAGAACCTGTTTTTTCTAATTTAACTGATTTGATCGCATCACCATTTGTGAAGACAACCACAGTTGTGGTTTCACGTCCTGCTGCACGGATAGCATCCAAGTCAGCTGTGACAAGAAGATCACCTGCCGCAACTTTTTGTCCTTCAGCAACATGAACTGTAAATGGTTTTCCTTCAAGACTTACTGTGTCCAAACCAATGTGAACAAGTACTTCAAGGCCTGCTTCAGTCACAAGACCAAGAGCGTGTTTAGTTGGGAAGATACTTGATACAGTACCTGATACTGGAGATACAATGTTTCCGTTTGCTGGTTCTACTGCAAATCCATCACCCATCATTTTTTGAGCAAATACTGGGTCTTTTACTTGTTCCAAGGCAACCACTTGACCGTCAGCAACTGAATAAACTTCTTCAGTTACACCTTTATATACAACAGCATTTTTAGAAGATGATGCCATTTGACTTGGAAGAGTTTCAGGAATCACTTCACCTGAGTCAAGAAGGTCTTGAATATCTGATTTCAAAACATCAGCTTTAGGTCCATAGATAGCTTGGACACCTTGTCCTTTCATGACAAGTCCCATAGCTCCTTCAGCTTTCCATTGTTCTTCTGTTCCGACTTTTTCAGCGTCTTTTACAGTAACACGAAGACGAGTCATACATGCGTCAACGTCAACGATGTTAGCACGTCCACCAAGAAGGTTGATGATGTTAACAGCTTGAGAAGCTTCTGCAACTTTTGACTCACCAGAAGCAGCAGATTCTGATGAACCTTCAGCAGTTTCGTAGTTTCCGTTACGTCCTGGAGTAGCATAGTTGAATTTTTGAATCATGAAGTTGGCGATGAAGTACATGATAACTGCAAATAGTGCTGTTACCCAGATAAAGTTAATAATATCCATACCAAGACCCGCATTGATCGCCATTGGTGTACGAGTCAAGAATTCGATAGAACCGAATGAGTGCATACGTAGGTTAACCACGTCAGCCATAGCAAAGGCAGCACCTTGAACTACTGAATAAACAAGATACATAGGCGTTGCAACGAACATGAACATATATTCAATTGGTTCAGTAACACCAGTCAAGAATGTTGCAAGAGCTGTCGCAATCATCATTCCTTTGTATTGGTGTTTCTTGTCTGCTTCAACATTACGGTAAATAGCAACAGCCACACCCATCAAAATACCGAATGAACCAATCATTTGTCCAACTTTGAAACGAGCTGGATGTACTGTATCTAACAAGTGTTGGTATTGACTAGCATCAGTACCTTTAAGGTTTACAAGGTCTGTTACCCATGCAAGCCAAAGTGGGTCTTGACCAAATACTTGAGTACCTTTTGCTGCACCTGTTAAGACATCATAAGTACCACCAAGCGCTGTGTAGTTCATTGGGATAGTCAACATGTGGTGAAGTCCAAATGGCAAGAGCAAGCGTTCCAAAGTACCATACAAGAATGGTGCAAGAATTGGAGCTGTTTCTTGAGAGTTTGCAATCCAGATACCAAAGCTGTTAATACCTGTTTGAACAAGTGGCCAGAAAATTGAAAGAACAATAGCTGCAATTACTGAACGAAGAATGACTACAAACGGTACAAAACGTTTTCCGTTAAAGAATGAAAGTGCATCAGGAAGCTTACGGAAGTTGTAGTATTTGTTAAAGGCAGTTGCCCCTATAAAACCAGAAATAATCCCTACGAAGACACCCATGTTAAGTGCTGGTGCTTCCATAACACTGATAAAGTAATCAGAAACTTTGATTGACCCACCCAATAGTGTTGAAACCATAGCGTTAGGATCCTTCAACATATCCCCTGATACACCAAAGATTGTACCAGTGATACGGTTGATTAGGATAAATGCAAGACCTGCTGCAAAAGCACCACCGGCGCGTTCCTTAGCCCAGCTTCCTCCAATAGCGAGGGCGAACAAGATGTGAAGGTTAACGATAACTCCCCAACCGATTTGCTCTAGTACACCACCAGTAATTACAAGTGGTGCAAAGTTAGGACTGATCATTGCAAGCGTCTTACCGATTGAAATCATCAAACCAGCAGCCGGCATAACAGCGATAACCACCATTAGAGCCTTACCGAATTTCTGCCAAAATTCGAAAGACAAGACATTTTTGAATGTATCTTTCATCATTCAAATCTCCTTTATATTTATTCGGCAAACGTTTTACGAAAACGTTTGCGCGTGTTTATGTTTTAATTTTACCACTTTTTATTTTTTTGTAAAGGCTTTTATAAAAAAAATTTAACTTTTTCTTTCGTTTCACTTTCTAGGCATGCTCTCTCTTGCTGACCTTTTTTGAGTTTGTCGGTCTTTTCTGATATAATATTAGCTATGAAATCCTATAATACCTTGAATGATTATTATCGAAATTTATTCGGAGAAAAAACTTTTAAAGTCCCTATTGATGCTGGATTTGACTGTCCAAACCGCGATGGAACTGTAGCACATGGGGGCTGTACTTTTTGTACGGTTTCTGGTTCTGGAGATGCAATCGTTTCACCTGATGCTCCTATCCGCGAGCAATTTTATAAGGAAATTGACTTTATGCATCGTAAGTGGCCTGAAGTTAAAAAATATTTGGTTTACTTCCAAAATTTTACCAATACTCATGAAAAGCTGGAAGTGATTCGCGAACGCTATGAACAAGCTATCAACGAACCTGGAGTTGTCGGTATCAATATCGGAACACGCCCAGACTGTTTACCAGACGAGACTATCCAATATTTGGCCGAATTGTCGGAACGCATGCATGTGACTGTCGAATTAGGTCTGCAAACAACTTATGAGGAAACATCTAACCTCATCAATCGTGCTCATTCTTATGAATTATATGTAGAAACTGTTAAACGCTTGAGAAAATATCCCAAGATTGAAATTGTTGCCCATTTGATTAATGGCTTGCCAGGAGAAACTCATGACATGATGGTGGAAAATGTTCGTCGCTGTGTGACGGATAATGATATTCAAGGGATTAAACTCCACCTACTTCACCTCATGACCAATACTCGGATGCAGCGTGATTATCATGAAGGGCGTTTGCAGCTGATGAGTCAAGACGACTATGTCAAGGTTATCTGTGACCAACTAGAAATTATTCCCAAACATATGGTCATCCATAGGATTACGGGTGATGCGCCTAGAGATATGCTGATTGGTCCTATGTGGAGTCTCAATAAATGGGAAGTTCTAAATAGCATAGAAGCTGAAATGAGACGTCGAGGTAGTGTCCAAGGATGCAAGGCTGTAAAACAGGAGTTTATGAATGAAAAGACCACTTGAAATGGCGCATGATTTTCTTGCCCAAGTTATCACTCAAGAAGATATTGTCGTTGATGCGACCATGGGAAATGGCTATGATACCCTTTTTCTCGCTAGATTAGCTAAACAAGTCTATGCTTTTGACATACAGGAACAAGCTCTAGAAAAGACTAGCCAACGTCTACAAGAAGCTGGTTTGTCCAATGCAGAATTAATCCTGCAGGGGCATGAAACCGTAGATCAATTTGTAAGGGAAGTTAAGGCAGCCATCTTTAATCTTGGTTATCTTCCTTCTGCTGATAAAAGTATTATCACCCAACCTCAAACAACCCTTAAGGCACTGGATAAACTTTGCCATATGCTGGTTAAGGGGGGACGAATAGCCATCATGATTTATTACGGGCATGAAGGCGGAGATATAGAACGAGATGCAGTCATGGATTTTGTCAGCCAATTACCACAACAAGAATACACTGCTGCGATCTATCGCACTCTCAACCAAATCAACAATCCACCGTTTTTAGTCATGATTGAAAAATTAGAAAGGTATCGACATGGATAAACAATACCTACGAGATAAAATAGAAAATCTACGTCACAAATTTGTCGAATCAACTCAACATGAACGGGCAGTTGGTATGCTAGATGAAGCTCATATGAGCAAGAAGATGCTGAAAATCAAGAAAAAACTGATTACTCTTGAAATGGAGCGTTGCCAGAAAAAAATCGAACATAAGGACTGCTCGAAGATTGATCAAAAAATCCAAGAACAAAAGGAACTTTTTGAAGCTTGTCGTAACCCAAAATAGGGAGGTGGAAAATGAATTTACTTTTTTATCTCTTGGTATTTTTACTCGTTCTCATCGTTTCTAGTACGACCAATAAACTTCTTCCCTTCCTACCCATGCCCCTGATTCAAATTTTGTTAGGGATAGGAATTGGGCTTTGCTTACCTAATAACCAATACCATCTAGATACTGAATTGTTTCTTGCTTTAGTTATCGGACCGCTCCTCTTTCGAGAAGCTCAAGAAGCAGATGTAACCTCTATCTTAAAACACTGGAAAATTGTTCTCTATCTAATTTTCCCTGTCATCTTTGTATCAACACTGAGTATGGGGGGACTTGCCCATGTCCTTTGGGCTAGCTTACCTCTAGCCGCCTGCCTAGCCGTAGGGGCTGCACTTGGTCCTACTGACCTGGTTGCCTTTGCTTCCCTTTCTGAACGATTTACCTTTCCAAAGCGAGTTTCTAATATCCTAAAAGGGGAAGGTCTTCTGAATGATGCTTCTGGTCTAGTAGCCTTTCGTGTAGCTCTCATTGCTTGGACAACTGGGACCTTTTCAATCGCTCAAGCAGGAATTTCCCTAGCTATTTCCATCGTTGGAGGTTTTGCAGTTGGCCTTATAACCGCCTTCATTAATCGCTCCCTTCACTCTTTTCTCCTCAGCGTACGAGCTACTGATATCGCCAGTGAACTCTTGCTGGATCTCAGTTTACCACTTTTAACATTCTTCATAGCTGAAGAGATTCATGTTTCTGGAATTATTGCGGTCGTTGTCGCTGGTATTTTAAAAGCTAGTCGTTTTAAAAAGATAAATCTTCTCGAAGCTCAAGTGGATACAGTGACTGAAACCGTTTGGCACACTGTAACCTTTATGCTTAATGGTTCTGTCTTTGTTATTTTGGGAATGGAACTGGAGATGATTGCGGAGCCAATTCTTAAGAATGCTTTTTATAACAATGTACTCCTTCTCATCACTATCTTCCTCTTAACCTTCCTACTCTTTGCCATCCGCTTTCTCATGATTTACGGCTTTTACGCGTTTCGTATAAAGAAACTTCAAAAAAGCCTCCACAAGTATGTCAAAGATATGCTCCTCTTGACATTCTCTGGCATTAAAGGAACTGTTTCTATTGCCACCATCCTCTTGATACCGTCTAACTTAGAGCAAGAATATCCGCTCCTTCTCTTCCTCGTAGCTGGTGTAACTCTGGTCAGTTTTCTTACTGGATTATTGGTCTTGCCACACCTTTCTGAAGAGCAAGAGCCATCTAAGGATCATCTCATGCACATCGCTATCCTAAATGATGTTGCTATGGAGTTAGAGAGAGAGCTGGACCATACTAAAAACAAGGTTCCACTCTATGCTGCGATTGATAACTATCATGGACGGATTGAAAATCTCATCCTCAGCCAAGAAAATAAAGAAATCCAAGAAGACTGGGAAGCTCTGAAACTCTTGATTCTCAGTATCGAGAACGATGGTTTGGAACAGGCCTATGAAGAAGGAAAAATTGGTGAAAGAGGTTATCGTGTTTATCAACGGTACTTGAAAAGCATGGAGAAAAATATTAAGCGAAACTTTGCTTCTCGCCTAACCTACTACTTCCTTGTTTCTATACGGATTGTGCGTTTTCTCCTTCATGAGTTGCTCACATTTGGAAAAACCTTTCGTTCTTGGAGAGACAAGGAAAACCAAAGACTTCTTGCCATCGATTATGATCAGATTGCAGAGCTCTATCTAGCCAACACTGAAATCATCATCGAAAGTTTAGAAAACCTCAAAGGGATTTATAAGAGTTCTCTGATCAGCTTCATGCAGGAATCGCGTCTCCGTGAAACCAGTCATATTACCAGTGGTGCCTTTGTGGAACGGGTTATCAATCGTATCAAACCCAATAACATCGACGAAATGTTAAGAGGCTACTATCTAGAACGTAAGTCTATCTTTGAATACGAGAAACAAAAACTTATTTCAGCCCAGTATGCTAAAAAACTGCGACAAAATGTGAACAACCTAGAAACCTATTCTCTAAAAGAAGCAGCCAACACACTACCTTATGATATGATGGAATTAGTTCGCAGAAATTAAGATTTAGGTTATAGTGGTTTGAAATAAGATATGAACAGAGAGATTAGGAAAATCAAACTCATTTCTAGAAATATTTTTAGCAGTTGTAGTGTACTGTTCTAGATTCAATCTGCTATATTATTGTGGAGGATTATGCAATGAAAAAGTTGTGGAAACAACTAACCAATAGGCCTTTATTGAAAGCTTTTTTGCACTACTATCATGTTTCAGATATTGAATTAACCAGTGTAGCTGTGGCCTATTATTGGTTGATTTCAATCTTCCCCTTACTTATGATAGCTGTCAATATCTTGCCTTATTTTCAAATTCCAGTATCCGATTTCTTGATCACACTAAAGGAATTTTTACCAGATACGATCTATGATGTAGTAGCAAAGATTGCTCGAGAAGTACTGACTCAACCATCTGCTGGACTATTGAGTTTTGCGGTGATATCAGCTCTTTGGACATTTTCAAAATCCATGAATTTCCTTCAAAAGGCCTTTAACAAAGCCTATGGAATTGCAAAAAATAGAGGAATTATCTCACACCAACTGATGAGTCTCCTAGTTAGTTTGGGACTTCAAATTCTCTTTGCTCTTGCCCTATTCCTAAGTATGTTTGGTCATATGTTGTTGGATCTGCTAAAAAACTACTGGAAATCCGAAAGTTCTCTATTTGCATATTTACAGGATTTTACAGGACCGCTGATTTATGCCTTTCTTTTTGCAATCTTGATTATGCTCTATTATTTCCTTCCGAATGTGAAAGTCGGTCGTATTCGTTACGTCCTTCCTGGAAGTCTGTTCGTACTCCTTACTCTCATATCTCTATTAACGATCTTTTCAGCTTATTTCAACAATTATGTTAACTATCTCGTTGACGTTCGTTTTTTCAGTTCCATCATCGTTGTTGTCATGATGTTCTGGTTTATAATTATTGCCAAGTTATTGATTGTCGGTGCAGTGATCAATGCCAGTGTTCAAAGTCTTAAGGATCTAGATTTCAAAGTCAACAAATAAACTTTTACCTACTTTATGATAAATCATGACCACCCGTCAAACGGGTGGTTTGTACTAGGGCTATAAGCTAAATTACCAGAATTTGGGCATAAACTTTTACCACTTCCTCCCTACTCACCTGAGTACAATCCTATTGAGAAAACATGGGCTCATATTAAAACGCACCTCAAAAAGGTATTACCGAGTTGTAATACTTTTTTCGAGGCTCTTTTGTCCTGTTCTTGTTTCAATTGATTATAGAATAAGGACTGACATCCATAGTTAACTGATTATCAAGCATTATTTCACCTCATCTCTAGTATAATAAAAAAGCCATCAATTTGATAACTTTTTCAGTAGGCTCGTTTCTTACCAATGATTTTTTGCTAAAACAGTGATAAATCAAGGAATTTACTTTTCTATTCTCAAAATTTTATGATACAATAATGGTATGATTTTAATGAAACTTGCTTCCATCTTGCTTTTGGTACTAACCTTGGCTCTGGCGATTATTTTAAGCAGACTCTTTAGGTTAAAGAAAAGGGGCATCAATGCTGCTGATTTAGCTTTTCCTTTTCTAATTTTTGAATACTATTTGATTACGGCTAAGATGTTTACACACAATCAACTTCCAGTATTGGGAACGGCCTTATCAATACTAGCAATTGTGTTAGTCTTTTTCTTCTTAAATAAAAAACGTAGTTTTTATTATCCAAAATTTATTAAATTCTTTTGGCGAGCTGGATTTTTACTAACACTGCTCATCTATATCATCATGATTGTTCAAATTTTCGTGATGAAATAGTCAACTATAGCAATACAGTCCACCAGCACATCAATCTTGGTCACTAAATGTTCTATATGAGGCACTTTTCTGATAAAATCATAAAAAAGTAAAAATAGGAGATAAATCAAGTGAAAAAAACGCTCTTGGCAAGTGCCATTACGCTTTCAGTATTTGGTCTAACGACCAACCTTAGCTATGCTGAGGAAAACAAAGTACAGTCAACCCCAGTAGAAACAACACATAGTGAAACCTCTACTGACAAAGTAGAGAAAAACAGTCTTCCTGCCAAGGAAGCTGAGCCTTCAACTGAAGCAAATGCCAATCAAACGACAAATCCAGCTAAAAAAGAAGAAGACAAGGCTCCAGAAGTTCAAAAAGAAGGTTGGGTATTAGAGGACAACCACTGGCGTTTCTATGAAAACAATGCTCCTGTTCTTAACTGGAAAAAAATCCACGGAAAATGGTACTACTTCAACAAAGATGGAATCATGTTGAGCGATACGATCTATGATGGGTACATTCTGACTAGTAGCGGGGCTATGGTTGATTCTGGTTGGAGTAAACTCCAAGACAAATGGTATTACGCTAATGCTTATGGAAAAATTTCTCAACAAAAATGGGAAAAGATTGGTGGTGTCTGGTACTATTTTGACCAAGACGGTATAATGCTCAGCAACACAATTTTTGACGGCTATCTGTTAACGAATAGCGGCGCCATGGCTGAGAGTGCTTGGGTAAAACAAGATGGACAATGGTACTATGCCCTTGCTTCTGGTAAAGCAATCAAAAACAAGTGGGAAAAGATTGGTGGTTCCTGGTACTACTTTGACAAAGATGGTATCATGCTAAGTAAGACAATTTTTAACGGATACCTTCTCTCTAATAGTGGAGCTATGGCTGAAAGGTCCTGGGTTTATTTAGAAGGAAAATGGTACTTTGCTCAAACATCTGGTCGTCCCACACAAGAAAAATGGGAAAAAGTCGGTAGCGCTTGGTACTATTTTAACAAAGAAGGTATTATGGCCAACAACCAATGGCAAGGTAGCTACTATCTAAAAGCTAGCGGAGCTATGGCTGAAAAAGAATGGATTTTCGATAAAAACTATAATAGCTGGTTCTACTTAAAATCTGGTGGAGCTTACGCTGCGCGTGAATGGATCGGCTCTTACTACCTCAAGTCAGGTGGTTACATGGCAAAAAGTGAATGGATTTTTGATAACTACTATAATGCTTGGTATTACCTGAAAGAAAATGGCCTCTACGTTACTGGAACTCAGAAAATAAACGGCCAAACTCATTTATTCCAGAGCAATGGAAAATGGATTGGTGAAGTACCTATAAGTCGTGGATTTGAAAAAGGGAAATACACGAAAACTGTTTTCTTAGATCCAGGACATGGTGGAAAAGATCCTGGTGCTGTTTATTATAATACTCAGGAAAAAGACCTAACCATGCAAATTTATCAAAAACTACGTAAGGAACTCCAGGGTCTTGGTTATACCGTTCTTTCTTCGAGAGATAGTGATGTCTTTGTAGACTATGTCACCGAACGTTCAAAAATGGTTAACAAAACGAACTCAGACATGTTCATCAGTATTCACTTCAATGCAAGCGGGAATCCTGCTTCAGGGAGATCTGGTATTCAAACTTACTCTTACGAAGAAGCATCCGACTATCCTTCTAAGATCAATCCGTACTGGCATAACCACCCTGACCGTATCAGTGAAAGCAATCGCCTTGCTGCAGATATCCACTCTTCACTATTAGCTGAAACTGGTGCTAAGGATGCAGGACTCCTACAAACTAGTTTTGCTGTCCTTCGAGAAACTGATAAACCAGCTGTTCTATTGGAATTGGGTTATATTGACAATTTCAATGAGAATCAACAAGTCCGCAGTGACGCCTACCAAAACAGATTGGTTGCAGGTATCGTCAAAGGGATTCAAAAATATTACGCAGGTCAATAAAGAAAAAGTCTCGAGAAAATCTCGAGATTTTTTGTATTATTTTTCTTACTTGTTGGCTTCAGGAAAAAGAAAACCAATCCCCACACAAGCCAAGACTCCTACACCGATAACTACACCACTTGAAAGGGGCACGATATAGTCTTGTTCTTGTTTCAATTGGCTATAATATTTTTGCCCCCTTTTGCTTACTACTAAAGTTTGATATACTCCCCTTATAGTGGACAGTGAAAAAACAAAATTTCACTAGAAACTACAGGGGGAGTTTTCGTATGGTAAAAAGAGGTCCGAAATCAGCGGAGGAGAAGTTAGAAGTTGTTCATCTTTACCTTGAACAAGGGAAGTCCATATCTATTTTGACCAAAGCATTTGGAGTAAATGGTGACTCAATCAGAAATTGGATTCGTATGTATCAAACAGAGGGTGTAGAAGGGCTCAAGGAGAGCCATAGCTGGAAGAAATATAGTTCAGAGTTAAAAGAAAAGGCTGTAACAGATTATCTTGCAGGTAGAGGTGGTTTATCTTGAATCAAATTCTCATTATTTTCGCTTTATCCCTTAAAGGTTACGATCGTTGCGCCACTTCCACCTGCATTTTGTGGTGCATAACCAAAGCTCTTGACTTGCTTGTTTCTTTGTAAGTATTTGGTTACTCCTTCACGGATGACTCCTGTACCGATACCGTGGATGATGTCTACTTGAGCCATGTTATTGAGTAGGGCTTGGTCGATAAAGGCATCCAAGGCTTCCATAGCCTCCTCGTAGCGTTTGCCACGAAGGTCTAGTCTAGCCTGCGGTGCTTTACCAGCAGCACGTTTGACGACGTTGACTTGTTTCTTCTTGACGGGTGCTTCTTGCTGAACCTGAACCAAGTCAAACTCTTTTTCTTCAAGCGTCATCTTAATCAAGCCAACCTGTGCTTCCCAACGACCATCCTTGAGTTGATTGGTCAAGGTACCACGTTGACCATAGTTTAAAACGATAATATCATCCCCAACTTTTGGAGCTCGTTTTTTCTTAGCCTTTTGGAGGACCTTGTTTTTAGAAAGGTCTACTTTTTCAGGGGCTAATTTTTTGAGCTTAGCCTTGGCTTCGATAATCTCGTGCGGTTTCAGTTGAGATTTACTGTGAAGATTTTTTAAAATATCGTCACTTTCAGCCAGAGCCAAGTCAACAATCTCAGCAGCTTGCTCACGCGCCTTATTAAGTTCTGTTTCCTTCTCACGATTGAGCTCGTTGTAGAGTTTTTTAAGGGCACGGTTCATCTTGAGGTTTTCTTGCTCGACTTGGCGAATATTTTCAAGACGTTTCCGGCTTTCAAGTGTCTGCTCTTCCAATTGTTCAATGATGCGATTGACATCGTTGTCTTGGTCAATTTGCTTACTAGCGTCACCTACAATGACATCTGACAAACCTAGACGTTTAGCAATCTCAAAAGCATTACTTCGACCAGGTACACCCTGCATAAAGCGATAAGTTGGACGCAGGCTAGCTATATCAAACTCCATGCTAGCATTTTGAACATAAGCCGTTTCAATCCCGTAGGCCTTGAGTTCAGGATAGTGAGTGGTTGCCATAGTCTTGACCTGACGCAAACGCAAGTCTTCTAGGATAGACATGGCTAGGGCAGCTCCTTCCTGAGGATCTGTACCTGCTCCAAGCTCATCAAGTAGCAAGAGCGAGTTTTGATTGACCTTACCAAGAATATCTACGATATTGGTCATATGACTAGAGAAGGTTGAGAGACTTTGTTCGATGGACTGTTCGTCTCCGATATCTGCGAAAATCTCCTCGAAAATCCCTACACGACTGCCCTTATCGGCTAGAATTGGCAGTCCAGACTGGGCCATCAATTGCGTCAAACCTAAGGTCTTTAGCATGATAGTCTTACCACCCGTATTTGGACCAGTGATGACGATAGCTGTTAATTCTTTGCCGAAGTGCACATCATTTGCGACTGCATTTTTTACAAGAGGATGACGAACGTGCAGCAGTTGAATCTCCTGTCCCTCAGACACTTGAGGTACTACTGCCTCCGTCTCTTGGATAAAGCGAACCTTAGCACGAATCAGGTCCAAATGTCCGATAATCCAAGCATCATTTGCAA
This sequence comes from Streptococcaceae bacterium AM104-57, assembly GCA_027659245.1. Lineage (GTDB taxonomy): Bacteria > Bacillota > Bacilli > Lactobacillales > Streptococcaceae > Streptococcus. The sequence continues at coordinate 20,576 of JAQDPW010000017.1, forward strand.
TTTCAGCTGCATGAGGTCTTACTCTTTCAGAGAGTTCTTGGAGGATACGCATCATCTCATAGCGTTCGTCTGCACGAAGACTTGCAATCTCCTCACTTAGCTTGACCACTTCACGTGGTTCGATATAAACAGTGTTCCCACTGGCAGAAATATCATGAACGACACCGGCAATCTTGTTACGATAGGTATTTTTAACTGGAAGAACCTGGCGACCATTTCGACTAGTGATGATACCTTCCGTCAACATCTGGGCCTTTTGTTTGAGAAGATCTTGCAAGACATCTCTGACTTGACTTTCACTATCATGGATTTTACGGCGGATTCGTGCCAAGTCCTCACTAGCAAAGTTCTCAATAAATCCAGCTTCGTTGATGGCTTGTAAATTCCCCTGCAAATGTGGAAAATCATGAAGTTTCTCAAACCAGTTAGCTAGATGCTCTAAACGTACATTTTCAAGATTGTCATAGAAATTCTTTAATTCACGACTAGCAAAAATGACGCGTTTGAGAAGGAGAAATTCCTCGATGTTGAGATCTGCTCCCATTTCTAAACGTTTGCAGGTTGCAGCAATGTCTTTTGTTCCCGAGATACTGAGGTGAGGATGCTCAACAAAGAGCTCTTGCATTTCTTCCATCTCTGCAAAAGCTTGCTTAATCTTATCCCCTTTATCTGTCGGAACTAGATCCTTTAATTGTTCTAATCCTTGTTCTGTCAAAAGATGGGGCTCAAATAAAGCCTTGACCTTATTAAATTCTAATGTTTCTAGTATTTTTTTATTCATTTTCTTTTCCTTAGTTATAAGCCTAAAAACCCTGTATTCAAGTTCTCAAGCTTTCTTAAAAGTCTCCTTAACTTTTGGAATTGTAAACAAAAGGCTAGGAATAATTCCCGCCCTTTTTATCCGATTAGTTTGGTTACCCAGAGTTGTTTAATCAAGTCAGTAGTCACTGGAATACTTTGAATCATATGTTTGGCTACTAGACTATTTTCAAGTGAATTTTGAACGATTGCTAGGGGCACAGTCGCAAGGATGGTCAGCATCATTTGAAGGACAAATAAGGTCACTCCGACTGATAAGACTCCTGCACCGATGCGAAAATATTTGCCACCTAACTTTTTGGTTGGTACTAGGTTAAAAAAGAGTCCAATCAAACGACCGATGCAGTAAAATACGGTAAAGGCTAAGAGATAGCCAATACCTGCGTAAAAGACCTTGTCCAATTGGAAGAGCTGGTCAGATGGGAAGAAAAAGGTACCCTGCCCTTCCTGGGGATTGGCATACGGAATCAACAAATGAAATTTTTCTCCCAATGACTGATAAAAATTCCCCGCAAAATAAGCTGAGACGATTGTAGCTAGGAGATAATAGACTTGTAGGACCAAGCCTCTGCGATAGCCGATATAAAAACTCCAAGCCAGAACCAATAAAAGAAAGATGGAAATCATAGTGAGTCCTCAATCTTGCTATGCTCTTGTTTAGTCGCTACAACTTGATGACGAAGGGCGTCTAATTCTTGCTCCTTATCATCAAATTCAATCTCACGACTGAGTTGAGTTGACAAGCTATTGACTGCTAATAAAATAGCGATTGTCTCATCATCCGCTCCAGGCATTTGCTCTTTAATTGCTTCATATTTTTCTGTTGCGACCTTGGCAATTTCCTCCATAAAGAGGTTGTCATGCTCAGTTGTTAGGGTCAATGTTTTTTTTCCGAATGTAAACTTGTATCGATTTAAATTTGCCATAAAAATTCACCTCACGATATTATACCAAATTTCACTAAGTTTGTCAGTTTTTACCAATTCTACGGCTTTTATGGTACAATAAGAACTATGGCAAGTATTACATTAACCCCGAGTGAAAAGGAAATCCAAACCTTTGTTCAGCAATATGAACAAGCACTGACTCCTAGTAAAAATCCTTATATTCGCTACTTTTTCAAGCTTCCACAGGCAAGTGTTTCCATCTATACATCTGGAAAAGTACTCTTGCAAGGAGAAGCTGTTGAACGTTACGCCAGCTTTTTTGGTTATCAGGTCAGCCCAGTAGCTAGTGGACAAAACTTTCCGATGATTGGAACTGACGAAGTAGGAAATGGTTCCTACTTTGGTGGTCTAGCTGTAGTAGCATCCTTTGTGACTCCTGACCAGCATGACTTTCTGCGAAAACTAGGTGTAGGGGATTCTAAGACTCTGACAGACCAAAAGATTCGTCAGCTTGCCCCTCTCCTTAAAGAGAGAATCCAGCACCAAGCTCTACTGCTTTCTCCAAGTAAGTATAACGAAGTCATCGGTGAGCGCTACAACGCCGTTTCTGTCAAGGTAGCCCTGCACAATCAAGCAATTTTTCTCCTTCTCCAAAAGGGAGTCCAGCCAGAAAAGATTGTTATCGATGCTTTTACTAGTGCTCAAAACTATGAAAAGTACTTAAAAAATGAAGCCAATCATTTTTCCAATCCAGTCAGTCTGGAGGAAAAAGCCGAAGGCAAATACTTAGCAGTCGCAGTAAGCTCTATCATTGCGCGTGATCTCTTTCTGGAAAATTTAGAAAATCTGAGTAGAGAACTTGGCTATCAACTTCCAAGCGGGGCTGGAACGGCTTCTGACAGGGTAGCTAGCCAAATCCTCCAAGATTATGGTATGCAGGGGCTCAACTTCTGCGCCAAGCTACACTTTAAAAATACTGAAAAAGCAAAAAAACTGCTAGAAAGGTAAATTATGAAATATTTTAAATCGTTTTTAAAAGAGTGGGGGAGTCTTATCCTCATCATCACTCTTGTCGCCCTTAGCCGTCTCTTTCTCTGGAGGAATGTCAGCGTAGAAGGACATTCTATGGATCCTACCCTAGCTAATGGAGAAGTTCTCTTCGTTGTCAAACATCTTCCAATCAATCGTTTTGATATCGTGGTTGCCCATGAGGAGGATGGAAACAAGGATATCGTTAAGCGGGTCATTGGTATGCCAGGAGATACCATCCGTTATGACAATGATAAACTCTATATTAACGGTCAAGAAACTGATGAGCCCTATTTAGCAGAATACCTTAAGCGTTTCAAGGAAGATAAACTCCAAAGCACTTATACTGGAAGTGGTTGGGACGGCAAAAAGGGCGAATACTTTAGAACTTTAGCTCAAAAGGCTCAGGCCTTTACCCTAGATGTTAATTACAACACTAGCTTCACCTTTACTGTCCCAGAAGGAGAATATCTCCTCCTAGGTGATGACCGTCTGGTATCTAGCGACAGTCGACATGTTGGTACCTTTAAGGCAAAAGATATAACCGGTGAAGCCAAATTCCGCTTCTGGCCACTCAATCGTATCGGAACATTTTAAAAACTAGGAAGAGGCCGAGAATTATCCATCTCAGCCTCTTCTCATTCTATTTTGACTAATACTCAATGAAAATCAAAGAGCAAACTAGGAAGCGAGCCGCAGGCTGTACTTGAGTACGGCAAGACGAAGCTGACGTGGTTTGAATTTGATTTTTGAAGAGTATAAATCTGGGATAAATTTTCTCAGAAAATATTGTAAGGAATTTTATGGAAGTTTATTTTTCAGGCACCATTGAACGCATTATCTTTGAAAATGTTAGCAATTTTTTCCGTATTTTGCTTCTAGATATTGATGATACCAATGCTGAAGACTTTGATGATTATGAAATCATTGTCACGGGTACTATGGCTGATATCATCGAAGGGGAAGAATATACTTTTTGGGGACAAATCGTCCAACACTCCAAGTATGGTGAACAACTACAAATGACTCGCTATGAGAGAGCCAAGCCGACTAGTAAGGGCTTGGTCAAGTATTTCTCCAGCAGTCATTTCAAGGGAATTGGACTCAAAACAGCCCAGAAAATTGTGGATATCTACGGCGAAAACACTATTGACAAAATTTTAGAAAATCCAGACAAGCTCCAGTCTATCGCTGGCCTCTCTGCTAAAAATCGTGAAGCCTTTGTCTCAACCCTTCGTATTAATTACGGAACAGAGATGGTCTTAGCCAAACTGGCTAATTACGGCATTCCAAATAAGCTAGCCTTTCAGATCCAAGACTTTTACAAGGAAGAAACGCTAGATATTGTCGAGAACTATCCCTATCAACTGGTCGAGGATATCAAGGGTTTGGGATTTACCATCGCTGACCAATTGGCCCAAGAATTGGGGATTGAGAGCCAAGCTCCCGAGCGCTTCCGTGCCGGACTTGTCCATAGCCTCTTTCAAGGTTGCATGGAAACGGGAGATACCTATATGGAAGCTAGGGACTTGTTGGAGCAAACCCTCAATCTTCTAGAATCCTCCCGTCCAGTCGAACTAGATCCGAGTCAAGTTGCCCAAGAACTTGCTTATCTGATTGAAGAAGATAAGGTCCAGCAAATTGATACCAAAATCTTTGATAATAGCCTCTTTTTTGCAGAAGAAGGTATTCGCAGTCATCTCATCAGAATCCTCGAAAAAGGTCAAAGTAAAAAACAGGATCTAGAGACCATTCAAGAGCATATCGCAACTGTTGAGGAAGAACTGGGAATTGAGTATGATAGTATCCAAAAACAGGCCATCTGCGATGCTATCCAAAACAAGGTCTTTATACTTACAGGTGGTCCTGGTACAGGTAAGACCACTGTTATCAATGGCATTATTGCTGTCTACGCTCTTTTGGAAGGACTGGACCTCAAGAAAAAGAGCAATCTACCCATTCTCCTAGCTGCTCCTACTGGTCGTGCAGCTCGTCGCATGAATGAATTGACAGGTCTACCAAGCGCTACCATTCACCGCCACCTGGGCATGACTGGAGACGATGACACCAGCCATCTAGAAGATTATCTGGATGCTGACTTTATCATCGTGGATGAATTCTCCATGGTAGATACTTGGCTGGCCAACCAGCTCTTCTCCAATATCTCCTCTAACAGTAAAATCCTCATCGTCGGTGATAGCGACCAGCTCCCTTCTGTCAGTCCTGGTCAAGTCCTGGCTGACCTGCTCCAGATACCCCTGATACCGCAGACTCGCTTGGAAAGAATTTACCGTCAGAGCGAAGAATCAACCATCGTCACGCTTGCTAGTCAGATTCGTCAGGGAATATTACCTGCAGATTTTACCCAGAAAAAAGCAGACCGCTCCTACTTTGAAATCGCTAGTAACCATATCCCTGCTAGCATCGAGAAAATTTTGGATGCTGCTCTCAGAAGTGGCATTCCTGCTCGCGACATTCAGGTTCTTGCTCCTATGTACCGTGGAAGTGCAGGTATTGATGCCATCAACCAGCTCATGCAAGACCTCCTTAATCCTCCACAAAAAGACCAGCTTAGCTTTGAAGCTCCTCAGTGTCACTATCGAACAGGAGATAAGATTATCCACCTAGTCAACGATGCAGAGGTCAATGTCTTTAACGGAGACTTAGGCTATATCACAGACTTGATTCCAGGAAAATACACCGAGTCCAAGCAGGATGAGATTGTCATCGATTTTGATGGCAACGAGGTTTCCTATCCTCGAAATGAATGGTACAAGATCCGCTTAGCCTATGCCATGAGTATACACAAGTCTCAGGGTAGCGAGTTTCCCGTTGTTATTCTACCTATCACCAGTGCAAGCAAACGCATGTTAGAGCGTAATCTCATCTACACTGCCATCACTCGGGCCAAAAGCAAGCTGATCCTACTAGGTGAATTACAAGCCTTTGACTATGCAACTCAACATATCGGAACAGCTCGTAAGACCTATCTAATTGAACGTTTCGCTGACCTAATGGAGAATGCCGAGGAAACAAACCAACTTGCAACCGATACTGCTAGCTCAACAGAAACTGAACAATCCTACATCCTAACCGAAGACAACTGGTCTAATATTCCAGCCATGATTGGGATTAGCCAAGAAGACCTGCAGGAGTTTTTCGGAAAATAAAGCATAAGAAAACCCACCGAATTCGGTGGGCTTTTATCTTGTAAAGATTATTTTACTGTTGCAGTGCTTGTGATCAATTCAACAGCTTTTTTGATTGTGATGTCGTGTTTCAACATATCAGCAGAAAGCAAGCTTTGCACTTGTGCAACTTCCATGTTGTAGTCTGCAGCCAATTGCTCAATTTCTTTTTGGATTTCTTCGTCAGTAGCGTCAAATCCTTCAGCTTTAGCAACTGCTTCGATAACAAGGTTAGTCTTGGTACGTGACTCAGCTTCTGCTTCGTATTGTTTGTGAAGGTCTTCTTGAGTAGTTCCAGTGATTTGGAAGTACATGTCAGGGTTGATACCTTGACGTTGCAAGTTTCCAAGGAACTCATTTACTGAGCGGTGAACTTCTTCGTGGATCATTTCTTCTGGAAGTTCTACGATTTCAGCGTTTTCTACAGCTTTATCAATTGCTGCACCTTCAACTGCATCCTTGTATGCTTCTTCTTTAGCAGCAGCCAATTCGTTGCGGTATTTTTCTTTCAATTCAGCAAGTGTTTCAACTTCTTCGTCGATATCTTTTGCAAGCTCATCGTCAAGAGCTGGAACTTCTTTAGCTTTTACTTCGTGGATAGTTGTCACGAATTTAGCTTCTTTACCAGCAAGGTCTTCTGCTTGGTAGTCTTCTGGGAATGTTACGATAACATCAACAGTTTCACCAGCTGAGTGACCTACCAATTGGTCTTCGAAACCAGGGATGAATTGACCTGAACCAAGTCCAAGTGAGAAGTTTTCACCTTTTCCGCCATCAAATTCAACACCGTCGATAGAACCAACGAAGTCGATGACAACAGTGTCGCCGTTTTCAGCAGCAGCTTCTTTGATAACCAATTCAGCCAAGTTGTTGCGTTCGCGTTCGATACGTTCTTCAACGTCAGCGTCAGTTACTTCTTTTTCTACATCAACTGATACTTCAAGGTTTTTGTAGTCACCCAATTTAACTTCTGGTTTTGTAACAACTTCAGCAGTGATAACCCAGTCTTGACCTTTTTCCATTGAAGTTACGTCAATTTTTGGTTGAGCAACGACTTCAAGACCAGCTTCTTTTACAGCTGCTTCATAAGCGTTTGGCAAAAGAGCGTTCATAACGTCTTGGTAAAGTGACTCTTCACCAAATTTTTTGTCGAAGATAGGACGTGGAAGGTGACCTTTACGGAAACCTGAAACATTAAGAGATTTCTTTACTGAGTTGAAGACACGGTCCAATTCTGGTTTGATTTGGTCTTGAGAGATAGTGAAAGTCAAGACACCACGGTTTGTTTCTTTGTTTTCAAATGATACAGACATTCTGTCATTTCTCCTTAAAATTTTTTAATACAGTCCATTATACCATATAGTAACGACCTTTTTCAAGTCAGAAATGAGTTTTCAGGACTTCATGAGACTCTTGCTTGCTTCTAGATTTTTTCATACTCTTAATTCACTAAAAATCCTCGATTGACTATGGAAAAACTTGAAAATTCTTCTCCTAAGAAATAATCTTGCTTTCACATCTAGAAGTCCTCATGTCCCACCAAATGATGTTGAAAGGCATAAACTGCTGCCTGGGTGCGGTCGCTAACCTGAAGTTTAGCAAGGATGTTTGAAACATGAGTTTTTACAGTTTTGAGGGAAATAAACAATTCATCGGCGATACGCTGATTTTCATAGCCCTTAGCGATTAGTTGGAGAACATCCCGTTCACGAGCTGTCAGATCTTCATGTAGTTCGACGTGATTCCGGTTATATTCTACCTTCTTACTCACCTCTTGTTCAATGGCTAGCTCTCCAGCTGCCACCTTTTGAACAGCATGGAACAATTCATCGGCACTTGATGTCTTGAGCATATAACCCCTAGCTCCAGCATTCAAGACCGGCATGATTTTTTCATTGTCTAAGTAAGAGGTCACGATCAAAATTTTAGCCTCCGGCCATTCTTTGAGAATAGCTAGTGTTGCATCAATCCCATTGACTTCAGGCATAACAATATCCATGACAATCACATCGGGACGAAGAGCCAAAGCCATGGAAATCCCTTCGGCACCATTGGTTGCTTCTCCTACAACCTCTACATCATCTTGTAATTCAAAATAACTTTTTAAACCCAGACGCACCATTTGGTGGTCATCTACTAATAATAGTTTCATTTTATTTCCTTTTGTTAGTCAATCAAGCAAGGGGATCCGAATATCCACTGCCAAACCCTGCTTGGGTGCTGTTAATAGTTGTATGCTACCAGCCATATCTTCCACTCGTTCTTTGATATTGCGTAATCCATAGCTTAGTTCATCAACATCATCTAACTGAAAACCGCGACCGTTGTCTACTACCTTTAACTGCAAGCCTGTTTCCGTTTGATAAAGATAAACATCTAGACAAGAAGCTTGGGCATGACGGAGAGTATTACTAATCAATTCTTGGACAATACGAAAGACATGCTCCTCAATTTTTTTAGGCAGTTCGTCTACCTGATATTTAAAACTGACTTTAAGTTCACTTTTTTCTTCCAATTCTTTGAGAAGCAACTGTATCCCCTCAACCAGACTCTTTTGTTCCAGTTCAATAGGACGCAAATGTAAGAGTAGGATACGCAAATCTCTCTGGGCTGTCTCCAAAATAGCTGTCACACTCTGGAGTTGTGTCTGCATCTTCTCTTTGTCTAATCTGGAAGCTTGTTGACCGAGTCCTGATAAAATCATATGGGCAGCAAAAATTTCTTGGCTAACCGTATCATGCAAGTCACGCGCGATTCGCTTACGCTCCTTTTCGATAATCTGTTCTTCCTTGATCAAGGCTTGATTGTCCGCTTTTTGAATGGCTTCTGTCAATAAACCAAACTTGCCTGACAAGTTTCTAAAACTTGCGTCTAAGTCGGCATCCCCAAGACTTTTAATATCTTTACCAGCCAGCAGATTCTTAAGGTTTACTTGGATTTTTCTACGTAAAATCTCGTCAACCATTGTCCAAAACAAGACCAATAAAAAGGCTAGAGCAAGACTAAACATCAAAGCCAGAAATAGGACTTTTTCTGTCTTTTCTAAATCTTGGAAGAGAGAAGTCCACTCCAAATCTAAGACCTTAAAAATGCTTCGAAATAGAAAAGCAACAAAGAGAAAAGAGGTGAGACCAATTAAAATATAGGGTTGTTTTTTCATCCGCGCACCACCTCAACATCTCCAACCATAGTTGTCAAAAGAATCTTAACACTCTTGGGACTCTTGAGATAATCTCTGGTTTCTTGATGAAATTGCTCATTACGCAAAGCACGTTTAGGCTGGTCAAAAAAGGTTAAATCCCCATACAGAGAATTGACACTAAGGCTGACTTCTACATCCACTGGTACAATAATTCTAGTCGTACCGACCAGTTTTCTCAAGATGATGACATTATCATGATTGCTCAAAATCACGTGCTCTAGATGAATGGTATCCTTCCCCATAAGGCGAAAGAGATTGATATCATCAAAACGACAAGTCTGGTAACTTGAAAAATGGTGGAGATTTCCAAACCAGCGATTTTTCTCCCTCTTTACCGTCACTACTTCTTCAAAAAACAGATTGGTATCTTCTCTTTCCTGGTTCATCATAGGGTAAAGCAGGAACAGGCTGTATATCAAGGCCACAAAGATAGCTAAAATGACAAAGGGATTGAGCATGATGATAAAGAAAAATAGGATGCTCACTGCCACTAATATAAGGTTATTCCCCTGTCTTCCAGTATAGTATCGAATCAGCAGTAAAAACAGGAGCAAGATCAACAGAAAACGGGAAAAATGCTCTGATACCATCATAATCAGAGCTCCTGTCAATAAACAAGCTTCAATAAAAAGAAAAATTTGAAATTTTCGCATGTAACCGTCCTCTCTATTTAATTGTATCACAAATCCCAAAAGTCACATCAGTCTGAGGAATGATAGAGAGACCGGGACTATAATCCCGATCTCTTTCCTTACATTTGATCTTTTGCTTCTTTTAATTTTCCATACAGGAGATAATCGACCTCTTGCAAATCCTCAATTTTTTTACAATTAAGGGCACACATAATCAAGCGTAGGTCTTCCTTCCAGCTTTCAACAATGGAAATAACGACATCAACAGAGTAATTTTCAACCAGCTCTAACATAGTGCGTGATAGACCAACTGCCTTGGCTCCAAAGACCAGGCATTTGATGATGTCTAGTGGATTGCGCACTCCTCCACTTACCAAAAGCTCCATCTTATCTTTCCAGTCTTGGGCATTCAGAAGAGCCTGCATAGTCGATTGCCCCCAATCATTGAGGTAGTCCCGTTGACCGCTACGACGATTTTCGATATAGGCGAAGCTGGTTCCCCCACGACCAGACAAATCAACGGTTCGTATTCCTATCTCGTATGCCTTAGCAATGGTTTTCACATCCATACCAAAGCCGACTTCTTTTAAAACGAGAGGCACAGAGATTTGATGAACATAATCTTTCAGATTATGCTGCCATAATCTAAATTGACGCTCACCTTCTGGCATAAGTAATTCCTGCATGACATTTACATGAACTTGTAAGAGAAGGGGATTCATCTCCTTGACCGTTTGCAGTCCTAGTTCAACAGGCTTGTCTAAGCCAATATTGGTTCCAAGAAGGAGGTCAGGGTAACTAGTTTTGACTGAAAAAGAGTCATCTGAAGGATCCTTGAGTGCAGCACTGTATGAGCCCGTCACAAATAAAATCCCACAAGCCTCTGCCACCTGAGCCAATTTTTGATTGATTTCTTTACCCTTTTCACTACCGCCTGTCATAGCATTTATATAAAAAGGAAAGTCCCATTTTCGCCCTGCAAATTCTGTCGAAAGATCAATATCATCTAAATCATACATGGGTAGTGAAGAATGAATCAATTCAACTTCATCAAAACTATTATATGAACTTTTTTGTTCAAGGGCATAGCGGATGTGTTCATCCTTCCGATTTGTCGTCATGTCCCATCCTTTCTTGATACAAGAGCTCAATTCCTAAATCAGCCCAGCGTTTTTTCAGTAGTGTGGTCGAATCTTGGTCAAAACTGAGGGCTATCCCACAGTCTCCACCACCAGCACCACTACTTTTAGCGACAGCTTTTAAGTCTCTACTGGCATCTTTTAATTGTCTGAGCGAAGGTGTGTAAATATCTGAACTCAAGCCTTCTAAAAGTTGGCTGGCTTGTTCCAGCAAGTCAATAACGGTTTCTTCTTGACCTACCTGCAAAGCCTTTACCAAGTTAGCTACAATTTCTTTTGAAGCCTGTAAAAAGCTAGAATTCATATTATCCTTGATTTGCTTAACCATGTGACTAGACACAGCTACTTCTTTGGTCCAACCTACTAGAAAATCAAAGTTCAAGGCCGGTTCAACACTCCTAATAGAAAAGCCCCAATCACGTGCTAATACAGTTGGCAAGTCTTCCTTTTCTAGCCATTGTGCCACTTTCTCACGGTCAAACGACTGATAGAGAACTAGATCTTCTGAAACGATACAAGCAATGTCACCCATGGAGCCATTGTCCCCACGTTTGAGAAGGACTGCACTCGCCAGTTTAAACAAGAGGTCTCTTTCAGCTGGTCTTTCATAAAAAGCAAGTATGGCCTTGATAACCAAAACAACTACACTACCACTAGAACCCAGACCAAACTTCTTGCCCTCACGCTCCATTTTTCCACGAATCTCTAAAGAAAAAGGCTGCAGTTCAACTCCTTGGGCAGTTAGATACTCCTCCACCAAGGCAACTGTTTCTTGAATCAAGGCATAAGAAGAATCCGGTCGCAAGTCTACACTGTAAGTAAACATATCTGAGTAGAGTCGATAAGCATCAGATATTTTAATCTCAGCCGTCATATAGATGGGAATAGCCTTTATTAGCGCCAACTGTCCTGGTTCTAAAATGGCATACTCCCCAGCCCAATAGAGCTTCCCACAAGTTTTAACAATCGTCATCTTGACTAAAATCCTTTGTTTTTGAAACGATTAAGCGATAACGTTGACCTAATAGTTCTGATAGATGTTCCAAGTCTTTTTCTAAACAAAGAACCTTGACATTAGGCCCCGCATCCATGGTGAAGTAACAAGATTCTCCTTGTTCTCTAAGCTGACGAACGAAATCCATAGCCTCATAACTCGCATCTGTCAGATAAGAGAACGGCGGATTTGCAGTTTTTGTCGTAGCATGCATTGCGAGAGCGTTCTTTTCTGTTAATAGTCCAACTTTCTCAAAGTCATTTTCCTTGAGGTAAATTAGCATATCCTTGTAATCTTGTTCAGATTGACGAATCCAGTCCTCAAAAGTTGTCGAAGTTTCTACACAGAGTTTCATGCCATCTCGACTAGAGATTGGTTTTTTCTGGTCTTCCAAGACCAACATAATCATAGCTAGTTTCAAGTCAGTTTCAACTGGATAAATCTCTCCACTATCCTTATCCCAAGCTGCTATCGGTCCATAAAAACTACGAGATGAAGAACCAGATGCGAACTTAGCTTCCAAAGCTAATTCTTTACGATCTAGCCCTAATTGGAAGTAAGCATTGCAGGCTTTGACTAGGGCAGACAAACCACTAGAACTTGAAGAAAGACCTGCCGCTGTTGGCATATTGTTCTTGGTGTCAATACGAACAAAACCTGCTCCTTCAGGACGGTAGCGGTCAATGATTTTACTCATTTTGACATGCTCAGCTTCGTTTTGCAACTGACCATTGATGTAGAAAGCATCCGAGCTTGCATCTGCTGGTAAAGGAGAAAGTGTTGTCTCCGTATACATATTTTCTAAGGTTAGAGAGATACTGCTAGTCGCAGGAACCATCTCTTTTTCTGCTTTCTTACCCCAATATTTGATAATAGCAATATTGGCATAGGAACGTACTGTTACAGGCTTTCGATCCATGTCTGAACAGCTCCTTTCTCTTCTAATCTTTCTGCGAGTTCTTGTGCTTGACTGACATTAGCAACCAAGGCGATGATGCAGCCTCCTAGACCTCCACCACTCATCTTGGCGCCTAGAGATCCATGTGCAAGAGCAGTTTCTACCAAGGCATCTGCCTCAGGGCTACTAACTCCGATTTCTTTTAGATTTCCATGAGCTTTGGTTAGAATTTCTCCCAGCTTCACGGCATCTTTTGTTTTTATTGCTTCTTCTGCTTCTTGGGTCAACTCTCCTAGCGCATGCAAGAAAGGTAAGGCATCCTTGCCCTTGCTCTCAACAACTTGGATAGCTTCACGAGTATGTCCATAAACTCCAGTATCTGCAATAACCAGATAAGCTGACAAATCCATGGTTAATTCTTCAAAACCAACATTCTTGATAAAACGGATAGGTTGGTCACTAAGACAGGTCTTGGCATCCAAACCACTAGGATTCATATGGGCAATCATCTCCGCCCGATTGACCAAAATCTCTAACACGTCATGTGGAAGTTCCGCTTTGTAATAATCAAATACCGCTCGAATGGCTGCAATGCTAATGGCTGCTGAAGACCCCATTCCCCGCTTTTCTGGAATAGCCGAGTCAATTTGACAACGGATGCAAGCATCTTTGATATTTAGATACTCGAGAGAAGCATAGACAGCCATGGACAAGGTGTCCTCTGCAAACAGACGCCATGGTGTTGCTGCTGGGACTACCCGACAAGTCACCTCTACCTCTAAAAGCGGTAAAGAGATGGCTGGATAGCCATAAACGACTGCATGCTCTCCTATCAAAATAATTTTACTATGTGCCTGACCGACACCAACTTCTTTTGTCATTTAATCCTTCTATCAGACGAAAACCGTCTTTTTCTAGATAAAATTTTAGAACTTTATTCCTTTCTATTTTATTATATTTTCACAAAAAAAGCGATTGTTTCCTTCACAATCGCTTGTTTTCATTACTGAACCCACTCGCCATTATAGTTGACGTAGTAACCACCTACTGTGGTATTTACAGCTAAGGCACCTGAGCTATAAGCATAGTACCATTTGCCATTGACCTGGAACCAGCCTGTCTTCATATCTCCATTACCTGCATTTAGGTAGTACCAAGTTGAACCATCTTGAAGCCAGCCTGTCGCCATAGCTCCTGATGAACGGAGGTAATACCAATAGCCATTGATAGAAGCCCAACCTGTCTTCATATCACCGTTTTGAGCATCAAGATAATACCAAGTTGAGCCGTCTTGATACCAGCCTGTTGCCATGGCTCCTGATGAACGGAGATAGTACCATTTATTACCGACATAAATCCAACATGTTTTCATATCACCGTTTTGAGCATCTAGGTAATACCAAGTTGAACCATCTTGATACCAACCTGTCGCCATAGCACCTGATGAACGAAGGTAGTACCATTTGTTACCAAGATATTGCCAACCTGTTTGCATTGCAGCAGTTGTTGGATCGAGATAGTACCAAGTTGAATTGTCGTTAATCCAACCAGAACGTTTCTCACCACCAAGGTAGTCTTTCCCTGAAGAACCTGTTTTTGCTAGGTAATACCAGTTAGACTGATCATAAAGCCAACCTGTTTTTAAAGAATGGTCTTGATCAAAGTAATAGTATGCTAATTTAAGAACTTCTGGGCCTTCAAAGCCTTCACCATGTTTTTTGCCAACATTTAACGAATCCTTAGCCTCTAATTGTTGCCAACCAACAAATTCTTGTAGTACGCCATCTTGATTAAAGTAATACCATTTTGACATTGGCATATATTCTAATCTGATCCCATTGGGGTAAGGACCAATGGTACTACCTTCATCTGGCATAGGAATATACTGCCAACCTACTACCATTTCTCCCATATAGTCAAAAAAGTAGGTTTTCCCATCAATCACTCGCCAGGCCGTTTCTTTGATGTCACCCTTCTTGTAGTAGGTTCTACCATTTTCTTGAACAAATTTCCAACCTTCAGAATCTAAATCATCCGCAAATACTGTACTTATTGCTAACAGACCAAAGAAGAAGACTGCGAGTCCAACTTGCATCATTTTTTTCAAAAATTTCATTCTTGTTTCCTCCAAAATGATTGTAGCAAAGATCAATTCACATGTCAACATTCTAATAGAAATCTAAAAAAGCAGTTACAAAACTGCAACTGCTTTCTATTCTTGCATAGTGTAACCAACACCACGCACGGTTTTAATGTAGCTCTTTTGACCTTTCACGTCAAGTTTACTACGTAGATAACGGATATAAACATCCACAATATTGGTTTCGGTCGCACTCTCATACTTCCAAACACTTTCCAGCAATTGCTCACGAGTCAAAACCTTCTTGCTTCCCATAAGGGTGGCTAAGAGGTCATATTCACGACGTGTCAGAGCAATCATCTCCTCGCCACGATAGACGGTATGGTGTTCAACATCCATACGCAGATTACGATAAGCTGTCGGAACCTTCATCTGACTACAGTGTTGGTCGATGAAATCTCTACCTCGGAAGATAGCTGAAATACGACTGACCAAATCATCGATAATGATTGGTTTATAGATGTATGAAACAGCGAAACGTTGGATTGTTTCAAGTTGGTCTTGCAATTCTTCTCGATGGTCCAAGATCATGATCACCGAAGCTGGCTTGGATCGACTCAAGTTATCTGCAAAATCCTGGGCTGTCATATCCCCTAGATGAACATTCAGTAAAATCAAGTCATAGTCTGTCTGAAGAGCCATGGAGAGGGCTTTTTGTCCCTCTTCTACCTGATCAACTCGGTATTGCTCTTTTTGGAGTTCCAGACTTAAAAAATGAGCTAGATTTCTTTCTTTCTCAAGTAATAAAATCCGTTTCCCCATGGCTGACCTACTTATTTTTCGTCATACCAAGAGTAGTGGAATGTTCCTTCTTTGTCTTTACGTTGGTAAGTGTGGGCACCAAAGTAGTCACGTTGTGCTTGGATCA
This sequence comes from Streptococcaceae bacterium AM104-57, assembly GCA_027659245.1. Lineage (GTDB taxonomy): Bacteria > Bacillota > Bacilli > Lactobacillales > Streptococcaceae > Streptococcus. The sequence continues at coordinate 36,372 of JAQDPW010000017.1, forward strand.
AGTTAGCTGGAAGGTCAGCTGAACGGTAGCTGTCAAAGTAAGTGATAGCTGCTGAGAATGTTGGTACTGGTACACCAGCTTGAACAGCAAGAGCTACGATATCACGAACTGATTGTTGGTACTTAGCTGTTACATCCAAGAAGTACTCATCCAAAAGAAGGTTAGCAAGATCTGCATCACGGTTGTAAGCATCTGTGATCTTTTGCAAGAAACGAGAACGGATGATACATCCATCACGCCAGATAGAAGCGATGTCCGCAAATGGCAAGTTCCAGTTGTTTTCTTTAGAAGCTACACGCAATTGCGCAAAACCTTGGGCGTATGAGATGATTTTTGAGAAGTAAAGGGCTTGACGGATTTTTTCAATCAATTCAGCCTTATCGCCTTCAAATTTGAAAGCAGCTGGTTTTGGAAGCACCTTGCTGGCATGTACACGTTCTTCTTTGTAAGTTGAGATGTAACGGGCAAATACTGACTCAGTAATGAGTGACAATGGCACACCAAGGTCAAGAGCTGATTGGCTAGTCCATTTACCAGTTCCCTTGTTTCCTGCAGCATCCAAGATATAATCAACGATTGGTCCATCTTGACCTTCGTCGTCTTTGCGTCCAAGGATGTCAGCAGTGATTTCGATCAAGTAGCTGTCCAATTCACCCTTGTTCCACTCAGTAAAGATTTCAGCCATGTCTTCTGCAGAAAGACCAAGCAAGTGTTGCATAAGATCGTAGCTTTCTGCGATCAATTGCATGTCACCGTACTCAATCCCATTGTGGACCATTTTTACATAGTGACCAGCTCCATCAGGACCGATGTAAGTTACACATGGTTTTCCATCTTCTGGAGCTTTTGCAGAGATTTCTTCAAGAACATCTGCTACCAAGTCATAAGCTTCTTTTTGTCCACCAGGCATGATAGATGGTCCTTCAAGGGCACCTTTTTCACCACCAGAAACACCTGTACCGATAAAGTTGATACCTGAGTTCGCCAATTCTTCATTACGACGGATGGTATCTTTGTAGAAAGTATTCCCTCCATCGATCAAGATATCACCTTTATCTAAGTGTGGAAGAAGGGCTTGGATGGTCGCATCTGTACCAGGTCCTGCTTGAACCATAAGCATGATACGACGTGGTTTTTCAATTGAGTTTACGAAGCTTTCGATATCATAGCTTGGCACGAAGTTTTTATCAGGATGGCAAGCAATTACATCTTCAGTTTTTTCTTTACTACGGTTATAAATAGCAACTGTATAACCACGAGATTCAATATTAAGGGCAAGGTTACGACCCATTACGGCCATACCAACAACACCAAAGTTAGCTTTTGTCATGTGACACTCCTCTTGTTTAATATGTTTTATTTTATCATGTTTATCTGTGAAAAGAAAGAATTTTGTAACAATTTGACTAGTAGTCTAAATCATCCGCATGTCCAGAACCATTCCCTACAAAGTAACCTGTCTTACAATTAAGGGTAAAGAGATAGGTACCATCTGGTTTATAAAGATTATAGTAACCATTACCATTAACAATATTCACAGGTTCCAAAATATATTGGTTACCTGTAATGTAGCCACGCGCACGCGAAGTCTCAAGAATGCGTTCAAGGACACCATCCGTAAATTCCCAAGCAGGATTACTGCTATCATTAATAGCTGATTGGTTATAAGGAACACGACTAACACCTCTTTGTAGATTGACGCCATCACTTGATAATCCACTATCAAGGATATTATTTGCTGAGGCTGTTTCACCCGCTGAAGTTGATGCATTAGCAGAGCTGCTAGCATTACTTTCAGTTGCTGAGTTTGACTCTGTTTGGCTTGATGAACTTGATTGACTACTGCTTGAGCTTGTAGAACTTGAAAGTTGACTCTTACCGAGACTAATAGCCTTATCTAGCAGTTTATCAATTTCAGTATTCCCAGTCTTAACTTCGGTAAATTTGGCATCTGCCTTTACTTTAGCATTTGTATTTAGAACACCATCTGTGATAGCTGGTGTTTCAAATTGAGCATTAACATCTTGTACCGCTTTGATTTGTGTTTCGAGACTAGCGTATTTTGATTTGGCAAGAGTATGCTCACTAGCTCCCTCAAGTTTATCTAAAAGTTCTTTGAGCTGATTCAGTTGACTAAACTGACTATTTTTTAGGGCAGTTTTATTCTCATCAGTATAAAAAGTATCATAAAGACTGTTAAATTGATTGAGAATTGTTTGATTGCTTACCAAACTTGCATCAGATGACTGAGACTGAATTTCTTGGGAAGAACGCGTAATTTGACGATAAACGTAGTAGCTACCCCCAATAATCAAGACAACAATCGCTAAAAGAGCTGACAAGATGACCCACAGCTTTTTGTTTTGTGGCTCATCTTCTGCTTGAGCAGAGCGAGATAAGGATTGATATTCCTCTTGCAAAGCATCATCATCCTCGGCCGAAAAAGGCTCTGTTACATTTTCCACTAGGTTTTTATCCATAACCAAGGTTTCTTCTAGTGGTGGGAGGATGAATTCTTGACCTTCTTTTCCCTCTTCTTCATCAAACTCCTCTGATTCAGAAACTTCTTCTACTGATTCTGCCTCTTCTTCAATCGTTTCTTTAGCCTCTTGAAGCAAATCATCTAAACTTTGAAGTTCCTCTTTCTTAGCCTGAATGTTTGCAAATTTGTCAGCCTCGATTTCTTCACGGTGTTGTTTAATGTATTTGTCCAAAATGGTATCAGCAGGAGTAACTCCTGCTTCGATTTCTTCATTTTTTCGAATAACTTGTCCAACCGTTAACTCTTTTGCTTCATCAAAATCAAATCGCGGTTCTTGGTTTTCTTTTTTATGACGATTCCGTCTTTTCTTACTCATGAGTATCCCTTTCTATTTTAACTCTTGACGTTTAACACGCTGACCGAAATATTGATACAAATCAACTTTTAAGGTTCCGTTATACAGTTTACGCTTCTTGTCCGCCTGACTACCATATTTGCTTTCAAAGGCTTCATCACTAGTTAGGATAAACTTACTCCAAGTTTTGAGCGGTTCAAAAACCTCACCCATTTCAGCATAAAGTTTAGTTACTCCTGCATCATCTGACAGACGTTCCCCATAAGGTGGGTTAGAGATAATAACTCCGTTAATCTTGTCCGTACGTAAATCCTGCACACGCATCTGTTTAAAGAGAATATCTCCAGATACTCCTGCTGTCTGGGCATTGGCCTTAGCAATTTCCACCATGCGAGCATCAATATCACAGCCCATAATATCTAGTTCCAACTCACGATCCACTTTCTTAGCTGCCTCTGTGCGAACTTCTTGAATCAAACGGTCACTAACCCAGTTCCATTCTTCAAAGGCAAAAGAACGACGCAAACCAGGCGCCATCTTGCGCGCAATCATAGCCGCCTCAATACAAAAAGTTCCCGAACCACAGGTTGGATCAATCAAAGGCTTATCAGGGTACCAGTTAGAAAGTTGCAAAATCGCAGCTGCCATATTTTCTTTGATCGGAGCTCCACCTTTTTCAGTACGGTAACCACGTTTAAAGAGACTTGACCCAGTTGTATCAATCATAAGAGTCGCTACATCTTTCAAAATGGAAACTTCAATCTTGAACTCTGGACCATTTTCCATGAGAGGAACGCCCTCTGGTCGTGCATAATGTTTTTGTAATTTCTTAACAACTGCCTTCTTAGAAATCGCCTGCACACTTGGCTCATTGTGTAATTTTGACTTGACACACTTAGCCTTGGCAATTGGGAAACGGGCTCCAAGCGGGAGATAGTTCTCCCAATCTAAGGCAAAAACACCTTGAAAGAGTTCTTCAAATGTCTTTGCAGGAAAAGTTCCCACGACGATTTTGATTCTATCCGCAGCTCTTAGCCACAAGTTTGTTTGGATGATTGCTTTCACATCACCTTGAAAACGAACACGGCCATTCTCAACTTGACAATCATAACCAAGATTGCGTACCTCACGCCCAACTACAGCTTCCAAACCCGCCGCAGCAGTTGCAATTAAATTAAATGTTTGTTTCATTTCAGTCTTTTGTAGACCTTTCTTTATTCACTTTAAAAAATGAGGTTGAGAAAGTTTTCTCAGCCCCAACCTATATGCAATTTTCTATAAGCCATGTTTTGTTCCAGAAGTGACTAGGACCACTTCCTTCGATAATCATCTGTCTACCACTAGCAGCTCTAGCTGCTAGCAGTCAGAGTACTACGTTCGTTTCCGCGCACTCCATGCCCCGACCAAAATTTGGGTTGCTAGCTTGAGGGGTTTACCGCGTTCCACTCTCTCCGTTTCCAGAGAGACTCCGTCACTGTGGCACTTTCAAGCCTACTCTGACCTATCAAAAGACTTAGCCATTTCAACTGCCGTAACGATTTCTCGTCCCTAGGCTTATGGTTTCGCCTAGCACAAACACTACAGGCATCACAGCCTGTGCTAGCATGGACTTTCCTCATGAAAAGAAACTCTCTTCACGCGATTATCCAAAAATTGCACAACAAAATCATTCTTAGAAATCAGAATTATCCAAGATTTGTTTGCCAAATACTTCTTTTTCAAGACGATTCAAACGTTTCAAAATATCAAAGTTTGTCATAGAAGTCGTACTTCCATGATCTGCTGATTCAGAAGTTGCTGGTGTCACTTGAGGTTTTTTCGCCAATTCTTCTTTGAGTTCCGCGATTTCTGAACGCAATGATTTTACTAATGCTGCATAAGTTTCATAATCCTTGATGACGTCATCCAAGAATTCATCAACCTCTGCTTTACTATATCCACGTACTTCTCTTCCAAAATCCTGCTCAAAAATATCTTTTGCTGTAAAAATAATACTTGCCATGTCTCTCTCCATTCTCAGTTGCTAGTATTATTATATAAAAAAAGGCAAACAAAAAGCAAGGTCAAAGGCTCAATTTTCGGAAAAATTTTCAGCTACTTCATTCAAGTCTTCAAATGTTAATCTTTTTGTAACATAATTGTCTTTCTTTTTCATCAGTTCGTAAACATACTTCAGTTTTGTTTCATTTTCTTCATCATAAAAAAGATAGGCGCCATCTGTATTTTCAAGTAAGAAAAGTTGATAATCTCGTAATTGACCCTTGTGCTCGTAATTTGGATAGGCGTATTTAACAAAATCAACTTGTTTAAATTCACTAAGTTTAACCCGATTCCCCTCATTCCAGTTTTCCCCATGAGTTTCAAAATCAAAGATAGTGGCAAGTTGGAAACCAAAGTCATCTTTCATATCTCTAGCCACCTCTAAAACCCAGTGTTCAAATCCCAGAGTTCCCGTAAATACCAACCATTTCAACCCTTCGTCTGCCATTTTTTCCAAATCTCTACGAATGGCTTTTTTAATAATTTTTAAACGAATATCTTTGTTATTAAACAATCCTAAATCAAAGCTAGAATAGCCTAAAACCAAGGCTGTATGCATTTTTTCACCCTTTCTGTGCACTTTTATGGTATAATAGAGTGATGTTATTGTACCAATAAGGAGAATTATGGTCAACTATCCTCATAAACTTTCATCGAAAAAAAAACAACCAGTCACCTCACAAACTAAAAATTTCGCAAATCGTGGGATGACCTTTGAGAAGATGATCAATGCTACAAACGATTATTATCTGACACACGGTTTGGCTGTTATCCATAAGAAACCTACTCCTGTTCAGATTGTCCGCGTCGACTATCCGCAGCGTAGTCGGGCTAAGATTGTTGAAGCTTATTTTAGACAAGCATCGACTACCGATTATTCTGGAGTTTATGAAGGGTTTTACATCGATTTCGAAGCCAAGGAAACCAAGCAAAAACATGCGATTCCGATGAAGAACTTCCATCCTCATCAGATTCGGCATATGGAACAAGTCCTTGAACAAAAAGGAATTTGCTTTGTCCTTCTTCATTTTTCTTCTTATCAAGAAACGTATTTATTGCCGGCACTTGACCTCATCCGTTTTTATCATCAGGATATGGGAAAAAAGTCAATGCCGCTTGACTATATCAAAGAATTCGGTTATGTGATTGAGCAGTCTGCTTTTCCACAAATTCCTTACCTTGATACAGTCAAACAACATTTACTAGGTGGTAAAACAATATGAACAAACAAACTATCTTGCGCATCGTTAAATACCTCAGCATTGGTGTGATTAGCTTATTTATCGCAGCTTTCCTGCTTGGTGGTGGTGTATTTCTTCACTATGCAAACAAGGCTCCTGAACTATCTGAAAGCAAACTTGTTGCAACTACATCAAGTAAAATTTATGATAGCAAAAATGAACTCATCGCAGATTTAGGTGCTGAACGTCGTGTCAATGCTCAAAGTAGTGACATTCCTACTGATCTTGTCAATGCGATTGTCTCTATCGAGGATCATCGCTTCTTTAACCACAGAGGAATTGATAGCATTCGTATAGCAGGAGCTTTCCTTCGTAACCTTCGAAGCAATGGTGGTCTTCAAGGGGGATCAACCTTGACCCAGCAGTTGATTAAGCTGACTTATTTCTCAACATCAACAGCTGATCAAACCCTATCCCGTAAAGTTCAAGAGGCTTGGTTGGCTATCCAGCTAGAGCGAACTGCAACTAAGCAAGAAATCTTGACCTATTACGTCAATAAGGTCTACATGTCAAATGGTAACTATGGTATGCAGACTGCTGCAGAAAACTACTATGGTAAGGATCTCAAAGATTTGTCCATTCCACAGCTAGCACTCTTAGCAGGTATGCCACAGGCTCCAAACCAATACGATCCTTATTCTCATCCTGAAGCTGCCCTTGAAAGACGAAACCTTGTTTTGTCAGAAATGCAAAGGCAAGGATACCTTACAGCCGAACAATATGAAACAGCCATCAATACCCCAATCACAGATGGACTTCAAAGTCTAAAATCTGTTAATAGCTATCCACAGTACATGGATAACTATCTTAAAGAGGTTATTGACCAAGTAGAACAAGAGACAGGTTATAATCTATTAACAACAGGTATGGAAGTCTATACAAACGTCGACCAAGAGGTACAAAAACGCCTTTGGGATGTTTACAATACAGACGAATACGTTGACTATCCAGATGATGACCTTCAAGCTGCTTCTACTATCGTTGATGTTACAAATGGTAAAGTCATCGCTCAACTTGGTTCTAGACACCAATCAAGTAATGTTTCATTCGGTATTAACCAAGCCGTCGAAACAAACCGTGACTGGGGTTCTACTATGAAACCAATCACAGACTACGCCCCTGCACTTGAGTACGGAATCTTCGACTCTACTGCAGCAACGATTAATGATGCCCCTTATAACTATCCTGGAACAGACATTCCTGTCTATAACTGGGATAAAACCTACTTTGGAAATATCACTCTCCAGTACGCAATTCAACAATCTCGTAACGTACCAGCCGTTAAAACACTTGAAAAAGTTGGATTAGACCATGCTAAGACCTTCTTGAATGGTTTAGGAATTGATTACCAATCAATGGTATACGCAAATGCTATCTCAAGTAATACAGTTGAATCTCATAAACAGTACGGAGCAAGTAGTGAAAAAATGGCTGCTGCCTATGCTGCCTTTGCTAACGGCGGTATCTATCACAAACCAATGTATATCAATAAAGTTGTCTTTAGTGATGGCAGTTCAAAAGAGTTTTCAGACCAAGGTACTCGCGCCATGAAGGAAACAACCGCCTACATGATGACAGAAATGATGAAAACCGTATTAACTTACGGAACTGGTCGTGGAGCCTACATGTCATGGCTTCCACAAGCTGGTAAAACTGGTACTTCAAACTATACAGACGATGAAATTGAGAACTACATTAAGAACACTGGGTATGTTGCTCCAGATGAAATGTTCGTAGGATATACTCGTAAGTATTCAATGGCCGTTTGGACTGGTTACTCAAATCGTCTTACTCCAATCGTAGGAGATGGATTTAGAGTCGCTGCAAATATCTACCGCTCAATGATGGGATATCTGTCAGAGGATGATCATCCTGGTGATTGGACAATGCCTGAAGGTTTGTATCGCAACGGCGAATACGTCTTTAAGAACGGTGCTCGTAACAACTGGATTCCACAGTCAACTCAAGCAAGTTCGACAACAGAGAGCTCAAGCTCAAGTTCAAGTACAACTTCAACAACTGAAAGTCCAATCTCTTCGAATGATAATACGAATGGCACTACCAATCCAAATGCCTCAGTACCAAACACAACCACAAATAGTCAACAACAAAATCCAGCCCCACAAAATACACAAGGGCAGCAATAAAATATAAAAAGAGGCTGGGCAAAAAGTCTTTAAAATCAAAAAACGCATAATATCAGGTGTTGAAAAACCTTGATACTATGCGTTTTATTGTGGGAAGATTTACTTCATTTGCTCCTGATACTCAATTATTTTCAAAAAGCAACTTTGTCCATTGTCTGCTGACAGTGGACTTTAAAACGCTTTTTTCCAGTCCTTGAATAACTTCTTGAAGCTTATCAATGACAGCTTCCAATGTTTG
>JAQDPW010000018.1:0-14507 GCA_027659245.1 Streptococcaceae bacterium AM104-57
TTTCTAGAAATATCTTTAGCAATCGTAGTGTACTGTTCTATATTCAATCTATTATAATTCCTTTAGACTATATCGAGGTCTTCAGCTTATCGGTTTATCTATCTTGTCAGCAATCTTAAAGCAGTGCTTTGCCCAATCCATGACCTAGTCTTAGTCTGTTCTTTGAGTTTCATGGCAAATTAAGTCTTGATTGGGAAAAACTTGCCAAATTGTCAGAATTATGAGAAAATAGAGGATATTTATCACGTGGAGGGACTGTAATGAGAGACGATATCAAAATCAATGATCGCGCTTTGGCCTTAAAAGACCAAATCATCGAAAAACTAGAGAAGGTTTTTGATACAGATGTGGAATTGGATGTTTACAACCTTGGATTGATTTACGAGATTGACTTGGACGAAAATGGACTTTGTACAGTTGTTATGACCTTCACGGATACTGCCTGTGACTGTGCAGAAAGTCTGCCTATCGAAATTGTCGCAGGTTTTAAACAAATTGATGGAATTGAGGATGTCAAGGTTGAAGTTACCTGGTCACCTGCCTGGAAGATTACACGCATCAGTCGCTATGGACGTATAGCACTTGGACTACCACCTCGTTAATACTCTTCAAAAATCAAATTCAAACCACGTCAGCGTCGGCTTGTCGTACTCAAGTACTGCCTGCGCCTAGCTTTCTAATTTGCTCTTTGATTTTTATTGAGTATAAGCAGGCAAATCACTTTTGAAGATGAAAAGAAGAGGTTGGGCAAAAACTCAATTTTAGGAGAAAATCAAGTAAATCTTCCTACAATAAAACGCATAGTATCAAGGTTGTTCAATACCTGATACTATGCGTTTTTATGATTTTAAAGACTTTTTGCCCAGCCTCTTTTTGAGTTTATTTTTTACCTGACTTGTCCATATTCCAGAAGTCTGTCACGGCTCCGCGTGAAGCAGATGATACGATATGGGCATATTTTCCGAGGACACCACGGCTGTATAGCGGTGGCAAGGTTGTTTCTGCCTTGCGTTTTTCAAGTTCTTCCTCTGATACGGCCATGGAAATTTCTTTGGTATCCTGGTCAACCGTAACGATATCGCCTGTACGGAGGTAGGCAATTGGTCCACCATCCTGAGCTTCAGGAGCAATATGTCCAACAACTAGACCATAAGTACCACCAGAGAAACGCCCATCTGTCAAGAGGGCAACCTTGTCTCCTTGACCTTTACCAACGATCATGGATGAAAGTGATAGCATCTCAGGCATACCAGGACCACCCTTAGGTCCAACGAAACGAACAACGACAACATCGCCATCAACGATTTCATCTGTCAGAACGGCCTGAATCGCATCTTCTTCTGAGTCAAAGACCTTAGCTGGACCAACGTGACGACGAACTTTAACACCTGATACTTTGGCAACCGCACCGTCAGGAGCAAGATTACCGTTCAAGATGATAAGCGGACCGTCCGCACGTTTAGGATTTTCAAGTGGCATGATAACTTTTTGACCTGGAGTAAGATCTGCAAAGTCAGCCAAGTTTTCAGCGACAGTCTTACCAGTACATGTGATACGGTCTCCATGAAGGAATCCATTTGCCAAGAGATATTTCATAACCGCAGGTACACCACCAACTTCGTAGAGGTCTTGGAAGACATACTGTCCAGATGGTTTCAAGTCAGCCAAGTGAGGCACACGTTCTTGAATCGTATTGAAGTCCTCAAGTGACAAATCAACATTAGCCGCATGGGCAATGGCAAGCAAGTGAAGAGTGGCATTTGTAGAACCACCCAGAGCCATTGTCACTGTAATGGCATCTTCAAAGGCTTCACGAGTCAAGATATCTGAAGGTTTGATACCAAGTTCAAGCATTTTGACAACTGCACGACCGGCTGCTTCGATGTCTTCTTTCTTATCAGTAGATTCAGCTGGGTGAGAAGAAGAACCTGGCAAACTCAAGCCCAAAACTTCGATAGCAGTAGCCATAGTATTAGCCGTGTACATACCGCCGCAACCACCAGGTCCAGGGCAGGCATTACATTCAAGACGTTTTACGTCCTCAGCTGTCATGTCACCGTGGTTCCATTTCCCGATTCCTTCAAAGACAGAAACCAGGTCAATATCTTTTCCATCAAGATTTCCCGGTGCAATAGTACCACCGTAGGCGAAAATGGCTGGGATGTCCATGTTGGCAATGGCAATCATAGAACCAGGCATGTTCTTGTCACAACCACCGATAGCGACGAAGGCATCCACGTTGTGACCACCCATAGCCGCCTCGATAGAGTCCGCGATGATATCACGAGATGTCAAAGAGAACCGCATACCAGGCGTTCCCATGGCAATTCCATCCGCTACGGTAATGGTCCCAAACTGCACAGGCCAAGCACCTGCAGATTTGACACCTTCTTTAGCCAATTTCCCAAAATCATGCAAGTGGATGTTACATGGTGTATTTTCCGCCCAAGTCGAAATCACTCCTACAATCGGTGTTTCAAAGTCCTTATCTGTCATACCAGTCGCACGAAGCATGGCACGGTTTGGTGATTTTACCATACTGTCATAAATGCTACTGCGGTGACGTTTATCTAATTCAGTCATTTGTTCCCTCCCATTTCAGTTTTTACTATTATAGCACATTTTAAAAGCAATGAACAGAAGAAAATTCTTGAATTTTCAGAAAATTCTATACACACATAAAATATTTAAAATTAAAAACAAGCAAGCGGATCAGTGCACTTTCTGATTGCCAGAATATGCTTTTTAATCCGCTTGCTTTAAATAACGTATTGTAATTTTTACAGAAATTCCTTCAGAACAGTGTATTTATACTCAATGAAAATCAAAGAGCAAACTAGGAAGCTAGCCGCAGGCTGTACTTGAGTACGGTAAGGCGACGCTGACGTGGTTTGAATTTGATTTTCGAAGAGTATTAACATCTATCTTGCATTATAAAACCCTAGAACCTTCTCTTTTATATTCGATTCACTCAAACCATACTCATTAAGAAGATAATCCATTTTTCCTACTTGACCGAATCTTTCTTGAACACCCATCCGATGAATTTTTGTCATTCCATCATCAGAGAATAATTCACATAAAGCGCTGCCAATGCCACCTATCTGATTGTGGTTTTCTACAGTAAATATAGTTTTTCCACTTAACATTGTTTTGATCTGTTCTGGTATCGGTTTGATTCTAAATAAATCTATCACACCTACTGAATAACCTAATTTAGACAGTTCATCCGCAACTCGAATACTTGGAGCAACCATTATGCCAGAAGCAACGATTACAACATCTTCACCGTGTCTTAACTCAATGTAGCCTTTAGAAAAATCTTCTCCACCTTGATATACAGCCTCTGGAGCTTTTCTAATTGTTCGAATATATTTTAGTCCTTTTAAGTCTAATGTCTGGTTCAAGATTTCACGAAATTGGATATCATCAGTTGCTTCGAAAATGATTGATTTAGGAATTAAACGTAACAATCCAATTTCTTCAAATGGCATATGTGTCCCACCATTCATTTCTGCAGTTACTCCTGCATCTGATCCAATCACAGTGGCATCCAATTGTGCGTATCCAAGAGAAATAAATAATTGATCAAATACTCTTCGTGAAGCAAAAGGGCCAAATGTATGAAGATAAGGTCTAAACCCCTGAATAGATAAACCTGCTGCAAGCCCGACCATTTCTGCTTCCATGATCCCAACATTCACATAACGGTCTCCAAAGTCCTTTTCAAGATTATTAGTAGCCATAGAACTTGACAAGTCTGCTTCTAAAACTACTATATCAGAATAACTTTGGTTAGCCTCTAGAAGGAAATCTCTATACACATGTCGTAATTCTTTCCTACTTCTCATCATTCTGTTTCCTCCAATTCCTGACTTAATCTTTCTACAACTGAAGTTAACATTTGTCTCTCCTCTACAGTAGGGCGAAGATGATGATTGGATTTCATTTCTTCCAGCTCTCGAACCCCTTGACCTTTAATAGTATCTAATACAATACACTTAGGTGATGAATTATTTGACTGTTTTAATTGGATAATCCCTTCATAAATTTCTCTAATATCTGAACCATTGACCCTAATGGATTCAAATCCAAATGCTGAGAATTTTTCTACAAAATCACCTGGATTACAAATATCCTTTGTAAAACCATCTAATTGTTTTTTGTTATCGTCTACAAATACAATTAAATTAGATAACTGTTGATGAGAAGCAAACTGTATAGCCTCCCAACATTGTCCCTCATTTAACTCACCATCTCCAACAATAGCATAAGTATAAAAGGGACTTTTTCTTATTCTCTGGCCATATGCAAGTCCGGTTGCAACACTAATTCCTTGTCCTAAAGAGCCAGTTGTCATATCTATGCCCGGCGTTAGATTTCTATCAGGATGAGACGGTAATTTGGTTCCATTTGTATTTAAAGAATATAAGAATTCTTTGTCAAAGAAACCATTCAAATAGAGTGTGCTGTACAAAGCTGGTCCAGCATGTCCCTTGGATAAAACAAAATAATCTCTATCTCGTGATGCAAATATTTCTGGAGTCATCGGCATTATTTCACCATAAAGCACTGCTAAAACTTCTACTATAGACAGACTCCCTCCATAATGGCCGAATCCAAGATGATTCAATGTTCTAAGAGTATTTAATCGGATTTTTGTTGCAAATTTTCTTAACTCATCTTCTCTATTTTCACTTAAAATCATCCCTTATTCCTCCTTTGCAGATGGCTTTTTAATAAAGGATACTCCAAACATAACTGCTAGAATAAGAACAAGACCAATAACAATGCCTGCTTGTGAGCCAAATTGATTCAACATTCCTAAAATAATTCCTGATAGACCAAAATCTGCATCTGAGAAAGTTGATCCTTGGAAACCAAGTCCTCCCAAAACTGGCATTAAAAAGACTGGAAGAAAACTAATTAAAATACCTTGTAAAAATGCTCCAATAGTAGCTCCACGAACACCACCAGATGCATTCCCAATAACACCTGCAGTCGCTCCACAGAAGAAATGAGGCACAACACCTGGTAAAATAACAACCGTTCCTGAAGCAATCATAATTGCCATACTTACTAAACCACCAACAAAACTAGAGATAAATCCAATTAGAACTGCATTAGGTGCATAAGTATAAACAATCGGACAATCCAAAGCAGGTTTTGAATTAGGTACAAGACGCTCTGAAATACCTTTAAAGGCTGGAACAATTTCACCCAAAATAAGGCGAACACCTGCTAAAATAACAAATACCCCTGCTGCAAATTGACCTGCTAATTGTAAAGCATAAACTAGACCACTTGTACCATTACTGATTTCTTTTTCTATATATTCTGACCCTGCAAAGATGGCTACAATAATGTAAATAACTGCCATAGATAAAGTAATACTAACAGTACTATCACGTAAAAAAGCTAAACTCTTTGGAAATTTAATGTCCTCTGTTGATTTTGATTTGTCACCGATAAGGCTACCAGTGAAACCACTCAACCAATATCCCAAAGAACTGAAATGACCTAAAGCTACCTTATCATTTCCAGTTAATTGAACCATATATTTTTGAACAAATGCTGGGGAAATACTCATAATAATACCGAGTGCTAATCCTCCTAGTAAGATAAGAGGCAAACTAGTAAAGCCAGCAACTGATAAAATGACCGCAATCATACACGCCATATATAGAGTGTGGTGCCCTGTTAAAAAGATATATTTGAATCGAGTAAAACGAGCAATTAAGATATTGAACACCATACCTGCAAACATAATCATTGCAGTAGCTGAGCCATATGTTGTTAAAGCTACAGCTACAATTGCTTCATTATTCGGCACAACTCCAGATAAATGAAAAGCATGTTCAAACATGGTACCAAATGGATTCAAAGAATTTTGTACAATTCCTGCACCACCAGATACAACTAAGAAACCAACAAAGGTCTTAATTCCACCTTTAATAATATCAGGTAATTTCTTCTTCTGAAGAACTAATCCTAAGATTGCAATTAAAGCTACTAAAATAGCTGGTGTACTAACAATATCCAATATGAACTTCATCATGACGCTAGCCTCCTAAATAAGTCCTTTTTCTTCACAAAGTTTAGTAATTAATTCTCGTAGTTCATCCATATCAATAATACTATTTAAGATACGAACATCTCCAAGATGACTAGCTGAATCAGCTAAATCACGACCAACAATCCAAATATCAGCTGCATTTGGATCTGCTCCACCTAAATCATAGTGTTCAACTTCTACATCTGAAACATTCAAATCACTCAATACAGATTCAATATTCATCTGTACCATAAAACTTGAACCTAATCCTGAACCACAAGCTGTACCAATTTTTAACATTATCTAATCCTCCTGTTTAATTATCATTTTAATGTCATCATAGTTTTTTGATGAAATTAAGGCTTGAACATGATTTTTATCTCTTAAAATTGTTGTTAAATGTGACAAAGCCTTTAAATGACTCTCATTATCAATGGCTGCAATACAAATCAACAATCTTACCTCTTGTTCTGGATTATCCAATAAATAAATCGGTTCTTCCAAAACTAACATTGACATTCCTATTTCATTCACACCTTCATCTGGCCGAGCGTGAGGAATTGCTACTCCCTTCCCTAAATTAATAAAAGGCCCAAACTCTTCTACTTTTTGAATCATTGCCTCAGGGTAGTTCTCAGTTATCTTATGTTGATCCAAAAGCGGTTTAGCTGCTAAACGAATTGCCTCCTTCCATCCTAATTTTTTCGAACTAACCTGATAGGTTTCTTTTGTAATTAATTCTTCTAACAATGGTAATACTTCCTTTCTGTTCATTTCTTGATAGAGATATCGCTTTAATGCTAATTTTAACTCTAATTCTTGTGTAATTACACTATATCGTCTTACTATACTAATTATCTGATCCAGCTCAATATCTCGATAACCTGTGTCTGGGAAATCTTTTGATACCAGTTCAACTAGCTGGGTTTCTTGTTCTTCAGTCATCATAACAGAAACTAGATAATTTGGCTTTTCTGTCTCCACCTTTATAGTGGAAAAAACCATATCATAATCACTACTAGTTTTTGCCTGTAAATCATCCATATTTGAGGTTCCTATGAACTCAATTTGAGGAAACAATGCTAATAGATTCTCTTTTAACATCAATGAAGAACTAATCCCATTAGGACAAATAATTGCTGCTTTATAAGATTTTTGAGGTAAAGTCTCTGATTTCCTTAAATAGCCTCCAAAATGGATCACAAAATATGCTGTTTCACTATCAGGTATGGGTTTATCGATAGCTTCCATCAAGGGAGTCAAAGAATCCTTCACTAGCTCAAATAAGTCAGGATAATGTTCTTTAACATGCAAGACATATTCATTTGAACTAGGTAAGCCGAACTTTAATCTATAGTAAGCCGGTATCAGGTGGCGGCGAAGATTTTCTCTCAACACTTCCCTTTGTTTAAAATGTAACAAAGAAATATCTTCCATTCTACTTATAATAGCCTCTGTTAATTGATTAAAGTAAACCGGAGCAACATCTACCTCACCTTCAAAACAACTTGATAATAAAACTGTGATATAGCGATAATCATCCTCAGAAAATACCGTATCTATAATTCCCAAATCAACCACTGTATCCAATAAAATAGTCGTGATATCTTGAATAATAGGGGATACTAATGTCTCTGATAGACATACTCTTTCAACATCCCTTTGATACCTACACATAATGAATACTAAACCGAAAAGGCAAACTTTTAATTGATTAACAATCGGTACTATCTGTAACTTTTCATAATAATCTTTAACCACCTGATCAATCAAATCATAAGTTAATGAATAGCCCCAACTGGATAAAACATAATCCAAACCCCAAATTCCTATGGAGGATTCCAGCAACTCACTAACCATTTGAAAAGCTAAACGGTGCTTATTCCACTCTGAACCATGTAAAGTATAACCTTTTGCTCTACTGTACCCTAACTCCAAATCATTATCTAACATAATCTTTCTTAATGATTGAATGTCAGATAGGGTTGTGTTCTTACTTACTTTCAAAAAGTCTTGGTAATGATTATTCGATATAAAATCTAATCGGCAAAAAGTGTAAAGATAGATTAAGGCTAAGCGAGTCGACTTTGGTAAAACCAATTCATCCGACTTAATAATATCTGTCAAAGACTGCTTCGTACGATTTGATAAACTATAGCGACCTTGTTTTTTATCCAGCACTATCCCTTTATTAGCTAGATAAGGCACTAAATAATCTATTCCTTCTTTGACTTCCTTTATAGGTAAGCTCACCTTAACAGATAATTCATATAATGATAGCTCACAATGATCCATCAAAGTCATCAAAATAACTAGTGCTCTATAATCAAACATTGCTCTTCCTTTCTAACTACAATTATAGTGTAAAAGCTATAAGAATAAAAGAGTATTTCAGCACAATATAATCTCACCTTCTACAAGTAATTATTGGGCTGAAAGTTTTTAATGATTATTTTTCAACTTTCTATTGACTTTTTAAAACAAAGTGATATCATTTAGATATCAAACACAGGAGGTCATTCTGATGACTGAAAAACTAATCAATTCAAAACCAAATGGTATATTAGCATTGATACTTATCGAGTTGACACTCGTACTTGGTGTCTTTATATTTATCATTGGTGCTGGTTCAGAAAACATTTTTGGGATTATAATCGGGCTTTTATTAATCTTAATTTCAGTTCTAGCTCATGCTGGTTTAAAAGTTGTCAAACCTCAGGAAGCTCTGGTTTTGACTCTTTTTGGTAACTATACAGGTACCATCAAAGAACCTGGTTTTTACTTTGTCAATCCCTTTAGCATAGCGGTCAACCCTGCAAATCACACTCGACTTGGTCAAAGTGGTGACGTTAGCACAAAATCTTCTTTTTCAGGGATGAAATCATCAAATGGTAATGACGTAAACCTTGAAATTGGCAAGAAACAGATTTCCCTCAAAGTTATGACCTTGAGCAATTCTCGCCAAAAAATCAATGATTGTCTAGGAAATCCCGTGGAAATCGGAATTGCCGTTACTTGGCGTGTAGTCGATACAGCCAAAGCAGTCTTCAACGTTGATAACTACAAAGAATACCTTTCATTGCAGTGTGATAGTGCCCTCCGTAATATTGTCCGTATCTATCCTTACGATGTGTCTCCTAATGTGGATACTACAGGTGACGGGCAAGCAGATGAAGGTAGCCTCCGAGGTTCTAGCGAGATTGTAGCTAGTCGCATTCGTGAGGAAATTCAAAGTCGTGTAGAGGACGCTGGTTTGGAAATCCTTGAAGCACGTATTACTTACCTAGCTTACGCTCCAGAAATTGCAGCTGTTATGCTTCAACGTCAACAAGCATCAGCCATTATCGATGCACGCAAGATGATTGTAGATGGCGCTGTAGGAATGGTTGAAATGGCACTAGAACGTCTCAATGAAGGAGAATTAGTAGAACTTGACGAAGAACGAAAAGCAGCGATGGTTTCAAATCTCCTAGTCGTTCTCTGTGGCAATCATGATGCACAACCAATTGTCAATACAGGAAGCCTTTATTAGAAATGGCAGAAGCTAAAAAAAAGCAAATCCCCCTTCGACTCTCGAATAAGCTATACGCTGCACTCGCATCATGGGCAGAAGATGACTTTCGATCAGTCAACGGGCAAATTGAATATCTTCTCACCGAATGTGTCAAACAACGAAAAAAAGACGGGAAATACGTCTCAGAAACTATTGATGAACCATTTGAGATTGATATTTAATTTATTTTCCTATCCAGAACCTTGGATAGGAAAATTTTTTAATCTTTTTTTGTCAAGTAACTTTACTTTACAAAAAAGTTTTGATATACTATTAAAGTTGATGAAAATCAAACCTAACTGAATTTATATCTTAAAAGGAGAAATCAAAATGGCAGTACCTGCACGTCGCACTTCAAAAGCGAAGAAAAACAAACGTCGTACACACTACAAAGTAACAGCTCCATCTGTAAACTTTGACGAAACTACTGGAGATTACTCACGTTCTCACCGTGTATCACTTAAAGGATACTACAAAGGACGTAAAATCGCTAAAGCTGCATCAGCTGAATAATAGAAGGGAGATACCATGCGCGTAAATATTACACTTGAACACAAAGAATCTGGTGAACGCTTGTACCTTACTTCTAAAAACAAACGTAACACTCCAGACCGTCTTCAATTGAAGAAATACTCACCAAAACTTCGCAAACACGTTGTGTTTACAGAAGTGAAGTAAGCATTCAATACGAATCAATACATAGGAAAAACGCTGATTTAAAGCGTTTTTTCTTTTTGCCAAATGCGATATGTTGCACTGTATTTCAATTCAAACTCTACCTTTTTCACTACCTTTTTTAGATAAATATATCATTTAGATATTGAAATTAAGCCCTGCTATCATTTCGATGGCAGAGCTTTTTAATGTTTGGTACACTACCTTCTTATCTATATTTTGATGGAGCTGAAGTTGACATCTACAAAGTTTAATGTTAAAATACATTCAAAAATATATTTGAATGAGGTGTTTTATGATTCAAAATGTTGTTACTTCAATAATCCTGTATTCTGGGACAGCCGTAGACTTACTTATTATCCTAATGTTATTTTTTGCCAAAAGAAAAAGCAGAAAAGACATCATTAACATCTATTTAGGACAATTTCTAGGCTCTGTTAGTCTAATATTGCTAAGTTTACTTTTTGCATTTGTCTTAAATTATATTCCTAGTAAAGAGATTTTAGGTTTGCTCGGTTTGATTCCAATTTTCCTAGGATTCAAAGTTTTGCTTTTAGGAGATTCTGATGGAGAAGCTATTGCAAAAGATGGTTTGCGAAAAGACAATAAAAACCTGATTTTTCTAGTCGCTATGATTACTTTTGCAAGTTGTGGCGCTGACAATATTGGTGTCTTTGTCCCATATTTTACCACCTTGAATTTAGCGAATTTGATAGTGACTTTACTTACTTTTCTAGTCATGATTTATCTCTTGGTTTTTTCTGCCCAAAAATTAGCACAAGTCCCTTCTGTTGGAGAAACTTTGGAAAAATATAGCAGATGGTTTATTGCCGTTGTCTATTTAGGATTGGGGATGTATATCCTGATTGAAAACAACAGCTTTGACATGCTATGGACTATGTTAGGCTAGGAGAAAATATTATGAAAAAAGATAGTATCTGCCAAGTGAATATTATAAATCAACAAAATGTTACAACCGCAATGAACTACCTTGAAAAGGAAAAAGTCCAAAAATCACTTCGCATTTTAACAAAGTTTACCGATAATAAACAGATAAATATCATCTTTTATCTCCTTGCTGTTGAAGAACTCTGTGTCTGTGATATAGCCTGTTTACTAGATCTCAGTATGGCATCTGCCTCCCACCATCTTCGTAAACTAGCCAATCAAAACATCTTGGACACTAGAAGAGAGGGGAAAATTATATATTATTTTATAAAAGATGAGGAAATCAGAGATTTTTTTAATCAACTAGGATAACAACTATTTTTACGTCTAGAGCGTTTTTGTGTTGTTTAAGAAAAATAGATAGAGGTTTTAGATAACTACACATATTAGTTTTTTTAAAAATGAGATTTAATCGATGATAACTAGAAAGGATTATTGCTAAATATCTTGTTTATTACCAATTAAAAGACGGTAGAATCGTCATCCTACGGTGTTGTTGCTTTAAATGCAAGAAGTGACAGAAGGAAAATATAGAAAGCACCTTTTACATTTAATAGGCAGGCGGAAGATTTCAAGAGGAAAAACTTGGAACTTTGAGTGTACCAATTGGGTAAATTATAGTGGATTGAAATAAGATATGAACAGAGAGATTAGGAAAGTCAAACTAATTTCTATAAATGTTTTAGAATCCATAGTGTACTACTCTAAGTTCAATCCACTATACTAGTACATTAGATATTTTATAGATTTCGAAAGTAAATTGGAAGGATTTTCAAATTATCCCCCCAGCAAAAAAGCTGGAAACGTTTGTCAGAGCTATTGACAAATGCGAAAGAATCAGATAGAATAGTAAAGTATGTTTAGTAACTGATCACTTTATAGCCGGCTAAACGAATACAAAATCTATGAGGAGGTATTCATCGTGAAACGTACTTATCAACCAAGTAAACTACGTCGTGCGCGCAAACACGGATTCCGTAACCGTATGTCAACTAAAAACGGTCGTCGCGTATTGGCAGCTCGTCGTCGTAAAGGACGCAAAGTTTTGGCTGCATAATCCAAACGAATTCAACAAAGAAGTCAGTAGGAACTCGAGTCTACTGGCTTTTGTTTTGCTCTAAAATAATAGTTTGTATAAGCTTTCTATTTTTTCTATAATAGTGTATAATATTTCATATACTATTATAGAAAAAATAGAAAGCTCTCTTACTAGGGGCTGGAATTTTAAGTGCTAGCTTCTTGATGGTAGCTTGTAGCTCGACACAGTCAAATGCATCTGATAAAACCATTTGCTAGCAATCCAGATACACTAGACTACATTACTTCGACACGTGGCTCGACATCCAGCATTACGACAAACTTGATTGATGGACTGTTGGAAAATGATAAGTATGGCAATCTGGTTCCTTCCATGGCTGAATCATGGACAGTATCAAAAGATGGCTTGACTTATACTTACAAAATTCGCCAAGGTGTTAAGTGGTATACCTCTGAAGGAGAAGAATATGCTGAAGTAACAGCTCATGACTTTGTGACAGGTCTCAAGTATGCTGCGGATAAAAAGGCAGAAAACTTGTACTTGGTGCAAGACTCTATCAAAGGTTTGGCGGACTATGTTGAGGGTCAATCATCAGACTTTGAAACTGTCGGTATCAAGGCAGTCAATGACTATACTCTCCAATATACCTTGAACAAGCCGGAGTCCTATTGGAATTCGAAGACAACAGGTGGAATTTTAAGTCCAGTTAATGAAGCCTTTTTGAAATCTAAGGGGGATGAATTTGGAAGTGTAACTCCATCTAGTATCCTGTCAAATGGGCCATACTTATTCAAATCATTCACATCAAAATCTTTGATTGAGTTTGAAAAGAATCCTAATTATTGGGACAAGGACAATGTGAAGATTGAGAAAGTAAAACTTTCCTTCTATGATGGCTCAGACCAAGATAGTTTGGCTAGAGGTTTCTTGGAAGGTAACTATTCAGACGGGCGTATCTTCCCAACAAGCTCTGTGTTTGATCAGTTGAAAAAAGGGAATGAAGATAAGATTACCTATACCCCTCAAAATGCTATAACCTTCTACTATCTCTTCAATGTCAATCGTCAAAGCTACAAGCAAACCATGAAACAGACGGACAAAGAAAAGACGGATTCTCGTCTAGCTATGCAAAATAAAGACTTCCGTCAAGCTATTAACTTTGCCTTTGACCGTCATGCCTATGCTGCACAGACAAATGGAGAAGATGGGGCTGATCGAATTCTTCGAAACACAGTCACACCAAGTAACTTTGTTCAAATCGGCGGCAAAAACTTTGGAGATGCTGTCAATGAAAAGATGGTCAACTATGGTACACAGAGTGGTCAAATATCAATCTGAACGACGCTCAAGCAGCTTTCTTAGATCCTGAAAAAGCCAAGGCTAAAGAAAGTTTGCAAGCAGAAGGCGTGACCTTCCCTATTCACTTGGATATGTTGGTAGACCAAACTGCTAAGTTGGACGTTCAGCAGGCAAGCTCCTTCAAACAGACCGTTGAAGCAACGCTTGGATCAGATAATGTTGTGATTGATATTATTCAATTGTCTCCAGATGAGAAAGACAATGCTACCTTCTTTGCGGATACCGCCGATCAAAAGGACTATGACATTGATATCTCAGGGTGGAGTGGGGATTTCTCAGATCCGAAAACCTATCTTGATCTCTTGGATCCAGATTCTGGTTCTCAGTTGAAAAATCTTGGCTTGACTCCAGGAAAAGACAATGAAGTCAAGGAAAAACTCGGTTTAGCTACCTACAAGGAGTTGTTGGATGCGGCAGATAATGAGAATGAAAATACGCAAACACGTTATGAAAAATTTGCCGAAGTTCAAGCTTGGTTGACAGATAGTGCTCTCTTCCTACCAGTTCAAAGTGGAGGAGCTAATCCTCTCTTCCGTAAGACAATTCCGTTTACAGGTGCCTTCTCATTTGTTGGGCACAAAGGAGATGCGGATAACTACAAATATGTTGAATTGCAAAAGGAACCAGTGACTGCTAAACAGTACCAAGAACTTTATGAAAAATGGCAAAAAGAAAAAGCTGAGTCTAATAAAAAAGCCCAAGAAGATTTGTCTAACCACGTTCGATAGAAGAAGGTTATCAATAAAATTTTAATACTCTTCGAAAATCTCTTCAAACTGCGTCAACGTCGCCTTGCCGTAGGTATGGTTACTGACTTCGTCAGTTCTATCCACAACCTCAAAACAGTGTTTTGAGCTGACTTCGTCAGTTCTATCCAC